>JARXPE010000001.1 GCA_029887795.1 Thermoproteota archaeon
CCCATGTTTGCGATAAATAAGCCTGAAAATGCAGCCAATACAGTAGCTTTTTTCCTATTGACTCCAGTTAGTGTTGATAGGGCAATCGAGGGCGGATAGAGAGACGACGCGGCGGCGGTACTACCCCATAGTAAGAGGAGATTGGCGATGAGTGGAAGCCCTATGACTGTGAGAGCTTGTACTGGGTTGGGAATTAGGCTGTAGTTTCCGATAATACTCCCAGATATTAATGAAAAAACAACCACGGGAAGGACTACTACAAATGAGGTGATTTTAAGATCTTTGATTGAGCGGGCGCCCTTGACAAAATCAGGCGAGACTGTAGAAATAGACATTGCGCCGCCAACGGCAAGCGCTAAAGCATAAGCAAAGTCCCCCGTCGTAGCTTTGGGCTGGATTGAATCATTTATCAGGATAGCGTACAAAGACCATAATGCAAATGCTCCAGTGACCAACGCAGTAACCTTGGTGAACTTTGATAGGTGGCTAAAGCCAAAGTACGTCACGCTGGCCACTAATGCCCCAAATAGAGTTATGGAAAAGATATTTGGCAAGGGTGTCAGGTTTGAGAGAGCCTCCCCGCCCAAAGTTATGAGGACGGAGAACCACCCGATCTGAGTTATTGTTATTAAGGGCGATGCGAAAAATCTAGATCCTTTATCACCTAATGACGCTTCCATGATCTTAAGGAATGGCTTGTGCTCCCTTGAACCAACACCACCATGTAAATAGATTATAAACGAGAAAGTCAAGCCCGCGATAATCGCAACGGCAAATGCCATTGTTACTGGTAAGATCGTCCCTATAGTTGCCCCAACCGTGAGTAGGGCGGGGCTAATGAATATGACTCCCAGGGTCGGCGCCACTTTGGTCCAAGGGTATAGCTCCAAATCCTCCATTTGGAAAGTTCCTGCCTATGTTTTTACTTCCCTTTTCGATATTTCTCGGACTGAGTCTGTTCGTCATTCTGTCCTCCGATTCTCTTTTTCATCCAGCCCCTTCCGTAACATCGCAGTCCAAGCTTTCTATAAAAGCTCTGGACGTCGGTTCTTGCCCTTAGGGTTATTCTGACTTGTTGGTCAAAGAATGTCGTGGTGATCCATTTTGTCAAGTGGTCAAAGAGAGCCTTTCCAATACCCCTCTGCCTAAAGGATTTTGCCACGGCTATCCACTCTATTCTTACGGTCGGATTGATGGTCTTTAAGTGCCTGGCGGCAATAACCCCAACGATTTCACCTTGGTGGACAGCAATGAAGGTGATCCACCCCTTGTCCGACCTTAGGATCTTTTTAGATTCGTGCTCCCAACTACGGATTTTGTAGTACTTCGCCTTGCCAGGAAAGCTCTCCCTCAAAACCGTAGCTATGCCTTCAATGTCCTTGAAGATTGCAGGCACCATCTCTATATCTGATTGTGTAATCTCTTCCTTACTCGTGCAGGCTTCGTTCAAGGGTTATCAGCTCATAGGGAATCCGTGATTCTTTCGGCAATCGCTTGCACAGTGGCGTTTGAATAGTCTTCGATATTTCCATTATCGCACGCTGCAGAGAGTTCAGGATCTATCGGGATCGAGCCCAAGAATTTAGTATTGATCTTCTCCGCAAGCATCCGCCCTCTCGGTTCGCCGAAGAGGTTTATCCGCTCACCACATTTCGGGCATATGACATAAGACATGTTCTCTACGATACCCAAGATGGGGACGCCGAGCATTGTGGACATATTGATCGCCTTTGAAACGATGAGGTTAGCTAGTTCTTGCGGCGAGGTCACTACAACTACACCGTCTAGTGGAAGGATCTGCATCACTGTTAGCTGAGCGTCGCTCGTCCCGGGAGGCAGATCAACTAGTAGGTAATCGAGTTCCCCCCAGTCCACGTCAACATAGAACTGCCTTATGGCGCTGCTCACAAGCGGACCCCTCCAGATTACTGGGGCCTCTTGCCGACCAGTGATAAGGTTCATTGAAATTATCTTGATGCCGCTCTTCGATGCCGGCGGCACTATCTTACCCTCCAGCACGAACGGCGGGGTATTCACGCCGAAGATCTTTGGGATGCTTGGACCAGTTATGTCGGCGTCCAAGATTCCAACCCTCATACCTTTCCTGGAGAGGGTTGCCGCTATGAGGGCGGTCACCGAGGATTTTCCGACCCCACCCTTCCCAGAGACTATAGCAATGATCTTCTTAATCCCCCTCTTTGGTAGCTTCTCGAGGAGGTGTGCGCTCCTAGCCTTTATCTTGGCGGAGAGGGACCTCAACTCGTCTTCGTTCATGGTAGTCAGCTCCAGCTCTACCTTACCTACACCCTCAATGTTCTTTACGGCGACCTCGGCCTCCTCCTTTAACCTACTAGCAAGCGGGCACGAGTCTGAAGTGAGGGCCATTACAATCTTTACGTCGCTCCCCTCTACCTTTACGTCACGGACCATGTTAGCAGTGACTATGTCCATGCCTAGTTCGGGATCCACTACGCCCTTCAAAGCCTCCAAAACAGCATCCTTATTGACCAATGATAACGCCTCTTGAAGTGCTAAATATTTACCAGTCTTATAAATTTCTGCCTTGGTAGAACATCTTTATGGATATATGGTGTGGGGGAACCAAAAGTTTTTTAGTTGGATGGATAGACTATCCATATGGTACCGCATATGGAAGAAAGGCTGCCAAGGGTAAAGACGGTAACATATACGGCCATGGTGATCGCCCTAGCGGTATCGTTAAGGTTGATCAAGTACACACTCTTCGGCTCTATTCAATTCGTAAACTTTCCCGCGGTATTCACCATAATCGGTGGCGCACTTTTAGGACCTTCTTCTGGAGCGGTGATAGGATTCTCTTCCTATGTTCTGTCTGACATTATGATTGGGCTGCCTGGACCTTGGACTGCCGTAAACTCAATTCTCATGGCTGGGTTTGGTTTTTTGAGTGGTCTTATATGGGGAAGGAGTGGTGTTAAACAGATAGGAAGACTAGGGCTTGCAGTCGGCGCCTACATAATGCTTTTGGCTTTTGATATCACAAACTCTTGGGCACTATTGGTCATTATGGGTTTTGACTGGTTAAGTGCCTTGATCATCGGGATAGTCGGCCTGTTCTTGCCGGCGGCGGGGGGTTACCTTTACGGTGTCGGACCGATCACGGAGGCGACCACTGTAATACTCATAGTGACGATAGTTAGCATGTTGAAGAAAAATGGGTTTTTGCTGAGAGCTTAATATAACGGATATAGAAGAGAAAAATAAAAATAAAATAAAAATGAAAATGAAGGCTAAGCACCTACTTCTAGAACTTCGTTAGTTCCCACTTTATAGTCTCGCCGTTCTTCAGCATGTATTGGTCTGCACCCACAGGGCCCATGCTCCACCCGTTGGAAGTCCACGTATACCAGATCCAGTATTTGTTTGCTGCAGGATCCTCTGAAACACCATTTATGGAATTTATCCAAATTCCCATTGAGGGATATACTGTGAATCTTACATTGCAGAGCTTTGCTGTGGCGTTAAAAAGGGTCCAGCCTATTGGCAAGTACGTGTCGTTGTACCACGTAACTGTCCCGTTGCCATAGCTAACAGCGAGGTTCACTTTAATTGCAACGTTTGAGACAATGGATTGGAGGTTCTCTATTGTGGTTTGCTGCCTCTGCGAAAGCATGTAGTAGTTCGAGGTTGCGACGGTGGCGCCTACCGCCCAGACCAGAAATATGATTGAGGCAATAGCCCATATGTTGATCTTCAAAATCTCCTCACCATTTGGACAGATAATCCATCCACAATATAAGCGTTACTGGTAGATTTATATTTATAAGGGTATTGAAAACTGAAGAGTCCTATGAGGGTCAAAGGCAAAGTGTTATCTTTCGGAATGGAGCCTGTTAGCGCGCTACCAGGTTTCTCCTGCAGGAGATGTGCAAGATGCTGTAAAGGTAAAGTCGTGGTACTTACAGACCAAGACATCTCCAGACTCAAACCCCATGTAAAAAATGAGTTTTTCGTGAAGACTTCAAAACTTGAGAAGAGACTGACAGGGGCGGATTATAAAATATTGATGGTTAATGGTCATTGTGTATTTCTAGACGGGAATTCTTGTGCCGTTTATGACTACAGACCAGACACCTGCAGAAGGCACCCTTTTCTGGTCACCGAGCGGTACATTCTTGTAGCAAAAGAGTGCCCTGGCATCGATTGGGGACGGACCCAAGAGACGGACTACTATAAAGAACTTTCAAAAAGCATAGCGCGAAATATAGAGAGGGCTCTTGAAGAAGGGTTTTAGAGGAATGCAAATTTTGGAAAAACAATTAAAAGGACAAGCCTCTAGAGACCATTCATTAAGAATTCTCTACCCTTAGTCCAGGGCTTGAAAGGGACACGTCAAAAGGCATACCCCCAGCTAACCTAATTGCGAGCGAGACTTCCTTCACCCTATCAGGGCAGAGAGCCAAGATACAACCGCCACCACCCGCCCCGGTCATCTTTGACCCCAAAGCGCCAGCGCTTCTCGATGCGTAAACCATGTCATTTAGTGCCTTTGTAGAGACTCCCAAAGAGTCCAGTAGCCCATGGTTGATGTTCATCAGTGCCCCAAACGAGGCCGGGTCTCCTTTTTTAATACAGGACCGGGCCTCCTCCACCAGCAGACCTATGGCATCCATTATCAGACCCACCACTTCGGGGTTTCGATCCTTTGCAGCCCTCACTTTTTTCAGTATCTGGGAGGTTGTCTCCTCCCTTTGAGTGTACCCCAGAACGGATGTAAAGTCGCATGGGATCTCTATGCGCTCCATAAGGGGCTTGGTGCCTTCGGGCTTAATATATAGGGTGCCGCCGTAGGTGGTGATTGCCGTATCCATCGGGCTCGCGATCCCCTGAACGGCAACCTCGGTGGCGTGACCCATCCTCGCGATTTCGTCGAGAACTATATCATGTCCAAGGAGTGCCGAGTATGCTGCAACCGTTCCGACAGAGATTGCGGCTGATGTTCCCAGACCGGCTCCGATCGGCATTTCTGATTGAATAAAGATATTTGCGCCTGATTTTTTGTCGTAGTTCTCAGAGGCAACCTCTATAGCCTTAAGTATGTAGCGCAGAGGTTCTAGGATTTGGGATTTCCTCTCCCCCGCCTCAAACTCGAAATCGCCAAGACTCCTGTTTATTTTTAATGTTAGCCCTTGAAGTTTCAAGTCAGGCGATGAGACCTTTATAGAGGAGTCGCTCCTCCTCTCTGCCGTCACGTAAATCCTCCTGTTGATGGCGGATACAAGTGCAGGCTTTCCATAGACTACTGCATGCTCGCCCAGTAAAGTGACTTTGCCGGGAACTGAGACGGTTATTCGCATCAGACCACCCATCCGAACGTGGATCTTGAAATTGCTTAACTTATTTCACTGAAAACCAAGCTTATAAGCAGTTTCACCCTAAGAAGATTTTAATCGATAACTCCAGATAGGTTAAAACAAATTTCAACAAAAACACCAGAAACAAAGGGGATTCTGATGAAAGAGAAACTCTTCTCAATTGGCGAGGAGGTATTGGGTGCCCTCCTTAAGAAAGGGGCTGATGGAGGCATAGTCATCCCTGTGCACAGAGATAGGACTATGATAAGGTTCGCAAACAACAAGATAACGGTAGTTCAGAGTTGGTCTATCATCGGTGTGGATTTTTTGTGTACATTTGGCAGAAGGAGGGTGATAGGAAGAATTGAGGGCCTCTCTGAGGGCGCGGTTAAATCGAGTGTTGAGAGGGCTTTGGCTGAGGCAAAACTCGTGCCGGAGGATAAAGAGTTTGTGCCCATACCTGAAGGCAATAAGTACGCCGAAAGGGCTGCGGGTGAAGAGATAGACCCCGATAGGATGAGTGAAAGCGCAAATGATGCCATCGATGCTGCCCTTAAAGAGGGGGCCGAGAGGGTTTCAGGAGCATTTACTGGGGATATAACAAGGCGCTGCATATTGAGCAGCAAAGGGGCAGAAGGGTACGACGAAAGACCGTCTTATGAGCTGAATGTCAGAGCCTTCAAGGGAGAGGCCTCGGGCCAGGGGCTGTCTTGTGCAACGTCCATAAAGTTCATTGATGCTGAGGGTGCAGGAAGGGAGGCGGGATTGATAGTCAGGAAGGGGGCGAATTTCATAAGTTGGAGTGAGGGCAAATACCAAATCCTGTTAGGACCAATAATAGCGGCTAATCTTATAGAACACTTGGGAGAGTCGGCCTCCGCATTCTCTGTCGATGCGGGACTATCCTGTCTGGCAGGGAAGATCGGGGAAAGGATCTTCTCCGAGGATCTTACGGTGATTGACGACGGATCATGCGAGGAGGGGCTCTCTTCAAGAACGTTTGATGATGAGGGCATAAAGACTAGGAAGAATATAATCGTGGAGAAAGGAACGGTTAAGGGGTACCTTCACAATGTCAAGACCGCTTTAAAATTCAAGACAGAGAGTACTGGAAACGCAGGATGGATAATGCCATCACCTTGGAATTTGGTGATCGAAAAAGGAAGTATTGGATTCGAAGATGCCCTTGAGGAAATTAAAAACGGCTTGTACATAGTGAGCAATTGGTACACAAGGTTCCAGAATTACAGCACAGGGGACTTCTCCACAATATGCAGAGACGGCGTATTCTTAATTGAGAATGGTGAGTTGAAAGGAGCGCTCAAAGGCGTAAGGATCAGTGACAACATTGTAAGGCTCTTCAGTTCAATAAGCGCGGTTTGTAAAGAGCGAAAGTGGGTGAGGTGGTGGGAAGTCAGAACACCCGCATACCTTCCGGCGATGGTAGCAAACGACGTTAGGGTAACGAAAGCTCAAGGGACCTAAGTAAAATAAGAAATAGTAAGCGCTTTTTTAATCAAATTTTATATTAAACAAAAATGGCAATAAAACAAAAAAATGGAAATATGAAAGGAAGAGTAGAAAGGATTTTTAAGTGATCAACCAGGGGTGTGAGGGGACCCTCACTTCTCCACTTCTGCGTCAGCGATCTTCAGTGCCTCGTCGAAGGCATCTATCGCAAAGTCGATCTGCTCTTTATTGATTATGAGCGGTGGCGCAATTACGAAGTGGCTTATCCAAGAAGATATGGATACCCCGCGCTTATTGAGTTCTGCCGCAACCTTGTCGACCATCAGTGGAAGCCCTGCTGCTTTATCTGCACGTGTGTTGAATGGCTTCTTCGTCTTCCTGTTCTTCACGATCTCCAAAGCCCAGAATAGACCAATCCCTCTCACGTCGCCGACCGAGACATGCCTATCCTTGAGTTCATTGAGCCTCTTACCAAGGTAAGCCCCCATAGTTTTGGCATTCTCGAAGAGGTTAAGTCGCTTGTACTCATTGATTGCGGCTACGACGGGCGCCATTGCCAGTGGGTGTGCTTCGTAAGTGTGACCGTGTGCGAAGTAGTTCTCCTCAAAGTAATCGGCAATCTTCTTCGTTGTTGCAGTAATGCCCAGCGGCGTGTAAGCCCCGGTGCTACCTTTAGCAGTGGTTAGTATGTCGGGCTTAACTCCCCAGTTTTCGACGGCGAACCAAGTCCCAGTTCTGCCCCAACCAGACATAACCTCATCAGCGATAAATATTACATTATTCTCCTCTGCAATCTGCTTTAGCCTCGGTAGGTACTCCTTAACTGGAACCAATACCCCGTTCGTTCCAACAACAGGTTCAACTATAATTCCGGCAACGTTCGCCTCGTTCTTTATCATATAGTCAACATACTCAGCACAAGTTATGCCGCAGTCGGGATACTCCTGTTTAAATGGGCACCTGTAGCAGTAACAGTCAGGCGCGAATATTACGCTCGAGATCTTGCCAGTCGGCTCTATGAACCATCTTCTTGGATCGCCCGTGCAGGCGACAGATCCCATTGTCGATCCATGGTAGGAGTGGTATCTAGAGATAATTTTGTATGCGCCCCTCGGCTTCTGGTACATCATCACTATCTTCAGGGCAGCCTCATTAGCCTCAGTGCCAGATGTCGAATAGAATATCTTTTCGAGCCCCTGTGGCAATACCTCAACTAGTGCTTGGCTCACTTTTGCCCTTACTTCAAGGGCGTAGGCAGGGGATATATAGGGTATCTTCTTTGCCTGCTCTATTATGGCATCTATGACGGCCTTGTTCTTGTGACCAAGGTTGGAGCACATTAGTTGCGAGGAAAAGTCCAGCAGTTTCCTCCCGGTAACATCCGTAAAGTATACACCTTCAGCATCTACTATGTGGGGCGGTTTCTTCCAGGCTTTTTGGGCACGCCATGTGCCGTAGGTATATTTTGCTACTAACTCAACAATTTCATCAGGTTGTCCGGACAAGTTTCGGCCTCCTGTAGTGCGTATGGATTGATTGTAGATGGTATTAAGCTTTTGCTATAAATTTTGATGTTAATATTATGGATAAAAATTGTCAAAATGATGCATTCCTGGTATTTCTCCTACTGAATGTTTTAAAAACAAGGAGTCTGCTTATATGATAGGTTGAGTTGGGATGGCATTCCTTTCAAGAAAGAGGGGTTTTGAAGGGCTGAAAAAAGTAAACGAGGCACTTGAATTGGTTATGAAGTTCTGCGGATCGAAGAATTTGGGGTCTGAGGTAGTACCTTCCAAAGAGGCGTGTGGTAGGATATTAGAGGAGGACGTGGTATCCAAGATCGACGTGCCGCCTTACGACAGGTCAGCCGTAGATGGTTTTGCGGTGAGGTCCCAAGAAACCTTCAGCGCGACTCCTTCCAACCCAGCTTTCTTTAGACTTAAAGGAACGATCGAGGCGGGATCGTTTGCGGGTGAGGTTGGTGAAGGGGAGTGCTACGAAGTTTACACGGGGGCGCCCATGCCAAAAGGTGCAGATGTAGTGGTGATGTTAGAGGATTGTGAAATTGAAGGAGAGTATGTAAAAGTCAAGAGGGCAGTCCCCAAGTTTGCCAATGTATCCCTCAAAGGGGAGGACATTAAGGCAGGAGATATTATCATCCGCAAGGGCGAGCTTTTGAGACCGTGGCACATCGGAGTCTTGGCATCCGTAGGGGAGGAGAAAGTGGTTGTGAGGAGAAAGCCAAAGGTGGCCATCCTCTCAACAGGGGAAGAATTGATAGAGGTTGAGGATGCAAAAAAGGTCTCTGGTAAGATCGTAGACTCGACAAGACCAATGATTGTTGCGGCTTTGAAGGAGATCGGATGCGAGGTCATAGACAGAGGCATTGTACCAGACGATTTTAATCGGATTTCAGACGAGCTGATAGCTTTGTCGAAATTAGCAGATATGATCATAACAATTGGTGGAACCTCGATGGGTGGCAAAGATCTAGTTCCAGAGGTTGTGAAGAGGAAGTTTTTCTTGGCTTTCCATGGGCTCTCGGTTAAGCCTGGCAAGCCCACAGGGTTCGGGATTGTTAATGAAGTTCCAGTAGTGATGTTGCCAGGCTACCCAGTCTCAGCATTTATCGGTTTTGAGAATATAGCCATGCCCGTATTATACAATTGGACGGGAAAGAGGCACCCTAAGAGAGAGAAAGTCAGGGCGATCATGGCAAGGAGGATAGCAAGTACGCCAGGTGTGAGGCACTTCTTGAGGGTGACGCTGGTTGAAAGGGAAGGAAGGGTGTTCGCAGAGCCCATAGCCATCACTGGCTCAGGACTCCTCTCTTCTATAACGAAGGCTGACGGGCTTGTGGTAATCACGGAGGATCTTGAAGGTATCGAGGAGGGATCTGAGGTAGAGGTAGAACTGCTCAGGGAGGGGTTCCAGTGAGAAGGATATTCCACCGACTGATGAGTATCGAAGAGGCTAAACAAAGGATTCTCAGCAGAGTCAAGAAGGACTTGGGGACAGAAACCGTTAAAATCTCGGATGCCTGTGGAAGGGTTCTGGCAAGCTTTATAATTTCGAGGGTAGATCTGCCTCCTTTCGACAGGGCGGAGATGGACGGGTTTGCGGTGTGTTCTTCGGATCTGGAGGGGGCTTCGGAGCAAAGACCAGTCGGGTTGAGGGTTGTAGGCAGAATAGACGCAGGCGATAATATATTGAAAGAGATCGGTAGTGGCGAGTGTGTCGAGATAGCCACCGGCGCACCAATGCCAAAAGGGGCAGACTCGGTGGTGATGGTCGAGTACACCAAAAAGGTTGACGACCATGTTCAGATCTTTAGGGGAACCACGCCCGGAGAGAATGTGGCATCTGCAGGTTCGGACATTCAAATGGGAGAGTTGGTTCTCAGGAAGGGAACTGTATTGGGCAGAAGAGAGATCGGTTTGCTCGCTGCAATAGGTCTTGAAGAGGTCGAGGTGTTGAGGCGACCGAAGGTCGGACTGCTGTCCACGGGGAACGAACTTGTGGGGCAGGGCGAAAGCCTTGAGTTCGGAAAGATTTACGACGCCAATGCGCCCTCGATAGCCGCCGCCCTTAAGGAGGAAGGGGCAGAATGCGTCGATCTGGGCAGAGCCAAGGACGATTACAGAGATATAAAAGACCGAATAATTGAGGGGTTAGGGATTAGTGACGCGGTCATCGTCTCAGGAGGAACCTCTGCAGGCATCGGGGATATTGTTTATCGGGTTCTTGAAGACATTTGTGACCAAGGCATCATTGTCCACGGCCTAAACGTAAAACCAGGAAAGCCGACCGTTGTAGCACTGCACCAAGGAAAGCCTGTTTTCGGGCTTCCGGGCTATCCCGTATCGGCATTAATGATCTTCAACGAAATTGTGGGGCCTTATTTAGAGCACGTCTCTTCTGTAAGAAGAAGAGGGAATGCAAAAATATCGGCAAAACTATCTGAGAGGGTCAATGCTGCAAAGGGGAGGAGATGGTTCCTCCCGGTACATATTATGAAGAAAGGAACGTCCAAGATAGCCCACCCGATCTTCGCTAGTTCGGGTGCCATCGGGACTCTCGCAAAGGCTGACGGATATATCGTCGTCCCCGAGGATGTAGAATTTCTGGAAGAAGGTAAAGAGGTTCAAGTCAATTTGTTCAAAGATGAAGAGGACCTGGCAGATCTTGTCATAATTGGTAGCAACTGCCCTGGGCTCGATCTCCTGTTGGAGATGCTCTTCGAGAAATCATGCATAAGATCTAAGGTTGTAAATGTGGGATCTCTCGGAGGTCTGGACGCGGTGGCAAAAAAAGAGGCAGACATAGCAGGGATCCACTTGCTTGACCCTCAGACCATGAGATACAACGAAGATTTTGTTAAGAGGTTTGGTCTTCCAGAAGTAAGCCTAATTAAGGGTTACAGGCGCCTCCAAGGAATAATAGTAAAGAAGGGCAATCCAAAGTCAATAAGAGGTTTGGAGGACCTTTTGAGGGAGGACATATTCTTTGTTAACAGGAATAGGGGCTCTGGGACTAGGGTCCTGACAGACCATATGTTGAAAAAGATATGCAGTGATGCGGGAATTAATTTTGATGACTTTATAAAGAAGATCAGGGGATACAGATGGGAGGCTAAGACACATTCTGCTGTGGCGGCGGCGGTGTATCAGGGAAGGGCAGACATGGGAGTCGGCGTGATGAGTGCTGCAGTAAACTATGGGCTTGATTTCATACCCATCGGATATGAAGAGTACGATTTTGTTGTCTCCCCGGAGAGTTTGAAAAAAGAGGAAGTCAAAGAGTTCTTGAGGTGCCTCAAATCAAAAGAGTTTCGGGAGGAGCTTTTGAAGTTGCCCGGTTATGGCGTGCCTTCTGATTGATCTGCCTTTTCATCAATTCTAGACTGCGAAGGCGACATCAATTATTCTATAAAATGGCTTCACAAAAAGGTATTTACACTTTAAAAACGATATACTTTCAGGTCTTTGGAGTTGATAAAATGGGAAAAAGAACAGTCCTTCACAAAGTCCATAGTGAAGAAGGGCACATGGTTGAGTTTGCGGGTTTTGATATGCCATTATTTTACAAGAGTATATCCGAAGAAGTGATGAGCGTCAGGGAGAGAGCGGGAGTATTTGACGTAAGCCACATGGGCAGGGTCATCTTCTCGGGAAAGGGCGCGGGCTCTTTTTTGGACTTAATCACTTCCAATGAAATATCCAAATTGGAAATAAACCAAGCGAGGTATGCACTGATCCTTAACGAAAATGGGGGTATCAAAGATGACATTATAGTGGTAAGAAGGGGTGAAGACTCGTTTTTGGTGGTTTGGAATGCTGCAAACAGGGGTAAGAACCTAGCTTGGGTCGAGGAAAACTCCAAGAGTTTTGACGTAGAAATAAAGGACATATCGGACAAAAGTTTTATGCTCGCACTTCAAGGACCTCAGGCGGAGAGGATTTTGCAGCAGATATGCGATAGAAAGTTGGACGCGGTGAAGAGGTTCAGGGGCACAGAGGGGTATGTTAAGGCGGCAAAATGCCTCATAACCAGGACGGGATATACAGGCGAGGACGGGTTCGAGTTGATTTCGGAAGACACTGAGATGGCGGAGGACATCTGGAGGAACCTTATCTCGTTGGGCGCCAGTCCTGCAGGACTAGGTGCCAGGGATGTCCTTAGGATCGAGGCAGGGCTGCCGCTGTACGGGCACGAGATAAACGAGGATATTAATCCCTTCGAGGCAGGGCTTGAGTTTGCTGTGAAACTTCAAAAGGAAGATTTTATTGGAAAGGCAGCTCTGGAGAGACTTAAGGACAACATTAGTAGAAAGAGAATGGGAATAAAAATGACGGGGAAGGGAATACCGAGAGAGGGATACAAGGTTTATTCGGATGGTAAGGAGGTTGGCTTCGTAACGAGCGGGACTTATTCCCCAACCATAAATTGCGGGATAGCTATGGCATATTTACCCGTAAGTGTAAGGGTGGGAGATAAAGTAACAATTAGGATCAGGGGGCGCGATGAGGAGGGTGTAGTCTCAGAGTTCCCATTTTATGATGTTGAGAGGTATGGATGGAGGAGAAAGAAGTAGTGGCGGAGGTAGACATGAGGTAAAGGCTAAAAAGAGGATATACGCATAGACAGGTTTATCAAAATCGACCGGTATTTTATGAAGGAAGGTGCGGATGTTGAACATAAACATAACCATAAACTTAAGCCATATTTCCGGAGAGAAGCTTATAGAAGCTGGAGGAGCTAGCAATATTCAGATTACTACTAACATAAGTGTTGTGAAGCTTACTCCGGTCGACGATAGCCTCGAGTGTAGTTTTATATTTAATGTGAACTACAACCCCGCGGTTGCGACTTTGACGATAAAGGGTGTAGCAAGGGTGACCGGAGAGAGAAAGGATTTGGAGGAGATCAAGAAGTCCTTCGAAAGTAGGAGGGTGCTCCCATCGCCGCTATTACAGACTATTGCGAACGTATCGTTCATTGAGGGGGTCATACTCGCCAGATCCCTCAACATACCACCCCCTTTACCGCTTCCCACAATCCCACAACCGTCTGAAACCAAAGAAGGGACTGTGAGACCCAGCTACATAGCCTGATCGTCTCATTGCGCAATGGCTTTTGTTTACCAGTAGGATCAAATACAGTAGTGATACTGATGCGAATCAGAAAAGCCAGCTCAAATTATGAACTTTTGAGGTTTTCTCGCAAAAGCTCTTATAGAGAACCAGCACACGTATTTAGGGAGAATTCTATGAAAGTAAGAGTGGTTGTGGACGGAAAGGAGATACCCATCAACGAGTTTGTTAACCAGATACTTGGCGGTACAATCTCAGGGGCTGTTATGAGTTTAAAGGGTGTAGATAAGGATTGGGGGACCATAGAAATCAAAGTAGAAAGAGATAGAGACTAACCCGTCCAACACTTCCATAAAATACCAAGCATCATACATTTTTACCATATTTTGAAATAGAAGACTCTCTAAACTCTTTATTATAAAAACTATTGAAATATTAAAGCCAAAAGCGCAGATAATTTGTTTTAAAAGATTGCTCTTGAATTTTTCCTGCGCCACTGACTTTAGGGAGTTTAACCCTTGGCGGATACCGACAGGTAGATTTCTGCGAAGAATTCACGCTTTGCCTTGCAAATGGGGCATATGTAGGGAGGTTCCTCACGGAAAACTACATAACCACATTGCTTACAATACCATAATTTCATACCACCGACCACCTCCGTAATTCTCTCTTCCTTCTTAACTTCCTGAGGATATTCAGGAGTTATGCGACCGCTCAGCGCCCTTTCTATCAGTTTGCCGGGTCTGCGCTCGGGCACCGGTTGAAGCTTTTTCTTTCCCTCATATACCTCTTTGCTTACGAAGAGACCGCAATAGCAAGCACCAAACTCTTCCACATCAATGTCCCTATAATCGCAAGGGCATATAATGTCCTTATCAAGCTCAAAGATCCCTGTGGCATACCTGCAAGGGCAGGAAGGATAGCCATATCGTTCCTCGTTGGTCTTTAGACCCTCAAGCAGGTCGTTAAGGAAAGAGAGATCAGGGTTTAGTTTGTAGCCTCGAGATTCCGCATCTGCTTCTGCCCTTCTTCTTACTTCCTCAAGAGAGGTCAAGCTAGAGCACCATTTATTTTATCTTCTCTAAACCCAGTGATCATCACTTTATCGTCAATTATTATTAGAGGGAATTGTAGCGGGGCTCCGCGACTGGTAATTTCGTTTTTGACTTTTTCCAAATCCTCTTTTGAGAGTAGATCTACATCCACGTATTCATACTCTACGTCTTTGTCTTTCAGGAACTGTTTTGTCTTTTTGCACCACGCACATGTGCTGAGGGCGTAAACGAAGACCTTGTGCTTCTTATTATTTCCCGGTACTTTTTGGATTTTCATGAATTATAATATGGTTTAAAGGAGTATTTTTGGATTTCTTCTAAAATAGAAATCTCATTGAACATTTTTAAAATAGATAAAAATTATTAATTTTACAGTTTTAAGTCTTGATTCCTAGTTCCCTGATCAAGAGGTTTTTGAACTCTTCCTTGGAGGGCACCCTGCCAGAAAATACAACTTTGTCGTTTATCACCACGGCAGGTGTAGAAAGGATGTCGTACTTGTCTGCCTCGTCAGAAAGGGCGGAAACGTGCGTCACCTTTACGCTCAGCCCCAACTCCTTGGACGCCTCTACAGCCACTCTCTCTGTCGCTTTACACCTCGCACAGGGCGGATCGGCCCCAAATATCTTTATGGAATATTCGGACATGTCAACACCATTATCATATTAGGTTCAAATTCAAATATATAAATATCGCCAAGAATAGTTTTAATGATCGTCAATTTTCTGGGAAAATCAGAGTCGGCCTATGAAATCGAAGTTTTAAAAGAGTAGAGGAATTCTCGATATGATGCAGAGAGCTTCTGAAATTATTCGTGTGGAAAGTCCAATTGTTTTATTATCAAAAGTGCTTATTCTGTGGAGTCTTACAACACTCAAGATTAAAAAGTTAAAACAGATTTCCAAGTGCAAAGGAGACAAACGTTGAGATAATTACTACAGAAATTATGTAGACTATGCCTTTCCTCAGGTGAAAAATCCTCATTATAGCGATCATGTTTGGTAAGCTCATTCCTGGACCAGTAAGTAGTAGAGCCAAAGCCGGCGCTTTGCCCATACCCAGCCCAAGCAACATCTTCACAAATGGTGCTTCCGTCATTGTTGAGAAATAGCTCAAAGCGCCAACGATGTTAGCTAAGAATGTGGAAAGCAGGTCATTGCCACCGACAGCAGATTTGACCCAAGCTTCCGGTAAGATCGCTCCAATCACTCCGACTATAAAAACTCCAACGAGCAGCAGGGGAAATATCATCCTGACAAACCACAGGGTCTCATGAAGCCAACCCTTGATCTCCTCGGCAGATAAAGTGCGCCATGCGTAAATAGAGACAGGTATGAGCAGAAGAACAAACATCAAAAATTTTTCTAAATATGATCTACCCAAGCCTAAATAGTTTGGAACCAACAAGAGAACCAATAATAACAAAATCAGCCCCAAAACGTTCTTGCTCTTTAAAGGTGCAGTTTCTTTTCCCGAGCCCGATTTAGACCTTGCGCCCCTTTCGAGCTCCTCCTTCTTAAAGACTGTGATCATTACTAGTCCGACCAGAAATGATGTCGAGAGCGCACCGATGATCCTCATAATCACAAAATCTAATCCCAATATACTACCAGTATATGTAATAGCGAGAATGTTGAGGGCAGGTGCCGTCCAAAGAAATATGAAGGCAGGTCCGAGGCTACTCCCCCTCTTGTAAAGACCAGAGGCTATCGGGATTATGGTACACGAACAGACCGCGAGACCGAGGCTAGAAACAGCAGCCAGAGGAAAAGAGACTAGTTTGCTCCTTGTGTACCCCAGATATCGGATTATGACGTCTTTTGAGAGGAATGTGTTAATAGCCCCTGCAATTAAGAAGGCTGGCACCAAGCACGTGACCACATGCAAGGCCACATAATCTACTAAGGAGTTTATGCCAGCCAGCAGAATCGTAAATATTATTTCTAAGGACATTAAGCACACACCAGATTATTTAAATAATCATAATATTCAGATATTTGAATGTTCGTGGGGGATTTAATTATAAAAGGGAATCCTTACGGCTCACTTGAACTGGAGCTTGTAAAGTCGCTTTCTAAACCAAAATGCCACGTTTACCAAAGAAATCATTACAGGAACCTCTATCAGCGGACCAATCACCGTCGCAAAGGCCTCCTTTGAGGCAAGGCCGAAAACAGATACAGCTACCGCTATTGCGAGCTCAAAGTTATTGCTCGCTGCGGTAAATGAGAGCGCAGTAACACGTTTGTAATCAAGACCGGAACGGTGACCGATCAAGAATGATAGAAGGAACATTATTACAAAGTATAATAGAAGTGGCATAGCGATCATTGCAACATCCATTGGTAGTGTAACAATGTATTCGCCCTTTAGAGAGAACATAACTATTATGGTGAATAGGAGGGCAAAAAGAGAGGTCGGGCCTAGCTTGGGCATTAGCACTTTATCATACCATTCCCTGCCTTTGCTCTTTAGGAAGTAAAATCGCGTGAACATTCCGCCAAAAAATGGTATTCCCAGATATATTAGCACAGAAGTAGCTATGTCAATAAGAGAGATTTGGACCACCGTGCCCGCTCCACCGATCCAAGAGCTCACTAACGTGATATAGAAGTAAGCGTATATTGAGTAAAATGCGATCTGAAAAACAGAGTTCAGTGCCACTAGTATGGCGGCCCACTCATTGTCACCTTCAGCGAGGTCGTTCCAAACTATAACCATAGCTATACACCTAGCGAGCCCAACGAGGATTATGCCATTTCTGAACTCAGGGAAAGGTGCAAGAAAGATCCAAGCCAAGACAAACATTAGAAAAGGTCCAACTAAATAATTCAGTATGAGGGACTCGGTCAGCATGACCTTTGATCCCTTCGCTGTCACGATCTTTTTAAGTTCTTCGTATCTGACTTTGGCCAGAGGAGGGTACATCATCCATATTAATCCGAGTGCTATTGGGATGGAGGTAGTCCCAATACTCATTTGCCCCAAAAGGTCTGCCACTCCAGGAAAAACATAACCCAAACCAATGCCAACTATCATTGCAAGGAAGATCCATAGGGTCAGAAACCGGCTCAGTATTGGAAGACCAGATTTTGAGCTGCTCAATGCCGATCCCCAAAATTAATTCATTAATTGCAATTTTTAGATATAAAAGTATATCTATTGCTTTGCGTCCATAATCAATTATGGATAAGAGCGTCTTGGAGCATAGAGCAAATCTTTTCAAGGCAATTGCAGATCCGGTTCGCCTCCAGATCTTGGAGTTTTTAAGGGATGGCGAGAAGTGCGTCTGCGAAATTATACCATTTATCGGCAGGTCACAGTCCACAACTTCAAAAAACTTGGACATGTTATATAGGGCAGGGATACTGGAGAGAAGGGAGGATGGGCGCCGGACTTTGTACAAAATAAAGAGTCAGAAAGTGTTAGAGCTACTTAAGCTGGCAGATTCTTTGGTTGTAGACTTACTATCCACCTATGTAAAGACGGTGGAATATCTGGAGTCACAAAAGTCAAGCCAATGAATTTCAGCACAGACAAAAAATAAGTTTATGAATAACCGTTCGTTTTTAAAGACCAGTCGGCGATACTTGATGATAATTGAAACTTTCGGCATAACTAAAGTCTTCAAAACCTTGGTGGCAGTTGACCATATTGACCTCTCCGTGGAGGAAGGAGAGATCTTTGGGCTATTGGGACCTAACGGCGCAGGAAAGACAACCCTCTTATCGATGCTCGCTACGATCCTAAAGCCAACTGAGGGCACGGCAAAGATAAATGGCTATGACATCATTAGTCAGCCAGCAAAGGTCAGAAAGTCAATAGGCATGGTCTTTCAGGCTCCGAGCTCCGACGAGTTACTTACAGGTTGGGAGAACCTGTACTTACATGCCATGATGTACGGTGTTCCATCCGACGTGAGAAAATCGAGAATTAATGAGGTCTTGGAACTTGTGGATCTGAAGGACAGGGCAAAGGATCTCGTGAAGACTTATTCAGGTGGCATGAGGAGGAGGCTTGAGCTCGCGAGGGGCTTGCTCCATAAGCCAAGGGTTCTATTCTTGGATGAGCCCACCCTAGGGTTGGATCCCCAGACTAGGTCTCACATATGGGATTACATAAAGAGGCTCTCAAAGGAAGAGGGCGTAACCATTCTGATTACGACTCATTATATGGAGGAGGCTGATGCTCTCTGTGACAGAGTCGCCATAATAGACCACGGAAGGATAAAGGCGCTCGACTCACCAGCAAATCTGAAGATGAGGGTGGGCAAGAGCATGATAAGGGCTAAGGTAAAGGAGCCCAACCTAGAAAAGATAAAGACTCTACCTTATGTGAGTAGGGCTGAGGCAAAGGATGGAGATGTGGTTATAATACTCTCGGAGGTGGGAGCCCACATACAAGAGGTTCTGTGCAATATCGGGGAGGCCTCATTTGTGGAGCTGAGGGAGCCGACACTTAATGACGTATTTCTGCAACTGACTGGAAGAGGAATAAGGGAGGAGTCGGCGGAGGGCTGGGAGGAGAAGTTAATTCAGGTGAGGCAGAATGGGTGAGCTTTCAGGGCTTTACGCGCTATGGTACCGAGAAGTGAAGGTATTCCTTAGGGAGAGATCTAGGATAGTCTCATCGATTGTGAACCCCATTATTTGGCTGATCGCCTTTGGTGGAGGGTTGGGCTCAACCATATCTTTCGGCGGTGCAGACTACCAGACATTCATTTTTCCGGGGGTTTTGATGCTAACGGTGCTTTTTACATCAATATTCTTTGGGCTCTACATAGTATGGGACAAAAGGATGGACTTCTTCAAGGAGGTGATGGTTGCACCCCTCAGCAGAATCACACTCTTCACCGGTAAGATGATGGGCGGCTGCACGGATTCGCTCTTGCAGGGGTCGTTCTTAATCGTGATTGGGTTGTTCTTTAACATTAAATATACCCTTTACTCCCTGATTGTGGTAATACTTTTCTTGCTATTCCTCTCTGCCGCCACTACGAGTTTGGGTCTGGCTATAGGGGCGCAGATGAGCAGTTTTGAAGGTTTCGGTTTGATTCAGAGCTTTGTGATAATGCCACTCTTCTTCCTCTCTGGAGCACTGTATCCTCTTGAAAACCTCCCGGCATGGCTGCTAGTTGTGACCAGGGTTAATCCACTAACATATATAGTGGACGGAATGAGGGGAGCGTTATTGGGGCTCAATCATTTTCCGATCTGGATGGACCTGGGAGTAGCGCTGGTGTTTATGATCACCATGATTTTAGCGGGTACCTTGAGCTTCATGAGAATGCGCTAGACGTAAAAGAAAGAAGTGAGATTTGATGTTTAAGGTCACAATATCAAGGGTTTTTAAAAGAACAGAAGATGTCATGAGTTTTCAGTTCAGCAAACCTCAGGCATTCGAGTTCTTACCTGGGCAGTACCTCTTGGTATCTGTTCCAAAAAATGGGAAGGTCCTGACGAAGCCCCTCTCCATCTCAAGTAGTCCCACAGAGGATTTTTTAGAAGTTACGAAAAGGATTACTGGGCACGAGTTCTCTAACGTGATGGCAGAACTTCGCGTGGGTGATGAGATCTTTATCGATGGACCCAATGGCAACTTCACCTTTAAGGGAGAATATCCAAAAGTCGGGATGCTGGCAGGGGGCATAGGAATAACACCCCTCATGAGCATGATGAAGTATTGTACTCATAGGAGGATCCAGTCCAACATTATATTGCTTTATGGAAACAGATCAGAGGACAACATACCGTTCTTTGAGGATTTGAATCGATTGGCAAAAGATAACAACAACCTCAGGATTGTTCACACACTCTCCCGTGCAGGAGATTCCTGGAAGGGCAGAAGGGGGCACGTGGACTCTGAAATGATCAAGGAGCACATACAAGATTACCAGGAGAGGGTCTTTTACGTGTCTGGACCTCCAGGTCTTGTAAAGGACTGCGTTCAACACTTGAGATCTCTAGGGGTAATAGATGAAAGGATTAGGACTGAAAACTTCGTCGGCTACTGACGCGGCTCAAAGAGGCTCGCAGCAGCTCGATCAACGACTTCTGACAATGCAGGGTGGATGTGAACGGCCCTCCTGATGTTTTCCAAGGTGCCATCCCCGCACCTCATAGCGACCAGAACCTCGTGTATGAGAACTGAGGCGTCGTGTCCAAGGATGTGGCATCCGAGAATCTTTCCGGATTTACGGTCCACTAAGAACTTTACGAAACCTTCATCATCCCCGATTGCCTTTCCCATACCCGTTCCAGCATACCTATAGAAACCGATCAGGTAGTCGGCACCCTCAGACCTAAGCTGTTGTTCTGTCTTCCCGACACCGGCGATTTGTGGGTTTGTGAAGACCGCGTGCGGTATTGCGGTATAGTCAACAGGAACCATGGCGTCGGGGTGAATTATGTTGTGGTAGGCGTATTCAGCCTCTAGGTTTGCAGCGTGCTTGAATTGGTATCGCCCAATGATGTCCCCCAGTGCGAATATGCCGTCGACATTGGTTCTCAGATACTCGTCCACTACGATAAAACCCCTGCTATCGGTCTTGACCCCAGTCCTTTCTAGATCAAGGAGATCGGAGTTTGGTGTCCTTCCAGCGGCTATGAGTAGTTGGTCCGAATAAATTAACCGCTGCTCTTTGGTCTCAACATTCTCGACCTTGACCTCATAGGTTCCGTTATTCTTTGAGACGCTCACGGGAGCGTGCCCTGTGAGTACGTTGAATTTTTTAGAGAATATATGAGTGAAGTGGGATGAGATCGATTCGTCCTCATTTGGCAAGAGGACTTTTCTCCTCTGCACGATATTGATCTCGGTGCCCAATGACCCGAAGAAATGGGCGAGCTCTGCTGCGATGTACCCCCCTCCAAGGATGGTTAAGATCCGGGGTTGGGTCTCAAGCCTGAGTGCTTCGTCGCTGGTTATGTATCCGGATTCTTTCAATCCAGGTATGTTGGGCACCTCTGGTCTGCTTCCGGCGGCGATAAGAATTTTCTCGGCGCGAAGCCTCTCCCCATCAACTTCGATAGTCTTCATGTCAACAAATCTGCCTATTCCCTTGTATAGGACAGGGTTTTTTGATCTTCTAAGATTCCTTTCTATTTCACGGGACTCCCTATCTACCTCATCCTTAACTCGCAAGACTATCCGCTTGAAGTCTACCTCAAAATCCTTTACATTAATTCCAAATTTATGCGCACTCCTCAAAGTCTCCATGATATCCGCGCTGTGGATCAGCATCTTCGAAGGGATGCATCCCCTGTTGAGGCAAGTCCCGCCCAGCGGGCCCTTCTCTATTATTGCAACGCTCTTCCCGGCTTGTGAGGCAGCAACCGCCACGTCCAGTCCAGAGCCGCTACCGACTACTATAAGATCGAATTCACGCAAAATTCTTCCCCATTTAAAAACTTCGTGCTAAATATATATGAATTGAGTTTATTCTATTAGATTATTAAGATGTTCTAAATCTATATACACTACATGGAAGGGATAGTCATGAGCGAAAGCCAACAAAGCAGAGTGTATGATGTTATAATAGTCGGTTGCGGTCCTGCAGGCGTCTCTGCGGCGATTTATACAAAGAGAAAGATGCTTGATGTTTTGGTCATAAGCAAGGACATAGGCGGACAAGTACTTTTAACAGGGTTTATTGAGAACTACCCAGGTTTTGAGGGGGTGCGGGGGGAGGCTTTGGTGGAGATCTTCGAGAGACAGTTAAAGGGACTTGGCGTTGATGTGAAAATTGGAGAGGTTGAGAGAGTCGAAAGGGATGGCGAGATCTTCAAAGTCATAAGTAGTGAGGGGAACTTTTCAGGAAAGGCTGTTATCGTGACGGGCGGGAGCACCTACAAGAGGCTAAATGTCCCTGGTGAGGAAAGGCTCATTGGTAGGGGTGTTAGCTTTTGCGCAACTTGTGATGCCCCGTTCGCAAGGAATAGAGAGGTCGCTGTTGTGGGAGGGGGAAATGCAGCTCTCCAGAGCGCAGAGCTTTTGTCACGCTATGCCAAAATGGTCTACATCATCCACAGGAGAGATAAGTTCAGGGCGGACGAGGTACTTGTTGAGAGGGTGAAAAGGCATCAGAATGTCCAGTTCATTATGAATAGCGTTGTGACAGAGATCAAAGGGGACAAAAGGGTAGAAGGGATTACTGTGAAAGACAAAGAAGGAAATATTGCAGAAATGAAGCTTGACATGGTATTCATAGAGGTGGGCAGAGAGGTCAAGGCTGATTATATTAAACATTTAGTTAGGACAAATGAGTGGGGACAGATAGTTGTGGATAGAAGACAAAGGACCTCATGTGAAGGGGTGTTCGCCGCAGGCGACATCACGGACAGACCTTATCAGCAGGCGATAATAGCGGCAGGCGATGGCGCGGTTGCAGCCCTTTCGGCGTATGATTTCCTAACGGAAAAAGGTTATTGAACTAAATGGTTCCAGCGTACAGGTAAGAATAATTGATGCAAAATGAAAGTTGGAAAGGGCAAGCGTTTATTTTAAATCATTTTTGCCAAGCTTACTGCCAATTCTGCGGCTTCCTCGGGGTTTTCTACGAAATGCATCTTTACCATACGTCGATGATCAATGAATCCATCAGGGAACATTAGTGCCAACTTGTCTGCCATCATGCCACTGCCCTTTAGAACAACTATTGGCTTTTTCAAATTGTAAGCGATCGATACCTCGGTGAGCGTCCCAACGCCTCCAGCAACGACAACGACCGCATCGCTGCTTCTGACCACAATGGAGCTTCTAGAGGTGAACGTCTGACCCGTCTTTATCTTTATAGTGTTATAAGGGTTGAACCAAGGGTGTTCTGGTCCTATATCCTCAAGCTCTCTGGCTAGTACTCCGACGGTTATGCCACCAGCCTTTCTTGCAGCTTCCGCCACCAAGGTCATAAGACCGCCATTTCCGCCTGTTATAACTATAGCGCCTTGGGCGGCTAGCGCCTTACCCAACCTCTTGGCCTTCTCCTCAACCTCAGGCGGAACGGGATCATAGGTGGTGAGAACGCCAATTTGCACCATGATAATTACTGCACATCCGGAAGATTTTAAGCGTGTGGGTTTTTGACTTGAAGTTGACTTTTTGTTATGAGCTTCAGTATTCGTTAAATTTCAGATAACATAAAAAAAGAACTCAATCGATTATTACCGGAATGTTGCCCCTGTAGTGTATGACCCGCTCATTTTCAAGCGAAACTTTGAACGCCATTGTTGAAAGCCCGCGTCTTGAACCTTCCTTAACAGTTTGATAGAATAGAGGATCTGTTTCCATGTTAGGGCGTAGGCTATTTGCATCTGGTCGCATGACCACGAAAACAAGCAGAGGGCTAGCTCTGGGATACGCCAACATTCTCTCAATTTGTCGACTGCCCCTTGAAGTAGGCGCATCGGGGAATAGTGCAGTGCCTTCCCTGCAAAGCGTGCACCCCTTTACCTCGGTGATGAACCTTAACCCGTCCTTTTCTAGAAGGTAGTCAATCCTAGAATCACCACATCGCACCTCCTCGTCTATAATCTTATAATCCAAAATTGAGAGTTCAATAGTCCTCTTCAATAGAATATTCGGCATCCTTGAATCCGTGATCACCCATAATCCTAAGGAACGGACCGCCAAAACATCATACTGTGTTTTCCTGCCAATGCTTTGAATTTCCCTGAAGAGAACAGGGGCGCCTGGTAGGAGCAGTTCGCTGAGTCTACCAGGATCATGAAGGTGACAAGGCAGCGTTCTGCCATCATATTCCAACAAGACCGTAAAACGATTAGGTCTGGTTATGAAGGATCCCCTTCGAATTTTTCCAGGTATGTTGAGTAGAGGCACACGGACTGACTGTTTTACGCCCTCCATGAAAATCGCTCCCATCAATCAATATTAGGAGGTTCCTCTTTATCATCTTTGACGGATTATGGATGAAATTCTTTCTTACTTCTCCAAGCCGATTCAGAGGTTGCTAGCAGAGAGAGGGTTTGGAGAGTTCACTGAGCCCCAGAGGAGGGCTATTCCGACCATACTGGAAGGAAAGAACGTTCTGATAATTGCGCCCACTGGGACAGGCAAGACGGAGGCAGCGTTCTTGCCGATACTGGACAAGATTGTCAGGGAGGGTGGGAGGGGGGGCATAAGGGTGCTCTACATAACGCCATTGAGGGCGTTGAACAGAGACCTCATGGAAAGGCTACAATGGTGGTGCGGAAGACTGGATCTAAGGGTTGCTGTGAGGCACGGGGATACGGAGACGAGGGAAAGGGGAAAGCAGGCGATGGCGCCCCCAGATGTTCTGATAACGACGCCCGAGACGCTACAAGCAATCCTCCCCGGAAAGAGGCTGAGGAGGCACCTCTCCAAGGTTAGGTGGGTGATAGTGGATGAGGTGCATGAACTCACAAATGACAAGAGGGGTAGCCAGCTCTCTGTAGGGCTGGAGAGGCTGAGGAGGATAACTGCGGCTGAGCCCCAGATAATCGGGCTCTCTGCTACCATAGGCTCCCCTGAGGAGGTCGCCAAGTTCTTGGTCGGCGTGGGAAGAGACTGTGAAATTGTGAGGGTCCCTGTAACAAAGGACATGGAGTTAGAGGTGGATATGCCTGAGGCGGACGAGGAGGACGTGAGGTTGGCAGAGAAGATAGCGACCTTCCCTGAGGTAGCAGCGAGGTTGAGGAGGATAAGGGAACTTGTTGAGAGATATCGTTCCACGCTGATCTTCACAAACACGAGGTCAGAGGCTGAGATCCTTGCAAGCAGGTTCAGGGTTTGGGACATGAACATGCCGGTGAGCATACATCATGGCAGCCTGGCAAAGTCCTCAAGGGTCGAGGCGGAGACCAGCCTCAAGAGGGGAGAGCTTAAGGGCGTGGTTTGCACATCATCCTTGGAGCTTGGGATAGATATCGGAAGCATTGATCTTGTGGTCCAATACAATTCCCCGAGGCAGGCGACTAGGCTACTCCAAAGAGTTGGAAGGGCGGGGCACTGGGTGGGCGGGACCTCGAAGGGGGCAATCATCACCATGGACTCGGATGACGCTCTGGAATCCTTGGTCATAGTCAAACGTAGCCTCAGGGAAGAGCTAGAGGAGGTTAAGATAATCCGCAAGCCCCTTGATGTTCTCGCCCACCAATTAGCAGGCTTACTCCTCGAATACGGCAGACTCACTGTTGATGATATTTTGGAGATCGTCAGGAGGGCTTATCCCTTCCAAGATCTGACAGAGGAGGAGCTCGGCGAAGTTTTGAACTACATGAGTGAGAGGAGACCTAGGCTTGCACTCTACGTGCCGGAAGAGGAGGTTGTGATAAAGACCAGACCTTACGAAAGTATCTTCAGGTATTATTTTGAGAACCTGTCAATGATACCAGAGGAGAAACACTACCTAGTAATTGACGAGGGGAAGGACGAGCCCATCGGCACGCTTGATGAGGCTTTTGTAGCAGAGTACGGCGAGCCTGGTGTGAAGTTCATAGTCAGGGGCTCGCCATGGAAGATAGTCCAAGTCTATAAAGATGTGGTTTACGTCAGGGCGGAGGAGGACCCGACAGGGGCTATACCGGACTGGGTCGGAGACGAAATACCCGTCCCCTTCGAGGTGGCACAGGAGGTCGGGAGGATAAAGGGCAGGGTTTGCGAGCTTTTGAGGCGCGGGATTCCATTCAAAGATGTGATCGAAGAGCTCAGAGCAGAGTACCCTGTATCGAAAGAACTGCTAAGTAAGGCTTTGACAGAAGTCAAGGAGCAGGCGGAAGGAAAATGGGAGGTTCCGACAGACAGGCTCATCACGGTTGAGGGGTGGGAGGGGTACGTAATAGTGAGTTGCTCCCTCGGGCTAATGATAAACAAGACGCTCTCAAGGGTACTAGCATACCTGATAACCATGAGGACTGGGAGCGGTGTGGGGGCATCTCAGGATCCCTACAGAATCTACCTGAAGACTTCGGTTGATGCTGAAATGGTGGCAGAGGTTCTGAAGAACCTCGATCCGAAAGACGTCGCCAGGTTGGCAGAGGTCTCCGTCGAGAAGACTGGACTTTTCAGGAGGCGACTGCTCCACGTGGCAAAGAGGTTCGGAGTTGTGGAAAAGGGTGCAGACCTGAGCGATGTAGGCATGCAGCAACTAGTAGAAAGCATGAGAGGGACTGTGATTTGGAGGGAGGCGATGAAGGAGGTTTTATTCAAGGATCTGGATGTCGAGGGACTCGAAAGATTTGCAAAGGGTCTCAAGGAAGGCACCTTCAAGGTCGTGGTTATGGACAGAGATCTCCCCTTATCGCCACTTTCAAGAGTAGGCATAAGAAAGCTGAGCTGGAAGACGGACCTAGTACCAGCCGATCGGTTGAGAAGGATCCTGATAGAGGCTGGAAAGGCTAGACTCCTGAACGAGGCAAGGATTGCGGTCTGCTCAGAGTGCTTCAGGTATGTGGAGAATGTAAAGATCAAGAGGTTTTTAGAGGGGCTTGCTTGTCCAGAGTGCGGGTCCAAGAAGATAGGTCTGGTGGATGGAGACATCCCAGAGGTTGCACAGATGGCATCAGAGAGAGCGGAAAGGGGCAAAGTCTCTGATAAATTCAAGGAGATTTACAGGGCAGTGTTGGAGAGCGGAGAGCTAATAGGGATTTACGGGCTGCCAGCTGCCCTTGCGTTGGCAGCCAAGGGGCTTTCTAAGACTGCAATTGTGACATTGGCATCATCAAAGACGCCAGACATTGACTTTCTTGTGGATATGATCCTGAGAGAGGAAAAAGAAGTTCTAAGAAAAAGATACAAGAGAACGCATCCCCAGACTCAAACAGAAATGCAGGATTAGAATCAAGGAACCGATGGAGCCTGATCAGGGAATATTTAAACCCAATTTGCTAGTCCCTTCTGATTATGAGGGAGAAGAAGGGCATTTATTTTAAATAATTTTTTGGGCATTAATTATTAAGGTGAACGGGCTTGGTAACCATTAAATGGCTCGGGCATGCAGCCTTTCAGATCAGAGGTAAGGATAAGATAGTGTATTTGGACCTTGGAGAGGGAGCTAAGCCTTCAGATAAGGCAGACCTTGTACTCATTAGTCATTCCCATTGGGACCACTTTGATCCTAAGGTCATAGAGAGAGTCACGAAAGCAGATACCTTGGTAATCGCCCCGAAGGACTGTGCAAAGAGTCTGAAGGCGAATGTAAAGACCATCGAGCCTGGAGAGAGTTTGAAGATCGGCGATCTGGAGGTCATGGCTGTACATGCTTACAATGTAAAGAGGTTCAGGTCACCCGGTGTGCCCTTCCATCCCAAAGGGTTTGGTGTTGGCTATGTACTGACCATAGACGGCAAGAGCATATACCACGCGGGAGACACCGATCTCATACCTGAGATGAAAGAGCTGAAGCGGGTGGACGTAGCTATCTTGCCAACAGGGGACACATACACGATGGACAATTCTGAGGCTGCCGAGGCGACCTTGACAATAAAGCCCAAGATAGCGATCCCAATGCACCGCTGGACCACAGATCCAGAGGAGTTCCGCAGAAAGGTCGAGGCAGGATCTAGAGTATCAGTCAGGGTCCTAAAGGAAGGCGAAGAGATAGAGCTGTGAGATATTCCTGTAAGGTGCCTCTAGCGTTGGTCAAATTCAGAAGGATAGTTAGGTCTGTTGAGGGTGAGGAGAAGACCCTGCGATAATGCTGACTAGGGTCTTACGATCTATCTCGGCGCGGGTCCTCCACCCAATGTAGAGGTTGCCTTCCTCGTCCTCATCCAAATAGCCCCTTCTTATAAACCTGTTAAGGTCCTGATCGACCTTCCAGTCTGGGAATTTTTCCTTCAGAAGCTCCTCAACTTCCCTTCTATTAGCCCTCCCCTGCTTTGAGGTTATGTAAGCCAAGGCTGCCGCCAGAACGGCAAGTGTGTCTATCCTCCAGCCTGAAAGTGAGGTCTCGCCGATCTGGAGGGGGGACTTGCAGATGACGTAAAATCGGGCCTGCTCAAGGTCGGCCTCCGTGGGCGTTTGATGGTCTAGACCGTCCTCGTAGACGATCTTTATCTCCAGCCCAAGCTCCTCCAAACGCCTCTCCAGAAGTTTTATTATCTTCATGTAATCCTTGCCCAATACCTTCCTCAGCTCCCACCCCTTCGCGCCTGGCAGACGGTGGTGCTGGAAGAGTAGGAGCTGGGCAGCCTTCTTTAGTTTTCTAGATATGGTGACGTCCTCACTCATTCCTTTATCCCTTCATTTTTATGCTATTCCTCATCGCCATCCATTTCTCATAGGTTATAGAGATCGGAACGGATTTTCCTCCCTTCCTTTGCGTCTGTTTTCCCACGGTCTCGATCATAATAGTCTCCTCTACAGGGTTGATAATGAGGTTGGCGTAGCCATTCGATATGATGAAGCTGAGCGCGTATGCCCGCAACAGCGTCTCCTCATAGGTGTCTCTGATTACGAACTTCCAGTAGTCCACGGGACCTCCCTCTGACTCTTTTGTCAACTCCTCTTGTAGCCTCCTGACCTCTTCATTGAATGCACGCTCAGAGAGAAACTTTAGCCTAATTAGCTCCGAGACCGCCAAGGTCTTTTCCTCCTGGAACTGGGCCGCCTCGAGTTCTCTCATCCTCTGGGAGAGTGGAAGGAGAACCCTCCAGTAGTCTAGCGCCTCCGAGAGCCTCTTTGGGGTCAGCTGCTCGGCGGCTATCAAAGGCCTCCAAGAGGCTAATAGGGCGGAGGCGAGCTCCTCTTTGCCAAGAAGCTTTATCTTAACCTCCACTAGGAAAGGGTCGATGAAGAGACCAGAGGCACGCCTCTTCACCCAGTCGCTCTGAAGTTTTACCATCAGGGAGAGCTCCTTAAGGGCTTCGGCATCCATGAGCAGCTCGTCAAGAAGTTTCCACTGAGGCAATAGCTTCTTGAGAACCTGCAGCTTTTGGGGGACGTCCACAAGGAAAGGATCCTCCCCCTTTGCCCTTATGCTCTGGCACAGGTTTATTATGCGAGCGAGCTCCTCGTAGTACTCTTCTTTACGCGCTCGCTGTGGCAGCTTTGGCCACCTCCGACCTTCCGTGCACATTTTGGACGAATATGATGTTTGCGAACTCGCCCACCGCACTGAGCTGGCTCGGGGTAATCACTATAAACTGCACGTCCGAGCTGTCGTTCATGAAGGAGAAGAGCATCCTCATCATGGACTCCCTGTTGTGGGGATCCATGTGCACATCGAACTCGTCGACAGCCCTCACTGGCGATTTCAGGTGATCCTGCAAGGCTAGGAGGAACGCCATGGTTGCCACAGCCCTCTCTCCACCGCTCTGAGAGTATGCATCTAACAATACTGGCGAGGTGCCCCGGAACCCAACCGTGATCTCCACTCCAGCCCTGTCCGGGTCGTCCATGTTCAATAGGCGTATGGCACCGGTTCCGCCGACCCTTCCCAGGACAGAACGGTAAGTCGGATTGATCTCCTCGATGAGTTTTTCCATCACGCCCCTCCAGACCCTCTTCCTTTCCTCCAACTCCTCGATAGTCTTTTTCCTGTTCTCTCCTACGACCTGAGCCTTTTGCTTCAATTCGTTGTAGGTTTTCAAGTAGGCCTGGTACATGGAAGGAGCGTCCTCGGGCACGTCGCCCAGGGATAGCAGGTGAGCGTTAACAAACTTTATCTCGTCGGAGATCTCCAAGAGCGTCCTGCTGGTCTCGATCCTTTCACCTGCCTTATCCTTGAACTTCTCTGACTCCGCAAGAGATGCCTTGGCCTCCTGCAAGGAATTTTGCAACTCCTTAAGCTCTCTCTCGAGCTCGCCCTTGCGGTAGCGCATCACTGCCTCGTCAACCCTCAGCTCCACATACTTTTTGACGACCTCGTCAAGTCTCTCGTCTATAAGACCCAGCGCTCTCAGCTCTGCGTCCTCTTTTTTGGTATTCAGAATGAAGCTCCGAAACTTTTCCTTCAGCAGAAGATAGTCGCCCCATAGGTTGCGTGCCTCCTCGCTCTTTGTGCGGATCCCCTTCTCAATAGCCTCGAGCTGGGAGGACTTCAAGCGGATCTTCTCTTCGATCTGTGCCACCGCACGCTCGTTCTTCAATATTTGGGCCCATATCAACTCCCTCTCGAGGTAGGCCTTCCTTTCGAGCAGGGACTTCTTCTCATTGTACTTGTCGTTCAGCTCCTTCCAGTAAGCCAAGGTTTGCTCGGCACTGGCAAGGAGTTGTGAGGTGGCCTCCTCTTCGCCCAGTATCCTGTTGAGCCTCTCCTCCGACTCGTAAATGGCGCGCCTGTACTGTGAAAACCCGACCGCCTCTTCCACCATCTTGAGCTTCTCTTCAGGCGAGGTTATCGCAAACTCCTCAATCATGTTTTGGTGCATTATTATGAGCATGTTATCAGGATTCATCCCGACCCCTTTGAAAAGCCTGTTCACATCAAATTTGCTCACTTGTCTGCCGTTTATCTCGAACCAGTACGTGCCGTCCTTCTTCAAATACCTTGAGACTGAGATGATATCGTTGTTTATGTACGGGACGGGGCGCTTTCCATCTTCTGCCCTGTTGTCCAATATGAGTGTGACCCTCGCAGTTTCCTTGCCCCTTCGGATGAGATCTGCCAGCTTCCTAGATCGCTCGGTGTAGCTCTGCCCCGTTGCCACTGATATAGCTATGAGTATCGACGACTTTCCAGCGCCGTTGGGACCACATATCAGATTGAGACCGCGTCTGAGGGGCACCCTAGCGTACTCATAGGACATGAAATTTTCCAATACCACTTCGAGTATGGTGAGAGAGCTCATGTCGGGAACCCCTCAGGGCGCCTCAAATTCCACAAAAGACCCTTATAAGCCTCACTTTTGCCTTTTATAGTCCGCACACTTGAAATTATTTTGATGGGTAAGTCAAAACCTATATTTTTTGAAGAACTTTGTTATTATTAATAAAGTTTATTATTTATAAATTTTAATAATAATTTTAAACATCCTTTGCCTGCCAAAAAGGCGAGTAAAGTTTATGTAAATATGTTCATTTTTAAATTGGTGTTCATGGCGATCTTGGATGGGAAGCATTGAGATAAAACAGCTAATACATAATGGGGTACTCATACCCGTTTACAAGCCAATTGGCTTCAAGATAAAGTTCAGGGGGAAGGAGATCGCACTTAGCCCAGAGCAAGAAGAGATGGCGGTGGCTTGGGTTAAGAAGCTCTCTACAGACTACATTAAGGACAAAGTTTTTGTGAAGAACTTCTTCAAGGACTTTGGAAAGGCTTTGGGGGTAAAGGGCAAGATAGGACCTGAAGATTTTGATTTCTCGGAGATAATAGCCTGGTTGGAGAGGGAGAAGGCTAAGAAGGAGGCGATGAGCAAAGAGGAGAAGAAGGCGCTGGCGCAGGAGAGGAAGAGGATAAGAGAGGAGAATAAGAAGAAGTACGGCTTCGCGATTGTTAATGGAATGCCGATGGAGATCTCCAACTACATGGTGGAGCCAGCCTGCATTTTCATGGGTAGAGGGGAGCACCCTCTTAGGGGTAGATGGAAACCAGGGGTCAAGGCAGAGGACATTACGCTGAACCTCTCCCCAGACGCAAGGGTGCCCGATCCGCCGAATGGAGGCTCTTGGAAGTCCGTTGTGTTTGATCCCACATCGCTCTGGATCGCCAGTTGGAGGGACAAGCTCAGGGGCAAGATGAAGTACGTTTGGCTCTCAGACACGGCATACATAAAACAGGTGCGGGACATCGAGAAGTTTAACAAAGCTTGGGAGCTGGAAAAAATAATCGACAAGGTCAGGGAGCACATACAGAGGGGTTTGGAGTCGCACGATCAGCTTGAGAGGAAGATAGCGACCGTCTGTTACCTCATTGACGAGCTGAAGCTCAGGGTCGGTGATGAGAAGGATGAGGATGAGGCGGACACGGTTGGCGCGACTACACTTAGACCCGAACATCTGAAGTTCAATCCGGACGGCACCATAACTTTTGACTTCTTAGGCAAGGACTCTGTACGATGGGTCAGCACCATCAATCCGCCCGAGGTCGTCTATAGGAACTTGAAGGAGTTCATAGCAGAGGGAAACGAGACCATATTCAACGGGGTCAGATCGCAGAAGGTGAACGCATACCTAGCCGAGGTAATGCCTGGGCTGACTGCCAAGGTTTTCAGGACTTACCACGCCTCCACAGCCACAAAGAGGGCTCTCCAAAGCGCCGATGTTGACAAAGAAGATCCGGTCTACGTCAAAAAGTACTATGCAACCATGGCGAATTTGGAGGCTGCCAAGGTTTGCAACCACAAGAGGAAACTTCCCAAGAATTGGGAGGAGAGTCTAAGGAAGAAGGTTGAGAGGCTGAAGGCTCTCAAGGAGAAGAAGGCCAAAAAAGAGAAGATAGAGGAACTTAAGCTCAAGATAAATGCGATGAAGGCTACGAGAGATTACAATCTCAACACATCGCTGAAGAACTACATCGATCCCAGGGTCTATGCCGACTGGGGGAGAAGGATAGATTTCGACTGGAAGCTTTACTATCCAAAATCGCTGCAGAGGAGGTTTGCTTGGGTGGATGGAGGAGAGACCGGAGTAGGTCCGATTATTTAAATTTGGAATCTTGACCGAGTTTTAACCCATTTAAATATTTATATTTATAATGCGATTTTTCTCTTAATTCATATAAATCGAATGGCAGGTGTTATAGATGGTTCTTGCAGGGAAAGTCTTCAAGATCAAAGAGGACATTGATCTATCCACAATCTCGGGAAAATTGAAGGGGTATCGGCATGAGGAGGAATTCACACATGGTGATGAAAAGATAACACTGATCACAGAGATAGGGGAGCTCGTTTTGGGCTCAGACTACTTGGAGGGGGCTTTTTTCCAAGATATTCCTTTTACCGTACGGCATAGGGGAGGGGAACGCCTCGTTGTCAAGACCTTGGAGGCACCGTTTTTATTTCAGGTGGACAAGGACAGACTCCTGCTTGTCGTTCTTGAGAAGAAGAGAACTGCAAACAATATAGCCAATCAGCTTAGCAAGATATTATTCATCTCAACGGGGAGCATCGTGGAGGCAAAGATCCCACCGGAGACCCTCAGGAAATTTCACGAGGCAAACCCAGAGGATACAAAGGTAATATTTTTTGATGGTGTGGATATACCCAATGTTGATAAACTCTCGCTTTACGGATCTCAGCTCGCCGACACCGCACTCTATAATGAGTATTTAACACATGGAACCATTTGGTACATTGTATTCAAGTCAAGGAAATACGGCATAGTTGCGGGGGTGACCAGGAACTCTGTTGTGACTGCGTTCAGTGAGGTAAAACCGAAGGATTTTCTTGACTACATCAGGGATGAGATCTTTCCACTCATCGAGTAAATGCCACATGGAAGTAATCCCGGACGACCCCGCTTCTGAGGCACAATATTACTACAAGTCGCATGAAGAGCAGCAACACATACAGTACTATAGGATCAGAGAGGTATGAGAGGGCATAATTGATTATGTTAATGCCACTGAAAATCAGCCCAAAGATCCAAGCCCACCTAGACCCACGCATGAAGCCGATAATAAGTATGAAGTCAAGGACACCCATTAGGTAAAACGTGAGAAATTCGATCCCGCCATAGTAGATGAATGTACCAGTCAAGAAAGGGGTCGCAAGATCGAATATTACAAACAGTGCCTGTAGGGTAGCCATAACGTATATGAGGTTCGGCCGACGCGCCATTTGGGTCCCACCTCACGGCGTATCATAATGGATCCAAAAAGATTTTAATCTTTATTTTGAGGGCGAACAATCTTTGCAGCCCTCTACCTTTGGTAGTTCGAGGGAGCCCAGTCTCGTCGAAGATTTTACGATCTCATTGGTCCCCGAGATCTGTCTCTCCTCGCTGCGAATTATGAACGCAGCATCATATATTATGTAGACCTCGTATGAAATTATCCTTGTGTCCCCTTTGGTTTCCTCGATCTGCTCTCCGTAAATTATCTTCGATCCTTCCATTTCATGAGCGTGAAGGAAGTGATATATTTCGTGGAGTTCCTTTTTGTTGTCCTCGACCCACTTCTCGATGAGTTCCATGTCGTGCTTAGGAATATTAAGCTCATCAGGAGTCCCATACCATTCTATCATAAGCAAAACCAAATTTTAAAAACAAGATAGGAGTTATAAGCATTACCTTCATAGACCCATGAGCACAGATCTTATTTCCGACGGCGAGTATGAAAAGTCACCGAATATGAAGTAATCACTCCTGTAGACGCTCTTAGATTTTGCAAAGATATTCTTGACCAAGTCGGAATATTTTGAGTCTAGGTCCGATGATGATGGGAAGTGGAGCAGATAACGAACCGTCAAGCCCGACTTAACGCTGCGCATCTCCCAATCTACATTGTAGGAATTGTTTCCAGACCTGAAGTAAGAGAAGCTGAGCTGGTCTTCCCCCAATGATGATAGGAGGTACCCGATTTTTATGGAGTCGTTATTAAAGAAAGGACTGGAGTCAGAGTCAATTATCAGCTTTATACCATCTGTCTTTTTGCCCTCGCTGAGTATGAGTGCTCCCTGGTGCAGGCAGATCCAAGCAGAATCCTGCATGGTTATAGGGGATAGAGGTAGCAAGTAAAGGGTTACGTTTCTGTAGGTTGTGCTTTCTAGGGAACTAGCATTAAGTGCAGAAGAGACCTCGTCTCGAATCGAAGGGTTTAGTGCAATCACGCTGACTATCATATCTTCGCCTATGAGCATGTCGAGACCGTATGTAACATCGGACAGGCTGATGTTCAAGTTGATGTCAGGGATAGATAGTATTGTTCCGCCAGAGAAAAGGTTCGGATACGAAGAGAGTGAGGTTATGTTCAAGTACCTGAAGCCTTCAATCTGCGACGGTATCATGGACATCCATTCGGATTGTTTAAAGGAAGAAGGGGAAGGCGGGGCAACGTAGTTTGAGGAGAATGAAAAGAAATAGGCAACATAACTCAAAACCAATATTAGAATAATTAAGGGAATGAATGCTTTTGTAATCTTTGATGGTCCGGATTTTCGTTTACTCTTTTGTGGCAAATCTTTCACCAATTCTTAATGCGAGGATGACTCACTATTATGCGGATAGCGACCGCATCCTTAAAATTGTTTTTATTTTAGGAATTATCAGAACAATATCTTTATTGGAGGATATTTTATTAGAGTACATAGAGTGTAGAGTTAAACCATAAAAAGGTCGTTTATGTTGAACAAATATGTTATAGATATTTCTATAATTAATGTGGCTACATTGTTAATGTCAGCAGTTATCTACGTTTTAGGAAAGAATTTCTTGGATGCATTTATGTTACTTCTGCTTATAGAGAGTGCTGTTGCTCTCATTATTGGAGGGGTCTACGGCTCCATAGTCTCAAGTGCCTCTTTCCATGGAATTGAACGATATTTCAAAAGAGAAACTGGAAAATTGAGGGTTCAATTGCCAGCGATGCAAAGAGATCAAGAGGAAAAAGAACGAAAAAATGAGATAGAGAGAACAAAAAGAGAGGTCAGGATGGGAAAGAGGTTTGTAGTACTTGGAGCCGCGTTATTATTAGAGTCTATTTTGATAGCATTTTCGTTGATATTGTGAGGTTAGATTAAAAATAAAAACTAAAATAAAAAAAAGAAAAGTTGTTATTTTCTTTATTTTTTACGCATGCCAAGAATCGCAGCTATTATTATCGCAATTATTGCCAACACGATGGCACCATAAGCCAAGTTTGTAAGCGAGGCAACCTGCGAGTTCAGCGATGCTACTTGTGAGTTCAATTGGGAAACCTGGTTCTTATAAGTAGTCAGCATATCATCAATTGAGGTTACCGTTACTTTTACTGACTGTGTTTTTTGTGGTGGAACGGCCAATGTTAGTCCGCTGTACGGGAATGTTGGACCAGTCGCAGTTGATGCTGCAGCAGTCTTCGCCCCAACACCAGGGAGACTTACTCTGAAGTAGTATGTTCCAGTACTCGTTGGAACGTAGACTAATTGGTAGTATCCACCAGTGGTTGTTATGGTCTGTGCAACTGGCGTAAATGTTGAGTTGTCAGTGCTCATCTCTAATAGCGCTACGAATCCACCCTCCTGTACAGCAGCCACAGGATCGACTATAAACTGTCCTGTGAAGACTATTGGTTCATTGACCAAGTATGAGGCACCGACAGTGACCTGCCCTCCCGCGGCTGGCACTTTGTACCCAGCCATTGCTAAGTATTCCTTGGCTTTCTCAGGGTTGTAATCTCTGGGCACACATGCAGTGTTGTAGTACGGGCTGAGCGGGTTAACATGCACAGAGGCAGGCTCCGCAAATCCGCTAAGGAGGTTCTCTATGATAAGCTTGCGCGGTATGAGGTACTCAAAGGCAAGTCTCACATATCTTGCCGCCTCAGCAGCCCTCGACGGGTCCTGCTTGCCCAACGGGGTCGCTGTACCAGTTCCAAAGACAGGGTGTCTCATGTTATATCCCAGTTGTTGAATTCCAGAACCTCTGAGTATGTAGTTAGTGGCGAAGTTGAGGTTGCCTGCCTGGTAGTCCCTTGAGAGCTGGTAGTTCTGGTCGAGTATGTGGACTTCGCCGTTCTTGAGTGCAGCGATTGCAGCGTCTTTCTCCACTATGTACCTAACGTAGAACTTCTGAACTTGGAAGAGACCTTGAGCTTCTAAGTTAGCCTTGTTCCAGTAGTTATTGTATTTCTCCAGTGTCACTATTGCCCTTACTGGGTCGTAGCTAACGAACTTGTATGGACCGCACCCTATAGGACCAGAGAAGGTCTGACCGTTAGAGACATATGTACCAGTTCCCTTGTTGAATGGGTGCTCTTTCCACTGCTCGAATGGGACGTTGCCGAGTACGTGTTTCGGAAGTATTGCTACACCATCACCCTCGGGGTGGAATGTTGCTGCAGGCTTACCAAGTTCACCAAAGTCTGCTATTGTTATTCTTACAGTGTACTTATCAACAGCCTCTATTGTGGCCTTTCTTGGGTTGCTCACGTCATCAGGTGCAGGGTAGTAACCAACACCGTTTTCTAAGTCTATGACGAGCCTTGTTGTTGATCCGTCAAGCCACTTAAAGGTAATGTCCTCACCAATATATCCAGCCTCATAGGCTGATTGCTGTGATCCAGACTGCGGGTTAAGGTATGCCAAAAATGAGAAGACAACATCGTCTGCAGTTACCTCAATGCCATCATGGAAGTAAACACCTGGTCTGATTTTATACGTAAATGTTCTTCCATCAGCTGAAACTGTTGGATGATCTAAGGCTATGGCAGGCTTGAACTCGTAGTTTGAATCAAGGTAGTAGAGGGAGTCAAACACGGAGTTAAATACCTCTGTATCGTACCAGGAATTGGATAGTGGCGGACAGAGATCTAACAATTCACCAGTAGTTGCAAGCACAACTTCGCTCCTTCCTGTAAGGAACTGAGGTGTCGGACCGATGTTGTCAAAGATCCATTCGTAGCCATGGAAGTTTAGAGCACTATCAGCTGTGAAAACTGCCTGTGAGAAGAATATCTGCGAGGCCGGAACGTCGTTATATTGGACCATTTGCCAGTCCTTGAACGCCTGTATTCCTTCAGGAGTGTAACCCTTGGTCATGAAAGATTCTATCAATCTGTCGCTCTGTGGATTATTCCAAAGGAAATAGTTTGAGTTCGGAGGGAGGTTTTTGCTGTAGTAGATTTGGAATGCGCCAGAGAATGGTGTAGAAGGAGCTCCAGGCGTCCATCCTATAAACAGAGCATCCCAGCCACCCTCATCCCAAGTCTTTCCAATGTTCTCAGGCGGTGGAGTCAATATTCTGTCATAGACAGAGCCCCATCCTAAGAAGACAACCCTAGCATCTATTCCGACAGATTGGAATGAATTCGCTATGATCAGACCCCACTGTCTTCTCAGTAGGTTGGCGCTACCAGGTGCCACAAGTGTCATTTTGAATAGTGGCTGATCTGCAGAAAGCACCAATGGTTGTACAAAGGCAAACACCGAAACAACCATTATCCCTGCTATTGCTATCGCAAAAATAGATTTGCTTTTCATTCAATATCACCCATATTAGTGGTGTATTGAAATATTAATCTTAAAGTGTATTTAAGATCTGCCATTCTAATCGGTGCCTGTAAAAAATACTTATAATAAAAAAATAAATGAAAATAGAAACGACGGTGAAAGTGTACAAAGTTTCCAATTAACGAGTTTTGATATTTTGAGACTCAGACAAATTTATGCCAGTAGTGGCATGACACGAAGTGATCTATGTCAACTTCAGACAGTACAGGTTTCTCTTCCTTGCACTTTGAGTCTGCGTATTGGCATCGTGGGTGGAATCTGCAGCCAGGAGGTGGATTAATTGGACTAGGGACTTCCCCGGGGAGGACTATAATGTTCATCTTCCTTTTTGGGTCAGGGATTGGAACTGCTGACATTAGCGCCTTGGTGTAGGGGTGCACTGGACGATCGAACAGTTTCTCGGTTGGGGCATGCTCAACGATCTCCCCAAGGTACATTACAATTACACGTTGGGAGATCTGTCTAACCGAACTGAGATCGTGGGAGATGTATAGATAGGACATACCAAGTCTTTCTTGAAGCTCCATTATAAGGTTCAAGATTTGAGCGCGTATCGAGACATCCAGAGAGGAGACCGGTTCATCGGCAATAATGAACTTCGGCTCAACAGCCAAAGCCCTTGCGATACAGATTCTTTGCCTCTGTCCTCCACTGAACTCGTGCGGGTACCTTTCCGCATGGTATGGTTCGAGACCAACCATCTCTAGTAGTTTGTAGACCCGCTCCTTCCACTCGCTTGAGGGCACGTGCTTATGTATCTTGAAGGGCTCGCTTATGATGTCGTAAACTGTCATTCTTGGATCCAATGAGGCGTAAGGGTTTTGGAAAACCATCTGCATTGATCTTCGGAGCTTCATTTGCTCTTCTTTTGATCCTTTCGAGAACGTTTGGACGATCTCCTTGCCCTCAAAGAAGATCTGCCCAGAGGAAGGCTTCTCTAAGTAGAGGATGAGTTTGCCCGTCGTGGTTTTTCCACAGCCACTCTCGCCCACCAGTCCTACAGTTTCCCTTTCATTCACAGTAAACGAGATGTGGTCGACGGCGTGTACATTTCCGATGATCTTCTTTCTGAAGATGCCCCTAGAATATACAGGGAAGTATTTTACAAGATCCCTCACTTCGAGCAGCGGTGGCAAATCAGGATCTACCTCCTTGAAGTTCACGCCATCTATGGCATGAAATGAAGTGGGAATTTCCGACGTCCTCCAACGGCGGCTTCTTCTCTTTACATAGGTCTATAGCATACTGGCAACGAGGATGGAATCTGCAGCCTGAAGGAGGATCAATGAGGTTTGGAATGTTCCCGGGTATTGAGATCAGCTTTCTAGTCTCGTCAAGTCTTGGAACAGCCTTCAATAATGCTTCTGTATATGGGTGGGGTCTCTCAAAGATCTCTTCTATACTGCCGCTCTCCATGACGTTACCTGCGTAGAGGACGACTACGTATTTACACATCTCTGCCACGATGCCCATGTCATGAGTTATCATAACTAATGTCATGCCAAGTTCTCTCTGAAGATCTTTGAGTAAGGCAATAATCTGTGCCTGAATTGTCACGTCTAGGTTTGTTGTTGGCTCGTCAGCGAACAAAAGTTCCGGGTTGAGCAGTAGGGCCCTAGCTATACAGATCCTCTGCTTCATGCCCCCGCTAAACTGGTGCGGATATTGGTATATGGCATGCTCCGGATCGGGAAGTTTCACAATCCTAAGCGCTTTAATCACCCGGTCCAGAGCTTCCTCCTTCTTCACTTTCTCGTGTTCGATAACAATGTCTGCGAGCTGAGAGCCTATGGTAAAAAGCGGATTTAATGAGCTTGTCGGATCTTGAAAAATGAGAGAGATCTTTTTACCCCTATACTTTCTCATCTCTTCTTCCTTTTTGAGAAGGAGGTCCTCGCCATTAAACAGAATCTTGCCACCTATTATTTTTCCGGGTCTTGGTACTATTCTTAGGACGGACTGAGCTGTGACTGATTTTCCGCTTCCGCTCTCCCCGACCAATCCAACGGTGCAGCCCCTTTCTACGGAGAGGGTCACGTCATCGACTGCCTTGACTACCCCTGCTTCTGTAAAGAAGTAGGTTTTAAGGTTCTCGATCTCAAGCAGGTTCATTTTGAACTACTCCCTCAGTCTTGGATTCAATGCGTCTGAAAGGCCATCACCAACAAGGTTGAATGCAAGAACTGTAAGAAAGACGGCCAGTCCGGGAAATACTTCTGCCCACCAGACTGTCGAGAGGTCTTGCAGACTCTCCTCCATCAGTCGGCCCCATGTTATCGTGTTAGGATCACCAAATCCCAAGAAGCTCACAGCAGCTTCCACTAAAACTGCAGAAGCCATTGTGAGCGTTCCCAATACGATAACCTGTGGCAATATGTTAGGGAAGATGTGGCGCAGCATGATCCACCTAGAGCTTGCTCCAAGACTTTTTGCTGCTTGGATGAACTCACATTCCTTCATCCTCAGAACTTCGCCCCTTATAACACGCGCATAGGATGCCCAGCCGAATATAGAGACTATAATCACAACTATTGTGAGACCTACTGGAATTTTTATGCCAAAAACATCCCAGAACGGTTCCGCGACACCCAATTGGTAAATTCTTGAGAACAAAAGTATGAAAAGTAGAGATGGAAATACCAAAAATACCTCGGTCACCCTCATCAGCACATCGTCTACAAGACGACCAAAGTAACCAGAGACTATGCCAACGGCGACCGAAAGTGCCATGCTAATAAGCGTGACAGTTACGGCAACATATATGGTGTATATAGATCCGTGAATAACTTCGCTGAAGACGTCGGTGCCCATAACGGTAGTTCCGAATGGATGCTTCCATGATGGTGGCTGTGCAGATTCCCCTTCATATAGTGGCTTAAATGCATCGGGGTGGGGCCTTGCGGGGTAAGGCGCAATAACATTATGAAACGCGGCAATCACCAGAAGTACCATTATCATGCCAAGTCCTACGAGACCGGACCGATGTTTTTTAAATCTGCGCCAGGCGACTGCCCACTGGCTTGCGCCCCTTTCCTTTGTTTCTTTGTCAGATCTCCGTCTAAGGTTCACTCTTGAAACCTCCTAGTCTATAGTTACTCGGGGATCCACCCAAGCGTAAACCAAGTCGGTGATTAGGTTCGCGATCAGAATCATTATTGTGATGATCATTGTTATACCCATTATGAGGGGGAAGTCCAATCTAAGGGATGCGGTTACGTAAGCCCTGCCCAGCCCAGGCCAACTGAATACTGTTTCGGTTACAGGCGCCCCAGCGAGCATTGCACCTATTGAGAGCCCCAACAGTGTGAGGAGGGGGGTTATAGCGTTTTTAAGTGCATATTTGTAAAGAACCTTCCTCTCGGGAATCCCACTTGCCCTTGCTGCTAGAATATAATCTTGTCTAAGAACTTCAAGCATTCCAGCCCTAAGTAGACGGACGTTATAAGCCAAATTTGCAAATGTGAGAACTGTGACTGGCAATACAAGGTGAGCGAGTTCGTCTAAAAACTCATTTTTGATTCCAAATACTGGCCAAAGATAAGGAGCACCGTGTGCTCCAGCAGATGGTAGCCAGCCAAGATGGTAAGAGAATACAAGAATAAGGACTATACCAAACCAAAAGACGGGGACAGAGATTCCAAATATCGCAACGCTGGAGACCGTATAATCAGCGGCCGAACGTTGCTTTACTGCCGAGTACACCCCTGCAGGAATCGATATGAAGAAGGCAAGCAGTATTGATATTAACTGTAACTTGGCAGTCTCCCACACGAGGGAGGATATTATCTCATTGACAGGCCTGCCACCGTAGAGAGACTTTCCAAAGTCTCCATGGACGAAGTGGTCAAGCCATCTTAGGTATTGGACCGGAATGGGATCGTTTAGACCGTAGTATTCCCTGAGGAATTGTCTTTGGGCTTCGGTTATGCTAGGGTTACCGGCGGTGGCAAGCTGGATCGGATCTCCAGCAGCATACATAACGAGAAAACTAACGAGAGAGATGCCAATTATCAGAGGAACCATGTATATTGCCCGTCTTATGATGTACTTGGCTAGTCCCAAGCAATGACACCTTTTTTTTCAACTAATAGACTTTAGTATTTAAATTTTTGCAGATTTTTAACTGGATTTTATATTTGATTCTTTGTATCGTACTTCATCGTGGATGGGGCCTAAATTTAAAAAAGATACATTTTTAGTATGAATGGTGCGAATTTTTTCTATTCAACCATGGCTTCATATGCTCTTATGAGGGCCTGTGTTCCTTTCTCGCCTAAACCCTTTGCCTCTGCGATCCGGAATATCTGGTGCGCCAACCCTGTGGCGAGCAATGGTGCTCTAAGTTCCTCAGCAAGTTGGAGTGCCAATCGCAGGTCCTTTTGTTGAAGCCTTAGCTTGAAGCCTGGTTCCATATCCCCTGAGAGTATCTTCGGGGCAAGGTTTGATATGATATTTGACGCCCCCAGACCTCCGCTGACGACCTCGATCATCCTAGCAACATCAACGCCCGTTTTCTTGCAAAGAGCTATCCCTTCACACATGGACACTATGTTCAGTGCGCAGATCACTTGGTTGCAGAGCTTGACGATCTCGCCAGCACCGTTTCCGCCAACATGGACGATTACTCGCCCCATTGCCTTAAATATTGGCAGGCACCTTTCAAAAACTTCTTTCTTGCCACCCACCATTATGGAAAGGGTTCCCTCGATTGCCCCCTTCTGACCGCCGCTGACTGGTGCGTCCAGCATTTCCACGCCCTTGGTTGCAAGCGCATTGGCGATCTCGACGGTAACTTTGGGAGAAACCGTACTCATATCTATCACCACCATCCCAGAACGGACGCCCTCAATCACGCCGTTTTTGCCTAGAATGACCTCTCTAACGTCTGGGGAATCAGGCAACATGGTGATTACGACATCTGTTTTCTCGGCAACCTCGCGACCTGAGAATGCGGGTTCTGCGCCTAAGTTGACAAGCTCATCTACAGGTTTTCTGCTCCTATTGTGCACCACGAGGCTGTAACCATTCTTTATCAGATTTTTTGCCATTGGCAGACCCATAATCCCAAGACCAATAAATCCGACCTTCAAAGTTTTACGACCCCCATTCTCAAAAGTCTTTAATTATGTATAAGAGTTGTGCCTTATTTTCCAATATTTGTCGGCGATCGGCAGGATTCTCCCAAATTTTATATTTCATTGTACCATTAATATCTCAAGTGATTGAATTGAAAGTGTGTAAAAAATGCAGATGGTGGAGACCAGACGCAATTCTGATATACGTAGGTGAGTGTGAGATAAAGCGTATCTCGACAAGAGAGTCAGAGGGGCCCTGTGAGGATTTTGCCGAAAGGGTTGAGGCAGAGTTTATGTGGTGCAGTGATTGTAGAGAAACTTTTCATAAAAGTGAAAAAGAACGGCACAGAGAGCATAGCATACACCAAGGGGCTCATGTTGACGAGGATGCTCACGAGTACATACAGGCTGGTGACTGAATGGATTTAAATATCATCATAGGAGGACCTCAAGGTGGCGGCGTTGAGACGGCCGGCATGTTGTTAATAAGGGCAACAGCCACCGCTGGGTTACAAGTCTTCGGCGTAAGGGAATACCACTCCAACATAAAGGGAAAGCATAGTTATTTCCATATAAGGACCTCAAACAAACCCATCAACAGTATAAAGCATCCTGCCGACATTCTTGGAGGGCTCGACCCCGAGACACTTGCTACACACTTCTCTGAGCTGAGAAAAGGAGGGGTCGTTGTTTATGACGAAGCGATCGAGAGTAAATCATTGACAAGATCACCTTCCATAGACCCAGCGAAAGCCAAAAGGCTCAGATCGGCGCTCACAGAGAAAGGGATAAAGGACACCGTTGAAGGTCTGAGGGAGTACCTAAAGGGGGAGGGGGTCAGCGTCTATGCTATCCCTTTTTCTAAAATCATCTCGAATGTACTAAAGGGAACGAATATTCAGATCGAGAGAACCATGAATACCGCTATCACGTCTGCAATACTCTCTATTTTGGGTATGAAGAAGGACATTGTTTATGATGCTATCAGCAGTCTCTTCGCAGGTAAAGCAGGGATCATAGAGGTTAACAGAAAGGTCGCAGATGCGGTCTACGAAGAGTTATCCACAGCGGAGAAGTTTCAAGTTGAGAGCGCCAAAGGGGAAGATGATAAGAAGGGGCATGAAGAGGTAGGAAAGAGACTTTTACTTGCGGGAAATGATGCAGTGGCGATAGGCAAGATTCTCGGGGGATTGAGGTTTCAGACATACTACCCCATAACCCCAGCTGCAGACGAATCCTTGGTAATAGAGGAGATAGCCAAGATCTTCGATAATGAGGGCAGGATTATAGGATCGCCAATAGTCGTCCAGACCGAGGACGAGATATCTGCCGTCGGAATGGCAATTGGAGGGGTTCTGACTGGTGTTAGGAGTGCGACCTCTACCAGCGGACCGGGTTTCTCCCTTATGGTTGAGGGGCTTGGGTGGGCAGGTATTAATGAAGTTCCTTTGGTTATAACATACTACCAGAGGGGAGGACCTTCGACTGGACTTCCAACAAGGCACAGTCAATCGGACCTACTCTTCTCTATATTTGCAGGTCATGGAGAGTTTGCGAGGATCGTAATAGCCTCCGGCGACCATCGAGAGGCTATGGAGGATGCTGTCAAATGCTTCAATTATGCCGAGATCTTCCAAGTGCCTGTGATTCACCTCCTCGATAAGGGTCTTGCCAACTCGGTCACGACAGTCCCCGTGCCGTCTATCGATATTCCTATTGTCAGAGGGAAAATCGTTGATGGTGGGGAGGAATATAAAAGGTTCAAGCTAACGGAGGACAGGATCTCACCAAGAGCCTTTCTTGGGAGAACCATCCAGTGGTACACAGGGGACGAACATAACGAATATGGGAACATATGTGAAGATCCGGTTGTTAGGGAAGAGATGTACAGGAAGAGAATGGAGAAGAGGAGGATGATCCTCGAGGAGTTGCCAGATTGGGACAAGGCAAGATTTTATGGTCCTGAGAAATACGATGACCTGCTCCTCACGTGGGGGACCACCAAGGGGGCTGTTGTGGATGCTCTGCCAGAGCTCAACGCCACTGGGGAGAGGGTTTCTGTGCTCCAAGTTAGGTTGATGGAGCCCTTCCCAGCAGATTACGTGTCCGAGTTCATTGCTGGTTCCAGAAGGGTGGTCTCAATCGAGGCCAACTATACAGGGCAGCTTGCTTGGCTAATTGAACGTTATTGCAAGATAAATGTAGATGGCAAAGTGCTGAAGTACAATGGGAGAACCATCTCAGAGGATGAGGTTCTAAATGGCTACCGTCGGATCAAGGAAGGGGAGACTAGTGTTGTTCTGACAGGAGGGGAGTGAAATGGCAGCTGAATGGAGTTCTGATGTCTGGCCTGATTGGTGTCCCGGTTGCGGAAATTTTGGGATACTTTCCGCATTAAAGTTGGCACTCTCAGAATTACGGATCAATAAAAGGGAATTTGTCATAGTCTCGGGCATAGGATGCAGCGGGAAGATTGCGCACTTTGTGAGGACAAATGGAGTCCATACTCTCCATGGAAGGGCCATACCTTTTGCAAGTGGTATAAAGGTAGCGAATCCAGAACTGAAGGTAGTGGTTCACGGGGGTGACGGGGATCTGCTCGGGATAGGCATGGGACACTTCATAGCACTAGGTAGGAGAAATATAGACATCTTGGTCGTGATACATAACAACGGGGTTTATGGACTCACGAAAGGGCAGGCATCACCAACTTTGGGTAAGGGAGTAAAGACGAAAGGCCTTGCCTTTCCCAACATCACAGAGCCGGTCAATCCTATCCTTTTAGGGATGATGTCGGGATATACCTTCCTTGCAAGAGGATATGCTTACAGTGTGGAGCATCTGAAGGACTTGTTGAAAGCAGGCCTAAACCACAAGGGTGCGGGTGTGCTCGAGGTCATCCAGCCTTGTCCAACATGGAACAATGTTACCACCACGGAGTGGGTCTCAAATAATACCTTCTACCTGAAGGATTGGAAACCGCTAGTCGAGAAAAAGGAAGACCTTGCCCAGAAGATGAAAGAAGTCTTATCTATGGAATACGGAGACAAGAGAGCACTTGGTATAATCCTCGAGGACAATACAAGAGAGGTTTACCAGGAACGCGTAACGAAGTTAAACGAGATCTACGACAAATACCCACCTTCCAAACAGAAGATCGAATCAAACGGAAGAATCCTGCCGATAAGCTTCGAAAAGACGTTTGAGAAGTATCTAATTTAACAATACGACCGTATGACATAACGTAATTATTATCGGAGATGAAAACAAATCAGAAGACCCATCTGTCAATTATCTCAAAGTATCCTTTTTTAACACCCACGGCATCGAACTCACAGACCTCATGGCACACGTAGCACTTGATACATTTTGACTTGTCAATTCTTGCCATCCCATTTAGCTCTATTGCACCTGCGGGGCAAGCCTCTGCGCAGTTCCCACAGCCAGTGCATCTTTCTGTGATGATGCGAGGAGAGGCGGTCACCATAGGTGTGAAGTAGCCTGCTAGAGAGGAGACCCTAGATACAAAAGTAGAGGGCATTTCAAATTTGACCTCTACCAAAGGATCTCCTAACAGATCTATTTCGTCAAAGGATTTTGGTCCGAGACCTCTCTGAGAGGCTTCGCGAATGTAGGGGACTTTGAGGGGTTCGATGCCTGCCATCTTGAAGGAAGCCATATCCAGCGCCAATGCGTCGTTGCTTGCTAAGATTTTATTGACCCTTAAAGGATTTCCACCAGTGGGACCGTTTCCGTCCATGCAAACGATGGCGTCCATTACGTTGAGGGAGACAAGTGGGCGGATTGCGGAGTAAACATCAACCATAGCCTTTGCCATCCTATTATGAGTAATTCCTATTCGGTGTAACATTCCTTTACCAGAGCCAGGGATGCAGCCAAATGCGAGGTTTTTGATAGCCCCGGTCATCAAGGTTTGCATGTGTGTTTTGAGTTTTGGGACATTTATTATCCTGTGCTGGAATATGCAGGATGCTAACCCGATAGACTTTATAATCGCCCCATTTATCCGGACCACCTTAGGAGGCTCTCTCTCGAATTCCAAAAACTCGGCGCCGCTCTCCTCAATCGCCTTGAGCATACCAGTGAGTAAGAAGACCTCGCGGGCCTTTCCAGGATGGGCGTTTCCTGGTGAGTCGCCCACATAGACCTTGCACCCAAAACCCTTTGCGATCTCAACCAAAGCCGAAACAATTGAGGGGTCTGTGGTTACTCCCTCTTCGGAGGTTTTAGAGTTTATCATGTTGGGTTTAATTAGAATAGATTCATTTGAAGGGCATGCCCAGTCGATGAGTTTCACCGCTCTCCGAACGGCTTCCTTCACATCGCCCCTAAAGTCTATGACTCCGACAGAATAATTTTGCACGGAATACCACCTTTACGCCCTAACTGCTCAGGCAATTATTTTTCATCCGAATTCTTGATCAGTTTTATGTTAATAGCTTTTGGCTAAATTAATTTTCAATCAAAATACTGGCCGGAATTATGCCTGACACGTCCAGTAACCATTTTTCAGTATTTCACTCTCCTATTATATCGATGATGATAGCGTCATAGATCCGTGAATCATATCTTTTCCAAAGCCCTTATTGCCATTAAAAGCGAAAATATAGCCTTAGTCCTGTGTGCCAATATCTCAACTGTGCTCTTGTTCACATCGATATTTCTTATCTCGCTGAGGAGGTTTTCAAGTTGTTCAGAGTGTTTTGTCCCCTTTCCTGAAAGCACATCATTAAATGGTAAAATTAGGTCTTTGGAGTTACTCTTTAGTATGCCATCATATGCCCTGTACATAAACCAAAGATAAGACGCTAAATTAAGACGGGAGACGGCGTCCTCCAGCGAAACGCCTGGAAGGATCCCTGTTAGTACGTCCCTCAAAATTGAGGGCACATTAGTTGCTGCGAAAGAGGAGAAGTCGGCGGGGACCTTTGCCGATTTGGGCTTTGTTGGAGCATCTACTACAATCCTATCAGAGAAAGCGGAGTCAGGGGATCTAAAGGCGTAGCATTCGGATCTTTCACATAAGGGGAGGCACTCTATGGCAGGGGAATCGCTCAATGGGCAGATTCGGCCCGGATTTTCCGGTTTACCGTTGCCCAGAGTAGCCTAACAGCCCTGCTAATCTCCCAGAAAGCTCTCTTCTCGTCTGCACCCCTCCTTATGATGACTTTGCCCTCCGAGAAGACCATCACATCGCCGGCTTCCGACTCGATACGGACGATCCCAAGGGATGGAGAGATCTTTAGGTTCGGTATTTGGCGATCGAATATACTGTCAGCGGTGATCATGTCAAAGTATCCGTAAGGAGAATGAGTTTGAGGGAGGACATTAACCTCTATCGTGACTTTGGTGGGCTCGCTTGGACATGGACGGATGTAAGAGATCTTTTCGGTGGGAGGCTCTTTAAGATGGGGAGGCGAATAAGAGATCTTCGGAGAGGGAAGCTCTCCGGATTTGAAGTATATGCAGCTATTCAGGTCAGACTTTCCTAGGCAATATCTTCTAAGCATTGTCAGGCATGAAGTACTTCCACAATAGCCACAGTCTGTGTGGGGGAAGAGCCGGTAGTAATCATAAAGAGTTTTCATAAATGGCACCTCACATAAGAGTCTTAGATATCTCCGCCAGGGTATCCAAGAATACATCCACATCATCGTAGTTGTTATACAAATAGACTGAGGCGCGCACCGAGCCGTTGGGGGCGTTTAATACGTGCTTGTGGAGAGGGAGGGCGCAGTGGTGACCAGACCGCACCATGACCCCGGATGTAGTGTCCAACGCAACGGCAACATCGTGAGGGTTCATGCCCTTAAGGTTAAATGATATGATCCCAGCCCTCTTTTCAGCATCCTTCGGTCCATATAAGCTGATTCCTTCGATGTTGGCAAGACCTTGAAGCATCCGCCTTGTAAGTTTTCGTTCATGGTCTTCGATGTTATCCATACCGATATTCATGAGGTATGTGGCGGCAGCGCCCATGCCTATAGCCTCGGCTATTGGGGGGGTTCCAGCTTCGTACTTGTTTGGACCGCCCCTGAGCCGATAATAGTCTATTCCGACATCGTCTATTGAGCCTCCGCCTATGCAAAGGGGTTCGACGGATGCTTGGAGGTCTTCCTTAATGTAGAGAGCCCCGACGCCAGTGGGACCACACATTTTATGGCCCGAGAATGCTAAGAAATCGCAGCCTAGTTCTTTCACATCTACCTTTGTGTGCGGAACTGATTGGGCGCCGTCGACCAGCACTAGCGAGCCTTGTTCATGTGCCAGTTTTACTATTTCCTTTATAGGTGGGCGAACGCCCAAGACATTTGAAGTGTGAGTTACTGCGACGAGCTTAGTACGTCTATCAATGTGAGCGGCAAAGTCCGAAGGTGACAGATGACCCTCCCTATCGCTCTGGACCACACTCAGTTCTAATTTCTTGGTATTTTTTACTCTTAGCCAGACAATATAGTTTGAGTGGTGTTCGAGAATTGTTGTGACAATCTTTTCTCCTTCTTGGAATTTGAGTCCATTTGCGACGAGGTTTGTGGCCTCGGTAGTGTTTCTAACGAAGATGATCTCCTCAGGCTTAGCGTTTATCAGTTTGGCCACTTCTGCTCTGGCATTCTCATAGGCTGAGGTTGCAGTCTGCGCAGTGTTGTATATACCACGCCCTACATTCGCTCTGTATTCACGGTAATATTCAAGAACTTTTTTAAGTACTGGCTCGGGTGTTAAGCTGGTCGCGGTTGAGTCTAAGTATATTCGCCCACTCCGGAGGAAAGTGAAGTCCTCTCTAATCTTATTTATATCTAGCATCATATCACCAATGTATTAAGTCAATATCTCAAAATTAGTATATAGAGTTGTTTGGGGTGAAACTTTTTCCAAAGGATCCTATTCGGCCCGAAGTGGAGGGCGGCATACATTATTAATAAACTAAGTTTTAATTGTTGTTTGGTTTTTTAGAAAATTCACAATGCTTATATTGCCCACAAAATAAAAAGTCGTTGAGGAGGATTAATGTGGGTAGAGTTGCTGTTTTAACAGCCTTTGCCGTAATAGGTTACTTCCTTGGAGTGGCTGCATACTACATGGGCAAGAACCTCACGCCATGGCTTGAGAAGATATCGCCCTTCCTTGTGAACGCAGACTGGGTTATAGCAGGAGTAATAGGTGCAATTGTTACAGTAATCGTAGTAGTAGTCTGGTCTTACACAACAAAAAGTTAAGTGGGAATTGCGCTTTTTTCTGGTAGTTTTATTCCCTCTTTACTCTTTGGTTTGCTGATCAGTTTGTATTGTATGAGCCAATGGTTTTCTTCAGAACTGAATATGCTATCCACCCTCACTGCGTCGAAGCCAAATACATCAAGAAGGCCCAAGAGATAAAGACCCCATATGGACGGGGGTATATCGAAACCCCTTTCGTATGCCATTTTGTAATAGGCAGAGAGGTTTCCTGAAAGTTCTAATGTCAATATGTTTGGCTCCGCGTCATATGTGAGTTTGGATTCTACGCCCTCGTATAATAGATAAAGAGAACCCAAGAGATTTAATGACTCCTGCAAATCGGGGAGGATTAGTGAATACTTTGTGGAGTTTATGATTCTGCTACCTAGCTCTCCCAAAAAAGAGAGCATCTTCTTACCCATCTTTACTGATAGGGCATCCATTAGGACAAAGAAGAAGATAGGCTCGAGCGGGTTTGTTCTGGCACCTGCAAAATACTCCCTGAGCTGTGGAGTGTGAATAAGTGGTAGCATTGTGGGCAGGTCAACTGCAATGCTCCAGTTCATGCCGGATATGAGAGAGTCTAGAGAGGAGCAGGCCTCTATCCCGGTGAAATATTCTGCCATTAGACATCTGGTTTTTTTATCTGTAAGAGTTATCCGCTTAAAGACCAACAGATCACGACCATCGGCAAGTATCAAATTGTTTTGGGGAGAGAACGGGATGTATTTTATGTCTATTAGGTCCGAAAATCTGCTGAGTAGAACAGAGTCGTCCTGTCCAGCCTCCATCATAATTTGAATGTGAACATCGGACTTTGAAACTGAATTAATGGAGTCGTAGCAGTTGTAAAATAGTACTTCCAGCCCTTCGTGGTTTAGCAACAGGCGGACGTCTTTTGAGGCGTTCGTCAGGATCTCCTTAATCCGCTTTATGGTCTCTTCATCGCTTCGGGTAATCCAATACTTTCGCTCTTCCAGCTTTTCTGAGGATGAGGAGGTTTCGTGGATCTTCCTCAGTTCCATTATGGCACTTTTCATGAGCTTCAGGTCTTTTTCCAATTCCTTTATTGGATCCACTAGGGCATTTATCGGGACTAGAGCCTTTGCTTTTTGCGGTTTGCCAGGAAATAGTGTGACGAGTTGGCGCTTCTCTAAGCTCTTAAGAACAGGATAAACCTTTGTCCTTGGAACTTTGCTATGTGCAGCGATATCTTTTATACCGCAGGCCCCCCTTTGTAAAAGGGTGAGGTAGACCCTAGACTCATACTCCGTCAGACCAAACTTGGTCAATGCTTGAATCAAGTCTTTGGGTTGTAACTCCAATAACTGTCACCGGAGTAACAGGCTCTGCGGTTACACTATACTCTGGTCACACGAGCCTTATAAAGTTTGGGATTTTACCGTAGAGTGGTGACCGAAAGTGAGCAAATTTGTGGAGAAATGGGAGGCCAAAGAGACTCCCAGCCTAGGGACTAGAGTTAAAGAAACAATTAGACCACCAGGTCCACTGAAGCCACGCTTGGATGCTGCCATCCGATCGATACAACTCCAGATACAGAAGTTAGAAATTGCCAATCAGAGGTTCCAAGAAAGGGACAGGGTGATGTTCAGTAAAGTCGTGGATGCTTACTCAAAACATGATATGGATCACGCTAAAATTTATGCTAATGAGTTGGCCGAAATTAGAAAGATGTCAAAGATGTTGATGCAAGCCAAGATGGCCCTCGAGCAGATCGTGATGAGGTTGAGCACTGTCACAGAGCTTGGTGACATAGTGGTTACACTTGCTCCAGCCATGGGTGTGATAAAGAGTGTAAAGACAGGAATTTCGACGTTATTGCCAGAGGCCGAGAAGGAATTCGGCGATATCAGCACAACGCTCAGCAGTATACTCGTAGACGCAGGACAGAGCGCAGGGCTCAGTCTAAACTTCGATTCTGCCAACGAGGACGCCATGAAGATCCTCAACGAGGCGGCGGCCATAGCCGAGCAGAAAGTGAGGGAGAAGTTCCCAGAGTTACCGACAGGTGTGGCCACGGGAGAGAAGACAGGGTTCTAGGAGAGCAAAAATGGCCACATCAAGACCCTCTTTTTTTACATCAACGCCGAGATACATAGAGAAGGTGTTTAAAAGCTTACAAGGAGCCCCATATCCCCAGACAGCCTAGTCCGAGAGGTGGAGTCGCTTGTTTAAGAGATTTTTTAGGCGGGCTCCACCTCTCAAGGACGCCCTAAATGACGCTATAATTAGGCTAACTCAACAGAAAAGAAAGTTAGAGATTCTCAGTTTAAAGATAAAAAGTAGGGAGAAAGCCCTCTTTGACTCAGTCACTATCGCTATAGAGAGGAAGGATCCAGAGAGGGCAAAGATATATGCCAATGAGCTTGCCGAGGTTAAGAAAGTTCAGAAAAATGTAAAGAAGAGTATCCTAGTTTTGGAGCAGTTAGTAATCAGGATGGAGACGCTAAGAGAATTTGGGACGGCTTTTGCCCAATTAAAGCCCACACTGGAGGTGGTTAAGCAGGTCTCGGATCAGCTTTCGGAGGTAATGCCGGAGGTCTCCAACGAGCTCTCCAACATTGGAAGTGTCTTAGGGGACGCACTAATAGGTGTAAACATAAACTTGATGCAGGAAGAACTCCTCATTAATATGCCAAACTGTGATAAGATAATTGAAGAGGCAGCCGGTTATCTGAGCGAGAAGATTGAAAACGAGCTGCCTGTCCCTCCGATCGATGTTAGAACTGCTATTGCTATCGGCGGCGAAAGTGATGAAGAGTTTTTGGTTTCGAGCGGCAAAAATATCGACCCAGATGAGGCGGTTCTTTCATATTTAAAGGAGAATCAAGGTAAGTTGAACATAAAAGAGTGTAGCAGGCTATTTCAGATTCCAGAGGAAGAAATACCAAAAATTGTGGAAAGCTTATCAAGGAAGGGTTTAATTAAGATATTGATAGTTGAGGGAATAACACATGGCGTTCGCAGCAGCAAATGAGATAGAGGCGGCGGCAATAAAGTATGCCAAAGAAGCTACGAGATTGGACCAACAGGGCTCCAAGGGTCTTGCAATAACCTATTATCAGAAGGCAATAGATGCCTTTCTCAAGCTTGTTAACCTATATCCGAATTATGAGTTGAACAAGGTTTACATTCAGCGTGCCATGATGTACCAAGAGAGGATAAAGGTCCTGCAGGTCGGGGCAGCAGCCGAGACACCTGAGGATACCTTGGAGATCAAGCCCATAAATAAAGAAGTAGAACAGAAGACCGAAGGCGCAGTGCCACAGAGAAAGGCGGCTTATGAGGACCTTTTGATAGTTGAAAAGCCAAATGTTAGATGGGAAGATGTTTCGGGTCTTGAGGAGACTAAAAAAGCACTCAAAGAGGCCATAATATACCCGTCAAAAAGACCAGATCTCTTCCCGCTGGGTTTTCCCAGGGGGATACTGCTCTATGGACCACCTGGGTGCGGCAAGACGCTCACAGCCGCAGCGGTTGCAACTGAAATAGATGCGGCGTTCTATTCTGTTGACGCTGCATCTATTATGTCAAAATGGTTGGGCGAGGCAGAGAAGAATGTTGCCAAGTTGTTTAGGTCAGCCAGAGAAGCCGCCATCAGCCAAGGTGCTGCGATCATATTCATTGATGAGATAGACTCGCTTTTGGGGGTACGCTACAATGAGGTCGGTGGAGAGGTTAGGGTCCGAAACCAATTCCTTAAAGAAATGGACGGGATACTCGACAAGGGCAAGAGTTGGCCACTTTATGTAATCGGCGCCACCAACAAACCATGGGCTCTAGACTGGGCATTCATAAGAAGATTTCAGAAGAGGATTTATGTTCCCGTGCCAGATTTCGAAACACGACTCAAGATATACCAGCTGTACACGCAGAAACTTGTAATGGAAGGGGTTGATCTGGAAGAGGTAGCTAGACTCTCCGAGGGATACTCTGGCAGCGATATCAGAGACATTTGCCAAGCAGTACAGCTTAGGGTTGTAAGCGAACTTTTCGAGTCAGGAAAAATCTCGGACATGAAAGCCAGACCGCGACCAATCACAATGGATGATTTCAGATACGTAATCTCACGACGGAAGCCAAGCATTACTCAGGAAATGATAAAAGCATACGAAGTTTGGGCTGAAAACTTCAAGGCTACGTGAATTCGAAAAATAATAATTCATCTTTTATTAGACTTATAAATTACAAATTTAGAAGGTTTTGGATGAAAGTCTATGAAGATAAACATTGATTGGATACTGGCACATGGAGATAGTGACGGGATATGTTCGGCGGCTATCGCCCTCTCGGCATTTAAAAACGCCAAACTCTTCTTTTCACATCCAGTCGGACTTGCAACTGATTTGAGACAGGTCGACGGAAACCTTCTAGTTGTGGACATAGCCTTACCATCGAGGGACCACCACGAAGTACTTGGCGAGTTGCGGCGGATATCTGACGCTGGTCACAAAATAATATATATAGATCATCACCCATACCCGCCAAACTTTTCTTCGGAGGATTTTTCGGGAGAGTTGATCCATTCCCTGAATGCCAGCGCCTCCGAACTTACCTACATGAGGTTCAAGAACCGCCTTGATCCTCATATGAGTAGAGTAGCTATTTATGGGGCGATAGGTGACTATCTGGACAGAACATACAATGTTGAGCGTCTGCTGGAACTTTGGGATAAAAGGCTCCTTTATCTAGAGAGCGGATTGTTGGTTCAAGCCATAGAGTCTATGGGAAGAAATCATGACGCAAAAAGGGAGTTGGCAAGGTACCTTTCTGAGAACAACCTTCCCAGTGCAGACGAGAAGATCGTAAAAAGGGCGATCTCGGAGACCATTATAGAGGAAGACATGCGCAAGGTCATTGAGGCGGAGGCTAAGGTTGTGGGCAACATCGCGTATGTCATCGATCTCAAATGGTCGATGGGAAAATCTGCAATTTACGCTAGGGCTGCAAAGAATGTTATGGTAGGTGTTGGTGCCGAAAGCAGAAAGGATTTTGTGGATATGAGTCTAAGGACGCCAGTAGAAGGACTTGAATTAAATAAGTCTGTGATCGAAGTAGCAGGAAGAATGGGAGGGAGCGGCGGTGGACATGCTAAAGCCGCGGGGGCAAGAGTGCCGAGGGAGAAGTTTAAAGATTTTCTGGAGGAGCTCAACTCGTTGATATTGAGCAAGACCCGGAATAAAACTGTGGAGTATTGAATTAAACATCGATATTTGACTAATAGAATTTTACAGAAATCTTTATTAATAAAAATAAGTGTTAAGCAAAAATGCTCAAGGAGGGATTATCGTGAAATTGAAGTGCCCAGAATGTGACGGAGATATTGAGGTTAAGGAGGTTATAGAGGGAGAGATCCTAAGCTGTAACGACTGCGGTGCTGAACTAGAAGTAAACAAGAAAAAGGATGGAAGTATAGAGCTGAAGGTTGCGGAGTCAGAGGGCGAGGACTGGGGAGAGTAAACTTAGGTGCTGACACTCTCTCTCCTTTATGATAGGATTAGGACGGAGGAAAAAGTCCTCATTAATGCTGCTGAGAAGAAGGGAATATTTCTTAAACCAATAGATGCCAAGGAACTTCATTTAACCATTACTAATTTTTCAAGTGAGAGAGAATTATTCGGTGATGTGGCACTGGAACGATGTGTGAGCCACTTCAGGGGGCTCCACTTGACGGCGGCGCTGGAGAGCAAGGGGATCACAGTCATAAATCCCTATTCCGTTTCCAGCATCTGCGGGAATAAAATGCTGACAAGCATCGTACTAGCCAAGAATGGAATACCCACCCCAAAGACCATTGTGGCATTCACAAAGGAAGAGGCCATGAAGGCGGCTGAGGAGCTGGGCTTCCCCTCCGTTATCAAGCCAGTCTTCGGAAGCTGGGGGAGGCTGATAGCGCCACTAAAGGACAAGGAGACTGCCCAAGCTATACTCGAGCATAGGGAAGAGATGGGAAACCCTCTCTATCAGATATACTACATACAGGAAATGATAAAGAGACCTCCTAGGGACATCAGAACCGTAGTTGTCGGGGAGGAGATAGTAGCATCAATTTATAGATACTCCGGTCCTGAAGACTGGAGGACAAACATAGCAAGGGGGGGCAGGGCGGAGGTCTGCAAACTAAGTGAAGAGAATGCAGAGATCATACTCAGAGCCGCAAAGGCTGTTGGTGGAGGGGTACTTGGCGTGGATGCCATGGAAAGAGAAGAGGGGATAGTGATTCATGAGGTGAACAGCACTGTGGAATTCAAAGGAGCGATGTCTGTCTCAGAGGTCGATATACCGAGTAAGATTATAGAATATGCCCTCAACTTAGTTAAAAGGTAGACTTATACCGATGGCTGGTTCTTGAGCCCTTAAGTTCATTTATCTTCGCTTCGGTTTCCTCTAAAAGTTTCTGAAGACATCGCATGATCTCCAAGATCATCTCCTTTCGTTCCTCGAGATCCTCAAGCTCGTCGAACTCTTCGTAGTCGGGCAGGAGAATTTTTAGTACGCTCGGGGGCGTGACGAGAGGATGCTCCAGTCCGAAGACGTCTCTTAAGAAGTTTTCAAATAGTCTGTTGATCCCGAATGCGATCTCGCTCTGCTTTAGGATTACCCGTTCCAGCACCCGCTTTCCACTTTCAGTGATCTCATAGACCTTCTTCTTCCGACCCTTATAAGAGAGCCATTCGCCCTTTACAAGCCCTTCTTTCTCAAGTTTTTTAAGTACAGGATAGACCCCGCCGGGCGTGGGTTTCCAAGACCCCTGTGTGATCTCGCGCATGACCTGCATTATCTCATACCCAGTCATGGAGCGTTCGTTTATCATGAGGAGAAGGGCCATTCCCATGTAGCCCTTCCTGCTCCACTCCAGACTTCTTGTGACTGGGTCGCTGAACATGGCACATCCCTTTGAATATATTTGAGTGAAATATATGAATCTTACGATGTGGATTCCATGAGCTAAACAATAAATTTGTTCTGAGGGGGCGCTAAAGTTCCGTGGTAAAGAACTATTACGGGTACTTAAATCAGAACAGACAGTATATTATGATGTGTTCTGTTCGATTCGCAAAGGAATTCTTGGGACGGATGCCATTTTCAAGAAATCTATTGATCCGTATATGATCTTAATCCACAGCAAGTCTTTAAAAGAAGAAAATCATTAGAACATTAAAATCTGGTGGTCTTAAATGGGAATGACGATTGCTGAAAAGATCTTGGCAAGAGCCTCTGGAAAGAGCAAGGTAGAGCCAGGAGAATATGTCATCGGGAAGATCGACCTAGCAATGGTTCACGATCTGACGGGCCCTCTAACGCTCAATGTCTTGAAGGAGGTTGGCTACGACAGACCTTGGGATCGTGAAAAGATCGTGATAATTCTCGATCATCAAGTTCCTGCAAATTCTACAGTGACGGCTTCGCTCCACCAACAACTCAGAGAGTATTCAAATAAGTACGGCATAAAGTTTCATGATGTGGGGAGACAGGGAGTATGTCACCAGATACTGGCTGAGAACTATGTCAAGCCCGGAATGTTGGTAGTGGGCGCAGACTCGCACACATGCACATTGGGTGCGCTGGGTGCTTTTGCTACCGGTATAGGCTCCACTGAAATGGCGTCTGTTTTCTTGACCGGCGAGCTATGGTTTAGGGTTCCAGAGACCATAAGGTTTGAGCTAAAAGGGAAGTTAAAGCAAGGTGTTTCGGCTAAGGACATAATACTATACATTATTGGGAAGATGGGGGTGGATGGTGCGCTCTACTGCGCGACTGAGTTCACTGGTGACGGTGTTGAGAGGTTGAGTGTTGACAGTAGACTGACCATCTGCAATATGGCTATAGAAATGGGAGGGAAGACTGGGATCGTAAACCCAGACGCAAAGACACTCGAATATACGAAATATACTGAGTCAAGGGAGATCCTCCGGAGTGACAGTGATGCAGTGTATCGAAGTACAATTGAAGTTAACTTAGAGGATCTTGTCCCTCAGGTAGCACTTCCCCACTCTGTGGACAATGTTAAACCAGTCTCTGAGGTTGAAGGATTAGAAGCGGATCAGGTTTTCATAGGATCATGCACAAATGGCAGGCTTGAAGATCTTGAAGCGGCGGCTAAGATTCTCCACGGAAGGAAGGTCAAAGATGGAACTAGGCTGATCGTTATTCCAGCCTCGCCAAGCGTGTACATTGAGGCGGAGAGAAGGGGGTACATTAAAACATTCATTGAGGCGGGGGGTGTGGTCTGCAACCCCAATTGCGGACCCTGCCTTGGAGGGCATATGGGCATTCTTGCCGACGGGGAGGTCTGTGTGAGCACATCAAACCGAAATTTCATTGGGAGGATGGGAAGTCCCAAGTCCAAGGTCTATTTGGTCTCTCCCGAGACCGCCGCTGCTACGGCTGTGGAGGGGAAGTTGACTGATCCTTTAAAATATTTGAGGGGGCGAGAGTAATGAGCATTATTAAAGGAAGAGCATGGTTGTTTGGAGACAATGTGGATACGGATGTTATACTGCCAGGCAAATATCTAGTGCTTACAGACCCGAATGAGTTGGCTAAGCATGCGCTTGAGGGTTTGGTCCAAGACTTTTATAAGAAGATCTCAAAGGGCGACATCATAGTAGCTGGAAAGAACTTTGGATGCGGATCCAGTAGGGAGCACGCACCAATCGCGCTTAAGTATGCAGGCGTGGGAGCGGTTGTCGCAGAATCGTTCTCCAGAATATTCTTCAGAAACTCAATAAACATTGGTTTACCTGCGGTGATATCAAAAGGTGCGAGAGAAATAATAAAAGAAAATGAGTCTATTTCCATACACTTAGACGAGGGCTACATTTTGAGGGAAAATGGCGAAAAGATACTCATAGAGAGTTATCCAGACTTTCTGCTGGAGATCTTGAAAGATGGAGGGCTTCTACAAAACCTTAAAAGAAGGTTTGCAAGGAGTGGAAAGGTATGAAGACCTACAGAATAGCACTAATGAGGGGCGATGGGATAGGACCCGAGCAGACCGATGCAACACTGAGGGTTCTCTCTGCGCTTGAGGAGATTTCAAATTTTAGGCTAGAATTTTTGGAGGTGGAGGGCGGAGACGAGTGCCTCAAAAAAAGAGGCACAGCTCTGCCAGAAGAAAGCATAGAAACAATAAGGAAGGCGGACGCCTGCCTGAAGGGTCCTGTTGGTGAGAGTGCGGCAGATGTGATCGTGAAATTGAGGATCCTCTTTGACCTTTATGCTAACCTGAGACCCGTGAAATCTTACCCGGGCATATCTGCTCTCAGACCAGACATAGACATGCTCTTTGTCAGAGAGAATACTGAGGACCTGTACAAGGGTTACGAATTCTACGTGGGCGAGGACACAGTTGCGCTCAGGGTCATAACAAAAAAAGGTTGCACAAGGATAGCCGAGATGGCATTCAAGTATGCCATGAAGAGGAGGAAAAAAGTCACGGCGGTGCATAAGGCAAACGTCATGAGGATAACAGACGGGCTATTCCGTGACATCTGCAGAGAGACCGCCAAGAAATACCCTGAGGTCGCCTTCGAGGAGCTTTATGTGGACGCAGCATCCATGCATCTAATCAAGAGACCGCATGAGTTTGATGTAATAGTAACACCAAACATGTTCGGCGATATCTTATCAGATGAGGCAGCGCAGATAGGAGGAGGGCTGGGAATGGCTGCAGGAGCAAATATTGGAGACAATTATGGACTTTTTGAGCCAATTCATGGATCCGTCCCATCAAAGGCAGGCAGGAGGGTGGCAAACCCGACCTCCATGATACTGGCATCCAAGCTCATGTTGGAATGGCTAGGGGAGACTCAGGCCGCAAAGATTATCGAAGATGCTGTGATAAAGACACTCATAGAAAAGAAAGTCCTAACTTATGATTTGGGGGGGACCGCCAGTACGGACGAGATGGGAGAAGAGATCGCAAAAAACTTGCGGGGTTGAAACTCATATAGCCCAGAATGGGTCAACTTAATATTTTTATTTATTTAATATTTTTATTTATTTGTTTATTTTTATTAATAAATTTATTAATAAAATTCTAAATTCGTTAGACTCCATAGAGGGATGGGCGAGTAAACATAAAAGGTGAAAGAATGGAGGTTTTGTAAATCAGCGCGGTTCCTCGACGTCTACCAGCCCTTCTGATGTTATTGCAAAGAGACACTCGCTCTCGGGGTGCATTGGTGAATCGATTATTCGGGCTATCCTACGATTTTCCTTGGACTTTCTCAACCAGATCCTATAAGTGGACCCGTGTGCTAGGATATTCCCTCCAGCAGGCTTGTTGGGGTTGCCAAAGAAAACGTCTGGCGCAGATTGGATCTGGTTTGTAACTACCACGGCTATATTGAATATGTCAGACATCCTCAGCAACTGGTGCAGATGTTTATTTAGCTTCTGCTGTCTAGGTGCTAGAGCCTCCCTCCCTGGGTATTCCGATCTAAAATGAGTGATGACAGAATCAACTATGACAAGACGGACGTTATTGGCAGGTATCAAATTTGTTGCTTCATCGACTAATAGTATTTGATGGTCAGAGTTATATGCCCTGGCGTATATTATGTTCCCCAACGCCTCATCAGGGTCTACGCCGAGTCCCTTGGCAATATTCATGATGCGCTCTGGTCGGAATGTGCCTTCGGTGTCTATGTATAAAGCCCTACCACTGAGACCGCCCCTCTCGACAGGCAATTGGACAGTGACTGCCAATTCATGACAGATCTGTGTTTTTCCAGACCCGAACTCGCCTATGAGCTCTGTAATCGCCTGTGTTTCTATACCCTTGCCAAGCAAATTGTCCAAGGATTTTGTGCCAGTGGTTATAAACCCAATGTTGGCCCTCTTTGACAGAACGTCCTTTGCTGTCGTGAATTTTATGTTGAGCAGTGCCCTAGCATTTTGGGTGATTATGGAGGCTTTTTCTTCTGTCAATTCTGCGATTTCTACTAGGGTTCGCGGAGGCGTTACAGCAAGAGCCTCAACCGAAGTTATTCCGACGGACCTTAGCTTCTCTGCTGTAGCAGGACCAACACCCTCAACATCCTCTAATTCGTGTCTTAGTGCCAACTCTCTTCTTCTCCTAATTTAGAGGGCTGCCGCGGAGGATTTAAACCTTTCAATCATAAAAATTAATAAAGGTAATGGTGACGTTTTGGACGATACTTTTGACTGTACGACAAGCCGAAAGAGAGGGTCGAGTGAAAATATAGCATTTTTATTTTGAAGTTAGGATTTTTTAGTTTTTATTCGTAGTTCTCATTTTGCCGATCGAGAGGCCAGCATCGAACGCTCTTAGATTCTCCTCCAAGAACCGGGGGATGTTCTCCTTTATGGCCTCCTTCAGCAACCCAGATTCAAATGGTAGCACGCCAGAACCAGCCAGCACTCCTAGCATTACTATATTAGAGGCTATCGGAAGTCCCGAATCTTTAGCCACTTCAGTTGCGTCTAAGGCAATAACAGATCCAGCAATCTTACTAATTTCAGATAGGATCACATTAACATCCGGGTAGACTGCCTTGCCTATGTTGACCTCAACGGGATATATTGGTCGAGTATTCATGATAACGAGCCCGCCTACCTTCAAAAATTTTGCAACTGCCCTAAGAGTCTCCATAGGCTCTAAGCCCAAGACGATGTCTGCCTTATGCTCCTCAACCAGAGATCCGTAAATCTCTTCCCCTATCCTTATGTGGCTGACGACAGGGCCTCCCCTCTGAGCAATTCCATAAACATCCGATATCCGGACTTTGTATCTGGCTTTTATTGCAGCTGCCCCGAGGATTTGAGCTGCCTTAACATTTCCTTGCCCGCCCACTCCGGAGATTATTATATTGAATTCTGATTCGGATTTTTTCATGTCTACTCCTCCGATAGTTTTATCGCACCGTATGGGCAGACGGTTATGCAGACCTTACATCCAGTACAGTCCAAGGCGTTTATGTAGGATTTTTTCTTCGCAGTATCGAAGCCCATCGCAGGGCAACCGAAAGCAGCCACGCAAGTCCTGCAGCCGATGCACTTTTCTTGGACGACCACACATGGAATTATCTTTTCGCCCTTCCTCCTTGCGATTCGTAGGTACTCCTGAGCACATATCCGCCTGAATATGACGACCGCAGGACCAGGGAATTTCAGAGCCTCCTCCATTGCTGCCACGCTGCTTTTTTGATCGTAAGGATCAACTATTTTCACGAAATCAATTCCGCAGGCGCGAGATATGTCCTCAATGTTGACTTTTTTAGTTTGTAAGCCCGTCGCCGTCTGTCCGCTGCCAGGGTGTGGTTGGTATCCAGTCATCCCAGTCACGTAGTTATCAAGGACCATTACCTTAATGTTGGCTTTGTTAAAGGTGGCGTTTATCAGGGCAGGTATCCCAGCATGGTAGAACGTGGAGTCGCCAATGGTGGCAATAACTGGATCGTTTATGCCAGTCTGGGCTATACCATTTGCTATTCCGATGCTACCACCCATACAGAAGACATCCTGCATAAATTTCAATGGAGGATACATCCCCAACGTGTAGCAACCTATGTCACCCATCGCGATATACCGTCCTTTGGAGACGGTCTTTATAGCCTTTCTTGCCGCGTAGTAAGCCGCCCTATGCGGACATCCAGAGCACATGGTGAGCGTCCTTGGAGTTATCATTTTCGAAGACTTTTCCAAGATCTCCAGCTTCTCCTTGGGCGGCGAGGCATCGTATTTTAGACCCAAAACAGAGGAGAGGGCTCTCCCGACCGCGGAGAAGTTGAGCTCTCCTGTTCTCGGTAGGTGATATGAGAGTTTCCCGAAAATTTTAAGCCGCGGATTGTGACCTTTTGCCACACCTACCAATTGTCTCTCTATAAAGGGCTCCCCCTCCTCAACAACAATTACCGATTCCAGTCCTTCTATGAATTCAGAGATAGTTTTTTCAGGAAACGGGTTGGTCAGACCCAATTTTAGAAGGTTTATCTTACCCCTTAAATCATTATACTTAAGGAAGTCCAGCACGTAATTCAGTGCAACTGATGATGAGACAATGCCAACAGAAGCAAATGATCCCTCAGAGGTCCTCTCCATCCTGAAGAGCGACTTCTCTTTCGCTAGATCCTCAACTCTATTGAGTTTCTCGTGAAGGATCTCATGAAGCTGCGGTATGACTTTCGGACCGACTATGCCCTCCCCTAGCACAAAATCTCTGTAGTAATCGTCGTGAAAGTTTGGCTCAGCGGGATTACGCACTATCTCCCCAAGAACCACATCCCCCCTCGAATGACAGATTCTGGTGACCAGCCTTATCATGACGGGGAGTCGAATTTTTTCGGAGATGTCTGCAGCTATCTTAACGTAGTCCTTTGCCTCTTGGACATCAGAGGGCTCCAATGCTGGAACCTCAGCCATCAATGCCATATATCGATTGTCCTGTTCATTTGCCGAACTGTGACCTGAGGGGTCGTCTGCTGATACAATTATTAATGAACTGTTAAATCCGTGGTATACGGCATGCATGAGTGGATCCATAATCCAGTTCGCACCGATGTGCTTCATCGATGCCATTGATCTCTTGCCGCAGAGCGCACCTCCAATTGCCACTTCAAAGGCGACCATCTCGTTTGTGGACCATTGTACATGCATGTTGACTTCGTCGGCAACAAGGGCGAGAGTATCAATGATTTCTGAGGCAGGGGTACCGGGATAGGAGGCGGCGATTTCGATGTTTGACTCTATAGCGCCCCTAGCGACAGCTTCATTGCCTAGAAGTAGAACTCTCTCACCTGGAAAATTTTTTGTTATGATATGCTTCATTACTTGCACCTTGGAATGACTAAATAAAAACTGCAGAACACTATTAAAGTTTTATTACGACCTTTAGAATTGCCAATTTCTTAACCTTGGTTTGATTTTTAATCGTTCCTTAGTGCATATCTCGAAATTCTCCGCCGATAAAGTTAAATCTTGATGTTAATTATATCTAGAGCAATCTGCCACTTTCGGAGGAAGGACTGGTGACCGCCTACCAAACCCATTAATTTGCATTTGTGGAAGCAATGTGCACATTCCGGAGTGTGGCAAAACAAATAGGAGGTTCTATTTTTGAATAAAGTCAAAGTTGGAATTTTGGGGTCCACAGGGTCCGTAGGGCAAAGATATGTCAACATGCTTGAGTCCCACCCGTGGTTTGAGATTACGGCGTTGTCCGCATCCAGCGCCTCGGTGGGTAAAAGGTACGCAGAGGCAGCTAAGTGGGTTCTTGATAGCAGTATGCCAGAGAGTGTCAGAGACATGGTGATACAGCCTGCAGATGCTGATGCCCTAAAAAAGGAGGGCGTTGAACTCATCTTTTCTGCGCTTCCATCAGAAGTTGCCAAGGTAGTCGAGTCGAAGATGGTAGAGGCAGGCTTTCCGGTGGTTGCCGACACGAGCGCACATAGAATGGATCCGGATGTTCCACTCTTGATACCAGAAGTAAACAGCGAACATCTTGCGGCATTAGATGAGCAGAGAAAGAAAGGTAAAGGCATTATTGTCACGGGACCAAACTGTACAACAATAGGTCTTGCGATGTCGCTCAAGCCAATCCAACAGAAATTTGGCATCCGGAGGGTCTTGGTATCGACCATGCAGGCACTCTCTGGTGCTGGGTTTTTCGGGGTCCCTTCAATGGCAATTCTGGACAACCTCATCCCATACATAAAGAACGAGGAAGAGAAGGTTGCGCAGGAACTCTTGAAGATTCTCGGGGACTACCAAGGCGGTTTCAAGTTTGCCAATATAAAGGTCGGTGCGAGCTGCCACAGAGTCTGTGTCTTGGATGGACACACTGAGGCAGTATTCCTCGAGACTGTTGAAGAAGCCACACCAGAGGCTGTTAAAGATTGTATGAGGGAGTTCAGAGGGGAGCCGCAGAGACTGTCTTTGCCATCAGCCCCCGTAAGACCCATAATAGTTAGAGAGGAACCAGACAGACCACAGCCAAGACTAGACAGAATGTCCGGGACACCAGAGAGAGCAAGAGGGATGGCAACTGTCGTAGGTCGGGTGAGAAGCGAGCCCGCACTTGACAATGGGATAAAGTACGTGCTTCTGAGCCATAACACTATCAGAGGGGCTGCTGGGAACGCCATATTGATAGCCGAACTCTTAAAAGCAAAAGGTTTGATATGAAATAAAAGATTGGTGGGAATATGAGAGTCGTGATGAAGTTCGGCGGGACTTTAATGGACGGAGCAGAGCAAATAGACAACTCTGCCAATCTTGTTGCCGAGAGAGTGAGAAAGGGCGACGAAGTGATTGTTGTGGTCTCCGCTATGGCGAATGTTACAGACGATCTTGTGGCGATGGGGGAGAGCGCAAGACTCGGGGATATGGAACGCGTGAGGACAAAGATGTCTGAGCTGGAGAAGAGGCACTTAGAGACTGCAGAGAAACTTTGCAAGGATAAGTTGATGAGGGAGACCGTTGCAAAGATTAAAAGCCTTCTCGATGTACTCAATCAGTGCCTTACCGGGGTATTCCTCTTAAGGGAGCTTACGCCAAGATCGAAAGACCTTATTGTTTCATTCGGTGAGAGGCTCTCAGCACCCCTGATGAGGGCTGCATTGGTATCCAAAGGGATAAAGGCAATAGACCTTACCGGAGGAGAGGTCGGTATAATAACAGACAGCAATTATGGCAACGCCAAACCACTTCTGAATATAACAGAGGTCATGGTAAAAGACAGACTGCTCCCCATCTTGAAGGGAGGGGTGACGCCGGTAGTCACGGGATTCATTGGACAGGACGAGAATGGCGTAATAACAACCTTGGGCAGGGGTGGTTCTGATTATACAGCCACCATACTTGCATCCGCCCTAGAGGCTGACGAGGTCTTGATCTGGAAGGACGTGGACGGCATAATGACCGCCGACCCTAAGTTGGTCCCGTCGGCAAAGACAATACCCACCCTGTCCTATGCCGAAGTTATGGAAATGGCATATTTCGGGGCAAAGGTCCTTCATCCATTGACGGTAACACCTGTTCAAGAAAGAAGGATACCAATCAGAATAGCGAACGCATACAATCCGAGCAACCCGGGAACTATAATAAAGGAGAAGGGAGAAGGCACAAAGAAGGTCAAGGCAGTAACCGCCATCAAGGATCTGAGCATAATAACAACTGGGGGAGCAGGGATGATCGGTGTTCCCAGCGTTGTGGCAAGAGTGTTCTCGACTCTTGCTGAGAACGACATTAATGTTACTATGATCTCCCAGAGCTCGTCTCAGGCAAACATATCCATGGTGGTGAAGACCGCCGAATTGGAGAAGGCGCTAAAGGCACTTAAGGTTGAATTCAGAAACGGGGATCTCATCAGAGACATTCATGCTATTCCGAAAGTGGCGGTAATAGCAATAGTAGGAGAAGGTATGAGGGGCACTAAAGGCATTGCGGCAAAGACCTTCTCAGCCGTCGCGGAGGCAGGCGTCAACGTCCTTACCATAGCACAGGGCTCTTCTGAATTGAACATATCCTTTGCAGTCCTTGAAGAAGAAATGCAAAAGGCTGTGGAGGCAGTCCACCGAGCATTCGAGCTGGATAAATGAGGTCTGCTTTCAGTCACCAAATTGGAAGATTATGTAAAGTTTATTAAAAGAGACGAGTAATCGGGTAGGTTCAAGAGATCACCCATCTTCCGATTTTTTAAGAGTTTCATCAATAATTTTTTCAGCCTCGTCTATCGTCAATGGGATTTTCTGAACTAGACCTTTTGTTTTTAACTTCGTGAATAGTTTGACTATCAGAGGGGGCTCCATTGATGCCTCGCCTAGGAGTTGCTCTTCGTAAAGCATCTCCCGTGTAGAACCTGAGCCCAAAATCTTACCTCTGTTCATCAGGATGACTCTATCTATAATGTCAGGCAAAATTTCAACATCATGCGTGGTGAGCACTATGGTGGTGCCTCCTCGGTTTAAATCCTTTAAGAGATCCAGTAGACCGTTTTTTGACCTCGGATCTAAGTTGGCAGTGGGTTCGTCTAAAAGGAGGATTTTTGGTTTCAATACAAGAGCTGTGGCTATTGCCACCTTCTTCTTTTCACCATAACTGAGGTGGTGTGGTGGACGATCTGCAAGGTGGGGGATGCCCATGAGTTTAAGAGTCTCGTTTACAAATTTTTCGACCTCACACTCATCCATGCCAAGGCTTCTCGGACCATAAGCCACGTCGTCGAAAACGGTGTTGTTGAATAGTTGGTCGTCTGGATCTTGAAAGACCACACCTATGCTGCTCCTAACTTCCTCAAATTCCTTGGAGCGAGTTTCCTTTCCGAGAACCTTCACCCATCCATTATTGGGCCTAAGTAAACCTGCCATCAATAGGATGAGGGTCGACTTCCCAGCACCATTCGGACCAAGAATACCTAATCGTTCGCCCTCAGATACGCTGAAGGAGACGTTCGATATAGCCTTGATGCCGCCAGCGTACGCGTATTCGATTTCGCTTACCTCTATTAGATTTTTCAAGGGAGACCCCCATTATGCAACATTCGTGAGGGCTAAAAAGATGACGACTAAAACAGCCAAAATAAATGGAAGGTCAATCAATTTTAGGGAATGTTTTTTGAAAGGTCTGGTCCTCTCGATTGTGAACCCTCTTGCTTTCATGGCGAGATATACGCGTTCAGATCGCTCATACGTTCTTATAAAGAGCGCTGCCAATATTCTTCCAAGATCTCTTAGGTCCTGTGCGTTGATTAGCCTTTTATTTCTGTACCGCCTTGCCTCCCTCGCCAAGAGCATTTTTTGGGCTTCGCGAATAGAAACAAAGAGGTACCTGTAGCTCAAAGAGAAGGTCTGAAGGAGTATGTTAGGAGCCTTGGCTTGAGATAAAACGTTTAAGATCCCATCAATTCCAAATATCGAGGTCAGAATGGTGAGCGCCCCAATGCAGACCCATGCTCTCAGAACGAATTGCGCAACCCTGTATGTTCCTTCTAATGAGGCGGATGCTGTAAAAACCCACATATTGATTGTGAATAAAGGAGTACCTTCAGTAAAAAAAACTGCAGGAACGGAGATCAGAAGGACAAAAAGGGCAAATATCGCTGGTTTTAATAAATATCTCTTGAGGCGGATTTTGAAGGAAATGCCTAGCAGTATGTTTAAACCTCCTAAAATTAGGAGTTGTAAAATGGAATTTGCAACAAGTGCAGATACTATTATCGACGAGGCGATTATAATCAGGGCTAATGGGCTAATGTTCTTTTTAATGCTGCTTTGCGTCTCAACCTCAAGGATCTCTTCAAGGGCTCGAACCAAGTCGTTTATTGTTTGAGACATTACTTAGTATCACTCTTTGCTCGAATTTTTAATAATAGTTTTCCAACAGCATATGTCAAAGCGAAGATGGCGATTGTGGAGATCATCCCTAATACCAGCGAGGTCCAGACGGTGTCGAACCATGGAACAGAATACTCGGGGAATGGTGCTGTGAGTATGTTATTACCAATAACACCTAATTGTTCTGCTACCATGTCAAGAGTTTCATTGGACTCGTAGAGGACGAAAGTCCCTAATATGACGAAAGTGAGTGCGATTATCAGCCCATAGAGTATTCCTTTCTCAGTTTTTTTCAAGCGGCAACCCTCCAACTTGATGAATTTTAAAACTCGAAAGGTGTCTGAACGTGGGGCTTAAATTAAGTACTTCGGGCTTCGAAGTAATTAAAAGTTTCAGAAGAGCTGCGGTCACCAGACCTTCTGCCAAACCTATAATGGAATGGTGAATGGCCATAGCAGGGACTGCTATTGATACGCCGTAGAGAAATGTAGGAACCGAAAGCCCAAGCTCAAGTCCTGCCGAGGTAGCCGCTAGAACATCTCCTACGAAACCTGATATGAATGCGCCCACAAAGAGCTGTTTGCCTTTCGTAGCTCTTATTATAAATACAAACAGGATGTATGGGACGAGAACTCCCACCACGCCCATGTTGAGGACGTTCGCCCCTAGGGCTGTTATGCCGCCGTCTCCAAAGAGCAGACATTGGAGAACCAATATGATAGTCATTGAAATGAGGCCTGTTGATGGACCCAGCAGTATACCGAGTGAGGCGCCACCGAGGAGATGTGCTGTCGTGCCTCCGATCACCGGGTAGTTCATCATCTGGGCTGCAAAGAACAGCGCCGTGAGAAGCGCCATGAGCGGAACCATCCTCTCGTCCAGTTCGCTCTTCACTCTCCTGAAAGAAATAGCCCAAAAGATTACAACGACCACGTAGGTCGTCACGATTACTGCGGGGCTCAGAAAGCCGTCAGGAATGTGCATACAAGCTTCACTTTTTTCCTTGGTGTTACTAATTTAATTAAAAATATTACTATAAAAACTTTCGCTTAGGAGGGGGCGCCAAGGCAATTTTTGTTCTATCGGCTGATTAAAAAGTCGAAGATTATTACTTTTTTTGTAGCAATCTTCCTCGGTCCATCCTATGTATTTGATCTGCGATCTTGATCAATTCTGGATCGTGTGTCGATACGATTATGGTCTTCCCTTTGTCTCTCAGATCTTGCAATAGTCGATAAATTATTCTTGAGGTGTCCTCATCGACGAATACTGTTGGCTCATCAGCGAACAGGTACTGGGGGTCCTTTATTAGAGCCCTGACAAAGGCCACCCTTTGTTGTTCCCCTCCAGAGAGTTGCTCCACGAGATGATTTGCCCTCTCCATGACGCCCAGCTTCGAGAGTAGCTCGACTGCTCTTTCCATAAAGTCTGCGGGATCTGAGTCCTTAGCGTAGAGCGGGAGGAGGACATTTTCTAAGGCAGTGTATTGAGGCAGGAGGTTTATGTGTTGAAATACGAACCCGAAGTTCTCTCTCCTGAAGCTCGTCTTCCAGTAGTCAGAATACCCCAAGACAGACTCACCATCGTAAAAGATCTCGCCAGAGGTCGGCGTCAATATCAAGCCTATTATGCTCAACAGGGTCGTCTTGCCACAGCCGCTCGGACCTGTCAGAACCACAATGCTGCCATCTTCGATCTTCATACTTATGTCTTGAACTGCCACGACTTCGTTAAATTTTCCTTTATTGTAAATCTTTGTGATTCCGCGGAGCTCTATCATGCAGCAGCCCTCCTCATGGCAAGTTCAGGATCTGTGATGGCATTCAACCATGCGGGGACGACAGTGGTTATTATGAGGGGAATAACAGTGACCGCGTAGATTGAGAATACCGAGGTCCAACTGATAAATACAGGAAGCCTGAATTCCCTTGGGAGAAATGCCCATCCAAGCAGAATGTCAACAAGACCAGGCGCGTTGAAGTAAGCAGCGTATACATATCCAAGAATCATCCCTAGAGATGTTGCAAAGAAGCCAAGTACAAGGCTTTCCACAAGTCGGACCTCTATAATGTCGAGTGTGGTGAAGCCAAAAGTCTTCAGGAGCCCGACCTCAAACTTAGACTCGTGACCGACTACGACCGCCTGACTGAACGCGACGAGTGCGGCCCCCACAAGTAGAATTGTCCATAGTGTCACAAAGATCCCACCCCTCGCGCCGTATGCAGCCTTGTAACCCCGCAGTAAAAGATCCTGATCAAGTATCCTTGCGTTCGGCAGGAACGACATCTTTGCGGCAACGTTTGCGGGTTGTTCGTAATCCTCCACATAAACCGCAAAATCAGTGACATACCCGTCAGGCATCCTGAAAAACTGCCTTGCGTCTTGTATGGACATCACAATCATGTCTGCAGTGTATATGGAGGAGGCATCAGAGAATAAACCTACAACATGAAATTTGTTGGCTTCCACAGATTCACTCAGTAAAATTATGTCGTCTCCAACCTTTACATTCAAAAGACCTGCTATGAGTTTGCCAATGACAATATTTCCCTTGCCGGCGTCATCAGGCGTAAGAAAACGACCACTTTCTATGCTTCCAAAACTTGTATATTGGATGGATGAGGTATCGAGTCCGATAACCGTGAAGGTGTATGTGGATATTCCAGCATATCCCCATATTCTAGGAATTACCGCTTTAACTCCCTCTACTCCAGCAATGGTTTTAGCATATTCCAATGGAATGAGCTCGACCCTTCCAGCCTTGAGGTACTGAACTGTAAGATCCGGGGCCGTTTTGACGCTGATCTCGGCCTCTCTCTCAAGCCCTTCTTTTGTAAAGAGTACTGCAGATACCATTGTAGTAGCTATAAGGAAAGTCACTATTATGACTGCGCTTCTCATCCTATACCTACTGAGGCAATCGAAAGAATAACGCAGTAAATTTTTGTGCTTCTTTAACAAGTTAACCCCTCCTTGTAGTCAAATTAAAACCAGGCACGCTTTCGTGATAATCTTTCAACTTCAGCGGGGTGTCAATGAAACTCGAAGGCACTACATAATCATACCCCCCAGGTATGTCGTAAAGTGAGCGGACAAAGACCTCTAATAAGGGGTTTCTGGTACCCTCATAGTTAGTCCCGATAGCTATGCTGGGGAGACCTATAGTGTATCTAAGTTCCTTGAAATATTCCCGGCTTTGCCAAGAGACCTGATTTGTGATGCAAGTGAGCATAAGTGCGGAGGTGAGTATGATCGCCATAATTGGCATAAAGTAGATTTTTTTCATTAAAGTCCCCCACTATTTTTTGGTCGGGATTATTACAAGGTACCTAAATTTGCCCTCATATCCATAAGAGGTAAGCTCCACTACATTATCCACCCCAGCTTGAATCAGTGTGACAAAACAGCACGATGCAATCGAAGTGTTTACCACTTGGGTGGTTTCAATCCATGTTTCACCCAAAGGAATTCCGTTGAATTTTATGAAAATATTGCCCTTTCTCTCCACACTCAAAGGCTGAATCCCTAAGATCATTATAGACTGCCCGCCGGCACCCGAGTATTGAAAAATATCTTTAAAAGTCTCTCCGTTTCTGATGGTGAAGTTGTTTGAAACATAGGTGTTCTCGTCGATCCATCCACGCGGGAGAGGTGTTTTTTGAAAAGGATTGAAGTACGGATGTGCATAGAGAAAGACACCTACAACTGCAGAGATGCCAAATACGGATATTACAGCCACAATCAATAGTAATCTGAAGGGATGTGTGATACCTCTCAATTTTATCAACCATTATTTTTAAAGGGGGCTCTAATAAATATGCACCCTCTAACTCATATTATAAGAATTCAATTCCATAATGTTTATGTCTATTAGTCGAGAGTTTTACACGGGTGAATTTAATGAAAGGCAATTACATAATAGCGGGAGTGTTCGTAGTAGTCGCATTGGTATTAATAGGGACGGGCGGATATTACTACTACACATATTATGGAACACCAAGGTGCGAGGCTTGCGGCATGATAATAACCCCAGAGATGGATGCCAACATCAAAATGATCGATCTTAACACCAACCAGAGGGTATGGACCTGCTGCCCCGGGTGCATGTTGAGATCTGTCGCTGCACATCCGAATGTGCACATAGAGGCTCTAGATAGTTGGTACGGTACGGCCGCACAAAAGATAGTAATAGAAATTAGGAACGGTGAAGTCGTGAGCGTTAGCCCAGAAACCGCCAGGATACTCTTGGGCTCAAAGATAGTAAAGAGCTGCGCCAACAACAGGATTGCCATTAATGAGACCTCTGCGGCACTTCTCCTACAGAACGGTTGGAATCCCAACAATCCGCTAGCGGTATTTAAGAACCCATTGCCTGAAGGGACGCCTGTATTAACTGTGGCTCAGGCTTTGCCAGGGCTCAAGCAGATGGGCATCCAATATGTGCCACCATCGGCAGCGTTCTTGGGAAGCATTGTGGTCATAGGAATAGTAGTTCTCCTAATCGGGATCTTCGCCTGGAAGAAGTTGGTAGCACCAAAAGCCAAGCCTGTGTAATAACCATCAGTTCATATAGAACCAAAAAAAGAGGCATGAAGAATGATATGGACGCCCCTTACGGCTGTGATGGTAATATTGGGCGTTTTTGGGCTAGCGCTTATGCTCTACACGGTTCCGAAGGCATACAAAATCAGTAAGAGGGTATCAAAGGCATCACTCGAAGAGAGGTACGGCTTGGAGAAGGAGTACTATCTCCTCTCTACAGTGGTTTGGGTCGTGCTGATCACTAGGATCGTTGCCAGCGTACTATTCTGGGTCACTAATGAGAGCCTCATCCCTCTCGTACCGGGGGCGATGTGCCAGTTCGGTGTAAACCAGGCGGGGGCGCCATACTCTTGGATTGATAACGGAGTCAAGCTTATCGTTCTGCTGGTATATGGAATATGGCTAAGTCTTGACTTTCTCAACAGGAGAGTGAAGGGTGCTCCGCTGATGCGGGCGCTTTCTAGGCTCTTTCTTTTATTGGCACCTATCCTTGTACTTGACCTCGCTTTGGATCTTGGGTTTTACTTTACCGTCAGTGCTGTGACTGTCCCATGCTGCAGGGTTGTATTTACAGCTGAAAGCCCGATTCCATGCCCATACTGCTTCGTTTTCCATGATGCACCAATGTTCATCGTAGTTATTGCATGCTATGGACTTGCTATATCGCTGGTAATATGGAGCTTTGTAATCAGATATTTTATGCAGAAGATACCTGAGATGGAGAATATAGGAATGGAGGCAGTTCGAAGGCTTGTCACTTTGGCGCTGGGTTTTGCTGTTATGGGAACGGTTGCGCTCATTCCTGCGGTAATGCAAGTCATGGGACCCGCCGTACCGCTCCACTAGGTGATCACAGTGAAAATCTCTCCTCCTAAGCTGGTAATAATCCTAACAGCTTTGGCGGTTGTAATCACTGGTGTCACATATGCATACATCAGAACTCAGCAGTCTTCTATTATGATTGAGCAGAATGTTGATGTGGTTGAAATCGAGGTGAACAGGAGAACCGCAGTTCTGGTGAGCGTTACACTCAGGAACAATGGTCCACCCTTGATATTGGAGGGGGCGAACCTTGTCAAGATTCAATCAGGCATAACTTTGGCATCGTCCAAATTCTCCCCACCCATAATACTTTACACGGGTAATGTCACAAAGATCCCCATCTCATACCAGCTTGATAAGGAAGGGGCAGACTATTTCCTGCAAATATTCACAAACAAAGGCACAGCTATAAGATGCACAGTCTCATATCCTTAGCCAGTATAATTTTTTTAAAAATAAAATTCAATATGTAAAAATTTTTAAGTATTTTGAATTATAATTAAAGTCTAGGGAGTCCTTATGGACTGGAAGAAGTATGCACTAATCGTGGCCATCACTATCGGCTTCATCCTAGGTCTTGGGGTCGGATTTGCCGCCGGGAAGTCAGCAGCAGTTCTCAAGCCTCTGGGAGATCTCTTCATAAGACTGATGCGCATGATAGTAACACCACTTGTAATAATAACAATAGCGGCAGCCGTTGCTCAGATTGCAGACCTCCGCCGACTAGGTAAACTTGTTATTGGAATGTTCGTGGTATTCATACTCCTGTCGGGGTTGGGTGCGTCCATAATGCTACCAGCCGCACTCGCATTTGGTCCCGGTATCGGAGTGGGACTTTCTCCGCAGGATATACGCCGCCCTCACCGCCATCTATTGTAGATCTAATACTGGGAGTAATACCTTATGACTTTGTAGATATCTTTTCTGTGGGAGGGTTACTCAAAGCGATATTCTTCTCAATCGTGCTGGGTCTTGCCGTAAGCCTGGCTGGGGAGAAGGGGGAGCCCGTCGCAAGAGGGCTTCGTTACCTGTCGGATGTCATACTCAAGGTCGTTGTGTTAGTGATGTGGGTCGCACCGATTGGCGTCTTTGGTTATGCAGCATGGCTTATGGGGACTTATGGTACTTCAATATTGGTAGCTTATGGCAAACTTATAACCCTTGACTATTCTGTGAGTCTAGCCTTCTTCTTTGTGGTATATACCATCGTGGTTGCCCTAAGCAGACTTAATCCATTAGTATATTGGAAAAACATAATCGAGCCCGCTCTGGTGGCATTTACCACCAGAAGCAGTGCTGTGACTCTCCCAGTAAATATAAGGGCTGCTCAGAGGAGCGGTATTCCGGACTATGTGACAAACCTAGTTTTGCCAGTAGGGGCGACCTGTCATATGGACGGGACTGCAATGTATCAGGTCCTCTGCGCGGTATTCATAGCACAGGCATTTGGTATAACATTAGATCCGAGTTTATTTGGTACTATTATTATTGTGGGAACGCTAGCGGCCGTGGGAACAGCCGCAATTCCAGGAGGAGCTGCTAATGCTTGCAATGACCGTGGCCGCTGCCGGTCTTCCATTAGAGGGAATTGCACTAATAGTAGCAATAGATCCAATACTGGATATGCTCAGAACGATGATAAATGCAAGCGGGGATGTCGCTGTCGCCACGCTAATGGCGAGAATATTAGAGGGGCCCAAATGGTTCCAGAGGGGCCCCTAATTTTTTGAGTTTTATTTTTGACAAAAAGCCCGATAATTTTTATTGATCTCTTTAGAGGAAGTATTAGTAAAGAAAATAAGCAAAATATCGATCAAAAATCAAGAGGTAGCTTGTAGGGATCGACATATGACTTTCAGACTTTTGTGTAAGGAGTGCAATAAGAATTACCCTATCAACACAAGTCAGTGGAAATGTGATTCCTGCAGAAGACCGCTTAACTTGGTGACTGAACTTCCAAGAGCTGATAGATTCGACCAACTTACTGATAAGAGCGAAAGGGGGCTCTGGAGATATAAGAGGCTGATTCCCTTCTCTGAAGATCCCGTAACATTGGGAGAAGGCAACACACCCATTGTCGAGATGAAAAGTGAAGGGGTTTTCTTAAAGTTAGAGTATTTTTCGCCAACAGGATCATTTAAGGACAGAGGAGCGGCCGTAAGTTTAAGCAGAGCAAAATGGATTGGTGTGAAGGGTATTGTTGAGGACTCCTCGGGAAACGCAGGCATCGCGGCTGCGGCTTATGCAGCTAAGGCAAATATTAGAGCTAGAATTTATGTCCCGAAAGATGCGCCTTTGCCAAAGCGTTTGATCATTCATGCATGTGGTGCAGATGTTGTCGAATGTGATAGTAGAAAAGAAGCATCAACCCGGGCTGTGAACGAATTAAAAGAAAACGAATTGTATGTCGGGCATACGTGGGATCCTTTTTATATTGAGGGGATGAAGACGGCGGCATATGAATGTTTTGAAAGCGGCTTCGTGCCCGATGTAGTTGTGACCCCTGTTGCTAGCGGGACTCTATTTTTGGGGCTCTATAAAGGGTTCCTAGAGTTGAACGAAATGGGGTTCCTTGACAAGATCCCGGCTTTTTATGCAGTTCAAGGAGAAGGCTGTGCACCAGTATATGAGGCGGCGCATGGTCCGATACAAAGAATCAAAGGTAGCTCCTTGGCTGATGGTATCAGAATAGATGATCCGCCGAGAAAAGATGAAATTTTGAAAGTATTAAGGAAAACCTCTGGAGACGTTTTTACAGTAAATGATGACGAGATTATAGATGCTTTGAAAGATCTGTATAAAAAAGGGATTATAGTGGAGCCTACTTCTGCAACTGTTTATGCAGCATTCAAAAAGGCAAACGATCTTAAAAATAAGCGAGTTTTGATCCCTATGACAGGGACGGGCATAAAGACTGTCGACAAAATAAGCAAGCTATTTATATTGTGAGACTTATCACAAAATTTAAATCTTTTTAGTTATTTTATTTTAAGGCGGCGAGGATGGTGAATGGGGTTTATTGGCGTCCATGGTGCGGACCTTGCAGGTGCGGTTTCGGACCACATGCATATGGCTACTGGTACAGGGCACCTCCTTTGGAAGAGCTGGAGGCTATGAGAAATTTCTTGGAGAAAGAGTTCGAGGACATAAGGCGTGAGATCGATAGAATAAAGAGTGGAAAGAGACAGGAAGGTTAGGGACAAAAGATATAGGGAATTATAAAAACACCTCTTTTTTTGCTCGTTGAATATAGATAAAAAAATCCGCAAGAATATTAAGTCGCTCAAACATAGGAATACATCATGCCGAGAGGTTTTTGTTGCAGATGTCGGAGAGGAGCGGTGGGTAGAACTCCGAAACCGGTACAAGTACAAAACCTTCCTCCAGTAGAAGCTTTAGTACCATACCCAAAGGAGTTGAACTCGCCAGTGCATTTGGATCTAGCCGAGCTGGAGGCACTACGTCTTGTGGAGTTGGAGAAACTCTCTTATGACGAGGCGGGGATGTTGATGGGAGTCTCAAGGAACACTATATGGCGTTTGGTCGAAAGTGGAAAAGAGAAGGTAATATCGGCGTTCTTTGAGGGCAGAAAGATCGAGGTCCATAAGCCGTAACTTATTGGGTTAAAATTTCGATGGCACGGTCTTCACTATAGCATTAGCGAGGGATTCTAAAAGGATATTTCTTGCCCTTTTATACATCTTGCCCCCTATGATATCCACAAGTCTTCCATTTTCCGCAATGAGATAGACATTGTTTGAGAGACATACCCCTATGTGCTGACCATTTAGTATTATTTTGTCACCCACTTCTGCATACTGTATTTGTCTGATCTCTCTGTTGCCCTCTTTGCTGATCTTCTTAACCTCTAGACTTGGACGTACTACGTCAAGACCTGCCGTGGTTCTTTTAATCACATCTAAAAGTTCTATAAAAGGCTCGTTCCAGAGTATTATTGCACCATCGTGCTTTCCAGGCCTCTCGACTTGAATCAGCGGAAGGGAAGGGATATTCTTAAGCAACTTTGTGTTGGAGATCATTTGAGCCACATATAGAATTCCGCTCTGAGTGCTCCTGCCAAAATTCAATAATATTAGACCATCTATGTCCATCAGAGAGATCTCGTCTAGAATGCGGCTGGGGCTTTTTTCATTTTCAAGTTTTCTATCTCTAGAAAGAGCTTTTGCTGCACTCTCGCCAACAGGTACTATAGTGACTTTGAAACCCATACTCTCCAAGGCAGACTTTATCTTATCATGCCATCCCTCATACACCGGTTCAGCTGAAAGTGGTGCCAAAACGATCTTCTTGTGCATGTTGTGCCCCAAGACATCATCAACAGTCCTCGGCAACCACTCCATGAGCTTGACCGAACCGCCTGCACGTCTTAGCTCGTCCAAAACATTGATCAGACGATCATCAAAGTGTTCCACAATCCATGAAGATCTTTGCAGTTGGAAAGCTTTAGCGCCTCTTAGGGCGCGCACCAGCCTTATCCTGATGCCGTGCGGGTCTTTCTTGCCCTCTATGTCGTAAAGCAGGAGAAACATGTTTATCAACTTAGTATTAATCACCGTCAACTTTAACTTTAACTGAATTAAAAGAGATAAGCAGTGATTTGAATGGCTTCATTTTCGGTAACATCAATAGCCCGGCACCCACCGGCTGTTGTTTTCTCACCTAGCACAAAGGTGATAGATGCAGTAAAGATGATGCATGAGAAGAGCGTAAGACATGCAATAGTGTCCGAGGACGGACAGAGGTTGGACGGTCTCGTTTCGGCTAAAGATATACTTAACTATCTTGGCGGGGGAGAGAAATTTAAAATCCTCAAGGAGTTGCACCGAGGAGACGTCTATAAAGCCCTCCACTCGCCCATAGAGCCGATAGTCAATAAAAGTCCAATCGTAGCTCGGACAACAGACACGCTCCCTGAGGTTATGTCCATTATGGCAAAGAAAGACATAGGCATGCTTCCTCTGCTAGATGAGGAGTCCAAGATTTGGGGGTCTCTGTCTGAAAGGCATCTCTTCAAGTTGTTTGAGAGCAGCCAGATGTTTGTAAAGGTCTTTGAGGTAATGTCCAAGCCTCTCATAACGCTTGATACAAAAGCCACGCTACTTGACCTCTCACGAGTTATGATAAGCAAAGATATTAGAAGAATCCCAATAATGAGCGAGGGTAGGCTCTGGGGCATAGTGACTGTTAAGGATATAATGAGGTTTTTGGCGAGCGGTTACGTGGAGGAGGCGATAAACAAAGGACTATCCGATTATATTCTGAACACAAACGTCTCCAAGATCGCAACTTTAAACCCGAAAACGGTAAGCCCCGATGTGGACCTAAGCGACGCTGTAAAGATCATGAACGCGAACAATGTAGGGTCACTGATCGTGATCTCGGCTGGAAATCCTATAGGAATTTTGACGGAGAGAGATCTCTTGCTGAAACTCCCCAAGCTTAGAGGTGTGGAGTTTATGACAGATGTCACCAAAAACAGAGTCATCGTCGGCAGAATACACTTTTAAGGTGAATGAGTTTAGCAATGGCGCATCCAGAAAATGCGGCGGCAAATTCTGATAGTAACTGGATAAATTACAAAAGGCTAATTGCTTCGTTCTACGGCATATTGGCTCTCTTGATCATTGGCACTTATATCTTGGCATTTATTTTGGCACTTTCCATGTTCTTCTCATCCGAAGGCGCACCATTCGCAGATCAAAGCTACAAGGCGATTAAGATCAATGTACTGTACTTCTGGATCGTCAGTATTCAAATAGAGGCGAGGGCGTGGCAAATATTCCTAGTGTTGAATTTCGTTTTTGCTTTGTCTTTTTTGTCGGCATTCTTTTCAAATAAGCGGTTCTGCGCAGTCACAAAAGATCTATTTGTTAAGGGAAATCTAAACGAGTTCCAAAGGAACTTTTTGATCCTCATGCCCGGGATCTCTTCCGCTATGTTGTTGATCACCACTGCACTTAATGTTTTGGGAGAGAGGGCAGGGGTGGGCGTGGGAGGACCATCCTTTGCCAATCCTTTTTCAGAGATCTTCACGCTCTCCTTTGCGGTGATATCTGAGGAGATTGGATTTAGGCTGGTGCCAATACTCGTTCCCACGGCAGTCTACTTGCTTTTAAAATCAAGAAACTCAATTAGAGGGATGCCCAAGAGAACCAAGATCTTCATGATCGCAACTGCTGTGCTAAAGCCCGAGTCTTATAGATGCAGATTAGGGGTCGAGTCAGACCAGCGGTTTACAGTTCTAAAGACTTTACTGATCTTGGTATCCTCACTTATGTTTTCTTATGCACACATTTTGTTTGGATCGTGGGGCTGGGGGAAGCTCCCATCGACATTTATTGCAGGGCTGGTAATAGGGTACTTTTCAGTCAAATACGGTTTTGATAGTGCAATTCTATTGCATTGGTTCTTCAATTATTATTGGAGTGCGCTTTCTTTAGCGACGGGTATAGGAGCCCCATTTAGTCTGATAAACGAACTCGCGTACGTAGTTACGGTGTATCTAGGATTGTTTACTCTGATCTATCTGCTCTTTGGCTTCCTAGGAAAGAAATATAACATTTAATTAATCCACAAAGTAAAATCTAGAAACAGTGATATAATAAGACGTGGTTATTTTGTCAGATTATCCCAAAACGATAAGAGAAGTTGGAGAGCCTTTTGTAAAAGAGGCCTTTGAGGACCTACTATCAAATAAAATAGAGTCCAAGACTGCCTTGAAGATCTTGAAAGAGTACTCGATGAAGTGGAAAGATTATTTCAGACTGCCCTTATGATATTCGCTTGTAAGGCGGTTGGCGGAGATCCTTCCAAGTTCCGCCCTTAAAAGAGTGTATAGTGATGAATTTACCCACTCTTGTAGCCCTCCTCTACTGAAAAATATATCTGATGACCCCTTCTGACCTTCTTAACATATCCCATCCTTACAAGCTGGTTTAGATAACTGCTCTCTATAGCCCTTACCCTTCCAGTCATCTTTGCGACTTCATCTGCTCTTGCTTCAACGAGTTTTGCAAGGGCGTCATAGTCTTTCTCAAATGATCAGGCAATCTCAGCAGAAACCATGCGCCGAGTTCGGACTCCTGCGAGGCGTCTATGGTTTTTTGCCCTCGAGTTTTTGCAGGATCCTCCTTTGGAGTGAGAGTATTTCCTCTAAATAATCTTTAATCGAGCGAAAATCGGTACAATTCGCCGATTTTTTCGGGAGATGGGTTCATTTTTTTAACAGCTCTGTATTTCTGTAGAACGGTTTATTATGCTCTATGTAGATAAATGTTTTTCTATAACAACCGTTTTATATTGAGGGCGCATAACGAAGGTTCAAGGTGTGCGGTATGGATAAAATTAGGGTTGTTGTGGCAGGTGTTGGAAACTGTTGTTCTTCATTGGTGCAAGCAATAAACTTCTATAAACAAAACAGCATAGGTCTAATGCATGAAGATGTTGGTGGTTTCAGACCTTCAGACATAGAGATTGTTGGGGCTATTGACATTGATTCAAGAAAGGTCGGAAAAGACCTATCAGAGGCGATATTTTCAGAGCCGAATGTTGCTTCGAAGGTTTGCGAGGTGCCCTCAATGGGAGTAAAGGTTGTGAAGGGGGAGGTTTTTGACGGTGCTGATGGTGTACTTAAGGAGTTGATATCCGTTGATGGAACGGCCCCAGTTGATGTGAAAAAATACATAAAAGATACGGGCGCCGAGATTTTGCTCAACTTGTTACCGACAGGTGCTCGCATGGCATCAGAGTTCTATGCAAGAGCGGCTCTTGACTGCGGATGTGCTTTCATAAATTGTACCCCAACAAAAATAGCAGCCGATGGAGAATGGGCAAAAATGTTTGAGAATGGAGACGCTCCAGTAGTGGGGGACGATCTTATGAGCCAGATAGGCGGAACAGCCCTACATATGGAGTTGCTAGAATTTTTAAAGTCCAGAGGAGTTAAGGTCGAGAAAACCTACCAGTTAGATATAGGGGGCTCCATGGAAGCCTACGGGATCTTAGAGGATTATAGGAGAGAGGAGAAGAGGAGGATAAAGACAGAGACCATAAAGCAGGTCCTCCCCGAGGATTCTAAGATTGCTACTGGAACTTCGGATTTCGTAGGTTTCATGAAAGACAGAAGAACTAGCTACTTCTACATTGAGGGGAAGAACTGCCTAGGAACGGATGTCGTGATAGACATATATTTCAGGACTTATGACAGCACAAACGGGGCTGGAATGCTTCTCGATGTTATTAGGGGGACTAAGATAGCCATAAAAAGAGGAGTGTCAGGAGCACTCATAAGCGTCTCCGCTTACGGGTTTAAGAGGTCACCTATCCCATGCCCGATAAGTGAGGCACGAAGATGGTTCGAAGAGTTCATCGAAGGTAAGAGGGAAAAGTAGGACCTCGATGTTGTATCAGAAGATTTATTTACTACCGCCTTTTATCTCATGATTAGACTCTTTTGAGTCAAACAAAACAAAAAAAGTTGGAGAAATAATGTCGGAAGTCAAAAAAATTGAGGAACTCAATCCCGCCTCAAGAGGCGTGGATGTTCTGGTAAAGGTTTTGGAAATAAATCCTAGTAGGGAAGTTTCGACTAAGGATGGTGCGTCCCACAGTGTCGCTGAGGCGCTTGTGGGGGACGATACGGGATGTGTGCTCCTGAGTCTGTGGGATGACGACATTGAAAGGGTGAAGGTTGGTCAGACAGTCTCGATAAAGAACGGATACGTCACACTATTTAGAGGATCCATCCGCCTCAATATTGGCAGGTATGGAACCTTGGAACTTGCAACCGAAGAGATTCCACAAGTAAACAGGGAGAACAATATTTCAAACAGGTCTTACGATCAGCAGGTCCCAAAGTTCCGTCCGCTCTACAGGGACGACTATAGAGGCAAATTCAGGAGAAGGCGCTAAGCGGGGATAGCCCGTCTGTAGGGCTTACCTGAAATAATACCCTCTCATTTTTATTTGTTATTTACAAAACTTTATTTGAAAGACTTTCTGCAGCCTTCTTCGTAGCGGTGGCAATAGCTTGTGGATTCGTTATGGAGGGTTGGAGACTAGTTCACTTTTTTATAGATGGAACATGAACTAGAGTACGAGGTAGTCCGATGCCCATAACATATCTACCTGCAGAGGATGTTAAGGAGCTTGTCAGGGAAGTCGTAAAAACGCTATCCCTTGAATACATAGACACGGAATATGTAATGTGCTTCAGGAGCAGGGGCTCCAGATCAAGGAGGGGGATAGCAAGGTGCTATGCGCTATCGAAAATCTGGCAGAGGGCCTTGAACTTGCCGCCATATTATATAATCGAAGTTATTTCTGAGAGGTTTGATTCACTATCTGAGGAGAACAAAATAAAGGTCATAATACACGAGCTTTTACACATCCCTAAAGCCTTTGGAGGGGGTTTACGCCCGCATCAGGGCTATGTCACAAAGAAACTGGTGGAGGAGCACTACTGCCGTTTCGTAGCATTCTCAAATAGAGGGCGCAAAAAAGACATGAGGTAGCATCAAACCTTCTGGATGAGATATGGGCGTAGTGATTGTTGAAAGATTTATGGGTTGGGATAGATGACTTTTGTTACAATGCCCATTCCCCTAGCCCTTCCCTCTCTGAATAGAAACCGATCACCCTCTCTGACGTAGATTGGGTGGAATACGGTTTCTACTCTGATTGTAGCCCTGTCTCCAGTCCTAAGGGTCTCTTTTGAGCTCCATACAAGCCTGCAGGCCTCTTTGATTGAGTGAATGTGAAATATTGCCTCATACCCTGGGCGGATTGTTGTGGGATGGTGGAGTATGAACACATCACCTTCAAACCCTCTTGCTGATTTAAGCGGCAACCCATCCCCTAAGAGAGCCATCCCTTTTTCAATTTCCTCGTATGAAACGTTGGTGATGGCGAATGTGACGCTCCTCCCAGCTTGGGCTTTTTCTATGTAGACACCTCTTTTGGCGTGAATGCTCCTTATCCTTGTCTCTCTAAAACTTCCATCTTTAAATGGTCCGATCCAGACCCTATCATTTACCCTCGCCCATCCCTGCAGCACTAGTCCTGCTACGACAACGCCGACCCCAGGTACGTTAAATTTGTCGTCTATATAGACAAGGAAGGGCTTGGAGAGCTCTTCTTCCCACCTCAGCCTTGGAGGGAGCAGGTTCAAAAACTTTCGTAGTAGATGGAGACCGGACCCAAATTTGTTCGATACTACAAACACTGGTGCAACTCTGCCACTTCGCATGTTCCTGGCGGATATAGAGACGTCGTCGAGATCCTTTACCAGAAGCGGTATTTTGTTAATTCCGGGAGCCTTGAGAAGAGTCATGAGATCTTCGATGACTCTGGAGAGTATGTCGGGTGGTGCCAGATCACCCTTTGTTACCACAACGAAGATTGGGATTTTAAAGCTCAGTGCGATCCCGAGATGCTCTTTAGTCATGGTGGAGACGCCAGCATTGCCAGCAACCACCAGCATTACGTAATCGGGGTTGTAAGACAAGAGACCCCTAACGGCAGTTCTAAGGTACCTCTCATGACCGCCAACATCTACGAAGGATACGAGCTTACAGCTGTTCAGGTAGACCTGCGCCTCATCTAGTGCCGACGGCAGCATGTAGTTCACTAAGTTTCCTTCCTCATCGAAGCCCATGACCCTTTCCGCCACAGATGAGGTCCTCCGCATTACGACCTCATGCTTATACCTCGCCACCTTACCCATTATCAATCCATCCCCATCGTCTAAATCGCCTGTGACTAGCACTCCAACAGTCGTGGTCTTTCCGTGATCGGCTTGCCCGGCTGTGATAACCGAGATCTGAATTGGTAACTGATCTCTGCATCGCCTCAATAATAGTTCTAGGATTCTGCCATTCTTACCCCGAGCCTCCCTGATAATGCTGATCTTTGCTCCAGCCAAATCAGCAGCTTTTCGAAGGTTCTGTAAGGAGATCTCGAGCTCTTCGTCGCTTAGACCTACAGGTTCTCCAGAATCGCTTACTCCCAATATGTAAAAGGCTTCACCGCCTCTCTCCGCCAGCCTGTATCTGATCTGGGAAGCTAGCTCTTCTAGTCGATCCTTTGTGGGCTGAACTATCTTAAGTTTGTACTCTACGTTGCCCTCTTCGCTCTCCTTTGGTAGGCGCGTAAGCTGTTCTTCACCCATAAATGTATCTATTAAATAATACAAACATTAAATCATAACCCTTTCGTAGTGTTTTATGAGACAGAAATCATTATTAATCAAGTTACACATGATAAACATAGAGATGAGAACTATGGCTGCAGAAAAGAAGAAGGAGTATTATAAGAAGAAAGAAGAAAAGGCAAAAAAGAAGAAGTAATCACAAAAATTTTGGTACGAAAGGTCGAGAGCGCCAGAAATCAAGTACTTTTATTTCTGACAGGTCTACTGGGTGGCAAACCCTGCTTACAAGCCCGTTGAGGGAGTAAGGGACCCTCGCCAGCCTTGAGCCACCCTCCGTCACCCATGGATCTATTGCTATCCCTTGATCTTTAACTTCCATTGCAAGGTTCCTCCGTTCATCACGGGTCATCTCGTAGGTTTGAAGATCCTCGATATAGATGTGAAACCCCCTTCCCGAGTATACCGCGGAAAGTTTTTGAAAGCCTCTTTCAGATAACAGATCTTTGAGGAGCAGGGTCTGTTCTATTACCTTGCTAAAACATATGTAGCAGAACTTGTACATGGAGGCGCCCTTGATTCTATCTTCAAGGGAGCCACAGTTGGGGCAGTCTATATTTTCCGGGTCCACATCGAACATCAACTCCTGCCCCAATAAATCTTCGCAACTTTGGCAATTCCTATCTTCACAGTCAACACATTTTGAGGTATCCCTGTAAAGGTTTCGATCGTAGTATAGGTCCTCGGGGAGGTATTCGAGAACCATTTCTTTGAGCTCGTTGTAGTCTTCAATGTCAAAGTAGAGGAGCTTTCCAAGTTTATCTCGGTACTTCTTTCGGCAGTAACCTGTTTCGTGGCCCGGGTCTAAATGAAAGATCGGTTTCTTTAGGCTGCCAGGCTTGCTGCTGAACCATTCTCTTATCTTGTTGAAGTCGAGCGAGGCGTAGTAAATTCTCCTTTCAAAAACCTTCGCAGGTCTGTGGTTAACAGGGTAGCAGTGTCGAAGTCTAGGCATTAAATCACCTCAAAGTAGGGCGGGGACGATCAATGGCAGGGTTATCGTCACATCGCCTATCACTGCAACGTGCTTTGCTGTCGGTTTTATTTTTCCCCAAGAAATAGCCTCCTTTGGCAGAGCCCCAGACAGGCTACCGTCGTATTCTTGTGCAGTTGTGAGATAAACGCAATAATCCAAACCATCCTTGAATTGGTTCCACCATATTACATGGTGTTTGCTTATCCCGCCTCCTATTATGAGAGCACCAGTTTTTTTGGAGTCGAAGACCATGTTCAATAGCAAATTCATATCCTTGAAGAGGTCCAGCTTGAGTTTATTTGCCTGGTCGTAGAAGAAGAGGTTCGTTCCAAACGAACCGTCAACAATCCCTGGCACAAAGACTGGGACCCCCTTTTCGAAGGCGGCCCTCAGTATTGAGGAGTCGTCATTTATGCGCCTACCAAACTCTCTTGCAAGGTCGCTAGGGGAGATCTCAGATCTATCCTTCATAATCTGAGGGAGGTGCTCCCTCATTACTCGTTCTATTAAGGGCCCGTAGTCCTCGAGGGGTATGAAAACGTTTCCAAGCCTGTGGATCTCCAGCTCGTTCAGCATGGAGTCGTCTACGTCAAACTCGCCACATGCATATCTTGCGCCAAAAGACCTTGCTATATCGTGATCCAAAGCCCCACACGTTGTGACGATGGCACTGAAGTTTCCACTCCTAATCAATTGTGCTAGAGTGCCTCGGAGACCGGTGGATACAACATTGCCTGTAAATGAGAGGAAGTTTGTTGCTCCACTTGAGAACATTTCTTTTAGGATCTCCGCGGCCTTGGCGACCCTAGGAGCCATAAATCCACCCATCCTCTTTAATTTTATGATAAGCCCGGAAACTGTATCATCCTTATTTATGATCAGGTCTTCGACTTTTTCAGAAATCATCGCCTCTCTCATAGATCGCTGTTTAGGATCCATTCTAAGAACCCTCTCATTCACATTTTGTAAACCCTATTAATAAGAAGGACGCTTCTGCCGGGTTTTAGGATTTATGATTAGTGTCTAGCGTCAATGATTGGCAATTTGTATATTTTTATAAGTTGGAGAATGTATTTGATTGTTGAAAGCTTATGAGCGTGAGGATTGAAGACAAGAAAATAGCGATAGATCTTGGCGAAAGTGAGGCATTCTTAAAATTTCATGTTAGTAAGGGCAAGATGTATATCGACTCAACATTCACGCCAGAGGAGCACAGAGGAAAAGGCTTAGGTAGAAAAATGATGGAGGCAGCAATAAAATACGCGAAAGAAAACAAACTGAAAATAGTACCAGTCTGCCCTTTTTCAGTAGATTTTTTTAAAAAGCACCCAGAATACAAAGAGCTGCTGGGATGATTCATGCAGTCAGGTAAAGAAGCCAAAGGTATTTATAAATATATAGCAATATCGATAGGACTGCTTGTTGTAGGGATGGTCTTAGGGGTTGTTGTGCCAAAGACCGAGACCCCACTGTCCGAGTCCCCATTGTTTGAAATCCTTTCCCCCTACGTTGAAATGTACAAGCCCTACGAATTTGCAACTGTCATGTTTTTATTTGCAAAGAATTCCTTAACAGTAGGGCTGGCTTTCTTCCTCTCCCCTCTACTTTTAATCTTTCCGATCATGATTTTAGTGCTTAACGGGTTTATGACAGGGTTCATAGCCTCGGCGCTACCAATAGACCTAGCACTGAGGGCATTGGCACCACATGGCATATTTGAGTTGCCAGCGCTTGTGCTTGCTGCAGCAGGCGGGCTCTGTTTTGGCGCGGGGGTTATTAGAAAAATTGTGAGAAGAATCAGAGGAAAGGAATATGAGGTGTCCAAAGACTTCAAAATCGGGCTCAGACTTTTCGTAATATCTTTAGTGTTGCTTTTCGTGGCTGCAATCATCGAGACATATGTTACGCCGTTTATAGTGGGGTATGCTCCATAAAAGCAGATCTCGTGAAACTGAAACAAAATCTATAGTAAAGAGCATACGAGCAATAATTAGAAAAAATTATAGCAGTTGTGGAGAGTAATAGGATCTCTGCTTAGCCGCCTACCATTTTTCGGCGCAGGTCAGAGTTCTCACTTTGATGGGGATTTTACGGAAACGCCCATTTCCTTAAGCTTATCTACTTTGTCCTCCATCTTCCTTTTTTTGTCCCTTCTATCGTCGATCTTTATGGTAGTTATGACTCTCTTCGCCCCCGCCTCAAACACCGCCTCGTGTGTTTTCCTGACCACTTCAAATGCCTTTTCGATTGCATCGGTTTCGATGATGGTCCCCATTGGGGTGATCATGTATCTTACGCCTGACGATTCTATTGCTTTGCAGGCCTTTGCGACATATTCGCTCACGCTAGTATCACCTGTGCCTACAGGAACCACAGAAAACTCCAATATTATCATAGTACCACCTATAAATAACTAGAGAGGCAATGATATATATGACATACTAATCGAACCCAAAACAGTGCGTGATTAAACCTCATCTACGGATACTTTTTAGAAGGTTGTCGCTGTTGCTGATTTAGAGGTCGTCTAGAAGGTAAATAAGTCGCACCAAAATGCAGAATTTTACTTAAAAATGAGTAGATACTCTTAAATGTTAGAAGATGCTAGTTTTCGGGGGACCAATATGTGGAGAGTTTACTCAAAATCCTTTAAGGTATCATTTGTCTCTTTAATGATCGCATTATCGCTGATCTTTGAATTGATAAATAGAGCATTGCCTCTCAGAGTACCTTGGGGAATGTCCGTGGATTTCGTAGCCCTTCCAATTATGATAACATTCTTTATATTAGGAACGAGATACTCGCTCGTTACCGCTTTTGGAATGTTTTTAATGCTCTGTATGGTGGGATATGCGTCTATTATAGGCGCGATAATGAAAACGGTCACGACTGTTTCGATGGTTGTGACCCTTGGAATTTTATCAACTTGTATATTGAGAGGCCCTCCACAAAGTTCCTACAAGTCTGTACCAAAGTATTCAATCTCGGCTATTGCATCTTTGTTGATGAGATGTGGGGTCGCGGTAGTTTTAAATTACTACTGGGCATTGCCGCTATTCTTTCAAATGCCAGTTGAAAAGATCATAGAAAACTTCTTCTTTGGTTCATACCTTGGGTTTGTCTCGTTCGTCTCCACTATGAACGTCGTGCAAGGTATTGTCGATTTGGTTGGATCTTGGGTCTTAGTTTTTGGAGTTGCAAGGCGTGCCTTAGAACTCCAGATTTAGCTTTGTAAATTAGAATGGTTTAGTATCAGGGTTTCGGTCGCCTTTTCCCGATCATTGTAGCCTCACTGAAAACCCCGTAAGTTTCGTCAACTATGCCTATGGCAGCTACGGTCTCGCCACCAACTTTAACTGGAACAACTATGACGGGCACACCTTTGTATGGTCCCTCTTCTGGAATTTTCCTGATTGTAGTGCCCTTTTCCAGAACCTCTTCAAGGACAGGACCTGTATAGTTATAGTCTATGACTTTGTGATCTTCAACTCGTACCCCCTTCTTGTTCTTAGTCCTCATGGTAAGTGGGAGACCACAAAGTTCGTGAATTGCGAGTGCAAGAGGGGCGATCTCTTCTGCACTCGAGTCTTTTGATATGGTCATTTTACACCCATGTATTGTTTAACGTAGAAGTGGATAAGTTTTTTGTCAACAATTCCCATAAAATTGAAGTCCTTATACGAGGAATAAATAAAAATACTTATAATCATCCATTTAAAAACTTTAATCGGTAAATTCATCTTGATTTCAAAAAAAGGTGATCCCATGATAGAAAAAGTACCTTCGGGAATTAAAGGGCTCGATGAACTTCTTGGTGGCGGACTCCCTAAGGGGCGGATCACCCTAGTTTGTGGAGGACCTGGCACGGGCAAGACAATATTATGCGCAAACTTTTTGGTCGCAGGTGCATTGCAATACAACGAGCCGGGCGTTTTTGTGACCTTGGATGAAAGTAGGGATCACCTGATTAAAGAGATGGCTGTATTTGGTTGGGATCTCAAGCGTCTGGAAGAGGAGAAAAAGCTCCTTATTGTTGATGCATCGCCCATTCGAATACTTCCATCCCAATTATTATTGGGACCCGTTCCAATGTCCAGAAAAGAGGTTGCACTCACAGCGCTGATAGATCTAATTAGAAGAAATGTAAGAAATGTGGGTGCTAAGAGAATAGCCATCGACCCAATATCTATGCTTCTGCTTCAATACCCTGATGCGGCGGAAAGGAGGTATGCGATTGCAAGCATGTTCGAGGAACTCTCGAAGTTCGATGCGGCAGTGCTTGTTTCCTCCGAACTCAGAGTTGAAGCTCTGGAGAGAGAGTACCAGATTGAGGAATACATATCTCATGGAGTCATATTATTACAGAGTCGCCAGGATGGAAAAGTTAAAGCCATTAAGGTTGAAAAAATGAGGGGTTCCCACTGCGACCCAAATCCTAGACCATACAACATAACAAATGAGGGGTTCGTGGTCTTCCCGAAGGAACTGGTGATATAGCGAAACTTCGAGCTACGGGCTTTTTTCCACCATTTCCAGCAAGAATTTGCAGGAATTATCACCCTTTGCCTTGCATTCTATTTCTTTTGCAGTAAATTTTTCTTTGAAAGTTACAGCGCAACCACCTATAATCGTTCCAACGAGCAGCTCACATGAGGGTTTCTGGCTCTTGACATTCTTGCATATGAAACAGTCTTCAATATCGATGATCCATTTCCCTTTTTCTTCTCCATAGACTCTTGGCTTGATTCGATAACCATAGTATAGAGAAAGGGATAAAACTTTTGGCAAATCCTTAAGGTCAAACCTAATTAGAGGGCTCTCTTTATTCTCCAATAGCGTCCTGAGAGCGGTCTCTCTTGCGGCATACTCCTGAAAGTATTGCTCGATCTCTTCCAATTCTTCCGTTTCCTCTTCAGAGGAGCGAGTCGATATATAGAATGCGCTAGCCTTTCTTATCATGTTATACACCTCAAAGGGCACCGTGTTCCCTCTCCTTTTCAAAAAGAATAGTGCTATTGATGTTGGGATCTTCATGGCAAGCTTATTCCTTATGCGCAGGTCCAGCCTTTTTTCTGGAATTTTTGGCGTTCCAGTTTTTATACTAACCAATCCACGGAGGTTCCATATAGCAATCTTTCTTAAAAAATCATCAATTTTATCCGGATAGAGGTAGTAGATATAGGATAGTGGCATGTCAGATATCTGGGCGTACAACCATCTATCAAAGATGCCCATGCTTGGTATCGGTTTGTTGACCACCCTATCGATTTTTACGCTAAAGATGTTATCTTTGAGAAAATCCATTTTCTTTTTGATCTCCTCCTCAGACTCCTTTGGGAGATATTCTGTGAATTCGTCGCCCCATTTAACTAGCAGTCTGTTTCCGTCAAAGGTATAGACAAATTCTTCTCCATGGAATTCTGGCTTACATATTCGAAATAATTTAAAGGCATATTGGTTCCTAGCACCAGGCTTAAGGTTTATTTCAATGTATCCGCTCAGAAGGTTGTTTAATTTTTTCTCGAAGGACGGAAAAGTGTCTTTGGATAGGACGATGAATTCAACCATTCCAGTTTTACTAATCTTGCCAATCCAGAATTCAACCATCTTCAATACTTGGGATTCCTCTTCCTTAAGGAGAAGATAATGTAGATAGTTGTGGATTATCACACCTTCGTTATTCATGCTTTCTCTAATCTTTGAAACGAAAAGATTGACCTCTGTCGCTGTCGTAATCCTCTCAAAATCTACAATCTCCTGTGGAAGGGGGGATTTAAGTTCGTTGGGAGTTATTATGACTGCCTTGGTTTGACATTTCGCGAGGAGAGCGTTCAGGAAGAGAATCGATTCGTATCGATTTTCGTCTAAAATTGTTAAAATTGTCCCCTTAGCGATCTCTGCAACATGATCTATGATTTCGTGTCCAAATAAAAACTTCATACACGCTTATGTGTATTAATAACTGACATAAAGCTTTTCCTTTTTTTGAATGCGGATGTTGATTCGGCTTCTGAGTTAGTGTGAATATTTAAATAACCACTTGAATCTTACTTGAAGGATGGCAGATCATGGTGAATTTAATGGTATCAGCGGTGTTGTTCGATCTTGACGGCACCATACTTAACTGCGTCGAACCTACGAGTAAAGAGTTCATAAAGGTCGTCCAAAAACTTGGCTTGAATATAACAGATGACGTCCGTAAGAGAGTTGGAGACAATCTAGGGGAGATTTTAATAAAGAAATCCTCACCCATTGCAGAGATCTCACTACTCTGGCGCTTGGGCAGGACTATTGGACTGCCGTTCTTCAAGAGAATTTTATTGATCTTTTTATCCTACTCACGACTTAAAGAGATCGCAAATAATTCATCACTCTTCGATGGAGTAACAGAGATGCTTCAAGCGTTGAAGCAAAGAGGACTCAAACTAGCGGTAGTTACCACAAGAAGCAAGAAGGATGTTTCAGCGATTGTGAAGAAATTTTCGCTCGAAGGGTTTTTTGACGCGGTTGTGTCAAGGGACGATGTGTGTTTTGGAAAACCATCGCCCGAGCCAGTCATTCTGGCTTTGAAAAAACTGGATGTAAATGCCATGGATGCAGTAGTGGTAGGCGACATGCCCACAGACATCGAGTCTGGAAAGCAGGCAGGGACCAGAACGATAGCACTGATGACTGGGCTTTTTAACGAGAGTTTGCTTGAGGCCTCGCCCGACCTTACAATTAATTCGATATTAGAAGTCCCAAAAATACTTGATGTTATTTGAAGGAATGACGGGAATAATTAACCCAAATATTGGATATATTATCGAGTATAATATGAAGCTAATAAAAAGTAAAAAGAAAGTAATGATGTACTATATGTACTCACTGTAAACCATTATAGAGGGGGTCACTTTAACCATAAGTGCTGATGCGATCGTTAATGGGTTACTCACTCGAGTCAGCCACTTCCTCATGCTAAAGATCCTCAAGATTTTAAGTCCGTATGCTATGCCCTCCGTGTCTATGATTCTTGTCAGTTTTTTGGCTTCTTGGAGATAGTTTAGTCCCCTTAAGAAGAGAAGATCTCCTAGCCTTATGGCCTCAATCTTTGCCTTGTTCATAACATTTAAACGACCGTTTTCTGTGTAGTGCCAACCTTTATCCATTGCAAGATAAACCACACTGTTGTATATTCCCGATCTGAGATCCTCTTCAAGATCAGCCACATCGTCATAGACGTTGCAGCCCTTAAAAACAAGGTCTATACACTTTCCAATGAGCTCCAAACTTTCCAGTTCGTCCTCTGAAAGATCCATAAGACCTTCGAGTACGCAAAAGTCAATATCAATCCATACATTCCCTACTCCCTTTTCATTGACATCTCTGAGGAATTTCCTAATGTCAAGCGACTCTGCTTTTTTCTGAAGCATCGAGTCGGTCTGTCCTTTAATGTATTTTTCAAAATCTTGGAGGTATTTCTGAAACATTCGCCCATTAGAGTTAGCCCTACGCCTCAGTACTTCGTAAGTTATTTCAGCAAGCCTGTAGGTGAAGTTTTCCGCCATGCCTACTTCCGTACCATCTTCCCTGAAGTTTGATTCTCTTCCCAAGAAGATCTTCAACTGCCTGTTTAGAGAGAGTCTAGCCTCCTCCTCTGTATGCCATAGGTCATTTATGTTATCCAGAGTCTTTATGCTAGTTATCATTGCGACTTTACCCAAAAGCGTATCCACGAGGACCTCCCTTGGGGCGCTCCTGAGAATCGGGAGAGAGCTCAATACGGCAAGGTATGTGGCATACACGTAGTGCTTTCTCTTTAGAAGGCGTTTCTCGTTAAGTTCACGGACATGCATGCACCTCTGGTCTTCAGAGATCTCATAGAGTATTTCCTCAAACCTTGAGACGGTCTCCCTGGCTAGCCCATATGCCCCTTCAAAGCCCTTCTTTTTCCAAGAGAGCTTGCCAAGAAGTTTGTAAACCCCCCCTAAGCCCTCTCTGTCTTCAGATAAATTCCAGAAATTTTTGGCGGAGGTTCACACCACTCAACCTCTAACTGTTTATTTGTTGTTCATATTATACATATGTTATTTAAGATATAATTTTTAAACTTTTTCAATTTAAATTATCTATAAAGAGGGGATAGCCTTCTCAGTTAGAGTAAAATATAAAATTTTATAAAATTAAATTGCTTAATATAAAAATAGATATACCAATTTTTGACTATTTTGGGGCGCCCTTTATAATATCTTGTCCGTTCATGTACGGAATCAGCGGATCGGGCACAAGTATGCTGCCGTCTTCTTGTTGATAATTTTCAAGTATTGCGACTATTGTCCGCTCCGTTGCAACTAAGGTGGAGTTCAATGTGTGGACGTATTTTGTGGGCTCGTTTGGCTTTTCTCTGAACCTTATGTTTGACCTGACGGCCTGATAAGATGTACAGTTGCTGCAAGATACCATTTCGCGATACTTACCTTGACCAGGTAGCCATACCTCAAGGTCATACTTCTTTGCAGCCACTGTTCCTAGATCTCCGCTACACACGTTAACAACTCTATAAGGAAGCTTCAGGCTCTGAAAGAAGTCCTCAGCATTTTTAATGAGTAGTTCATGTTCCCTCGGAGAGTCTTCTGGTTTGCAGAATACGAACTGCTCTACTTTTTCAAATTGGTGGACTCTGAATATGCCTTTAGTGTCCCTTCCATGGGCACCAGCCTCCTTCCTGAAGCAAGGGCTCACACCGCAATATCTTAAAGGCAACCTGTTGCCATCCAGAATCTCGTCTGAATGGAGACCAAGTAACGCATGTTCAGAGGTCGCGATTAAGAAGAGGTCCTCTCCCTCTACCTTGTATATTGTGTCTTGAAAGTCCGCCAGCGATACGGCCCCCTCCAAAATCTTCCTCTTCATCATGTAGGGTGGAAGAAACGGAGTAAAGCCCCTTTGGGTCATGAAGTCGAGCCCATATCTTATCAGTGCAAAGTTCAGTTTTACCAAGTCGCCCTTTAGGTAATAGAACCTTGATCCAGAGACTTTTGCCGCCCTTTCTAGATCGACGAGATCTAGCCCGAGTGCCAGATCGATGTGATCCTTAACTTTAAAATTAAAAGATCTTATCTCCCCCCAAGTTCTGACTACGACGTTGTCAGTCTCGTCCTTTCCGAAAGGGACTGAATCATCCATAAGGTTAGGAAGGCGCATGAGTATGAAATCCATCTTCTCTCTGTACTCTTGCATCTTCGACTCGAGTTCCTTAATACGTGTAGGGATCATTGCTGCCTCTTTCAGTTTTTCACTCACGTCTAAACCTTGCTTCTTCAACCTTGCAATCTCTTCGGTGATCCTGTTTCTCTGGCTTCTTAGCTCGTTTGTCTCTGAAAAATATCTTCTCCACAACTTGTCATATTCTATAAGTTCATCAAACATCTTAATTATCTCAGGATCGTTTCTGCGTGCTAGGTTAGACCTGACCCTTCCTGGATCTTCCCTTATCAGTTTTATGTCGAGCATGGGTTTACCCCTGCAGATTTCGATCTAAATCCTATCCTTTGGTATAAGCTTAACCTCTCCAAAGTGAGAGGCTACAAATATCATTATCGAAACTTCCTCAAGTGACTCTATTATGGATAAGGCTTCAAGTGGGGTGGACCCGACTGCAACCACGCCGTGGTTCTGGAGTATTACGGCCCTTCTGTTTTTGATGTTCTGCGCGACAAGTTCTCCAAGCTCCTTTGAGCCAGGGGTTCTGAATTCCAAAATCGGAACCTCCTTGAAGATAACAGCAGCCTCGTAGTTCACTGGTTCAATTTTTTTCCCAGCCAGAGCAAGACCTGTAGTGAAAGGACTGTGAGAATGAATTATTGCGTTGACGTGTGGATTGCTCTTATATATGGCGGTGTGTAATGGACTCTCTATGGAGGGTCTGATGCATCCTTCCAGTACGCGACCCTCTATATCGATCTTGCAAATATCATCGGGTGTCAGATCCCCCTTGAACTTCCCACTTGGTGTTATCAGTATCACGCCTTCTCGTGACAATCTAGCACTTGCATTTCCTCCAAGTCCAGATATGAGGCCCTTGCTGTGGAGGATCTTCATGCACTTGACGAGCTCTTCTCTCAATGATCTTTCTAAGTCTTGGACCAATAATCAGTCCTCCTAGTTTTTAATTTCTACTAGCTGTAAGTTTATTAAATCTACAATATCTTTTTCTTTTACCCCACTTATAGCCTATTTGGACGAGATATGAGCGGTGTGGTAATAGTAAGAATGGGCGGGGAGATCGGCATAAAGAGCAGACCCGTGCGGAGCCTCTATGAGAGGATGCTTGAAAAAATAATCAGAAGTTCGTTGAAAAGGGAAGGCATACCATTCTCAGAGATCTCGAGATCTCCCGGGAGGGTCTATGTCTATACTGATTCAGCCGAGATAGTTGCCAAGAGGGTGGCCCGCATCTTTGGTGTTTCATCAGCATCTCCTGGAATAGTGACGTCTTCTGAACTCCATGAGATAGTAAAGAATGGAACCGAACTTGCAATAATGAACTTTAAACCCGGCACATTTGCTGTGAGGTGTAGGAGGAGTGGGCATCACGAGTACACAAGCATGGAGGTGGCATCATTACTTGGTAAGGAGATCTTGGCGACCAAACGCGATTTGATAGTTAATCTGGATAACCCCGACCAGACATTATATGTGGAAATAAGGGACGAAAAAGCATACCTCTATCTTGATTATGTAAAGGGACCGGACGGTTTCCCCGTGGGGACCCAAGACGAATTGCTGGGGATAATAGATGAAACAAAGGAGTCGCTAATTGCATGTTGGTGCATGTTGAAGAGGGGTAGCACGCTAAAGGCGGTCATATACGAGTTTGATGGAAAAGTGCCGAAGGGGACTCTTACAAATCTAAAGGTCCTTTTGGAGTGGATCCCAAACGCCTCTCTCGAGACATTTGTGGTTCCCTTGTCAAGATATTGGAAAGAGCCGTTAATGGTCCATGAATTGTGCGCCGCAATCAGAATTGCCAAAGACGAGGGCATTGCAGGTATAGTATCAGGACTAAGACCCACAAGCATAAGTGCCATAATTCCACTCTCCAGCCTTGATGTGCAAATCTTCTTCCCATTAATGGTTCTAGACGATATGACCTTGGATGAATGGTCAAGATATATCGGGATGGGCAAATACTTGCCTGATGATAGAGTCCTTGGAACGGTTTTCCCTTCGGTAGAAATTATAGTTGAAAATATACAAACCCAAAGTCATTATAGAAAGGTCACAGTTTCTTCAGATAGATTGCATTTTTGAGACTATCTTCTAGCAGTGAGTGCATAGGAATCTTATTCTCCTCTTTCGAGACTTCGGTCTCGTTGGCATGGGTCCTTGCCCTTATGGCGGCAGCAGCGCATGGTCTTGAAGGGCCAATGCTTAGATCATAAGTTCCTATCCTCTTCGCTAGTTGTTCAACTTCAAGTTTGTTCATTCCGAGTAAAGGTCTTATAATTGGTGTTTTGACAACCTTGCTATTCAAGATAAGGTTTCTTATCGTCTGGCTTGCCTGCTCCCCAATGATCTCGCCAGTAACGATACCATCGCACCCGTATTTTTTGGCGATGGCATCTGCCTTTCGATACATCATCCTTTTGCAAAGAATGCAGGACAAGTTCCTCTTGCAGTTTTGGACGATAGTTTCCAAATCCTTTCCGTGTGGAACTAAGAGGACTTCTCCGTCGATCCCTGTAACGTTTATGATGTGACTAATTATCTTAAGTGCCTTATCTTTTGATGCCGCATCTGTGAAGGGAAAATTGTCGAAATGTACGAATACTGGGTGCCATCCCCTCTTGATGCCAAGATATGCAGCAACTGGCGAGTCTATTCCGCCAGAAATAAGGTAAACAGCTTTTTCCATAGTTCTCACAACATATCATTTGAAGCAAACTCTAAAATATACTGCCTCTATAAAATACTCCCGAGGGTTTCGTTTTGAGTCAGACGGAAGTCCGTTTTGAGGAGTATTTGCAAAAATGTGCATTGCCACAGTATGGAAAGATAGCAGTGGCTATAGATCATTCGATGCGGTCAGCCGTAGCCCTTCGCAGAGCCATCTCTTTGGCCAAAGCATTTTGTTCCAAACTCTATGTGATCCATGTAATCCCTACCAAGTTGCCGTTTGCGAAGAGAGCGCATGTTGCGCCTCCCCCGGAGATCTATGAGATACAGTACGAGCATGCAAAAGATGTGCTGAGTTCCGCAAGCAAAGCTGCAAAGGACGAGGGCATCGAGGCTGAGAGCGTACTGTTGGAGGGAGATCCCGCGGAAGAAATTATCAGGTTTGTAAAAGAAAATGGGATAGATCTTATTGTTGTCAGTAGTAAAGAAAAAGAGGGTAGTTTGAAGCACCTTGGCAGTGTGAGTGGCAAGATTGCAGAAGAAGTGAAATCGTCGGTTTTGATCGAGAGGTAAACCGGATTATTCCCTTTAAACTTGTCAGAATCTAAAACCCTAATTTTTCAATTTTTGATTGTTAAAATTTATGAGGTCTTAATGAAAATTAGACCATACTCAAAATAAATTTATAAACGAAAGATTAACCCTTTGGAAACTCGAAAGTAGTTATAGAAGGTTAATTTTTGTCTCGAAATCTTTTTAACCACTTTCACCCTTGAATTGAACTAAGGTGGAAGGTTTAATGAGTAAGTTTACAAAGAGTTGGGAAGCCCCGGAGAAGAAAACTCCTCCGCCCTCAGGTCCACTTAAACCCCATATTGAAAACGCCATAAAGTTGATACAGGCGCAAAACCAAAGACTTGATTTTGCCAATGCAAGGCTCGCAGAGAAGGACAAATCTCTGTTCTCAAAGGTTGTCGAAGCCTACACAAGGCGGGACAGGCAAAGGGCGATAATGTATGCCAATGAGCTGGCAGAGATAAGGAAGTTAGAGAAGAGGGTTTTGCAGATAAAGCTCGCACTGGAGACTATAGCCCTCCGATTGACTACTGTTAGGGACTATGGTGACTTTCTCCACACGGTTATGCCTGCACTTTCAATAATAAAGAGTGTGCAGCCAGGAGTTCTCCAAGTAGTGCCCGAGGCTGAGAAGGGATTCATAAGCTTAAGCGAGTCGCTGTACAATTTGGTTACAGAGGCTGGTGCAACCTCTGGGCTGAATGTATCATTTGAGACTGCAAACGAGGATGCTGTGAAGATACTGACAGACGCCGCTGCAGTGGCTGAGCAGAGGATAAAGGAGAAGCTGCCAGATTTACCTGCGGACGTCTCTAAAGAGGGCATTCAGATTTAGATTTAAACTCGCCCTCATCCTCTTCTCCTGTATATTTCATGAGTAGTGGAGATTTTGAAACAAGCCCTTATCTCAGTTTGGAGAGATTTCTTTTTTGTTTAGTTTTTTGATTTTTAATTTGACAACTCTACCATAGTATGTCTAATTTGTTTGACGCCCTTGCATGCCGAAATTTTGTTTATAAGCTCCTTAACTTTTTCCACTTTGCCCCTTAGAGCCAAGATCTCCAGACAGTTTTTCTCATCAATGTGAACGTGGAGTGTAGAGTTAATGATCTCTCTAAACTCATGTTGTAGATCGGTGAGACTTTCCTCGGCCTCATGTACGTCATGATCATAAACAAGAACTATGGCGCCTGCACATTCGAACGTATCTTCCTGCCAAGTATGCTCAGAAATGAAAAGACGCATGGATTGTTGAATCGCTTTAGATCGATCTTGTCCCAACTTTTTGAGTAAGGCGTCAAAATCTTCCAGCAACTCAGGAGGGACCGAGACACTAAACCGCCTAACACCCTTTTTCATAATGCATCAATTAAGGAAGAGGGGATGTTTATAATATTAATTTCTATAATTTTTGTAAGTTCTTTATTCACAAACTAGTGTTTTGGCAAAGTGAGAAATCCCTTTCTTTCGGCAGGAATTTTTCACCGATAAAGTTTAAAATAGTCATTTAAGATAAAACAGGAGGTCTGGTGGAAAATATATGGGCATGACTTTGGCTGAGAAGATAATTTCTATGAAGATAGGACGAGAGCCGTCTCCTGGAGAAATCGTGGTTCTACCTATAGATGCGGCAATGGCACATGACGGGACGGCCCCACTCATGATAAAAAGTTTCAATGAGATGGGGGCCAAGAATGTATGGAATAAGGAGAAGGCGATTTTTGTAATAGACCACATATCGCCCAGCTCCAACGAAGGGACCTCTGCACTCCATAAGATGATGCGCGAATTCGCAAAGAATCATGGGATTAAACTCTACGATGTGGGAGAGGGGATCTGCCACCAGATCCTCCCTGAAAAAGGCTACGTCTTTCCGGGGGGAGTGGTGGTAGGGGCGGACTCTCACACGTGTACACATGGAGCCTTTGCCGCATTCTCGACCGGGATAGGCTCAACCGATATGGCAGCAGTCTTTGCGTCAGGCAAACTCTGGTTTAAAGTTCCAGAGAGCCTCAGGATAAATATAAGCGGAAGTTTCAGAGGGAATGTGACGTCGAAGGATGCTATACTTTACGCGATAGGGGAGATTAAGGCGGATGGTGCCACTTACAAGTCAGTGGAGTTCACCGGTGATGCTGTGAAGAGTATGAGCATGGATAGCAGGATGGTAATGACTAATATGGCAATAGAAATGGGCGGCAAAACAGGCCTTATAGCATCAGACAGTAGGACAAGAGCTTTTTTGGAAGGGAGGATTAGAGTACCCTTTAAGGAGATCGCTGGAGATAAGGATGCACACTATGCCGATGAGCTAGAGATAGAGGCAGGCACGCTGGAGCCCATGCTTTCATGTCCGCATCAGGTCGATAACGTTAAGGCGGTGACCGAGCTTGAGGGTAAGCCTGTTGACCAAGTCTTCATAGGATCGTGTACTAATGGGAGACTTGAGGATTTGAGGATGGTAGCCAAGGTTTTGAAGGATAAGAGTGTGAAAGTCAGAACAATAGTGATGCCAGCCTCAAAGGAAGTTATGCTGGGAGCGCTGAGGGAGGGAATCATAGAGGAGCTCGTGAGGGCAGGGTGTGCCGTCGGGGTGCCAGGTTGCGGACCGTGCGTAGGCGGACACCATGGCGTACCTTCTCCAGGCGACGTGGTGATCTCGACAACAAACAGGAACTTCAAGGGAAGGATGGGTTGCGCCGAAGCCGAGATCTACTTGGCATCTCCGCTGACTGCAGCATACTCTGCATTGAATGGGAAGTTCACAGTTCCTGAGGAGGTTAACTGAATGAGGATCAGAGGAAGAGTGTGGAAGTTTGGAGACGATATCTCTACAGATCTCATAATTCCAGGCAAGTACAAGTTCAAGACAATAGACTTTGATGAACTCGCAAGGCATGTGATGGAGGGCGCAGATCCTAGTTTTGCATCAAAGATCTCAAAGGGGGACATCATAGTTGCCGGAAAGAACTTTGGATGCGGATCCAGTAGGGAACAGGCACCGATCGTAATAAAGCATTCTGGGATAAGTGTCGTGGTGGCAAAGTCGTTTGCCAGGATATTCTACAGAAATGCCTTCAACATAGGGCTGCCGCTCGTGGAGTCCAAGGACCTGCCAGACTATGTGAACACAGGGGAAGTCATTGAAGTGGCATTATCCGAGGGCAAGATCTATGCCAAAGACAGAACTTTTGACTTCAAGCCCATACCAGATTTCCTAATGAAAATCTTAGAGGATGGCGGGCTCGTAGAGCACTACAAGAAAAGAGGGCGATTCGTCTGGGAGACGCAGTAGCACGGTGCAACCTTTTATATTATATCTTATTAGATATATATTTGGGGGATAAATATTACTAATAATGAGTATGACGCCTGGGCAAAGGTATATGACATCATATACGGTGGCTACAAGGAAGATATAGAATTTTACAAGAGAGAGGCAAAAAAGGCTTCAGGGAAGGTTTTAGAAGTTGGTTGCGGAACTGGTAGGATATACTTGGAACTTCTAAAAGAAGGGATAGACGTTTATGGGATTGACATCTCCCAGTGTATGCTTGATGAGCTCAGGACGAAGGCGAAAGCCTTGGGAGTAGAGCCAAAGGTGAGCCTAGGAGACATGCGCAACTTCAGGCTGAAAGAGAGGTTTGCATTGATTATAGTCCCATTCCGCAGCTTCTTGTACAATTTGACCTCGGAGGACCAGTTAAAGACCTTGAAGAATTTCAGGAGGCACCTTCAGAAAGGCGGGCGCTTGATATTGAACTTCTTTTACCCAGATATAGAGAGGATGATGAGCTTCGGAAAGGAGTCTGAGGATCTGATAGTAACCGACAAAGGAGAGTATGGTCTTAGGGAGAAGTCGTATTTCGTTGATGAAATAAATCAGATAATAGAGACCCTTGCAGTTGTCTACAAGGAAGGAGAGGTCTTTTGGAAGGGGACATACAGGTATGCCTTAATCTACAAAAGAGAATTCGAGCTCCTCTTAAGGCTGGCAGGCTTCAAGAAGTGGGAGGTATATGGAGGGTTTGATTACCGACCTCTCACCTCGTATAAACAGGAGATGGTCTGGATCGCCGAGAACTCGTGAAAAACGCTCATTTTTACTCGATTAAATCATCCATCTCTCTTATGAAAGAGGAGATGAACTTTTTCATTGTTTGAAAAGCTAACATTCCATCCGAGGTCAACGAGTAATCCTTAATATTCCTCCGTCCCGAAGTTCTCCATTTGCCGACAATCAAGCCGTCACCCTCCAGGCTATAGAGCAGAGGGTATATCACTCCAGAGTGATACTTAATCCCAGTTATCCTTTGAATCTCTTTCATTATGGAGTACCCCGAACGTTCACTCTTGTTTAAGATCCACATTATCATTAGGCGAAGAAGTCCATTCGCAGTAGCCCTGAGCAGCCCATCTTTCCCCTTCATGGAACTATATTTTAATTTACAAAACATTTATAGTTTTGCATATTATTTTCTAAACGGGGTGAGATCGCTGTGGATCGCCCCAAATGTAAGGTAATACTTACTAGCGATCGAACCCTCATGAGCAATTACGGTAATTCCCTGTTTTATGGATTTATATCCACGGCACCAAGGGCTTCATTCATCTCGGAATTCGTTTTTAAGGCAGTTTTCAACAGAGTTCCAGTTGACGAACACGGGAGAGCACTCCTTGCCCCCCAAGGGCTGAGGAGAATAGAGTCCGCAATTATCAAGTCGGGCCTACTTAAAAGGGAAGAGGTCGTTGTCACAACTCCTGAGAATATTAAAAAGTTTCTCTCAGAAGAGACCAAGGTCATAGGGATTTCAACCTTCGATCCTCTCGGTAAGGGTCCAGCTTCAACCACAATTAGCGGTCCTTTCGGGATCGTTCATGAAGAGCCATTTAACGCCTACTACTTCAGAAAACTTGTAGGCTCTGAAGCCGTACAGAAGGCGAAACGTCAGGGAGTTCTAATCATGGTAGGGGGACCCGGAGCATGGCAACTTGGCTACGAAGAGATGGAACGGATTGGTGTAGATGTCGTTGTAGAAGGCGAGGGGGAGCTTATATTTCCGAAGCTAATCGCGTCAATACTTGAGGGGACTCTGAGGACGCCCGTAAGGATAACAGCAGGCTTTGAGGATGCGCCGAAAGCAGAGGACATACCCCCTCTGCTAGGAGCGACCGTGGGAGGGCTTGTTGAAGTATCGAGAGGATGCGGTAGAGGGTGCGGATTCTGCACCCCCACACTGAGGAGGCTACGCCACAGACCACTCGATGTGATCATTGAGGATGTGAGGACAAACGCTGAAAACGGTCAGACAAACGTTTGCCTGCATGCTGAAGATGTCCTTAGATATGGGACGCTGGCCCTTGTTCCAGACCATGAAAAGGTCGTAGCCTTATTTAGGAGAGTGGCTTCGGTCCCTGGCATAAAAGGTGTTGGAATAAGCCATGCCGAACTGGCATCCATAGCCTCCAGCCCTTCCACCGTTAAAGCAGTTTCAGAGATCTTGGGTCTTGAGAGGCATGCGTGGCTGGGTTTTCAGACCGGCATAGAGACGGGCAGCACATCGATGATCGAGAGATACATGTGTAGGAAGCCAGCCCCCTTCAAACCGGTGGAATGGAGGGGTGTTGTGGAGAGTGCATTCGCTATATGTGATGATTATAACTGGATACCTGCGGCTACGTTAATAGTGAATTTGCCCGGCGAGACAGACAAAGACATTTTGCAGACCATAGATCTTGTAGAGTCCCTGAGGGACTATCGAAGCTTTATAGTGCCACTCCTGTATGTTCCGGCGACTGGGAACGCGACCAAACCGATGCGCTTCCTTGAAGATGCCAGATACTACCACTTGGAGCTATACCGCGTTGTCTGGAGGCACAACCTGCGTTGGATGGAAGAGTTGGCGAACGATTATTCTAAGAAGAACAGCCCTGCAGTCAAGTTCACGATCCGGAGTGCAATAAAGTTCGTCAAGGGATACCTCAATAGGAAAGTGGAGGAGGTCTTAGAGGAGGCTTTGCGTTCAAAAGCAAGTCTATATCAGACACCCGAAACCCGGTAGTTAGGAAAAAGAGCTCAGGCATTGATAATACGCATGTATTGATGATATAAAATATGCGCAAAAATCATATACTCCTTGGAATTTTAGAGATTGGGGGTTAAAGTTTGGGTAAGAAGTACAGGATAGCAGTAATCACTGGAGATGGCATAGGACCTGAGATAACTGAGGCAGCCATCTACGCGCTGAACTATGTCGGTTTAGAGTTTGAGTTCATTAAGGTCGAGGCGGGGCTGGGCGCTTGGCAAAAGTACGGGAACCAGCTTCCAGAGGAAACAGTCAACATAATAAAATCATCAGACGCGTGTCTTAAGGGTCCGACGCAGACTCCACCAGGACCAGGAACCTTCAAGAGCGCCACTGTAACGCTGAGGCAAATGCTCGACCTATACGCGAATGTTAGACCTTTCAGAAACCATCCCGGAGTACAATCCGTCCATAAAGGGGTCGATCTCATAATAGTTAGAGAGAACACCGAGGGGATGTATCGGGGGCTTGAGTATAATCTTGGAGACTCCGCCATCGGTATAAGGACTATAACGAGGAAAGGATCAGAGAGGATTGCTAGGTTTGCGTTCACTCTCGCTAGGAGGGAGAAGAGAAGGAAAGTCACGGTAGTCCACAAGGCGAATGTTTTGAAGGAGACCTGTGGGCTCTTCAGGAACGTCTGCGCAGAGGTCGCGAAAGATTATCCGGACGTAGTTTTTGAGGAGATGCACGTAGACGCCGCTGCGATGAGGATTGCGATGAAACCACAGGATTTGGACGTGATTGTAACCACCAACCTATTCGGGGACATCCTGTCCGATGAGGCGGCAGGAGTGGTGGGAGGGCTAGGTATAGCACCAAGTGCGAATATTGGCGATAAGTATGCATTCTTTGAGGCTATACACGGTACCGCTCCAAAGCACGCCGGCAAGGGGGATGCTAATCCTGCGGCGATAATGCTCTCAGCTGCCATGATGTTAAGGTATCTAGGAGAGGTGGATGCTGGTAACAGGTTCGAGGCGGCCATAGACGCAGTTTTGGCAGAAGGTAAGAGTGTGACCAAGGATCTGGGAGGAAGTGCGGGCACTATGGACTTTGCCAAGGCTGTTGTAGACAAACTTACTAAAGTGCAATAGAAGTGTTCCCAATATGGACGGAGCGTGTTCTGCTCCTTGCCTTGGCTCACTTTTAATCATACATTGAGAATTTCTCATTATTCGTGATTTTTTAATTCTGAATTTTCCATAATTGTTATTTTAATTTTAAATGAATTTGTCGCGAATGCCGAGAACCTAAAAATAAATATACTACCTCAAAATTTACTTTGAGAAGGGTTCGTTTGAAAAACTTTCCTAACGTCAAAGTTGTGGACCATCCTCTGGCCCAAGAGATTCTTACAACTTTGAGGGACAAGAACACAGGACAGATAGCCTTCAGAAAAGGTCTGGTGAAGCTTGGACGCCTTATCGCACTGGAGATAGCAAGGACAATGGACTACCAAGAAGTCGAGGTCGAGACGCCAACAGGTATGAAGGCTAAAGGGATAAAACTCGCGGACGCGGAGCATGTGATGATCGTGAATGTCCTTAGAGCGGCAGTCCCATTTGTGGAGGGTATGTTGAAGATCTTCCCTGCGGCGAGACAGAGTATAATCAGCGCAAAGAGGATAGAGGAGGGGATAGCCGCTCCTAACTACAATTTCAGGATAGAACGGAATTACAGCAAAATATCGAAGATATATCCCAACGATACTCTGATAGTGGCGGATCCGATGCTGGCTTCAGGTTGCACTCTTCTCGCGGTTTTGGACGAGGTCACCAGAGACAATCATCCAAAGAGATCGGTAGTTGCCACAGTGATATGTGCGCCCTTGGGGATTCAGCGCATTAGAGACAAATACCCGAATATTGAGATCTTCACTGTGGCCGTCGACGAAGGATTAAATGATCACGGTTACATTCTGCCAGGACTAGGGGACGCAGGAGACAGGGCTTTTGGGTAAAAAGTCCGGCTTTAGCCCCATCCATTTTTATAAGGTATTTTTGACAAGGTTTATTATTAAGATAGACTGTTTATCCTACCCATGATTGACAAAAAAGTTTTTCTTTTATTTTCAGCCTTGGTTGTACTTCTAATGTACTTCATTCCTTACGGAGTGTTAAGTGGGGTCGAGGGACCACTAACTTTCATTTTCTGGACTGGAATATCGGTAGCATATCTGATATTTGTTGCGATTTCCATGCGGAGGTAAAGAGATGGACCAGCTCTCAGTTTACATATCAATATTAATATACCTTATAGCAGGGAGTGCTATAGCGCTATTCTCAAAAAAATTCCTAAAGAAGGACTTCAAGGATTTTTACACAGCTAGTGGAAGATTCGGTACGCTACTTGCAACGCTATCTTATGCAGCCACCACATACAGCGCATTTATGTTCATAGGGCTCGTGGGGCTTGCCTACAGCACTGGTGTTGGGGCGCTAGGATTCGAGCTTGTCTATTTTGTTGGGACTCTAATTCTGCTCTATTTTATCGCTCCGAGATATTGGAAGATCCATAAGAGATACGGGTACGTCTCACCTGCCGAGGTTTTGAGCGCACGCTATGGAAGCAAAACGGTGGGCGCAACGGTGACACTTTTGGCGCTAGTGTCGCTCATACCCTACGCTTCCTCTCAAGTTATAGGGGTGGCTATGGCTGCGGAGGGCGCAAGCGGAGGAGCGATACCTTATGTTTCAGCCGTTATAATCGCTATTGCAGTGGCGCTCCTCTGGTCGCTGATAGCAGGGATATGGAGTGTCGGGTGGACAGACGTCTTTCAGGGCCTGATAATGTTGTTCACAGGATTTTTGATGGTGTTGTGGGTTTATTCATGGGGTTACGCAGGCAGGGGTTTTGATTTTGCACTATTAGGGTCGTTGTCCTACGTGCCAAATCAATACTGGTCATTTTCTACGTTCCTTAATATGACTATCCCTTGGTTCTTCTTCGCGGTTACCAACCCGCAGGTCGTGCAAAGGCTATTCTCCCCCAAGGACCCTAAGACTCTCAAATCCATGATCATTTGGTTTGGGGCGTACGGACTACTCTTCACAGTATTGGTGACTCTCTTGGGACTCATGCTCAGGGGGCTCACATTTGACGGCTCGTTTCCTCCGATCTCTTACAGGGACTCGGTAACCCCAACCCTACTAGGAATGGCGCCATTGTGGATCGGAGTATTTGGCCTAGTGGCGGTACTGGCAGCCTCTGTATCAACCATAGACGGGATTCTGTTAACTTTGAGTTCCATGGCGGCAAGGGATATATATGAAAGTTATAGACCCGGAATGGCCCGGCTCAAGCTCTTTGTCGGGAGAGCTACACTAGGGGTTTTGGCACTGGCATGCACTGTATTTGCGTTGGCTAGACCTGGCTTCATCGTCGATCTGGCTGTGCTCTCCTCTTCCCTTCTACTCCCCCAAGCACCCGTAGTGATCGGAATGTTCGTATGGAATAGGGGGGGCAAAGCGTCTGCCACATTCACTTTGGTCTCAGGTTTTTTAGTAGCCATTATATTGTACTTCACTAAAATGGCGCCTCTTGGACTCCCCATGAATGTATGGACGATCATTGTATCGACGTTAGTTTACATTTTAATAGGTCATTTTGAAAGAGGACCGCAAGGGATAGAGGTGTTTTTAGGGATAGAGGGCGAAGAGTTTTGATAGAGAAGGTATATGTAAACAGAGAGGCACTCTCCCTATTCTTGGAGATCTGCAAGGACGTGCATCCCAGAGAGAACATCATGTTGATCAGGGGCAAGATTAGGGGAGGTTCTGCGGATGTGACGGAATTTCTCATACCACCATTCTCAACTTATGGTGAGGGGTTCTCTGGTTTCCCTACACATATGATCCCGTTTGATCTGAGCATAATCGGAATAGCCCATTCTCATCCGAGTGGGAGTTGCGCCCCGTCTACCGAAGATCTTAACAACTTTTATGGAAGGATAATGATAATTGCCGCCTATCCGTACGACGAATGGAATTTAGGCATATACAACAGCAAAGCACAAAAGGTACCTTATGAGATAAAGTAGAGGAGATAGCATTTGCGCTCAAAGCAGAATTTTAACGCCATAAGTGCCGCGTTCATAGTAAGTGCTTCTATAAATATTGTATATACTTTAATAGTAAGCTACAACGAACCACAAGGATTTTGTGGACCAGAAGGAGTATTGCTCGTTCAGTCGCCATTATTAATGCTTATGCCTTTGAACTACCTATTTATGCTGACAGGGGTAACAGGACTTTTAAGTCCGTATGTAAGGGGTTTGATGAAGAGAGGGTTTTCGAGGTTAGACCTCAAGAGGCTCTTCTTGGGGATGGTTGCGGCGGGAGGGTCCGTCTATTCAGGAGGCAACAAGTATTGTATAAGGTTCTATGGTAAAGATCTGGTGCTCCATACGATCTTTGCGGACCTTGCGTATGTGATCTATAACATTAGACCTGGAACGACGTGTGCGCGGGGGAGTTATGTCACCCAACTCTATTGTAAAGAGGCGGTCAGGGAGCTCAGAGAGTTCTCTCCTGAATTTGAGACTCGCTGTGGAGGGGAGCCCTCCCTTTCTTTCGTTCTAGAGGGAGCATCAGACGTTAAGATCGAGGCGTCAAGGGTTTTAATGTCCACGGGTGGCTGGATCTCTTGTTCCTTCGTCAATACCACTTGTGGTCTAAGAGCCTATCCAAGGCTCGGTGTCGGAGCTGCCCTGCCAAGCAACATGCTGTCTGACTATTCGAAACTGATGTCTGATGTCGGTTTAAAATTTAATATTTACCAAGATAAGAGATACGGCTGTAAGGGGTACCTAGCAACGCCAGATTTGATAACTATTAGGGGATTCTTTGACTTGGGCGGATTTTTGGAAGGTACCAAAGTCAAGAGAGGAGAGTTTGCAGGTATGGAAAAGAACAGCCTACTCGCTTCTCTGATCCAGGCGACAAGTCTTAGATTCTCCTCAAGAGGGGAGGCCATAAAGAAGATAAGAGAGCTCGGCTACGATGATGAGTTAAAGGTTTACTTGAACAGACTAATGCTTGGCTAAGGAGGAGCGAATGTTGAAGAACCTCTGGGCACCATGGAGACTGGCTTTTATTGTTGAAGAAAAGAAAGACGTATGTATCTTTTGTGAAAAACCCAAAGAGAATGACGATGATAAGAATCTAATTTTTGCGAGGGGAGGCAGTGTCTTCGGCATGCTGAACAAATACCCTTACAACGCCGGTCACCTCATGATAGCACCCTACAGACACATAAAAAATATTGAGGACTTAGAAGAAGGGGAATGGAAGGAGATATTTGAGCTTCTTAGGGACAGCATGAATGTTCTGAAGAGGACAATGTCTCCGGAGGGGTTCAACATAGGCTTCAATGTGGGCAGGGCAGCTGGCGCAGGGTACGATCATATCCACTTGCACGTGGTGCCCAGGTGGAACGGAGACACAAACTTTATGCCAGTCTTGTCTGACACTAAGGTAATACCAGAACATTTAGAAGAAACCTACAGGAAGATCCGAGATGGTATCAGAGCCCTAAAGCCATAAGGACCCTGATTCCAACGCTACCAATAAAAATTGCCAAGGTTACATCCATCAGGGTGATTGCTAACGCATTCTTTAAACCATATTCTTTGATCAGTGCAGAGAGGGTTGCTACGCATGGTATGTAAAGGACCATAACGAGGGTGAAGGCAATCATTTGGGCAGGTGTCATGAAGGTGGAGAAGTCGGTTGTGCCAACATAGGTGGCCAACATTATCAAGGCCAGCTCCTTCCTTAGAAAGCCGAATATGAAGGCTATGCCCGTGGCAACGGGCAATCCCAATAATCCAACGGTCACTGGTGAGATTGCATTAACTATCAGACCAACTAAATTAAGAGACGAGGCCAATGAGACGACGAAGGATCCGAGGACTATCAACGGCAAAGCAATGTAAACAAAGTCCTTGGTCTTTATCCATGTCTTCTTCAAGACTAAAGTGATATTAAGCATCCTGAGTGGCGGCATCTCCATGATGAGACCAACGGGTTCCTCGGGAAGCACTTTAAACAGTAGTTTGCCAATCAAAAAGACTATGAGGAGATCAAGGGCGTATATTGATAAGGCTACAAGAGGACCCAAATATGACCCCGCAACACCTAGAATTATTACAGTCCTTGCGGAGCAGGGTATTAGCACCACTAATGCTCCTAAGAGGAGGCGCTCTCTCCTAGTTTCCATGATCCTGCACCCAATACATGCGGGTACGCTACATCCGTACCCCAAGAGCATCGGTATGAATGCCTTGCCATGTAGTCCTATCTTGTGCATCAGTGAGTCTAGGAGAAATGCGGCTCGTGGCAAATATCCAGTATCCTCCAATATTGATAATAGCAGGTAAAAAAGGGCCACGTAGGGAAGCGCGATGGAGGTCGCCGCACCTAGTCCAAAGATTACTCCATCAAGTAAGAGTGAGGAAAATATCGGGTCAAATGATTGGAGATGTGGACGAATGCTCTCGATCATCCAAACAAAAAATTCATCTATGTAAGCGGAAAGGGAGCTCCCCACGGAGAAGATTAATAGAAATACTCCTGAAAGCGTCAATAAAAGGATTAGGTAGCCAAATACCTTGTGGGACAGTAGACCGTCTATACGATCCTCAAGGGTTATAGCAGGCTTTGTGTGGGATATTGTGACTTGCTGTGCGATGCGATGTGAGAGCGCGTATCTCTCAGACGATATTATAACTGAAGGAGGCTCTCCATGAAGATCTTCCATAGTTTTCATTATTGAGTTGATCTTTTCCAAGACTTGTGCGTCTTTTAGAAATCGAGATGTTATTATCGGATCTCCTTCTAAAACCTTTATTGAGACCCAGTCCAAAGGATAAGGAGACTCAATATTCTGGAAGTGACTCAACACCTGTGATATGTATGCCTCTACCTCCCTACCATAAGTCAGGCGGCGACTCTTGGCGGGTCTTGCCAAGACGGCTTCTACAAGTTCAGTTATACCAACGCCAGAAGTGGCGACTATCGGTATTACAGGTACGCCCAAGAGCCTTGAGAGTCTATCGTCCCGAACCTCGATTCCTTTTTTGGTTGCTTCGTCGATCATATTTAACGCAACGATAAGGGGCGCATTCATCTCCATAAGCTGGATAGTGAGAAAGAGGTTTCTCTCGAGTGCGGTCGCATCAACTACATTGATTATCACATCAGCCTCGCCGGAAAGAATGTAGTCCCTAGTTACGACCTCCTCTTCTGAGAATGACGTTAGGGAGTAAGTGCCAGGCAGATCAACAACTTTGATCTTTATACCCTTGTAGACCAGTGTGCCCTTCGCCACTTCCACAGTCTTACCGGGCCAGTTTCCGACCGACTGGTTTAAACCCGTCAGGCTGTTGAATAAAGAACTCTTTCCAACATTGGGGTTCCCCACGAGCGCTACTGTTATCTCGACTTCCTTGGACGACCTTTCCATTCTTTACCCTCCTCATATGGGCTTGACAAGAACCTTTGAGGCAACCCCTCTACCGATGGCAACTTTCGTGGATCGAACCGAAAGCTCCAAAGGACCTCCCATGGGGGCTCTCCTCAACAATTTCACTACAGTGCCAGGAGTGATTCCAAGGCTGCATAACCGCGAGATCAGACCTCTTCCGCCTACCAAGAAGACGACCTCTGCTTCCCTGCCCTCAGGCAACTCGAGGAGGGGCACTAGCTCCTCTATGTGGTAAGGTACGGCCTTCAGGCGGCTGTAGAAGTCGTCAATGCAGGATCTATCGATCTTGTGGCATGAGATCCAGTGGTCTACTGAATTGAGGCGTGCGCTCGCATCGCCACGGTGTATGATGGAGTCGTGAATGAAACGTTCTCTGTGATTCAGAAGTAGAGACTCGCCCCTATCAGTGATCTTTAATTGACCGCCTTCCTCTTGGAGAAGTCCATTAGCGATTGCAGAATCAAGCTCCTTTTCATGAAAGCCAGATTTTGTTACATCCTCCCTAGTGACAGTCCCTAGTTTTGACTTCAGTTTGCAGAAAGCCTCAAGTAACTCCTCCAGCAACTGATCATCCCTCCGATATAGGGATCGGCTTTCCATGGGGGCATGATTTTGGTTTTCCCAGCTTCTCGTACAGCCGCTCGAGGATCTCGCCACTCAGATGGTGCTCTATACCGCAGACCTCGCTCTGAACTTTGGAGGGATCCAGCCCCAAGTATTGGAAGAAGAAGCACTCCAAGATTCGGTGCCTCTTGAGTATTGCTCTGGCATATTTTTTCCCCTCCTCTGTGAGCCTCACACCCCCGTAGCTGATCCATACGACCAGCCCCCTCTCAGCCAGCTTCTGGATCATTTCGGTTACCGTGGAGGGATAAACTCCAAGGCGTTCTGAGAGCTCCTTTGTGCGAACCGTTCTCTTCGGACCCTCCTCAGAGATCACGTAAATGAGTTCGAGGTAGTCGTCGGGGTTCTTACGATCTTCCTTGGACAAGACCACACCCAATTTTTTCGGGTCACCGAAAAATATAAGGATTTCGGCGGATAGAAAAATATCGCCAATAGAACATAATTATTTTAGCTCTGATAACAGACTCCTTGCAAGGGCGCTTTCTTTTCCCCGAAAGACCTCATAGGGACCATATTTCGAGTAGATTTCTTTGATTGATGCTTTAACGCTCGCTTCATCATTGCCTTCTACGGTTATTTTGAGAATGTCTATCTGGAGACCTTTCAGTAGAAAATAGGATATGGGGCCTATGGCGCCCAATTTCTCTGCTTGAGTAGTTATCTTTGTTCCGTACTTTTTGGCAATTAGCTCTAAATCCTTGATGGTAATCCGAATACCTCTTTGTTTAAAGAGATCATTCGGGAAATAGTAGAAGGTAGTGGTAACCACCATAACAAATTCACCCCGCATACTTACTTGGGAGAGGGAAGTTCTCGCGCTTCAGTGACGTTAAGGCGTTCTGGTAATAGGTTAGGTCTATTTTGGACAGCAGGAGAATGTAATCATTTTGAGATATTAAGGAAGGGACCAACAAAGAGTAAAAGTCTCGAAGATCGCCATAATTAATATATGCACTGAGGGGGTTCCTAGCCCTGCCCAATTCAGGGTCAGTATAGAATATGCTATAATAAACTATTTCAATCGGAATCCCAGGCAGATACTTCTTCACCATAGGAAGAGACTCGTTTGTGTTAGAATATGCAAAAACCTCTGCTTTAATGAGTGCCCTTATGAACTTTGTTACAGCATCTGGATTAGACTTAATAAAAGACTCCGAGAATGCTTGAAGGCAACAGGGGTAGTCTCTGTTATAGACCTTTGCGTCCCATATGGAGATGCTCAAGTTTCTGTAATTCGCCAAAGAAGCATATGGTTCCCACAATAACGAGGCATCCACAGCTCCAGATTCCAAAGCTGAGAGGGCATCTGGTGGAGACAAATACTCCTTGATGGTGATGTTCACGCTTGATTTTGAGATTACATCTTTGAATACATAATCACCTGGGACATATTGAACCGTGCCGAGACGCATGCCTGAAAGCTCCTTGATGCTTGATATCGAAAAGGTCCTGTTTGTGACCAAGGCTGTACCATCCAAGGAATTTCCTGCAACAATCCTGATGTCAAGGTTCTTTATGAAGGCTGCCAAGGCTACTGAGGTTATCGGGGCACCGTCTATTTCTTTGGAATAAAGTGCGCCCACAAGCTGCGCCACTGTAGGGTATTCCTTGAGCGTTACTTCAAGACCTTCTTGGGCGAAATACCCTTTTTCATAAGCGACCCATACGAGACCATAGCTAGCTGCAGGCATGTAGCCGATCCTGATCTTTATTGGTGGGGGTTTGTAGAGTACAAAACCTGCAAAGGCAGCCACAACAATTACCGTAATAGCGACTAAAATGTATGCTCTCCTCATAATCCTCAATTCCTAAATATGGGGCAATTTAATAACCGTTTCTCAACTCTTAACTTTAGAGAGTTTTATCTGAGCGATTACGTGTTGTACGTCCCTTGATTCTATTCCCTTCATAACGGAAACGGCTTTTTCAGTGTTATTTCGCGTCCCGCAGAAGCAGCAAGTGAATGAAGACGCCCCCTCCCTTCCAGCACAGACCGCCCCGCATTTTCTACAAAGGTAAATATTGTACCTCAATCCCCAACCCCTGCAGTATTTAATTCTTAAAATCAGCAGTTGATAAAAGCTATGCATTCTCTGCAAAAAACCATAAATAGCCCATTCTTGATATACATTCAACACGCAATTAGGTGATTGGCAAACTTGAGTGAGATCTGTTCAAAATGTGGACTCCCTAAAGATCTATGTGTTTGTGAGGCAATTGTTAAGGAGCAACAGAGAATAAGAGTGTTTTTGGAAAAAAGAAAGTGGGGAAGAGACGTTACTATCGTAGAGGGCATAGACGAGAAGAGCATAAATCTTAAGGAGCTATCAGGTAAGCTTAAGAGTAGGCTGGCATGTGGAGGCACCGAGAAAAACGGCAGAATAGAGCTTCAGGGAGACCATCGCGAGAAGGCTGCGGAGATTTTGATAGAGAGCGGGTTCCCTGCGGATAATATTGATGTGGAGTAACGAAGCTTGGAAAACCTCAAGGATACTCTCACTTCCCTAAAAAGGGGGAAGGTAAGACCTAAAGCCTGCCCAAGATGCGGGAGCGTAAATGTTTCGGTACTCACAATGACCGGATATATTTCTCAACCAACATACCTTTGTAACAACTGTGGATTTCAGGGAAATATTTTCTTGGAGATTGAGAAAGAAGAGGAAAGGGAGAGAAGAAAAGGTAAAGAAGAATAAGGAATGAAGAGAAATAGAGGGATAAAGAAAAGAAAATGGACTTCTAGATTCATTGAAGCGGTACTTCAATGCCAAGTTCTTTCATTAACTCCTTGTACCTGTTTCGGACGGTCACCTCAGTGACCTGCGCTGCCTGTGCAATTTCCTTTTGGGTTCTCCGCTCATTTTCTAGCAAGGATGCTACATAAATGGCAGCGGCAGCAAGTCCCGCAGGATCTTTTCCTGCAGTTATTCCTCGTTTTTTAGCCTCTCGAACTATTTCTGCCGCTTTGTGTTGCGTTATCCCACTTAGATCCAAGGCGCCTCCAATTCTGGTGATAAAGTCCACTGGGTCTGCGATGGGAATGTTTACATCTACCTCTCTCAGCAGTAACCGATAGCAACGGGCAACATCCTTCCGACCTGCCTTCGTATATTTAGCGATCTCGTCCAAAGTCCTAGGTACTTTCTGCGTCCTGCAGGCGGCGTATATGGCTGCAGCCATAACTGATTCGATGGATCTCCCCCTAACCAAGCCCTTTTCAACAGCCTTGCGGTAAATTACGGCAGCCTCCTCCTTTACACTCTTTGGTAAACCTATTTGCGAGCTAATTCGATCAAGTTCGCTCATCGCCTGTGCCAGATTTCTGTCCAACGAGCTGTGAACACGAGTTCTTATCTGCCACTTCCTCCAACGAAGGATCTCTATTCGCTTTCTTGGCTCTAATCTCCGACCCATGGCATCCTTGTCCCTCCAGTCGATGACTGTGGAGAGACCTCTGTCGTGGACTGTTGGCGATAGAGGAGAGCCAACTCTGCTCCTTTTGTCTCTTTCTTCAGATGTAAAGGCCCTCCACTCAGGACCTCTGTCAATGATCTTCTCTGATATGACCAAACCACAATTTGTGCATGTGACCTCTCCCCTCTCAAAGCTCCTTGCAAAGCTTGTGCCGCCGCAGTTGGGGCACTTCACACTCTCCTGATCGCTTGCAGAAGCTCTGTTTTCCTTCTTCTCTTTTTTTGGAGAGGTCTTAACTTCTGCTTGATACATACCACTCAACCCAAAAATTTTATATGGGAGTAAAAACGCGTTATATCTTATATTTAAACTTTTCGATTTGTTTATATTTACGAAGACAGGACATAATTAAAGCTTTCGAAAAACTTCGTCCAGATATCATAAACTATCATAAAAATTCAAAATGCAATCTTGAAGTGGTAATTAAGAAAAATTAATAAATCATCGGGCTTTTTTGTTTAATAGCCCGGTGGTGTAGCGGCCAAGCATAGCGGGCTCTGGCCCCGCTGACGAGAGTTCGAATCTCTCCCGGGCTACCACACTTTATGGCTTCTTGTCAAACCACCATTTCTGATAGAGGGGAAAAGTTAGTCAAAAAGAGACAATTTTGTATTTAAATTACACCCCAAGATCTCAACCATTCCGTAACCCCTGCGTATATCAATTGTGCAGCGAATGCGGCGATGATTATGGTCATAAAACGACCCAATGCTCTGATGCCGTTTCTTCCAAAGACGCTGACCAAGATTTCGGAGTACCTCAGCAGCAAATATGTTACAAAGGTAACGATAAATATACTTGCGATTAACAAAAACAAAGGAACGAGCCCAGACAACACAATAATAGTCGTCATTGTGCCAGGACCAACCAAAAGAGGCGTAGCAATTGGAACAATAGCTACCTCGGCGTGGGACTCGAGAGACTTGGTTCTCGGCAACCCACCGAGCATTTCTATTGCAATAGCCATAAGAAGTATTCCGCCACCTACTTGCAGGCTTGATATGCTAACATGAAAGAAACTGAGGAGATAGCTTCCTCCGAGTGCCAAGGCAACCGCTATTATCAGCACTGCAAATGAGGAATTCCTAACTATTCTGTGGCGCTCAGTAACCTCCAGATCATCGGTAAGGCTTAAAAAGGTTGGTATAACGCTTATCGGGTTTAATATTGCGAATATCTGCCCGGTTATAAATACGATCTGAGCAAAAATGGCTGAAGGATCTCCGATGAGGTCGATCATTTTTATTGCCTACTGAGACCATATATTAATGAGATTTAAAATTTTTGGAGGGTTTGCGGATATGGAAAAATTACTGTATTTTGAAAGCAATTCTAACGTCCTTACTGAGAAGCATCAATATCAGTATGAAATCAATGATAATCATCGGCGCCCTTCCAAAGATGGATGATTCCGAGATGCCTGTAAAAGCTAATACAAGTATTCCAGTCACCACACCAAAAATCGAGAGGATCAGTGACAGAAACCACGCCCACTTTTTGATTCTCCAAATCCCGTAAGCTATAGTGAAGCTAAGAAAACTTAAAAGCATCAACGTGGGTGAAAACGTAACGCTCAAAAGAGCCAAAAAATTCACCAGATAAACCAATCCTGAAAAACCCTCTATTCCAGCTATTATCTTTATCTCGGATGGCACACTTGACCTCTTGGATTTGGGATCATTGTTAGGCACTGTCATAAAGAGTCACTAAAGTAACCATACATTAGGAATATTTATTCTTGCTTTTACCTTTACCCAGGTTTTATGTCCACTAATTCATAATGGGAACTTTCGCCAATAATCACGAGACTTTTCAAAAACATGAAAATTAAAATTAGTCGTAAAAATAAAAAAAAGGTTTATTGGGCTGTAGGTTGTGCTGTAGCCGCCTGAGGTGCGGCGACTTTGTGAATGTCGTAGTACAGCGGACCGCGTTCCTTCTTGGTTACCAATGACACCACTATTATAGTAATGAAGCCCAGTACAAATCCCCATGCTCCTGCGTCAAGATAGAAGGTCTTTAAGAATTTCACCGTTCCCCAAGGAATTCTGTAAAGGAAAGTCAGACCAGCAGAGACCACTAGTCCCACAAAGACACCAGCAGTCCCGCCCCACTTTGTTATTCCCTTCCAAGTTGTAGCCAATAACAGGGCAGGGGCCAGCGTTGCGGCGAACTGAGCCCATCCGATGGCAGCAAGCCACGTAATGAGCTCTGCAGGAAACATTGTTTCAATGACCATCAGTATTCCCACAAAAAGCATTGCTATCCTGAGATTCCTAAGAAGCTGCTTGTCGGTCCAGTTGGGTCTGAAGCACTTGTTAATGATGTCTCTGGCAATGGCAGCACCACCCATCATAACGAATCCGTCAATGGTGCTCCAAGCGGCAGCAATGACACCTGCGATGAGAAGGCCTCCCACAACTGGCGCTTCTGCTCCTAGTTTGTAAACGGTGAGCCAAGCTATCACATAGTCTGCAGATTTATAGACTGCAATAATGTTCGGAGCTTGGCCGGTAACGGTCAGATACTTTGTGACCTCGCCTAAGTAGCAGTAAGCAGGGCATGTTATACCAAAGACTATACCGCCCATAAGACCCCAGAGCCAAAGAGTGCTTGGTTTCTTTATGCCGTATAGCTTCTGGACTATAGCAGGTTGCCCAGCAAGTCCAAAGGATGAGAGGAAGAGTGCCCAGCTAATCCATAGGTACCATGCAGCACCAGCCGCTGCCAAGTCCTGGTTCAGCCAATTCGCTCCGCCAGTTGATTGAGCGATCGTCGCAAGCATGTTAGTATAACCACCAGTCCAAGAATAGCCAATTCCAACTGCGATCAGGGATGCAATTATCATCATCGAAACGTTTAGTGCGTTAATTATGGCGCCAGCTATGAAGCCACCAAGAATGATGTATACCACCGAAATTGCAATACCCAGAGCCGCCCCAGTGACGTAATCTACGCCCAAAATTGTGCTGAGCAAAATTCCTATGGCCTTGAACTGAGCCGTTGCGTAGAAGACGCATGCGATAACTATTCCGATTGCGGCAAAAATTCTGATAAGTTTTCCGCCATAAACTTCTCCCAAAAAATCAGGCATTGTCATAAGGTTGTATTTTTTGGCGGCAATTCGCATCCAACGACCCAAGAACAAGACCGTTATCGGGAATCCTGCCATCATAGGCAGGCAGAGAGCCCAGTGCTGGAAAGGTCCAGAAGCGTAAATTGCACCGGGTAATCCAAAGAACGCCCATGCTGAAACTGCGGCACCTGCGCTCCACATTCCGAGCATCCATACCGGTATGGCTCTGCCTCCGACCATGAAGTCGCCGGAGCTCTTGATGCGCTTCCTTGCCCACACGCCGACGCCCAAAATCAGGAGAATCCATATTACTACAATTGCAGCCTCAATTAAAATTCCAGTTTCTGCCATTTTAACCACCTCACAGTTCCTGTACTAGCTCTGGATGTTTGTGCGCCCAAGAACGCCACCACAGCATTGTAACGATGGGTATAACGAACCAACATAGCCATTCCATGACATATATTAAGAGCAATGTGCTAGTCCAAGGATCTCCAGGAAGACCGTACCCAGGTAAGCCCCAGCCAGAAATGCCGCGAAGCCAGTCAATCAAGATCAATATCGCATATTCGCCCACGAATAATAGATCTAACAAGGTTTTCTCACCATTCTGAGTTTGATATGTGTTAACATTTTTGGTGTTTATATAAGTTACTGGGTGGCTACAAAAAACTTTATTAATTTAATGCTATAGAATAAGACTATGCCAATACCTCAAACAATTTTATTTATGAATACTTAATTTATTATAAAAAACAATAAATATATATTAAAATAATTTTCACTTAAAATATTAGGTCTGACCAACACCTAAAAATGTATATACTTCAGCTTGGAAGTAATACACGGGTTTAAAATGGCAGAATCTGATAAAAGCGTCTTACCCCCAACCAAGTACCTTATAGCACTATTTGTAATCCAGCTCGCTTTAATTGGGGGAGGGGGGGCAGTTGCTTTCTCGGGCATTGGTAAAACATTCATGGAAAACCTATATCAGTATAGCAAAATTGAAATGGGGAGGGAAGGGTCACTTCAGTACATTTACTCAACAAGTGAGGCAGGATACATATCCGTAGATTTGGGTGTTGACATGAAAACGAAGTACAACGAGACGCATATGGTTGTTTATTGGTACATAAATATTAAGCTTAAACCAAGAGCGACAATTATAGACCTTGTGAAGAACTACGATAAGGCAGAGAAGGTTGAATTAAGAGTATACCCTGCAGACAACCCTTCTAAATGGATAGTGATTGAAGATTATAATGTAAGTAATTATCCGCTTGATGTGGAATATGGGGAAGTCGGTGGATTAAGGTATATAGTAGGAATTAATGGAATTAAGGCAGATCCTGGAAGTCTTGAGCAATGGATGATCTATATTTGGGACCAGAACCTTCAGTATTTCCAGTATGTAGCAGCACCACCCGACAAGTTTGAAGTCTACAACCTTGACAGTTATGTCTTTTTATTTGACAAATTCGGTGCATTCCCACCAGACTGCTGTAGCGGAGCTTTAAAGTGGGAATATTCAGAATATCCAGGTCCAGGAAAGTGAAAAAACTGGGGGCGCATATAATCATACAAATGTTACTCTTCGCACCGACACTTGAATGATTTTATTATTACTAGAGCCTTCTCGCCAAGGTCTGGACTCTTTTCTGGCGGTCGGTATTGTAAAAGTATGAAACGATTGGAGTTCTTGCAGAATACACCTAGGCCTATGATATAATCAGAGATTTCTTTCCTTGGAAATTTTCTAACGGCCCTATATGACAGCTTATGAAAATAATAATCATGATCTGCATCACCATTCCATGAATAAGTCTCAAGTTTTGGATCTACAATATCAGGATCCTCCTTTATGCGCTCGATGTTTTCTCGAAAGAACTCTTCAGGAGAACGGTATTTTTGTAATACCTTAGTTAGATCGTTCCAGTCCATTTTTATCATGTTGCCAAAATTATCATGTATCTCCACAGTCCCTTCATAAAAAACAGAGTCTTTCCATAGAATAATTTTATATTCCCTTGGAACATCTACTTGTAGCCCATAAATCTGGAATATCATAAAAATTACCAAAAAAAGAGGGGTTAGCGTACAACGTGTACGCTGCAATGTGCATTTTTGACTACATACTCAGCAACGCTACCAAGAAGAGCGCGTTTTACGCCTGTCAGTCCTCGAGAACCTATAACTGTCAGAGCACAACCCTGCTTCTCTGCCTCCGCAACAAATCCAGCGCCAGGATTGTCCCAAGTCGGAACAATTTTCGATTCCACCAACTTAACGCCCGCTTTCTTGGCTTCTTCCTCGTATTTCTTTAAGAGAGGTTCCATTTTTTCAACTACTTCTTTTGGTACAGTCGGCGGGTAGGGCGGAATGTCTCCCAATAGTGCAATTGCTGGAGGGGAATATATAGTCACGATAAGTAGGCGGGCATCGTACCTCTTTGCCATGTCCACTGCGACTTCGAAGGCCTTCTCAGCAGGTTTAGAGCCGTCTACACCAACCATTATTGTTCTATACATAATTCATCCCTTACCATTAATTTGACATATCTAACTTTTTAAGGTTTGGTGTTTTTTGTACAGTAACAATCGAAACTCTTAATAACATCTCTTATAATCGGCTCATCTGGATTTTCTTTCTTTGGGTCAAATCGGGAATAAACGATTATGAACCTATTTGAGTGAAGGCAGTAAAGGCATTTGCTAACGATCCTCATCGAAACGGTCTTGCTGAAAGGTTGCTTGTAGACATAAGTAAATTCGTGAGGAATTGATTCGTGCTCCTCAGTTTTTATGGGAGCCTCTTTAGTGAAGTCAATTGATTTTACGTTCTTGTTCTTCTTCATCTCTTCAATATAGTTGTTTAGAAAGTCCTCTACTGTGGGGCTCTTCGTCCTGTGCTTCTCAAGATTTTCCCATATTATATCTAGTGTAGATCCTTTAGGAGTGGAGAAACTTATTATCCCAGCGCCATACTGTGACTTTCGGTCAATGGAGAGCTTCCAGTCATTCGGGACTTGCATCTCAAAGTCGTATAGGGCAAATCTCAAAAAATTCACCAACATTCAATAGGTCCAAGAATTTATATTTCTTGCGCAATAATTTTCAGGGAGGTAACATGTATGGAAATCAAAGTAGTTAAACTTAAGATGCCGAAAGATTCTAATGTGATAGTCGGACAGACTCATTTCATAAAAAGCGTCGAAGACATTTATGAGGCGATAACAACAACAGTACCAAGGGCAAGGTTTGGAGTCGCCTTCTGTGAGGCGTCAGGTGCCTGTTTAATCAGATATGATGGAAATGATGATGAGCTCAAAGAAGCAGCAGTGACTGCTTGCAAAGAAATAGGTGCAGGTCATGTATTTGTTGTCTTCCTGAGGGAGGCTTACCCAATTAATGTTCTCAACGCGCTGAAAAATGTACAGGAGGTCTGTAGCATCTTCTGTGCAACAGCAAATCCTGTGGAACTCGTAATTGCGGAGACCGAACAGGGAAGGGGAGTACTCGGCGTAATTGACGGTAGTTCGCCCAAAGGAGTTGAAGGCGATTCGGATAAGGAAGAGCGCCTAAGATTCTTGAGAAAAATAGGATACAAAAGATAAATTCTTAACATAAATAATAGAATAAATATTAAATAAACATTTTAATAACCAAAAAGATCATTTTATTTTTAATCTCTCGTTTAAAGTGGATAAGTGGTTATTTCTTCTTTTCTAATTCGCATTTTACTTCGTAATTGACAATAACTAAGCCGATGGCAGTTAAAATCAAGCCTACTATCAACAACAATTCCAAGTTGGATTTTCCTAAATATTCATCGAGCATTGTCCAAACACTTCTGAAGACCAATATTGAGGCGCTTAAAAGCAGAATTTCCCAAAAATAATGACAGCGAGGCGCATGAAAACTAATTACTTTTTTCCCTTTTTAAAGGATGTTATGCCTAACTAATGCCGAGAATTTGTTGTGTTGTAAAGGATTGATTATAAGGAAAGAAAAGAGGTCTTTGAATCAAGAATGTCGAGATAAGATTTATTTATAGGGATGTTCAATACTTAACTGGACTTTTGACTGTGGTGAAAATGCGAGCAAGAACTACCAAAAAATCGAGGTTTTAGACTTGAAAGGTAGGCGAAATTGTGAGGCGACTTGTCCCCATTTTAGGTGTGGACAAAGAGCATTGCAAATAAGGTCAAGGTATCCACAGCAATACGGCGGCCAGAGAGGAAATCCATGGGATAGGAGGGTGCAGTCAGATACCCCTCCATACTGTAACTGGGTCGGAGATTATTGCGTGGCAGCAAAATGCAATTATGCATTCTGTGAGAGAAGGGCATTATTGCCAGACGGTTCTTGCGGTCTTGAGGACAGAGAGTTTCAGAGACAGCCCAGAAGCATAGAGGAAGAGGCAAGGCGCGAAGAGATGGCTTTGAAGACTGCACAGATGAAGCTGCTTAAAAAAACAGGGAAGTTCTTCGTGGAGTAACACCCCTACTTTTCTTTTTTACTTCGCTTCTAATTTGTATGACTTGAATTTTGGCTGCAGACCGGACAGTTTAGATTTCTTTTTATGGTGATCTCTTGGAAACTCATATCCGCACCATCGTAGACCAGGAGTCGTCCCACCGCAGGGGTTCCTATTCCAGTAATCAGTTTTATCGCCTCAGTGGCTTCAAGACATCCCATCACGCCCGGAGTTGTCCCTAGGACGGGGAACTGTTCTGGCTTTGGAGGTTCGCCGGGGTACATGCATTTTAAACATGGACCTTTATGGGGAATTATCGTCATGAGGTACCCCTCCATCCCGTAGACTGCGGCATAGATGTATGGTACTTTGTTTTTTACAGCAAATTCGTTGATGATCATGCGCGTCTGGAGGTTGTCCTGCCCGTCCACGATTATGTCGATTCCCTCCATCAGATCCTCGATGTTTTCTCCTGTAATTTTTTCATTTATAGCATCAATACGCACGTTCGGGTTAAGGAGCGAGAGTTTCATTGCGGCGGATTCGACCTTCGGTCGATCTATGTCGTTGCTCCAATGTAAGATCTGCCTGTTAAGGTTTGAGAGTTCGACAACATCGCAGTCTATGAGACGCAGATACCCTACACCCGCGGCTGCAAGATAAAATGATGCAGGACTCCCAAGACCGCCTATCCCAGCGACCGCAACCTTGGCAGAAAATAATTTTTTCTGACCCTCCAATCCAAACCCACGAAGCATCATCTGACGGCTGTACCTGACGAGTTCACGATCCCCTAGTTCCATTTAACTCGCCATATCTTCTGAGACGGGTAAAGAAATAAATATTTACACTCCCAGAATTTGAGGGTAAGCCAGGGTGGCCGAGCGGTTTAGGCGGCGGGCTGCAGACCCGCTACACTGGGGTTCGAATCCTCACCCTGGCTCCATCGGTGATTATATGGGAATGAGTTCTGAACTGAAGGAGACTATTGGAGAACTGATCAAAATTTTGAATGTGCTAAGAAAAACCTCTCCAAACCATCAAATGGGTGATGGTCAAAAAGAAGAGGTCATCAGGGCGTTGGACAGTGCAAGGAGACGACTGGAAAAATTGAGAGAAGGGATAACCACATGAAAATACCGAAGGAAAGACTCGAAAAATACAAAGGGCTAAAGAGAGACTTTGCGGAGGAAGACTACATAAACCTCCAACCCATACAGCGCGGAGGGATTCTCACAGAAGAGGCTATGAGAGCCATTTTGGAATTCGGGGACGGTTATTCAACGTGCGATTGGTGCCCCCCAAAGACCGCAAGGCTCGATATGATAACAAATCCACCCATCCAAGATTTTTACAAGGATCTTGCAGAGTTCTTGGGTATGGATGTCGCAAGGGTGGTGACCAGATGCAGAGAGGCGAAGTTCATAGCATTTAGGATGCTTGGTAGACCAGGAGATTATATAGTGCTGGACAGCACGGCTCATTATTCGAGTTATATCGCAGCCGAACTGGCCGATATGAAGATCAAAGAAGTGCCGAACAGTGGTCCTCCGGAATTCAGGGTTGATTTAAACGAGTATGCCACAAAGATCGAAGAAGTTAAAAAAGAGAGTGGGAAACTCCCAGCAGCCGTGCTTTTGACTCATGTGGACTACCTGTATGGCAATTTAAACGATGCAAAAATTGTCAGTAAGATATCAAAGGAATACGGCGTACCTTTTATATTGAATTGTGCCTACACCGCGGGCATAATGCCAGTCGACGGTAGGGAGCTTGGGGCTGATATAATAACTAGCAGTGGACACAAGAGTTGGGCAGCTAGCGCCCCAACAGGGATACTTGCCTTCAACAAATCGTTGGAAGAGAAACTTACGGTCCGTTCAAAGATAGAGGGAGACCTAACAAAGAGAAGGTTTGGTGCTAAGGAACTTGCCATGCTTGGCTGCACGGTAATGGGGGCTCCCCTTATCACACTGATGGCATCGTTCCCCGAAGTTGTGAGCAGAGTAGAGAGGTGGGGGGAGGAGCTCGAGAAGGTCAGGTACCTTGTATCCGAGCTGGAGAGGATTGAAGGCGTGAAGCAGCTAGGGATCAGACCTAAGATGCACACATTAACGCATATGGAGACGGAGGGTTTCTACAAAGTCTCTCAGACGCACAAAAGAAAGGGATACTTCTTATACGATGAACTGAGAGAGAGAAAGATTGTAGGGATACAGCCAGGGTTGACGAAGCACTTTAAGTTCAATACCTATGGGTTGACATGGGACCAAATAAGGTATGTCAGGGATGCCTTCTTTGATATAGCCAAAAAGTATGGATTGAATGTATGTTGAGAAGCTTCAGAGACCGATCTTCTTCAACAATATCTCAGGATTTTTGAATAGCACATTTTCAGCTTCAGATTCGCTGAGGCCTGCCCCTCTAGCCACAGCAAATGCTGTTTCCGGCGATAGGTGGTCACCTATTTCATGTGCATCTGAGTTTACCAAGAGTTTTGCGCCAATGGTTGAGGCGAGTTTTGCGACCCGACCGTTTCCAAGGCAATGCCCACACCTGAATGAAAGTTCTAGAAAGATCCCGTTTTCCTTGGCGCTGGATACAGCGTCCTCTGAGATCATACCGGGATGTGCCAATATGTCAACATCGGGGCACATACAGGCAGCCACGTTAGTTCCCGGCTGTACAGGCTCAACCGGCGTTTCCCCATGAACGACCACTATCTTTGCGCCGTATCTTTTTGCCTCCTTTGCGAGTATTGGAATGCTCTTTGGCGGGACGTGTGTTAATTCAATGCCAGGTATGAGTGTGAAATCGGAACGAGAATAATATTTAGATATAAATTCTGATGCTAGAACTAATTTTTTAATTATCGATTCCATGTTGGACATGTCGGCATGATCTGTGATGGCTATAGCCCGGTTGTTCAATATATATGTCCGCCTAGCTATCTCTGATGGAATTAGTTCTCCATCACTAAAAAGCGAGTGCATGTGAAAATCACAAATTTTCTGCATGAGGGGATTTAATCTCCTAACTGTTATATATCATTTCATCTTCCGCGAATTTTGGAGGGGTTTATGGCTCTCGACCGCAATCATTATAAGTTCTTTTCCTTATCCATCAAGGGCGTGGACACAGCGCCACGGTGAGCCTCATGCAGAATAGTGGACCAAAAGTTACGCCCTGGGAGGTCAGGGGCGAGGTAGATTACGAGGAGCTAATCAGGGAATTTGGGGTAGAACCGCTTAATGAGGAGCTCATTAATAGGATCGAGAGGCACGCTGGATATCTACACGTGTTGCTCCGCAGGAATGTCTTTTTTGCCCATAGGGAGTTTGGAGAATGGATGGATTCCTACGAGAGGGGCGTGGAGACCGTACTGTATACTGGGAGGGGACCCTCAGGTTACACGCATCTTGGTCATCTGGTTCCGTGGATATTCACAAAGTATCTTCAAGACGCCTTCAAGGCTGACCTTTATTTTCAGGTAACGGATGACGAGAAATTTTTGATTAACCCGGGAATGAGTGTTGAGGAGGTCAAGAGGTACACCGATGATAACTTGCTGGACATAATAGCTGTCGGATTTGATCCCAAAAGGACAAAGATCTTCACCAATTTGAGCTACACTAAGGAGCTCTACAACATAGCAGTAAGAGTCGCCAAACATGTTACATTCTCCACCGCAAGGGCTACTTTCGGGTTCACGGAGAGCTCTAATATTGGAATAATATTCTTCCCAGCGATGCAGGCGGCACCTTGCTTTTTGCCACAGACCCTCAAAGGGACAGATGCGCATGTTCTGATCCCTTGTGCTATAGATCAGGAACCCTACTGGAGGATAACTAGGGATGTCGCACCTAAATTGGGATACAGAAAGCCCGCAGGAATCTATAGCAAGTTTATACCAGGACTTGGGGCAGGAGGTAAGATGAGCGCTAGCATGCCTGAGACCTGCATTTTCTTATCAGACTCACCCGAAGAGGCGAAGAAGAAGATAAGAAATGCATTCACGGGCGGTCAGCCCACCGTGAGGGAACAAAGGGAGAAGGGAGGGGACCCAGACGTCTGCGTGGTTTATTGGTATCTGTATTATCTTTTTGACGAGGATGACAAGAGTGTTGCCGAGACCTATGAGGCTTGCAGGCGCGGGAATAGGATCTGCGGCGAGTGTAAAGAGCAATTGGCTGAAAAGGTCGCAGCATTCCTTGTGGAACACCAAAGGAGAAGGGAGGGTGCAAGATCAATTTTGGACGAATTCCTTTTAAGGGACTGAGATGCCAAAAGCTTGGCGATAGAACTGATGGGCATGTCGGAAAGCATCCATAGCGCAGGACTCGGTAGGCTTGGACTAAGGCAAGCAGTAATTTTAGTAACAATATTGGTCTTAGTTTTGACTGTTGGTACATTTTATTATGCCCTTCCCAAGAGCGGGTTTCCAGGTACCAAAGCCATAGGCGATCACCCGGAGATCATAGAAGCTCTGGAGAAGAAAAGGCCTTTAATGATATATTTCTCATCAATTGGTTGCCCAAACTGCCTTATGCAGGACAGGGTCATAAGCGCAATCTATCCAAAATATGAGGAGGATGTTGAATTCGTTTACATTCTGCTCAGCAACTCCACCGAGAAGATCTTTGAAGATTGGTCGGTAATTAAGGTCCCAACTTTGATATTTGTAGACAAGGAGGGGAATGTGGTTTCAAGGTTTGACGGGCGATATTTGGATGAGGGGGCTTTGAGGACAGAATTGGAGGGGGTGAAGTGATGGATCTGTTCCTTTTAGGATTTGCGTTCGTTATGGGGTTGATGTCTATAGCTAGTCCATGTGTACTACCAATAATTCCAAGCTATGTTGTATTTTTATTTGGTAGAGGTAAAGTCGGGATTGTGTCAGGTACACTCGCAATTTACAGTGGGATAATGGTCGGTGCGGGAGGGGTGGGTTTAGCCCTGTCGTTAGTAGGATCCGTTCAAAGTCTCAAGATGTTCTATCTTGCGGCGGCGGTGCTTCTTTTTTTATTAATAATAGACACCTTAGGAGCTGGGCTTTTGAGACAACTGAATCTGAGTTTGCTAGCTAGGAAGAAAGGGGTTTTTACAGGTTTTATATTTGGGTTACTTTTGATGTTGGTGGCTGCGCCCTGCGCGATTCCGTTGTTTGCCACGACAGCCATATTCGCCCTCACATTGAGCGAGGGGGTGTCTAGGACTCTTGTCCTTTTGTCCTATGCTATCGGATTGGGATTGCCACTCATGTTATTCGGGATGATGCCAGAACTCTCTGAGAGATTTAAAGATCTTAGTGGTAAGTGGTGGACTAAGGTTAGGCTATTGATCTTGGTTGGTACATTCATCTGGCTTGTATGGTCCTTTTTTGTTGTTTAGCCTACGGGGACGCCACCAAAGTTGTCGTCTGTAAGACGCCTGGGATGCGCCTGATCTGGGTCACAATTTCATCGAGGGAGACGAAGTCCGCCACCTCAACCCTTATGAATACATCAAACTCCCCGTAGACAGCTCTGCATTCAGAAATGCCACCCATTTTTTTAATTTCTTTTATTACCTCATACTCCTTACCTGTGTCAGTAATGAGTAACATGTATGCGACTACTCCATTCATGCTCGGCACCTGATCATAGAATGTTGGAAAGGGTTAAAAACTTAATGATCAACTTTTGATATGGTAAGGGGTTAGATTTGAGAGTTATTTTGGCCATCACCGGCGCCAGTGGTGCCATATATGGGTTCCGGCTCTTGGAGAAGTTACATGAGGCTAAGATCGATGTAAAAACAATAGTGACTAGGACAGGGCTGCAAATACTCGAAGAGGAGACAGGATTCGGTGAGAAGGACCTGTCCAAATTCGGGAGGGTTTACAGGGACTACGATCTTATGGCTCCTATGGCCAGCGGCAGTTACATTTTTGACGCCATGGTGATAGCCCCTTGCAGCATGAAGACTTTGGGTTGCGTCGCTAACGGTATCTCTTCTTCGTTAGTAACGAGAGCCGCTGACGTGGCACTTAAAGAGGGCAGGAAGCTAATACTGGTGATTAGGGAGACGCCGCTAAACTTAGTCCACATCAAAAATATGCTGAAGGCAGCGGAGGCGGGCGCGGTGGTCATGCCTGCATGTCCCGGCTTTTATCACAGGCCTAAGACTCTGGAAGGGCTTGTGGATCATTTGGTCGGAAAGGTTTTGGACCAGCTTGGTATCAAGCACAGTCTTTACAGGCGCTGGGAGGAGAGTTCCAAATCTAAGAGCTGAAAAATTTGAGTGTTTTCAACCTTGACCAGACAATCATTGTATGATTAATTTTTCCCAAGTTCCTCCTTGAGTTTTCGAACACACTCTTCAGCATTCATCAATAGTTTGCGTATGTCCTCCTTGGAGGCATTGTCCACATGGATGCCAGCAATCACAACAGTATTTTGCCCAGTTTTATTAAAGATTGTTTTGGCGGCATCATGAGAAACCAAATAGTCTTTATGGCTCGGCAGTGATAGTGTAAAAGGCTCTCCGGGTTGAGTGCAAATGGAGATCGCGCCGATGTGGGGCTCTTCGCCCCCACCGATGTAAATCACAAGCTCGCGACCAGCTCTTATGAGGTCTAAGTAGACTCTATGTTTACCCTCCCCAAATTCGATAAGGTGCGGCATATTAAGCGCCTCAGGTTATCCAGTCCTTACTATTTATCTTATCAGGAAGATAGACGTCAGAAAGGAACCTGAAGCCCTTTGAAGACTTTGCTTCTATCTCTGCCTTGACCTTCTTCTCCAAAAACATGTTTATTTCCTGTCTCCATTTTTTGGACTCGTAAAACCAAGGATAACGAGGTGACTTAGTCACAGGATCCTTGACAAGAAGCTCCTTGGCTCTCTTTATGTCGATCTCGTTTGCCTTTATGAGGTGATCCCGTGGGATCTCGTACTTTTCTATATCGGTCATAGTCATACCCAAGAACTTGGCCTCGGGACATGCCAGTCTGAACGATTCATATGAAAGAGATATGCTGCCAGCGCGATAAGTTGAGTAAATGTACCATCCGAACGGATCGGCATCTGTGAGGACGTACACCGGAAGATCCCACTCTTCATTTAGGCGCTTCACCATTCGCCTGGTGGCTCTATCAGCCTGACCCTTGCCCGTTATAAGGATACATTTGTTTTTACGCCAGAATTCGTAGTCGTTGAGTCTTTGGAATATTGCGTCCTTCTCCACCACAAGAACATAGTCTGCATCAACATCCAAAATTCTGATTTGGTCGCACAGGGATGGAATGTTGAATGCACCTATTCCAAATTTAGTGCAGTCAATCCTGTTCCCTTTGGACTCCAAGATTATGTTTCCAACCATTGCGCCTCTAGACTCTGCGACTATGCCCATCTGCTCCCTCAGGAGACCAGTCATAACCTCGATGTCCTGAAAGATCGAGTTAGATTCGTCTTGGTCATTAAAAGTCTCGATCTCAGTGCCCTCGATGGTGTGCAAGGTGTAGTAGTATAGGTCCCTGATGGTCGGGTGATCGTTGTTCTTAAGGGCTTCGTAGATAGCCCTGGCGAGCAAACATGTCTGCATGAAGGACCTGACTCCGCTTATATCGTTAAATTTGCGCTCTCCTACACGCCCTCCCAGCGTTATTATGCCCCGCTTCTTATCGAATATAGTATTAGAGGCGGTCCTCAAAGGTATTCGGAGTACGGGAGGTTTGGAAGCGTTCAGATCCTCTACCAGTTTGACAAAGATCTGTCTCAGTTTCCTTTCAGCGTCGTCAAAAGATTCGAGAGGTCTTTCCTTAAGATTGCGAGTCTTTATCATAAAATCACCTGATGAAGGCATCTAGAGTGTGTTGGGGCTTTTCCTTCGCCTTCTTTTCCTGAGGGGGCAACTTAGCAACGACGCTATGGGCGGGGATCTCTTTCAACTTGGGCACCTCCTGCCTCGGGGGCTCCCTCTTTTCTGGAGGCTTCAATTTTGTCTTCACCGTTTCCATAAGTTTGTGGAAGATTTCTTCTTGGCTGGTGCCTGTCAGGAGCGACAAATCTCTCGCGATCTCACGTGCGTAGATTTGGAAGATGCTCTGTCGGTGGCGTTCGTGCTCCTGCCTCTGCCTATGAGTCACGTAGGAATGTATCATCCTGCCCAGCGCTTGGAGCGCGAGCCTCAACTGCTCGTGGATCTCGTCATGGTAGGCGACTGCAAATTTTCCGGGGACTGTGTATGGTACTTTAGTTGAGATCAGTGAAATCACCAAAACCATCGGGGCGAGGGGGAGTGTTCCCTCCTCCTGCGGGAGCTTGTAGTTTCTCCAGTTTATCTCCTTCACAGTCTTGTACAAGAGGCAATCCTTGGAGTCGTAGATCAAAGGGCACTTGTTTCCAAGTCGTATAACCTTCGCCTTAAAGACGCCAGGCCTTACAGTCTCGCAGTCACTTGCAACGGAGGCGCCGCCGTAGGCGACTGCGACCTCCACTTGAAATGGAATTCCCCTGTACGACCACGGCTCCCTTGAAGTCGCCTCGATAAACTCAGCGTCGGGGTAAAGCCTCCTGAGGGATTGCCTGAGAGCCTCCTCCCCTATGGGGCTAAGAACGTCTAGGGGAGGTCGCATGATGTCGACCTCCTTGGCCGCCTTGAATAGAGCCTCCACGTTGATCTCCTTGGGTGGAACGTTTGGAGAGATCTTTGCTGCGGAAAGTAGCTGAAGGGCTTTTAGGTCCGAGATCCTGACGAAGTGTCTAACCAAAAACTGCTTCGCATCCCTACAGCACCTGTCGTTAGAGATCATCTCAAGGAGCGCCCCCGGCTCTATGGAGAGTATGTGGGGCTTTATTTCCTTGGGTTGGGGCGGCAGGGTTTTTGTTGCCCTCGGGTAGTTAATGACCTTCTCCTCACCGTTTACAGTGGGCTTGAGTATGAACTTCAGCTCCGCGTGGGGGTTGGCAAGAGAGAGCTCCTTGATGAAGGACTCCACTTTTTTTGTAAATTCCCCCGCGACCATCAACTCAACTTTGGTCCCATGAATTCTGTCGAAGGGGACCTCTTCTGCAGAAATAACGATGGGCTTATTTTGCTCGGTGTCTATCTTGAGCACCACTCGGTAAGCCTTCTCGTCGGTCTCGGTTTTAGTGGTTATAATGGCGGGCTCCAGCGAGGTCAGCTGGGCATATATTATCGCAGCATGAACGCCGAGCCCCTGCTGACCCCTTGATTGCTTGAAGGAAAAGAACTTAGACCCATAAAGGACCTTGCCAAAGGCCTTTGCCACTTTGCTCCGCACCACACCACAGCCGTTGTCCTCAACACAGATTTTGAAGATTGGGAACTTTCTTATTCCGCCGTCCTTTATCCTATTTGTGATGACCTCATATTCCTTCTCTGTGGCGGCAAGGGTTACCGTGATTTCAGGAAGGACACCCATAGCCTCGGCCGCGTCGAGTGAGTTGTCGACTAGTTCTTTGATAGTTTGGACCAGGGCATGTTCTGGGTCGCCGAAGCCAAGCTGACCCAAATTCTGCCTGTAATATTGGGCGGGATTTACGGCTCTCATCTTCCTTGCTTCTGCTTCAGCGACTGTGGGAGGTTCTAATGTTGACTTATCTTTGCGCCATTCTTTCCTGGGGCGCCTAGTTTTTCTCAAAAGGGTCCTTCGGACTGTTTTCTCGGCACCTTCCTTGTTTGCCCCTATCTTGTCTGCACCGTCCTCTCCTTTCATCATCAGATAGACCCCACATGACACCAAAGCAAATTAAGTGCGCCCGTCATCCTGTATGTATAAAAAGTATTTATCCCTTCTCGGCAACATGAGGGCACACCCCATATAAAGAATAATTACATTCCAAGAAGAGTTTTGTTAGCTTGGAAAAGGAAAAAATCAAGGTTTGAGGTCAAAAGCCAGGAACTTCCTCTAGGAGCATGCCCTCGATCATGAATGGGGGGTTTCTGGAGGCTACGCCTAGGGCCTCTTTGAGTTTTGACTCTCTCTCCGCATAGATTTCCACGACCGGGTCGCCTTTCTTAACCGCGTAACCCATTTTCGCGTAGAGTTTAACGCCTGATCCCTTGTCGAGAGGTGCCCCCGCTGCCTTAGCAATCGCATTGATTGCGGAGTTATTTATGATGCTCACGTAGCCATCTGTGGGAGCCGCGAGTATGTACCTCTTCTCGCCTAATGGAATCTCGTCTGGCTTGATGTTGGGGTTACCTCCTTGGTTCTCGATGATTTCGCGGAACTTCTGGTAGGCTTTACCACTCCTTAGGATCTCCTTGGCCATGTCTTGACCCCCTCCCCTAGGAGCCAAACCAGTCATCTCAAAGAGTGTGCCAGCAAGTGCAGTTGATTTCTCGATCAAGCTATTCGGACCCCTTCCCATGAGGGTCTCGAGCGCCTCTTTTGCCTCCAGTGCAGGACCCACGGTGTGACCGACCGGCTGACCTCCGTATGTCAAGCCACACCTAACCCTGATGCCAAGGCGGCTCCCCAACTCAATGAACTCGTTGGCAAGCTTACGTGCCTCCTCAAAACTTTCCACTTTCGCACCTCTTCCGGTTGGGATGTCCAAGACCAATGTCGAGACGCCCACGGCCAGCTTCTTCGCCATTATAGATGCCAACATCTGAGGGCGAGGGTCTATGGAGAGCGGATGTTCCACTCTTATGAAGAGGTCATCGGCTGGTGCAAGGTTCAGGCTGCCACCCCATGCTATATACCCTCCAGTTTTCTGGAGAAGTCTCCTGAGCTCGCTAACTGAAAACTCCACAGGAGCGAGTACTTCCATGGTGTCAGCAGTACCTGACGGACTGGTTATCGCCCTGCTGCTCGTCTTGGGTATCTTAAGTCCTGCGGCTGCCACTATGGGAACTATGAGGAGCGTCACTTTGTTTCCCGGGACGCCACCTATAGAATGTTTGTCGACCACAGGTTCTCCAAAATCTATTGTATTTCCAGTCTCAACCATAGCACGGGTTAGGCTCTCTATCTCATCCATGTTCATGCCGACGTACTCCTCAGCCATGAGAAAAGCGGCGACCTCGAGCTGGCTCAGAGAGTGTGTCACAGTGTCCTTCACTATCTGGGTTATCTCTCCCTTGGTGAGTGTTTGACCTCTCATCTTTTTACGGATGTACTCAACCGATGGCGGGGTAGGAGCAGGGGATATCTCCACCTCTTCCCCTTCTGAGACAGGAAAATCCTGCAGCAGGTCTCTATAGATTCCGACCTCTCCTGGGCAGACTAGCCCGCTGGATACTTCAATGCGGCAAACTATCCTGTCGGATATATCAATCCTTGCAAGGACATTCGCACCGCCCTTGCTAAGGCGGACTCGATCATGAATTCGGAGCATCATGCCCTTTGCATCCTGTTCGTTCAATACCACGCCCTTTTCTCCGGTGGTGATGTCTATGATTTTTGCCTTGAGAGTCGGCATTGCTAGATCACTACTCATTAAGTTCTAATACGCCATTAAAAACCCTGCGGACGTTCAGTCTTCACCCAAAGCCTTTCCACCCCAGTGCTTGAGCGCAACCTCCAGCTCCTTGTGGTTTTTTGAGTATTCCTCCAATGGAACGCCAGCGACGCAGGCGTCTATGGCTTGGCGCATGGCTGCTGCTCCTGCCCTAGTGCCGAGTGGATGACCATGGATGCCGCCACCCGCGTTTATGACGCAGTCTTTGCCCAAGGCTTCGAAATTCGCTGGTACAAGACCGGGGTGTACTCCCCCGGAGGCCACAGGAAAGACGCTCTTCAGTCCGAACCAATCGTCCCGAAGCGAATCGATGATCTTTTTGAGCTCGTGCTTCCGCTCTTCTGTCGTACCCATCTTTCCCGCCCCTGTGCCCGTGTGGAGCTGGTCGCCACCCAGCATTCTAGCGATCTTAGCTATGACAAGCATGGAGATCCCGTGCCTTGGGTTTCTAGTGAAGGTAGCATGCATGGCTCTGTGCATGTGTATGGGGACTCCAAACGTGTAGCTGGAGAGGAACCACTCTACCGTTGGCAGACCTAGTATTATTATATCCAGCATCAGGGTATTTGCCCCGTTGTCGATGGCGGTCTCTGCCAGCTTTACCATTTTGTCAGGTGCTCCGGTGACGTTCACTGCAAATAATACTTTCCTGCCGGTCTCAGATTTTGCCTTGTCCAAGGCGTCCATGACCTTCGAGACGCGCTCCTCTAACGGGCAGAAAGCCTGATTCACGAGCGTCTCGTCATCTTTTATGAAGTCGACACCCCCTAGGGCAGCCTCGTATGCAACCTTTGCAGTCTGCTCAGGGTTGAGCCCGACCTTTGGCTTAACGATAGTTCCGAGGTGAGGTCGAGGTGCCGAATCTGTGCCTACAAGACGCCTGACACCCTCTATACCAAACTCTGGACCGCGGTAGTGCCGGACCACCGACTTTGGAAATTCTATATCCACCAGTCGGACGTTCTTAAGGGCTGAAAGACCAAATAAGTTCCCTGCGACCATGCTCAGTATGTTTGCAATGCCGCTTGTCTCCAGATCGAACAAATCAAGAGGGAATGCGATATATACAAAGCCAGACTCGCCTTCGCCCTCCATTTTGTAAAGTTTTGCGGGAAGTTTAGTCCTGACCCATTCGTTAATAGTTGTGATCTCGGTCCAAGTCCCAATGGACTCCTCCGTGGCGATGGCAATGCCAGCGGATTTCAAGCCAAGCGGGCTCTCAACGTAGTATTTGGCTGAGATGTACTTATCTGGGTCAATCTCTTCGGGTCTGGCAGTAAATATCTCATCCATGTATAGTGGCGTGGTGGATTCATCCTTCATACCCATACTCATTTTATTCTTCCTCCTCTACGGTTGTTCTACCTATAGCCTCTTCGCCAATTGTCCATCCGAACTCTTCCATCAATATCAAGACGGAGGCCTGAGGCGGTATAATACCCCTCTCCGTTATAATGATATCTATGAAATCCGGGGGGGTCACATCAAAGGCAGGATTTGCGACTGTGACTCCTTTCATCTGCGAGAGTTCTTCAGGCGGAATAACCTCCTCTGGGGGGCGTTCTTCTATCTCGACGAGTTCACCTAGCACGGTGCTTGGGCTGAATTTATAGGTCTCCGCGCCAACAAAGACGCGGACCCTGGCCTCCTTTGCCGCCAGCGCAATCTGGGAAGTTCCTATCTTGTTCACGACAGCCCCATTTGCGGTGACGACGTCGGCACCAACAATGACCTTGTCGACCTTGGGCATGAAGTACCTAGCTGCTGAGTCCACTATCAGGGTAACTGGAATCCCGGCCTCTGAGAGGGCCTTCGCCGTAAGCCTGCCCTGAAACCTGGGTCGGGTCTCTGTGGCTATTACTCGGAACTCTTTACCTTGACGCTTCGCTTCTTTCAGTATTGAGATCGCCACGGAGCTGTTGCAGTGAGTCATTATGAGATCGCCGTTCCTTATTCGCTTGGCGCCGATATCGCTTATCCTGCGAACGGCCTCTTGAGATGACTTTTTAAAGTCCTCGGCTGCCCTTATAGTCAGAGCCCTAAGCTCGTCTACGTCCATACCCCTCTTGAATGCGGTCTTAACGCGGTGCATCACGTACCTCAGAGCGTTTGGAAGCGAGACCGCCGTAGGACGAGTATTGAGGAGGAGTTTATAAGCACCATCAAGCTGATCCATGTACTCCTGAGGGGAATCGGCCCTTATGTTAATGGCGGCGATAGAGAGGCTCTCGGCGGCAGCGCGACCTATTTGAGCGGCACCCCTTATCCGCATGGTCCTGATGTCTTCTGCTAATTTAATGAGTTCTTCAGGATACAAAACTCAGACCTCATCAGTAAAAATATCAGAACGACCCAAAAAGCCTTTTTGCACCAGTCAAAGTGCATCGGAAGCGGAAAAGGTTAGGGCAGGTTCTTTATGGCTCTTGAGATTAGGGGAGCCACCGAGACCTTGGAATGCTGCCCGGGCACAGTGTCGGTAGATATCAGGTTGCCGAGACCGGCTCCCTTGAGTTTTTGATAAGAGTCCTCGACCAGTAGGGCGTGGGTCACAAGTGCGTCAACTCTATTCGCTCCTTCGGCCAAGAGCATTCTTATCACTTTCACGAGCGTCATTCCAGTGCTGATTATATCGTCCACAAGAACGACGTTTTTATCTTTCACTGAGGCATTGCCCCTCACTGAAACTTCCCTGTCACCAAGCCGCACCTTCTCCATGATGATGTATGGTGATGAGAGACGCTCGGCGACCACTTTTGCCCACTGCTCAGACTCTGCATCTGGTCCAACCACCACTGTGTTGTTATTTCCAAAGTTTTTCAGGTAATAATCCGCAAGGAGAGGCATCGCTGAGAGGTTTAAGGATGGTGTATGGAATAATTCAGACAGAGTTCTGAAGCGGTGAAGATGTGCGTCGATGGTGATAATACGATCTACCCTCGGAAATTCTACCAATGAGGCGAATACCTTGGCGCTGAGGGGCTCGCCTGGCTTGAAGCGGGAGTCTTGGCGCAAGTATGCAAAGTATGGTATCACAGCCGTGAGAGATCTACATCCACCGCTCTTTATGGCATCTACTAGAAGAAGGTACTCCACCAGCAAGGTGTCCGGGCTTAGGGCAAAAGAGTGAATTAGAACGACGTCTTCTCCTGAAAGGGCTCCGGATATCTGAACATACTGCTCGCCGTCGGGGAAGAAGCGCCTTGCAGTTTCTACTATTGGAATATTACTCTCTTTGGCTACCGATCTAGCCAAGGCCTCTGATGAGGAGCCGTAGGTGATCAGCACCTATGTTTCCCCCGCCTTTCCTGAAATGTGTCGTGATAAAGACAGAAGGGTATGGCGACTACCAGTACCCTTCATACATGCGCTGGTACAGTTTGATAAGATCATCTCTCGAGGGCTTTCTTGGGTTCTTAAGTATGAACCGTGAATAGTTGTTGATTAGGTCGTCTACCATCGGCTCTAGATCCTTTTCGTCCAGACCGAGTTCCTCGAATCCTAGCGGGAGGTTCAGGGTGTCCATTATCTCCGTCAGGCGCATGGCTATGGCATTACCGGTCTCTGCTGGGGATGCTCCCTCTGTGTCTATTCCGAACGCTGCGGCCATCACGTCCAACTTATCGGGTATGGCTGGTGCGTTGAACTCCAAGACATAGGGCTCCGCCACAGCCACAGAGACTCCGTGGGGAAGGTTGCACTTAACGGCAAACGTGTAGGCGATGCCATGCGCGAGGCACAGCCCTGTATTCATGAATGCCATACCCGCGAGCAATGATGCCAGGGATAGACCGCTTCTGGCCTCGATGTCCTCGCCGTTTGAGTATGCCCGCTCCAAGTACTCATCGGAGAGGCTCATGGCCTCGAACGCCAAGGACTCGGTAATAGGAGTGGAGTCCAAGCTCATGAATGATTCCACGGCGTGGCAGAGAGCGTCTATCCCCGCTGAGGCGGTGGAGTGGGGCGGGGCAGTCACCGAGAGGAGCGGGTCCACGATCGCCAAGGAAGGGTATAGAAAAGGATGAGATAGAGCGAGCTTCTTTCCTTTATCAACAACTACAGATATGGGCGTCACCTCGGATCCCGTCCCAGAGATTGTGGGTATTGTGACCACGGGAGGACCTCTCTTGGCAAGAGGCTCGCCTTTGAAGTAAGAGGGGGGGTCCTTCTCGTTCGCCACCGAAATGGAGGCGACCTTAGCCATATCTAATGAACTGCCCCCGCCAAGACCAACTATAAGGGAAGGGTTAGCCTCCTTCGCTTTTTTTGCAAGGTTTGAGAGGATGGAACTGTCTGGTTCGGGTGAGACCTCGTTGAATTCCACTGTGGGGCAGATCGAAGAGATCATTTTGCAGACCCTCGAATAGCCCTCGGTCTTGCAGACGTTCTTACCGCTTATAATGAGGGTTGACTTGGGGTCGAACTTTTTCAGTTCCTCCAAAAGTCTATCCATGGCGTTGATTCCAAAGACGATCCTAGTCGGTGATTGGAATGTATATACTCGGAAAAGGGGGTGGTAAAATTTGGAACTCATATGATTACAACACCACTCAAATAAATAACGCTTTTAAAACACTTAAGAGTTATGAGACCTTGGTGGTCGATACGATAAAACGAGAGGAGATCTGGAACATCTTAGAGGGTTACGACACAAAGCATATCACCGTAGGGTCCCTCGGCAGCCACTCTGCGCTCGATATTTCAGACGGGGCAAAGGACGAGGGGCTGAAAACAGTAGTGGTCTGCCAGAAGGGGAGGGAAGGACCTTATCTAAAGTACAGGAGAATTGTTGATGAGTGTATCGTGCTGGAGAAGTTCTCGATGATAGTTCAGGATGATGTGCAGAATAGATTGAGGAGGCTTAACACGATCTTCGTCCCGCACAGGGCGTTCTCCACCTACGTCCCGTATGAGGATATTGAGGGCAAGTTCAATGTCCCGATCTTCGGGAACAGGTACATCCTCAGGGCTGAGGAGAGGGGTTGCGAGAGAAACCAATACTACCTGCTCGAAAAGGCAGGGATAAGGCAGCCAAAGAAGTTCAAGTCACCATCAGAGATAGATAGGCTCGCCATAGTAAAGGTTCAAGAGGCTAAGAGGAAGATAGAGCGGGCGTTCTTCACAGCAACCGACGAGAAGGACTTCTGGAAGAAGGCGAAAGAGAGAATAGCGAAGGGGGTGATAGGGGAGGAGGATGTAAGAAAAGCAGTCATAGAGGAGTTTGTCCTGGGCACGTATTTCAACTTCAATTACTTTTACTCGCCCCTGAGGGGAGAGGTCGAATTCATGGGGATCGATAGGAGGTTGCAGACCAATTTATATGATTTTGTCTCACTTCCGGCAAGGCAGCAGTTGGAGGTAGACGTTGTTCTTCAGAACATTGAGATCGGGCACATGGGAGCGACTATAAGGGAGTCCATGCTCGAAAAGGTTTTTGAGATAGGGGAGAGGTTTGTCGAGGCTACAAAGATAGAGTACCCTCCGGGAATCATAGGACCATTCGCATTGCAAGGTGCGGTTACTAAGGATCAGGAGATAGTCATTTTTGATGTGTCCCCCAGGGTGCCAGGAAGCCCTGTGATAGGGACCACAAGCCCGTACACCAAGTACGCATATGGGATTCAGATGAGCGTGGGCAGAAGGATAGCCAAGGAGCTAAGGGAAGGAGCCGAGACTGGAAGACTGAAGGAGCTGGTGACTTGATGGGCTGCATAGCAACCATAGGATCCCACTCAGCACTCCAGATCCTTAAGGGAGCGAGAATGGAGGGGTTAAAAACCCTACTCCTTTGTCCCCAGGGAAGGGAAAGCCTGTATGGAAGATATGGGCTTGCCGACGAAATATTCACGATTAATGGTCCAGAGGATCTATTGCAGGACAAGGTGCAACGGGAGCTTCTCAAGAATGAGGCGATCTTCGTTCCTCATGGGACCCTCATCTCTGGCGGGCGTTTGGAAGAGTTTGAAAAGAATTTCAGACCACCGATATTTGGTAACAGGCGGATATTTAGGTGGGAGTTTGACCGGGCTCTGAAGGACCGCATCCTGAGGGAGGCTGGCATAAGGATACCTAAGAAGTTCGATTCTGTAGATGACGTAGATAGACCTGTCATCGTAAAACTTCCAGGCGCAGAGGGCGGAAGAGGGTACTTCATAGCAAAGGATGGGGACGACCTCGAGAGGAAAATGAGAGAGGTCGTGAGGAGGGGGCTTTTGAAGGAGGATGAGGCGAATAAGGCATTCATTCAGGAGTACATCATTGGAGTGACCATCTACCCACATTACTTTTACTCGCCCATGCTTGGAAGGCTAGAGCTGCTTGGGTGCGACAGAAGGTACGAGACCAACGTCGATGGTATAGGCAGGATATGTGCCAGAGACCAGCTGGAGCTTGACCTGATACCTACGTTCAGAGTGATCGGGAACCTACCCATTGTGCTGAGAGAATCGCTCCTCTCAGAGGTCTTCGAAGCGGGCGAGAGGTTCGTAGCTGCCACAGAGAGGCTTGTCCCACCCGGCATGATAGGGCCATTTTGTCTAGAGATGATATGTGATGAAGATGGGAAGCTATACACGTTCGAATTCTCGGGAAGGATCGTGGCAGGCACAAACCTCTTCATTGATGGATCCCCCTACAGCAGCCTTCTCTTCGACGAGCCTATGAGCATGGGGAGGAGGATCTGCAGGGAGATAAAGTTGGCACTAGTGGAGGGGAAAATAGGTAAGATAACCACCTAGCGGGCGATTGTGTTGTACCACATTAGGTGTAAGAAGGGAGAGGTAGCAGAAAGGGTAATAGTGTGCGGGGATCCAGGAAGGACTAAGAGGGTAGCGGAGCTTTTGAAGGAGCCAAAGCTCGTAAACGAGAATAGGGGGCTCCTGACGTTCACAGGCAAGTACAAGGATGTAGAGGTGACGGTCTCAACAACGGGAATGGGCACACCCTCTGCAGCCATTGTAATGGAAGAGCTGGCGGCTTTGGGTGCGAAGTATGTAATAAGGGTCGGCACGACAGGCGGGATCAGAAGAGATGTGGAGCTTGGCGACATAATAGTGCCAACAAGGGCCGAGCCCTTGGACGGGGCGTCTAGAGCTTATATCAAGAAGGGAGGCAAGACCGTTGCGGACGAAGAGATGGTCAGAATTTTGGTCAAGAATCTTGAAGGAAGCAGATACCACGTCGGACCAATTTGCACCAGCGACACTTTTTATCTAGAAGAGGAGGAGGACGCGAGTTATTGGGCATCAAGAGGGGTACTGAGCTTCGAAATGGAGTGCTCAGTTATATTTGCAATAGGGTCGTTGAGGGGATACAGGGCAGCCGCCGTTCTGACCGTCACGGGAAAGATCTTCGGAAAGGGGGATAGGGTGCTTGACACTACGACAACCACAACGGGTGTCGAGAGAAGCATAAGGGCGGCTTTGGAGACATTGAATTTAATAAAATGATTCACCATGAAAAATTGATTTATGCGTTTAAAAAACAAAATTATCGGGTTCACTACAAATGATATAAGAAAAGAACCAGCGTTTTCTTTGACTGATAGAACAAGATTGAAAAATGGCTTTCAATACTTTGATGTAGAAGGGTACAAGATACATTAAAAGAAGGAGGAGCACATTATATTAACGCCGCAGTTGAGGTCGAAGCGAGCCTGTAACGGCACCGAAGCAAAGCAGTTCGGTCCGTGACCCTTCGGGGAAACGGATCGGACGAGGTTGCGTAGGTGCAACGGACAGGATGCAGGGCGAGGACGATCCAGGGCGTCAGGACAAAATCGGACGCCACGACCGCGGGAAGCCTTGCATGGGAAGGTCGGAAGGAAAGGCTCTGCCATGGGGGGCCTGGAATTCTGGCTTTCTCCTCAAGGTCGGCCTCAACTGCGGTCTCTATTTTGGGAAATCAATTTTTTCAGTATTACTATATGCGTTGGATGTTTTAAAAGGGTTAAAGATTAAGATTAATAGATTCGGTCTAAAGGAGAGTTAAACGCTTGAAGTCTCATAAGTACTATCTTAAACTTTCGGAAGAAATAAAGTCGTTAGTGGATGCCATAAACTTTGGGACCTCCTTAGTCATAGTAGAGGGGCAGAATGATGAGATCGCGTTGAGGGAATTCGGTTTAAAAACGCCAGTATTGAGATTCAGAGGCCTCGGGTATTCAGAGACATTCTTCATTGAAGAAGTCTCCAAAGAATATAGGGGAAGGAGTGTAGCAGTAATTTTGGACTTTGATGAGGAGGGTATAAAGATGGCGGACCGCATAAGCAGAGAGCTTGAAGAGAGAGGCGTAAAGGTACAACATTATTTTAGAAGGGCCTTCAAGGAAGTCCTCTTAAGAGAGGGCGTAAGGCATGTGGAGGAGATAAAGGCGATAAGAGAAAAGGCACTCTTTTAGGACGAGTGAGCCCATTTATATTTGCAGCTTTAATAGGAATGAGAATGGAGAGGTCAACAGAGTTGGTCCAGGTAGGATTTGAGCCAAAGATTGTGTTCATTTGCCCCCTTTGTGGTAAGGAGGTTGAGGTAATATATGAGAGGGGGAGGGGGGGATGGACCTCGGAGCATGCCAACTGTCTCAATTTCACAGTCCTTAGAACCCTGCCCATTAGTCAGCCAGCAACTTATGGACCATTAGTTTTCATAGCCTTGGAGTCGGATTTTTCTGTTATGGAGGCTGTTGAAAAACTTAGGGAGGTTTTGGGCGAGGAGGTAGACACGTTCAAGAGGCAGAAGTTGGAGGCGGGAATTAAAAGACTCGAGTCGAGGCGGGGTTTCGCAGAGAAGAACATTCAGCGCATTCTGGAGGCCATAAGGTCCGGGGCTTTTGGGCTGAAGATACTTTCGGGCAAGGATACTTGGGCAGGTGTTTGGAGGGCAGGGGAGAAGTTTTTTGGGATAGCACTCTCCGGAAATAGGCTGCTGAAGAGGGAGGAAGCTATTCTGGCGACCACTAGCCAAGAGGAATTGCAGAGGTTTGTAGAGTACTGGCTGCATTACTGGGAAGGTGGAAGAGCTGTATCGGAATAGTTTTTGAAATTGGTGGATGCATACCTCCTTCGCTCGCAGAGGATTCCTCCGGAAGGATTGATAAAGTTACAAGTTGAGCTGATAGATACATCAGGTTATTGGTAGTGCCTGAACTTTGAACCTATTGATTCATGACCTCCCATCAGCCTTAAACTAAAAAATTTTAAAGGGCGATATTTAGAGAAAGTGACAGAAAGGACAGGAAAAGAACATAAAAAGAAGGTTAAGAAAGTGTATAGTAGCTATACCATCAGAGAGTTCAGACCGGAAGACATTGACGCCGTTATGACTATTAATAAAGTTTGTCTTCCAGAAAATTACTCCCCTGCCTTCTTTTTGGAACACCACTATGAGAACCCAAAGATATTCTTGGTTGCAGAGGCGGATGGCAAGGTCGTTGGTTACAACATGTGTAGGATCGAGTTTGGTATATCAAATCTTAGAACAGCTTTTGCAAAAAAAGGGCACGTTATATCGATTGCCGTGATGAAGGAGTACAGAAATAGAGGTATCGGGTACAACCTCATGATTGAGGGTATAAAGAGGGTTCGCGAGTGCGGGGCGACGGAGATATACTTGGAGGTAAGGGTCAGCAATAAGCCCGCCATAGAGTTGTATCGGAAGCTTGGATTCAAGGCGAGCAGGATTATCGAGGCTTACTACAGGGACGGGGAGGATGCATATCTAATGGTTAAGGACCTCTCGGGAGTCTCAGAGTTCGGACTCTAGTTGATAGCATGTTTATCAAGTGCAAAACCACACAAAAATTGACTAAAAGCAAGAAGTAAAATAAAAGTAAAAACGTAAATGTAAAAATGTAAAAAGTAAAAATAAAAAAGAAAAAGATTATTGGTTTTTGAGGAGCCATTTCAGTGGAATGTCTTGGTATCTTCCGTCTGGAAGTTTCCGCCTTATAGTTATGGGGAGAACGCCCATCTTGAGTTCCTGTTCCGCGATCTCCAAAGGTGTCTTCCCAGTGGTCTCAATTAGAGGTGGAGCACCCATAGAGATCTGAAGTGCCCGGGCTCCAAGTACCCGGGCCCTCTCGAACCTAGTCATCACTTCTGGACCTAGTATCTGTCGGCTCTCACTCTCTGGACTCAACTCATTCCGCCCATTCCTGAATATCCTTCTTCGCCACCCTCGCCCCTCTTCTCCTTCTCTTCCTTCTCTTTCTTGGGCGCGGCAGCGGCGATGATATCATCTATCTTCAGGAGGGTTATAGCTGCTTCGGTCGCCGACTTTATGGCTTGCTTTTTAACACTTGCAGGTTCGAAGATGTTCTCTTTAGCCATGTCAACGACTTTGCCTGTAAAGACGTTTACGCCAGCGTATTTTTCGCCTCTAGCGTGGGCGGACCTGAGCTCGACGAGTATGTCTACAGGGTCGAGACCTGAGTTCTCGGCCAGTGTTGTCGGTATCTCCTCCATAGCCTCGGCGAACTTGAGGATCGCCAATTGCTCCCTGCCGCTGAAGGACTTGGCGTAGTCCCTGAGGTTGGTGGCGATCTCCTCCTCTGGTGCGCCTCCGCCTGGGACCAGCCATGGATCCTGGATTACATTTCTCACAACGCACTTTGCGTCATGGAGTGAACGTTCTGCTTCATCGACGAATCGGTCAGTTCCACCCCTGACCAGTATTGTCACGGCCTTGGGGTTCTTGCAGCCCTCAACGAAAACCATTTTGTCCTTCCCGACGCGCCTCTCCTCAACGAGTTTTGCGTAGCCAAGGTCCTTTGGTGTGAGGTCGTCAATGGTCGTAACTATCCTTGCACCGCAGGCTTTAGCTAGATTCTCAATATCAGACCTCTTGGCGCGTCTTACGGCGGCAATGCCCTTCTTCGCTAGATAGTGCTGGGCTATGTCGTCGATGCCTTTTTGGACAACGACGAAGTTTGCGCCAGTTGCGGCAATCTTGTCCACCATTCCCTTCAGCATTGCGGCTTCTTCGTCAAGGAAGCTCTTCATCTGTTCGGGGGAGGTTATGTTTATCTTTGCGGTGATCTCTGTCTTCTCAATCTCGAGTGGGCAGTCAAGTATGGCTACCTTAGCGTCTTCGATCCTCTTCGGCATTCCTGGATGGACGATCTCCTTATCTAGAACGATCCCGTGGATAAGCTGAGTTTCGTCGAGAGATTCGCCTTTCTTCTTCTCAAGCTTAATGTTGTCAAGGTCAACCTTGTACTTATCACCCACCTTCTCAGCTACGGACAGTGCGCCTTCCACTATAAGTTCGGCAAGCCTCTCAAAGTGACCCGCAACTACGCTCTTTCCGCTCAGGGTGGTTATTGCGACGTCCTTGAGCTTTTTCTTGTCAGTCGGTTCAACCTTTATTGCCATGTTGTCGATAATGGATAGCGCCTTCTCCATTGCCTTCTTGTAGCCTTCGATGATGACTGTCGGATGAATCTCTTGATCAAGTAGGTCCTCCGCCTTCCTGAGCAGTGCTCCGGCGAGAACCATGGCAGTGGTGGTTCCGTCCCCCACCTCGGTATCCTGTGCCTTTGCGACCTCAACCATCATCTTCGCAGCTGGGTGCTGCACATCCATTTCTTTTACAATGGTAGCGCCGTCGTTGCTGATGGTAACGTCACCGAAGCTACTCACGAGCATTTTGTCCATCCCTTTTGGACCTAGGGAGGACCTGATAGCCTCGGCGAGCGTCACGGCAGCCATTATGTTTGCCCTTTGGGCATCTCTTCCCGTCGTCCTTGAGGTTCCCTCTTTTAATACCAATACTGGTAAACTCTGCGCCATAACAGCATCCTCCAAATTCGCTAAAATTAATTTCTTGAAAAAGACAGAAAGCACTTCTATATATGGTTTTCTCTGGAGGCATATTTTTATATTTGATGAAAGTTGAAGAATCCTTTATGGTAAAAGAGGATTTGAGAAATGCTGAACTGGCGAGCTTTATATTGGGTATTGTGGATGCTTACCTGTTATCGAGGAGGATTTTTGGCGAGCCTGTATTTCAGCTCCCATTCGAAGTCATGATCTTTTATCTGCCTTTAATATTATTGGTAACGTACTGTATTTATCTAAAAGAGAAAGCGAACCACCCTTCGCTGTCGCAAGGGGCTTCCTGCCATTCTGTTAAGGACGACAACTTCGTAATAATAGCCTTAATTAAGCTTATGATGTTGTTATTTAGTCTGAAGGTGACGATATTTAGAACATATTGAACATAGTAGAAGAGAGGATTCTTCCGTGGAAATTGACGATTCAGCAAGCCTCTTTGCCGTAGCATTAATGACCTCCAAGAGCTCGTTTGGTATTTTTTTCTTGACACCTCTTTCCATAGATAGGTAACGACTCATCGCAGACTGGCTTAAACCCAACTTCTTTGCAGCGGCAGTCTGTGTATAACCGTATTCTTCTACGAGTTTCTTGGCCAGTATGGATCGGATAGTAGGTAAAAAGTATCTAGAGATATATTCACAAGGAGCTTTCAATTCGATCCCCTTTATTTGTTGGGTGAATGACCCTTAAAGCTTGTGCTAATGGATGACCCTTGCAGGTAAGTGAGAAAATCTTCTCCCATCCAAAGGGCGCTTTAAAAGCTTGAAGCCCAAACTTGTGAATGCGTGACTTTATTTCGTCTATAATTTTAATTGCGGTGAGAGGATCTGCAAGATCGTTTGATAGGTGAGAGAAGGGAAAAAGAACGACTTCTTTCTTTCCGATGCGCTTCAACATTCTCACAATTTCTGAGGAGGCAAGATTTGCGGTCTCATAGACAGATGATGCATCTATTTTTTCAACAGTAATAAAGACAACCAACGCGTCTCTGACAGAGCAATCACTACATTTTTCTTCAAGCGGTTCTGCGAATTTTGTGGGAGACACTACTGAATAATAAAAATTATCACAATGTAAAAATAACATGCGCATGTTGGTAACCCCCCATGTCCAGAGAACAACACATCCTCGCAATCAATACCCGGAGTTTGTTACATGCTTTGCATGACCGCATTTAATCCACCGCTATCTAAGCCAGGGTGAGGATTTGAACCTCAGTGTAGCGGGTCTGCAGCCCGCCGCCTAAACCGCTCGGCCACCCTGGCATTTTTAATTATGACGCTGTCATAATTAAACTTTTCTGCATTTAAAGCAAAAGAATGGATTTAGGTTTTTGATGCCAACCGTGAGATCAGAACCGCGGCGATCCCTGCCCCCACCCCGTTATCGATATTCACGACAACAAGACCGGGTGTGCATGATTGGAGCATCGTTATTAGTGCGCCCTCGCCCTTCCCACCATAGCCATACCCAACCGAAGACGGTACGCCGATAACAATCCCCGAGAACAGGCTACTAAATATCGAGGGAAGTGCTCCCTCCATCCCCGCAACAACTATTGCCACCGCAACTTTATCTTCCATGCATTTTTTGGCTACAGGGAAGATCCTGTGGAGACCAGCTATTCCGACATCGTAAAAGGCAAGAGTTCTAAATCCCATCTCATTGATTACCGCAAGAGCCTCCTCGGCAACAGGAAGGTCTGCGCTTCCGGCGGTTATAATGGCAATGGGAGGATCCTTCAGAGGTGGCGCTTCGCCTGTCCTTATGGAGACGATGCGCCCTTTCTCGTAGTAGATGGTTTTAGCCTTCTCCGAGAAGCTCTTTATTAGAAGGCGAGCTTGGGAAGGGGTTACCCTCGTGACTATGGCTAAGCCGTTCTCTTGAAGCAGTGATTTGACCGCGCTTAATAGTACTTCGTCAGATTTCCCCTCACCAAAGACCAATTCGGGAATCCCTTTCCTTAAATTTCTGGAGATGTCAATGCAGGCACCCTCCATCTCCTTCAGAGCAAGTAGACGGATCTTTCTAGTAGCCTCTTCCACATCGATTTTTCCACTCTTTATTTGGTTGAGTATTTCGCTGATCTCCAAAGCCTACACCAATCAATAAATGATATATCGGTAATCACAAAAATGAAGTGTGGTGCTAATATTTGAATATAGTGATAATAGATTGTGCAGCCGCGGGCGTTTCTGGAGACAAGATACTTGCAGCAGCAGTCCATGCGGGCGGGGAAGATCTCCGACTCAGGGTTGAACGAACCATAAAATCAATTGTGGGCGACATGGTCTTTTATTTTGAGGATGCTGTAGAAAACGGGCTGAGAGGACTCAGGGTGGTCCATGGTATTCACGGTAGGAAATATGACGGGGATCTTGTTGAGGCTGTGAAATTAGCATCATCAAGGGTAGGTCTGAGCGGCTGGGGGGTGACTACAGCAACAAAGGCAGCAGAACTGATCCTCGAGGCAGAAAAAGAAGTTCATGGTGAAGGTACACTCCACGAGTTAGGGGAGATTGATACCATAGTCGATATAGTGGGCACGATAAAGGCATTTGAAGAACTCGGGCTGGAAGGTGCGGAGTTTTTTACCATGCCGTTAAGGGTAGGATCGGGGCACATAGAGAGTGAGCACGGAACCCTGCCGATCCCGGCACCAGCCACGCTTCAGATAGCTCGAAAGGGCAATGTGCCAATTTTGCTATCGCCTGAGAGTCATGAATACACAACGCCAACAGGAGCAGCATTGATCGCAGCCCTGACTTCGGGGAAAGTCGCACCACCAGCCTTCCGTGTTAAGAGGATCGGTCTCGGGATAGGTAGCCTCAAATTGGATCTCCCCAACATTACCCGTGTCATAATAGGGGAGAGTAATGGCTTGATAGAAAGGGTATGTGTGGTGGAAACTAATGTGGATGATGTTAGCGGGGAGATCCTGGGATGGTTGTTTGACAGGTTGAAGGGGGTTGCGGAGGACATTTCCTTCGTGCCTATATTCATGAAGAAGTCCAGACCGGGATTTTCTGTCAGGGTCGTTGTAAAACCAGAGCTGAAAGAAGAGGCAGTTAGAGTGCTTATGGAAGAGACAGGGACACTCGGCGTCAAGGTATTTAAGTGTGAGAGAGTCAAGGCTGACAGAGAGCTTTCGGAGGAGACCGTGAGAATAGGTTGCACAGAATATAAGGTCAGGGTGAAAAAGAGTAAATCACCATGGAGGTTGAAGCCGGAGTTTGATGATTTGAAGAAAATAGCCATCAGCGAGTGTAAGAGTCTGAGAGAGGTTATGGAAGAGGTAATTAGACAGGTAAACAGAAATACCAAGAGGAAGTAAAGAGGAAAAGGGATACGTAAAGAGCCAGATAGGTAGAAAGTAAAGATTTAGAGAGTAGGAATTTAGATAGGTGGATAGGTGGATAGGTAGAAAAATAGACGATAAAGAGGGATTTGCCTGTGGAGACTTCAAAGAAATTGGAGGTTGAGGACATTAAAGATTTGGCGAGACTTGTCGCGTCAACAGTTTCAATGGGACAGCCCATATATCTCGTGCATTTCAAACATAACGAGAGACATTACTATGGAGTTCTGGGGGTCTATAACAACTATTATGATAAATACGGTCTGCCTTTATTTTACTACCATGCGACGGACAAGCCTTATAATGGCAGGTACGTCTTGGTAAAGATGGACGAAAGGGAAGAGATTTCATTTGCAGAGGGCGTTAAACCCGGGTGGATTGCGGTCCCGATAATTAACCTGAAAGAGAAACCAGAGTTTGTGGAGATTTAAGTCCCATTTTTATGAAGACGCAACAGGTCACAATAGGGAGACTTTAACCCATTCTCCCTGCCTTACTTTTTTTAGGGGTTCCAAGTCAGTAACAACCCTCCCGATTACATTAACAGGACTATATGGCTGAGATTTTCCGTAGAAGATGCAGAAGGCCCTACCTGGAGGCCAATAGGCCACATCGCCAGTTTGAACTGTAGAGCGGGACTTCTCAGGACCCATTGTGACAGGAGTCTCGAAGTAAACCTCTTCTTTCCAAAGAAATGCTTTTGAGTTGAAGGGCAGGGCACCGACGAGCGCCTCTACGGTCCTTGGGGCTAAGATTCGAATCAGTTCAACTTTGCACTCAGCGCTCTGAAAAGAGACCTTCACTGGGATCTTGTCAATAAGATCCATCGGGTAGCCCCACTATGCAGCAGGCATGTAGATATCGAGGCGGCGACCGCTCTTAACAGGCTTAAGTATGCCCTGCTTCGTGAGGGACTCGAGTATGTCCTTCGATATGCTGTACTTTAGGTTGTATTTGGAGTAAATCTGGTAGGGAGTTACAAATTTCATCTTACTTACTTCCTTCTTGATTTGATCCACTACCTTTGGATCGATCAATATCGTAGTGGAAGCCTTTGTTACTTCTTTCTTTGGGGCCTCTTTCTTGCCAGACTCAAGTTCTTTAGCAGGCTTTGGCGCCGACTTTTTTCCGCCGCCCATATAATACACCAAAAGCCAAGATAAGGGTATTGAAATAAAAAGGTTTTGGTTTTCAGAGTTTCCTTGAGAGTCAAATATGTTTACGAAAATTTTCTACTTGGGATCTTCCAGATCAGATGGGGGTTTGAAGAGATGGAAAAAAGAGTAGACGGATATAATGATAAGGAGCGATTATTATGAGGGAGTTTGAATAGGAGTGCTGTGAGCACGCTCCAAGATTGGTCTGTGAATAGAGTTCATTGTGCAGAATGGTATGATTTTTCCATCTGGGAATGCATAGTGGATCGTGCACCTATTCACACGATCCAGATCGAAGTTATAGGGATCCATGAAGTGCATGCACCCTATTAGGATGACCTTCCGCATGAACTGCCCCAAGGTATCATAATCGCCTTGCATTAGTACGGACGAGACGAGGTTTCCCAAGAGTGACAGCTTAACGTGTCTCGTGGCGCCCAAGAGCCTCATTTTTGCCCTAAGCATAGAGCCTCTTGAGGCATCTTCGTAAACCTTGTTGAGCGAAGACATGAACTTTTCGACGTTGGCATAACGCGTTATTGGGACAATTTTGTCCCCCTCGGGAATGATCATAGTCGCCATTCCGCAGTGTTGGTGGTTAGTGAACTCCTGGTACCGCCTCCCCTTGAGTGCGCCGACGGCTCTGGAGATGGGAAGAACGACTGGAATGGGGTAAAAGTCGCTGACCTTGATCTCGCCGTTTGTCTGCTCCTCCGCTAGTTTTAGAACGTCAGGTATCGTTATCCGCATCTCTTTCAGCTTTTTCTTGTCTATCCTGCCTGCCATTGAAACCGGTTGGAAGTTTACTCCCCTGACCACATCGCTGTTCCTTGAGGCAAATCTTATTATAGCCCCTATCTGGTCATCGTTTATCCCTTTTACGACCGTTGGAACGAGAACGAGGCTGTCCAAGCCGACAGTCCTGCAATTTTCGATTACCTTTAGCTTTGTTTCGAAGAGATCTAAGCCTCTGGCTGCAATATATGGCCCAGGCTTCATGCCATCGAATTGTAGATATAGTGTGCTGAGCCCTGCATCCATGAGTCTCCTTAGGTAATCTATGTCCTTTGCAATCCTTATCCCGTTTGTATTAACTTCAATGTGGTGGAAGCCGAGTTCCTTCGCCATTGCAATGAGCTCGGGAAGATCCTCCCTAACGGTAGGCTCTCCGCCAGAGAACTGAATGGAGTTGGGAGCGACGGGTTGATTCTCTCTAAGGTTCTTTAGCATGGAGCGGACCTCGTCCTGGGTCGGCTCGTATAGGTAGCCGGCAGTTGCGGCGTTGGCGAAGCATATTGGACACTTGAGGTTGCATCTGTTGGTAACGTCAATTATAGACAGTACTGTATGGGATCTATGCGCAGGACATATTCCACAGTCGTATGGGCAACCCTTAACGGTCTGAGTCCTAGGGTTCTTGACGCCCTCGCCAATACACTCGTATCCTTCAACCTTCTTGAATAGCTCGTAATCGCTCCAGTAAACATCCTCAAATCTGCCGTGGGACGGGCATGTTTTCGCTATGTAAACCGCACCGTCCTCTTCGTATATATCAGCATCCAAGACCTGCATGCATTCAGGACAAAGACTCTTAGTTTTCTTTATGATCTGCATCACAGATCACGCCGGCAACTTCACCATTAATTTATATTTGAATATTTTCATATACTTCATAAGTTGATACGTATGTTAGAGGTCGAAGTTATCAGGGCTCTGAGGGATTGTGGGCTGACGGAGACCGAGGCAAAAGTTTACTTGGCATTAATAAGAAGTAAGGGTGATGCAAAAGAGATCAGTGCGAGGAGCAAGGTCCCCTACAGCAAGATCCACACAGTTTTGTCCAGCCTCCTGGAGAAGTCGCTGATAACAGCATCGAGCGACAGACCAGTTGTATACTCCGCAAGAAGTGTTGGTGAGGGGCTCGGAGAGTATAAGATCAGAGTACAGAAGGGCATTGAGGAAGCTTTTAGGAGGGCGGAGCAGGCTTTGACGGAAATTCAGGGAGAACCCGAGAAGTCGGATATTTGGATTATAAAGAGCAGTGAGGAGATTTTAAGTAAGGCTCATCACATGCTGAGGATGTCGAAAAGAGAGGTAAAGTTGGCACTACCAATCATGCCAGAATGGTTGAACGAGGAAATTTTGCCAGTTCTGATCAGATTGAGGGCTCAGGAAGTCGAAGTGAAAGTGCTTGTGACAACGGAGGTTAATGAAGGCGTAGTTCATAAGTTATCGGAAATTTCCACGGTGAGGAGGAGGGACAAGATGTTTGGAGGCGGACTGATCGTAGACGATGTCGAGGTCATGCTCTTCATAGGTAGCAACGGGGGCGCGATGGGTACAGCCATATGGGCAAGCCACCCGGGCTTGGTGGAGCTCGCCAGCGACTACTTTGACTTTTTGTGGGCTGGCTCGGAGACGCCTTGAGACCTCATAGGTGTCAGACCACCGCGCTCTATGGTGAAGTAGTGCCAAACGGTGTCATGCATGGCACCCTTCATCTTTCTCACGCGTAGCTGTCTGGCAAGGAGACCTTGTTGCGCCAGTAACGGATCGAACCGGAAATCGATTATTCCGTCCACAAGATAGTCAATCATGGCAGCGAACTCGTCTATTGTCTTCAGGCCAATATGGTATGTTGCGAAGATGGGGATCCCCATCATCTTGCAGAACTCGACCCTCCAATTCTTTACGGTCTCGAGGGTTGAGGTGGGTTCACTAATCGTAAAAAACTCTGTAAGGGAGTCGATGAATATGGCACCCTTTCCCTCCATCCCTTCAGCTGTGGAAAGGAGAGTGCCTGTGAGTTCGTGATGGTCCTTCGGATTCTGAACTACACGGATTCCGTCTGTCGGCTTGGGTAGCATTCGGGCTCTAAAGGAGAAGCAGTCAACAATCCGAAGGATGTTATTTGCAAGAGCCCCGCGAACCTCGTATCCGAGGCGTAGGAAGTTATTTATTATGGATGATGGGCTGTCGTCGAACGTAATGAACATGCATGGCTCACCTAACCTAATTCTAGTGCCTGCGGCCTGTGCTAGCGCCACAGACTTGCCCGTGCCCCCCTCCCCAAATAAAAGTACGAAGCTGTTCCTCGGCATACCATCTGGCAATAGAGAATCTATCATAGGGATTCCTAAAGTGATGTATGACATATGACTTCAACGCTTTAATTTTTGTGCCTTCTGGCTTAAAAATAAGACCTTTTTTTGGCTCAGTTGTACAGGAATAATAATTCGAATAATGATTAAAATTAATGATTTTGTAAAAATGACAATTTAAAAGAAAAATATAATAGTCACCATTTTAAACTTTATCGGTATTGTTTGGAGGGTTTTCGTTGGCTAAAAATGGAAAGAGGATTTTAGTTGCCCTTGGCGGCAATGCAATAAAGCAAGCACATGAGAAAGGAACGGCTGAAGAGCAGTTTAAGAATGTGTACACCACAGCTAAACACCTAGTGAACATGATAGAACACCTAGGAAAGGACGACAGGCTCATAATCACACACGGAAACGGGCCTCAGGCCGGAAACTTGGCGCTTCAACAAGACATTGCCAAGGATGTTGTGCCGCCACAGCCGCTTGATGTCGTGGGTGCCATGACGCAGGGGCAGATAGGCTACATGTTGCAGCAATGTCTGGAAAACATAATGATGGAGAAGGGTATGAAGGTCCCAGTGGTCGCTATAGTCAATCAAGTGCTCGTTGACAAAAACGATCCTGAATTCTTTGGGGAGAACGCCTCAAAGCCAGTTGGAAACTTCTTAACAGAAGAAGAAGCCATGAAGATGAAGGCGGAGAAGGGGTGGATTGTAAAGAAAGTGAAGCCCAATGCACCAAAGCCATGGAGGAGAGTAGTCCCATCGCCAGATCCCATTGCAAATGTTGAGGCAGATGTCATAAAGATACTCGTGGACTCTGGCGTCGTCGTCATAGCCTCGGGCGGAGGGGGAATCCCAGTCATAAAGGAAAATGGGAAGCTCGTAGGGGTCGAGGCTGTGATCGATAAGGATCTGGCTGGCGAGAGGCTTGCAGAAGTCGTGGAGGCGGACATATTCCTGATTCTGACTGATGTCGAGAAGGCTAAACTCAACTTTGGAAAGCCAAATGAGAAGGAGATCGACAGGATGACGGTGTCGGAGGCTAAGAAGTACTTAGATGAGGGGCATTTCCTCCCAGGCAGCATGGGACCGAAGGTTAAGGCGTGTATTAGGTTCCTGGAGTGGGGAGGCAAAGAAGCGATAATAACTTCGCTGGACAAGGCAGTAGACGCCCTAGAGGGAAGAACCGGCACTCACATAGTAAAGGATTAACTTTGGGCTCTGGTCTGATGTCATACTTCATCTTTTAGTCCGTAATACCAGCACTCATCATAGCCCAATTATCCTAACACCTATTTTTTTAATAAACTTGACGGGTGATGCATAAGGCTTATTAGTAGTAATATAGGATATTTGGATGGACAATCCGTCCAAATGGTGTCATCTCGTCCACCTTTTTTCTATTTTTAAGGTGCTTAGAAGGTTAACGAGGCGTTTAAATGAAAGCCTAGGAGTTTTCTGCCGATAAGGTTAAAATGGGCAATATTTTATACATATAAAATACTGGTGAAAACGATGAAGATTAAGGTAGCAATTGTGGGTGTTGGCAACTGCGCATCAGCCTTGGTCCAAGGGACCTACTTCTACAGGGATGCCCCCGAGGACAAAGATATCCCAGGGCTATTGCACGTTAATATGGGAGGATATCACGTCAGAGATCTAGAGTTTGTGGCGGCGTTTGATGTTGATGCTAATAAGGTAGGCAAAGACCTGTCAGAGGCAATTTTTGCAAGACCTAATAACACCAGGAAGTTCTGCGACGTCCCAAAGTTGGGGGTGACCGTTAAGAAGGGACCCGTGATGGACGGTTTGGGAAAATACCTGAAGGAATTTCTGACCGTGAGTGACGAGAAAGAGGTTGATGTTGCAGAGGAATTAAAGAGTTCTGGCGCAGAGATAGTCGTGAACTATCTGCCTGTGGGGTCAGAGCAGGCGGTGAGATGGTACGCGGAGCAGGCGCTAAAAGCCGGATGTGCCTTCGTTAACTGTATGCCGGTCTTCATAGCCTCCGACAAGGCATGGCAGAAGAAGTTCAAGGATAGGAATCTGCCTGTGGCTGGTGACGACGTAATGAGCCAACTAGGTGCAACGGTCCTTCACAAGACCCTCGCCAAGCTTATGGTCGACAGAGGTGTGAGGATCATCGAGAGCTACCAGCTCAACATTGGAGGAGACACTGATTTTTTAAATATGCTTGAAGAGGCACGGCTAGTCTCCAAGAGGATAAGCAAGACCTCAGCTGTACAAGCAATGATCCCTTACGATATTCCATTGAGGATCGGGCCCTCTGACTATGTGCAATTCCTAGACAACAAGAAGATCTGCTACATATACATTAAAGGAGAGTATTTCGGTGGCACGCCGGTTCAAGTTGATGTAAAGCTGGACGTCTGGGACGCGCCTAACAGCGGCGGGGTGGTGATAGATGTGATAAGGGCATGCAAGATTGCCCTAGACAGAGGGATTTCGGGACCGCTCATCAGTGCCTCGGCGTTCGCATTTAAACATCCACCAGAGCAGATGCCTTACGAGGTTGCGAAGAGGTGCTTTGAAGAGTTCATAGAGGGTAAAAGGGAAAGGTAAAATAGGGAAATTGAGGCGGACTTTTAATCACTATCAACATTTTTGTAAAAAAGATAAAAAATCTGTGAAACTGGTAAAATAAAAAAAGTTATGGGGTGGGTACCACAGACCTTCCCGAGAACCTTATTGCTTCGGCGGCATTGTCAGGTTTAATCTCGAAAGCAAGTGGTCGTTCGCACCACCAGAATTTTTGTGCCTTATCCGCCCTATAGTAGGGGCAGATCGGGCAGCACTTTGCCTCAAGCTTCAATAGATACCAGATCGGTGGTGCCTCATCGGACGGATAGCTTTTCTGTGGCCATGGTTTCTCTTTTGACACGTATCCGGGGCACTTCGGGCTGACCCTAGGTTCTTGGTTCAGGATGTTCTTATATTCTGGGCATAATATGCAGCATGGCATTGGATATAACCCCCTTATCTCCTTCCTCCCATTGTAAGGGCCATAATGCCCTTCTGTCCGTGTAGCCTGTTCTCTGCCTCGTCCACTGAGACGGACCATCTATTTGAGAATATCACCTCGGGTTCGACCTCAAGACCGACGTCGGCAGGCAGGCAGTGCATCCAGATACTGTTCTTGCGAGTCCTGTCCATCAGCTCGGGTGTCGTCTTCCAAGCGGCCAGGTTGTGAGTCTTCTTGTACTCCTCGTGTAGCTTTTCGTCGTAACCTCCTGCCTTTAAAAGTTCCCAGCTGCACCATCCCTTAGGATACACAACGAGCGCATCCTCAAAAGCCTCTTCCATATTGTGGACGATCTCGAACTTTGTGCCGTACTGGTCGGCGAGCTTTCTGGTATATTCCTCGACTGCTGGGTCTAGGTTGAACTTCTCAGGGTATGCTAGGGTGACGTCCATCTGAAGAAGTCTTGTGAAGAAGATTATGTTTGTCTGAGGGACTGCGACCGGCTTCCATGCGCCAGGGCTGTTGGCATAGCACATCACGAACTTCTTTCCTCTCAGGCTCCTGGCGTTGTATTTTTCGATCACGGTCATCACATCTGCGACGCCTTGGCAGGGGTGCCACATATCGCATTCCATATTAATTACGGGGACTGTAGAGGCCTTGGCATACTCTCTCATTGTAAGGTTGCCTTCTCCGTAGTACTGACCCTTTACATATCTCCTTATGGCGATACCGTCACACATTCTGCTCATAATTGCGGCGGTCTCGTAAATGGTTTCACCATGGGTTATCTGGAGCTTTCCTGGATCCAAGTCGTACGCCACGCCACCAAGCTGGGTTATTCCTGTAATGAAAGAGGACCTAGTCCTTGTGGAAGGGTTGAAGAACAGCGTAAATAGAGATTTGCCCTTGCAAAGATGGTCGTGTCTCTGACCCATTGCGTACTGCCTCTTCAGGTCGAATGAGACGTCCAATACTGTCCAAAGCTCTTCGTCACTCCATTCTATCTCGGGAGCTATCCAATGTTTTCCATGGAGTTCTGTTTTTACCAAATATCTCCCTCCGAGTTTTTGCTGGAATTGGGTATTGAGTTTTGGTTTAATAATACTTTCGCGAGGATTTTAAGAAACTATCACAAAAAAAAGAGGTTAGGTTAAGGGCTGGTGCTTCCCTCGGGGTATGAACCTTCCCATGCCCTTCTTGCCCACGAACTCTCTGTTGTAGACAACAGGTTTGCCCCTCACGAAGACGTGAACAGGCATACCCTTCACTGTGAACCCCTCGTATATCGAATAATCAATCTTTGAGTGGAGGTTCTTCTGGTTCAGCTCCATCTCATAATTTGGATCGAATACGACTATGTCCGCGTCGCTTCCCACGTTTAGAGTCCCCTTCTTGGGATAGAGACCAAAGAGTTTTGCAGGGTTGTATGAAACAACCTCAACAAGTTTGTTTAATGAGATCCTGTTTTTGGCAACTCCCTCGCTGTAAAGTATCGGTATCATCGTCTCAGTGCCAGGGACGCCGTTCGGCACCTTGGTGAAGTTGTCTTTTCCTAGATCCTTCTGGGCGTCCGTAAATGTGCAATGATCGGTGGCTACGGTGCTTAGTGTGCCGTTTGCAAGTCCCTCCCAAAGAGCCTCGTTGTCTGCCTTGCTCCTCAGGGGCGGCGACATTATATACCTCCTGCCCTTCGGGGAGAGGTATTTCTCGTCTGTGAGAACAAGGTAGTGGGGACAAGTCTCCCCGTATAGGTTCGGGTAGAGCTTTTTCATCCTTGAGAGTTCGGCTACACCCTCTTTTGTGGACATGTGTACTATGTAGAGGTTCCCTCCAGCCGCTGCAGCTAGCGCAAGACCCCTATAAACCGCTTCGCCCTCCACGAAGTTTGGTCTGCTCTTGGCGTGGTACTCCGCGGACAATTTTCCAGAGGAGACATGCCGCTCTATTAGGAGCTCCAGAACGGAATTGTTCTCTGCATGGAGCTGGACCAAGAACCCGAGTTTCTTGCTCTCCTCCAGCATCCGGTATATTCTGCCGTCGTCGCTCATCAGCCCCTCTTTTCTGTATGGCATGAAGAGCTTGAAACTTGAGACTCCAGCTTCCAAGACCTTTGGGATCTCATTTACGAGGTCTTCAGTTAGGTTTGTCACAGCCACATGTATTCCATAGTCAATGACCACTTTGGGATCCGCCTTACCCCTCCATAGCATGATAGTTTCCAAGAAGGTCTTATCCTTCGGCTGTATCGCAAAGTCCAAGATTGTGGTGACCCCACCAAATGCTGCCGCTATTGTGCCGTACTCAAAGTCGTCGACCGTAGTGGTCCCCATGAACGGCATCTCCATATGTGTGTGGGCATCTATGCCCCCGGGCATGACGTATTTGCCTGAGGCGTCCACGACCTCTTCTGCTTTTTCAGTAATATTTGATGCGATACTCACAATCTTGCCGTCCTTGACGCCTATGTCCGCTTTGAATGTGTCCTTCGGTGTGACTATAGTTCCGTTCTTTATTAATAAGTCCATTATAAAGCCTCCAATATTAATATAGAAAAAGAAGCGTTTAAACACTCACCTATTTTGTGACCTTCTTCCATGTTATGCATCCAGGCACAGGACAGAGATGTGTGCATAGGGAGCAGGCGTCGCACTTCTCCTCGTCGACTTCAGCGGACTTGCCTTGCTCGAACTTGATTGCTTGGTAACCGCCATCGCGACATGCCACATAGCAAAGACCGCACTTTATGCATAGGTCCTTGTTGATGCTGGCCACGACAGTGTAGTCCTTGTTGAGTTTAGACCAAGCCGTAAGTCTGGGGAGAGTCTTACCAATGATCTCTTGGACGGATGAGAATCCTTTATCTGCTAGGTAATTGGTGAGTCCGTCGACAAAGTCAGAGATTATTCTGTAGCCCCTCCACATAACTGCGGTACAGACTTGGACGCTGCCTGCGCCCACGAGGAGGTACTCCACAGCGTCCTTCCAAGTGGTTATCCCGCCTATTCCTGAGACTGGGATATTTGTTGCCTGTGCGATTTGGGCGACGCATCTGAGACCTATGGGCTTGACGCCAGGTCCTGAGAGACCTCCAAAAGTGCTCATCCCGTCGACTGTGGGTATCGGCTCAAAGGTGTCAATGTTTATACCTATCAGGCCGAGCACGGTATTTATCGCAGATATGGCATCGGCACCAGCCTCCTCAGCAGCCTTGGCGGTAAACGCGATGTCTGTGACGTTCGGGGTTAGCTTCACCATCACTGGGACCGAGGAGCCGCGCTTTGCCGCCTTTGTCAGCTTCTGGATTAGTTCTGTTCTTTGACCGATGAATGCGCCCATGCCCCGCTCAGGCATACCATGTGGGCAGCCAAAGTTCAGCTCTAGCATGTCGACCCCGGCTTCGCTCACCACTCTAGCTAGTTCTTCCCAGTCCTCCTCTTTGCACTCAGCCATGATACTGCCTATGAGTGCCTTTTCGGGGAACTTCCTCTTGATCTCTTTAATCTCGTTAACCCATGTGCCAACAGGCCTCTTTGAGACTTCCTCAATGTTTTCGAATAGTATCATCTGCTTTGTCTCAAAGCCCATCACGCCAAATCTGTTCTTTAGGTCGTAGACAGGCGTCTTGTCCGGCTTTATTGTCTTGGTGACAGCTCCAGCCCAACCAGCCTCGAAAGCCCTCATGATCATCTCACCAGTGCATGTCGGGGGCGCCGATGAAAGCAGGTACGGGCTCTCCAGCTCAAGGTTGCAGAATTTTACGGATATATCCGGTTTTGAAACCATTTTTCTCACTTCCATAACTCTATTTCTTAGGACTCTTCCCTCCGGAGAGGAACTTGTCAATAGCAGCCGCAGCTTTCTTGCCCTCTGCCACTGCCTCGACCACAGTCTCACCGCCGTTTACGGCATCGCCTCCCGCAAATATGCCTTTTATGGAGGTGGAGAAGTTCTCGTCCACGACGATAAGCCCTTTTTCGGTCTTGACACCATAGGACTTCAGCAACTCTTCGTCTGGTTTCTGCCCGATTGCGACTATCACGGAATTTACATCGAGGCGGAACTCCGAGCCCTTTATGGGCTTTACCCCCCTCCTCCCAGATGAGTCGGGCTCGGTTAATTCCATCTTCACGCACTCAATTGCTTCCACGCTTTTTTCACCCAATATCCTGACGGGGGCGGTGAGCAACAGGAATTCGACACCCTCCTCCCTCGCCTGATTTCTGCCGTAAGGCACCGCAGGCATTTCTGCGAAAGACCTCCTATAGACTATGTATACCCTTTCTGCCCCGAGCCTCACAGAGGCGCAGGCTGCATCTATGGCGGTGTCCCCACCGCCGATCACTGCAACCCTCTTACCTTTGAGGTCGGGCGCCTTACCCTCCCCCATCAACCATTTTGCGACGGATTGTAGAAATTCCTGTGCCGGATAAACGCCATTGAGATCCTCGCCCGGTATACCAAGTTTTTGAGACTTTGTGGCACCGATGCCCACGAAGACTGCATCATACTCCTTCAGGAGGGATTTGAGGTCAGTGATTTTCTTGTTGGTGACAAAGTTAATGCCATACTCCTTTATGAGGTCTATCTCAGACTCTGGGACGGACCAAGGTGCCTTCCAGGGAAGGATGCCGTAAAGTAGCAGACCACCGGGTTTGGGGTTTGCGTCAAAGACAGTGACGCCGTATCCCATGCGCGCCAGCTCGTATGCGGCCGATAATCCAGCCGGACCTGCGCCCACCACCGCAACCTTTTTGTTTTTGGAACGCGACTTCGGGAACTTGACGAGTCCTTTAAGCTTCTCTTTCTCGTAGGCGAACCTCTGAAGCATTGAGATTGCCACGGGCTCCTCGTTTAGGTTCCTCCTGACACATTTCGACTCGCAGAGTCGCTCAACCGGACAGACATAACCACATTCACCACCTAAGATGTTGCTTTCTCGTATCACCTTGGCTGCACCGTAGAAGTTTCCAGTCTTTATTCTGTAAATGAATTCAGGAATGTTGATTCCAGCTGGGCAGGCTGAGATGCATGGGGCGTCAAAGCACATGAGGCACCTTGAGGCTTCGTAGACCGCAAGTCTGTCGTCGAGATTTGAGACGTATGGAGCGAAGCTAGAAACCCTCTCATGCGGAGGAATGGTTTTAGTATGGACTCTACCTGACATAGAATTCGCTCCTGAGAGGATTAATGGTTAATAAGGGGTTTTAATTAAGGCTTTCGTGATAGAATTATGGATCTCTCAGAAGGAAGGGTTGTAAAAGGTATCGTATTCGATCTGGACGGTACACTAGTTGACTCCGTCGACTCTATTTGGAGGTCCTCTGATTACGTGCTAAGGAGTAATGGATACCGCGGGTTAGACCGTGAGGACGTCGTGAAGGTGATGGGTAAGACCATCTTTGACTTATTTCTGAGCGTGGAGCCCAGATTGAGTCCACAGGAGCAGCATAAACTGTTCGAGGAATATAGGAGAACTTATATGAACTTCATAGAGCACACCAAGCTGATCCCTAAGGTAAGGGAGATCCTTCTGTTTCTAAGATCGAGAAGATTGAAGATGGCGGTCGTCACCACGAAGAGTAGGGAAAACGCCGAGAAGATACTATCCTTTTTCGGAATAAGAAGCTTCTTTGATTTGGTTATAGGATTTGAGGACGTTAGAGAACACAAGCCCTCGGCAGAGCCCATAATGAGGGCAGCTGAAGGGCTGGGTCTTCAAGCCTCGGAGTTGGTTGTGGTCGGGGACACCGAGGTCGACATCAGGGCGGGGAGAGAGGCGGGAGCATTAACGGTTGCCGTTAAGACGGGCGTAACTCCTTTAGAGAAGATTATAGCTGAGAGTCCAAACTTTTTGATTGAGAGTGTGTCGGACCTGCCTGAGGTTTTAATGCGAAACGGTATAGCTACGGGTGAGTGATGTTCTTTAGTATCTCATCGAACCGCCCTGCAGCAATGTCAATGTGTTCGCGGGTCAGGACCAACGGAGGCTCTATTCTTATGACGTTGCCCTCTAACCCTCCGAGACCCACAAGGATCTTTTTCTTCCACGCTTCTTGCAGGAAGCTAACAGCTTCCTCTCTTGCGGGAACCTTTGTAGACCTGTCTTTCACCAGCTCGATCCCAAGAAAGAGCCCTATACCCCTGACATCTCCGATAATCTCGTATTTCTCCTGTAAGGACTCCAGCCTGCGCTTAAAATATGAGCCGTTCTCCTTAACCTTTTCCATGAGACCGCCCGTTAGCTCCTCCAGGACAGCCTCCGCAGCAGCACATGCCAAGGCGTTTCCACCCAAGGTGGAGTAGTGCTCCCCAGGTCGAAGGGCTGAGTCGAGCTCCTCCTTGTAGATGGTTACACCGAGAGGGAGACCGTTGGCGATGGCTTTCGAGGTTGTCATCACATCCGGTATGATGCCATAGTGCTCAATACCCCAAAGTTTGCCTGTCCGACCGTTTCCAGATTGTACCTCATCCGCAATGAAGAGTATGGAATACTTGTCTAAAACCTGCTTGACTTCCTTGAAGTAATCAGAAGGAGGTATGATCATGCCACCGTTGGCCAGCATGGGTTCTGCCAATAGTGCTGAAATCGAGTCCCCCCCAACCTCGCATTTTATCACGTCCTCCATATACTTTACGCAGGCGAATCCACATTCGGGGCAGCTTCTATGCCCGAGCGGGCACCTATAGCAATAGGGGTCGGGTGCAAACACCACTGGCGCGAATGGACCTAGTCCAACCTTCCAGCTTGACTGACCCAGAGCACTCATGGCGTAAAAAGTCCTGCCGTGAAACGACCTGTGTAGGGCGATTATGTAGGGTCTCTTCTTGACACGCTTCACGAGGGAGATCGCCGTCTCGTTGGCCTCTGAGCCGCTGTTCGTGAAGAAACTCTTGGTTAGGGCACCACCAGGAGAAAGTTCAGAGAGCCTTTTTGCAAGTCTTGCGGTGTAATCCAAGTAGTAGAGTGAGGATGTATGGAAGAGCTTGCGCATCTGCGCCTCAACTGCCCTGATTACACTCTGGTTCGACCAGCCCACATTGACTATGGATACGCCAGCGTATAGGTCGATGTAGGCATCCCCATCAATGGAGTAGACGATGTCATCAACAGCCCTATCTGGAACGAATGGATAGTAGTGCCTGTACATTCGCGAGAGGTAACGTTCGGAGAGGGCTATGATATCTTTAGATGGGTTCATAAAACCACTCTGAAAATAAAGAGTGTGTATTGATGTTTATAAATTACGGAATTCTGGGAGTCACTTGGGAGGCGCGTTGACTGCGATGAGCCACAGCGGTGTCTTTCCGATGTTCTTTATGGAATGGGGAACGTTTGGCGGAAAAACGAGGGCGTTGCCTGCCTTCACCTTGTACTCCTCGTTACCTATTGTGACCAGCGCCCTACCCTTCAGTATGTAGTAAGCTTGTTCGAATGGGTGGGTATGGGGATCTGCTCTACCACCAACCTCAAACTCAGACCTGAACATAGAGAGGTTCTTGCACCCAACATTTGCCTCCTCAAGTAAGACTCTAGTTATGCACCCATAGTGCAGCGGAGGGACAAAGGTGCGTGCTTCTTTTGGATCTATAACACGTTTCGTCATTTAAAACACCTTGAAGTATTTGGGCATCTAGGACTTAAATAAGTGTTGGCAAGAAATATGAGAAATTGCCACTTTTTGATGCTTTTTGTGTTATTGTTCGTTGCTAGTTGTTGGTGTTCGTATTTTTTGCTCATTATTTGCTAATTTTATGTCGTCAGAGTGGAATGAGAGCCCTTATGTTGGAGTAGGTGATCATCTGGATGTCCCTTCCACCAACCCCAGCGCGGTCCAGGTAGTGGGCAACCCGTGGGAGGGAGAGCGGATCTGAAGGTTTGTTGCCAATATCGCTGTTGAGTACGATGCCCTCCGGACCGTTCTTTAGTATAACTTCATGGACGTCTTTTGGGGTGAGTTTGCCAGGTTGGACTGTCAGACCCACGTTGGCACCTATGGACCTCACCTTCGCCACTAGGTCGGGAGTTAAATGATCAATAATTACCCTAGCGGGATCTACATTCTCAGACTCGATGATTCCGAGGAGTTTGTCCACGATCTTTTCTTTGTTGTTCCTCGGGGTGTGCATGATCATTGGTACGGGGTACTCGTTTGCGATCCGAATCTGCTGGGTCAATACGTACTCCTCTTCTTGGCTGCCAGTCTCTAGACCGACCTCACCGAGTGCAGAGGCTTTCTCGTTATCAAAGAGTGCGAGGATGTGGTCTAGAACTGCCTTGAGATCCTCCTCGGGGATGGACCTCGGGTGAATGCCCACGGCAACCCTCGAGCTTATACCGTATGAGCTGAGTCTCATTGGCTCCTCTTCCATGACCCAACGGAACAGGTCACGCATGGTCGAGAAGCCCAATGGTTGAACAGGGAAAAAGGAGCAGATGATGACGCCTTCTACACCAGCGACGGACATAAGCTCAAGGTCTTCCGGACCCCTGAGGTAAGTATGGGTATGAGAGTCGATGAACCTCAACAGAGTCCCCCATAAAAAATGTTTTGGGATATTGTTTTTAACTTTTAGATTTAAATTGGCGGATTGTAGATTAATTTTGGATTTTTACTTTGGCTCAGAGGTATTTCTTGATCTCGGCTTCAAGCCCGCTCGCCCCTACAGCACCAACGAGGCGCCCCACTTCTTTGCCGTTCTTGAAGAATACGAATGTAGGTATTCCATATATCCCGAGCCTCTGGGGGACCTCGGGATTTTCGTCAACATTAACTTTTGCCATAAGTGCCTTCCCTTCATATTTTTTGGCAAGTTGCTCAAATATTGGCGCCATTATCATGCAAGGTCCACACCACGAAGCCCAGAAGTCGATGACCACCAATTTATCGGCCGTTGATACAAAAGAGTCGAATGTTTGATCGTTAAGTTCTACATAACCATGGCTCATTTTTTTCTCACCACCAGTATATTTCTTAGCCATAATCTCAGAGAGTTTTCTGGCTTTTATCTTTTCAAGCTCATCATCAAAACTCTCGGACATAGGCCTTCAGGCTTTTTTTTGAAATCGAGGCATATTTACTTTTTCTTTTTACTTATCACTTCTCCATTACTTATTATTTATTTTGAAAAGGCTCGCGTCGGGTTTTAGGCGGAGGTATTTTGAGAAAGTCATAGCATCGGCATCCATTAGGAATGGTTTGTCGCATACTGGCTCCTGAATCCCCTTGGCACAGGACAGGCAGTCTCCATTACACCTTGGTATTGGCCTGAAATTTTCTTTCAGGTTTGACCTGAAGTATACTGGCACTATCTTCCCTTCGCAAACCTTGGAAGTCATAAACTCCGAGTTCATTCCTTTATAGCTTCGACCCACCCTCCGGAACTCCATACAAAGGGCGAAAGTTAACCCTTTTCTTGAGGAAAGGTCTCTCAGAGTACGAAAAACGCTTCTGCGATAGGATTCTGATGCCTGGTAGCTCAGACCTATACGCTCGTTGTAGAGCGATCGCCAAAGTTTGAGCGCATCTTCGCCAAATGACTTTACCACCCCGAGGAGCCTATCCAGGTATGATGGATTCACATCGCAGACGCTTGCTATTATATGGTCAGCGCCTCTTTCTTTTACAGCATCCAAAAGTTCAGAAAGATCTCGGAGAGAGTCGTTGATACCTGGCAGAATGGGATCGATCCTGACGACCACGTAGAGGTTGTGGTCCTTCGATTTCTGAATTGCCTTAAGCTGATCCTCGACTGTTGATCCTCCCGGAGATAACGCTTTGCGGATCTCTTCATTGAGGGAAAGGATCGTATATTGGCAAAAACAATGGTTGTATGGGTGCTCGGACATTCGCCTCAGTAGGCTGCTAGGAACTTTATAGCCATTCTTGGTCACAAATTCGACCGGGAGGTCTAAATCGAGGAAGACTTTCATGCAGCGCTCGGAAAGGTGGTAGGTCTCTTCCAAGGGAGACTGGAATGGATCAGTAACGGGTGAGAAGTACCCACATGAAGCGTAGTAGAGCTTGCGCAGCTCTTCGTTTAATTTTTTGTCAATATCTTTGAATACTGTGATGATGCCAGTTCTATTCCATTCTTCGAAATGTCCCCCGTATCCACGGGCATAGCACATGGGGCAGTTAATTGTACACCCATTATATGGGTTTATGAGGATTCGCTCAGAGCTGCACTCCCTCCTCCCAGACTTGTAGGGGAAGTACCAGCCATGGACCACGCTCTTTTTTGTGGGGACGAGTAGGTGAGGGACGGGCTCTGGGATAAACTGAGGCATTATGTCGGATTTTTTTAACATCTAGGTCATCAATTTATAGTGACGAGATTGTTTAAAATTGTTTACCCATCGTCTTTATTATGAAATTATGAAAAATGAATTGGATGAAAAAGGCTGTAAGGTGGACTAGGAAAATCTGAGGATCAGAGACGACACACTATGTCTTTCCTCAGATCAACACAGCCTATCAGCGCCAGGAGAACCCTTGCGTCCTCGGTGTTGACAACCCCATGAGCCCTCTCCCTCACTACGAGCTTTGGCTTGTATCCGATGCCGAGACCAACATTTTCTATCATAAAAAGGTCGTTCGCACCGTCTCCAACCGCCACGCATGCCTCTAAGCCCACTCCAACCTTCGCGGCAATGGTTTTTATCGCCCTTAGTTTTGCTTCGGGACCAGTCATATATCCCTCAACCTCGCCCGTCAGGCGCCCATCTTTTACTATTAGCTTGTTGGAGAATACGTAATCGGCGCCTATCATCCTGCCGACATGTTCGGCGGCAAAATCAAAGCTGCCAGTCACTATCCCTATCACGAAGCCAAGCTCTTTTAGTTTGGATATCAGCTCTTTGACCCCTGGGTTGATTTTTATAGATGATTTTATCCGATCCAAAACCTCAACCGGAAGACCCTCCAATAGCCTGACTCTGGATCTCAGGGCCTCGAGGAAGTTCAACTTGCCTTCCATGGCGAGCTTCGTGATCTTTTTTACCTCTTCGCCAACACCAGCAGCCTTAGCCAGCTCCTCTATGACTTCCTGCTCTATCAGAGTCCCGTCTAGGTCGAATACTATGATCTTCTTTCCACACCTGTAGCTCTGGCACGACTCTGCAGCCAGAGCCAACCCTACATCGTCACAGCTGTTCTTTAGGATGTTCAACAAGATGTCTCGTCTTATAACGGAGGTCTTGGTATCAACCACCATGATCATCAAAAACAGGTCGTTAAAGATTGTCGAAGCTCTCGTCTTTATAATGTTCGCGTGGAATCTGGCAAGGACCCCAGACACTGTGGCAACAATGCCTGGACGGTCTTTACCCAGTACTGTGATGACTAGTCTACCGTCCTCCTGCATAATAGAAAGACACCTCTAGCCCAAGCTCGTGGCAGATGTATTCCAGCTTGTTACGAAAGGCGTTGAGATCCAGAGCCGCAGCGAGCTTGATGAGCATGGAGAGTATGAAAATTCCCTTCATTACAACTTGATCCATGTCCTCAATATTGCATCCGAACTCAGATATGACTGAAGAGATCTCGGCGATTAAGCCTGGGCGATCCGGCCCCACGGCAGTAATAACCATGTATCTATCAGCCATAGATGGCACCGAGTGACCATCGAAGATTGTACAGAAAATCTAATTAAGTTTTCGTATGAATATTGGAAACATTGCGAGGGACGATGGGTGGGCAATGTTAAACTTGAGGCGCTCAAAGAGGCTCTACTTGAGCAGAATCAAAGAAAGGCGAAAGATCTCACAGAGGAATTTTTGCGGGAAGGGGTGGAGCCAAAGGAGATAATTGATGTGATATCTGAGGGCCTAAGATTAATTGGAGATCTGTTTGAGAAGGGCGAGTTCTTTCTGCCGGAGGTTATGAGGGCAGCGAATGCAGCCAAGGCATCTTTGGGCGTCGTGTTACCAATGATGGTTAAGGAGAATGTTGGTGATGGGCGAGGAGTGATTGCGATAGGCTCGCTGGGACCACATGACATCGGAAAGACCATAGTATCTTCGATGTTAATCGCAGATGGTTTCAAGGTGCTGGACATGGGCATCAACGTGACGCCGAGCATCGTGGAGGATTTCCTAAGAAATAATAAAGTGGATATACTCGCCCTCTCAATTCTGCTAACATCCGACATAGATAAAGGTGCCAACATTATCGAGAGGGCAAGGAAGGTCTTAAGCGGTCTCAAGGTGATGGTGGGTGGAGCGGCTATGAGCCAAGATATTGCAAGAAAAATAAGGGCTGACGCGTACGGTAGGGACGCAAGCGAGGCTGTGAAGATAGCAAGAGAGCTTATTGGGGGTAAAGAGAAATGATGACAATGAGAACGACCGTTATCGGGAGTTATCCGGTGGTTGGTGAGGGTCTGGAGGCAATAAAGACTGCTGTGAACGACCAGCTGGAGGCAGGCATTGAAATAATAAGCGATGGGCAGACGAGAAAGGACATGGTGTGCTATTTCGCAGACCACATACCCGGGTTTAAGGTTGAAGACGAGAAAGCTAAGATTGTAGGAAAGGTGAGACCCCCAGAAGAAACTCCCGTAGTGGACGACTTGATATTTGCGAGAAAGTTGGCTGGTGAAAGGGCCGAGGTGAAGGCCATAATTACCGGTCCTGTCACAATGGTTTTCTTTTCCGAACTTGCCCCAGAGGCACCCTATGCCGGGTTCCGGGACGAGAGGCTTTACGAGGATGTAAGCGAAGCCCTAGCTGTGGAGGTGGAGATTATTCAGAAGGCGGGCTTTACGAAGATACAGATAGACGAACCCAGTTTTTCAATCGGGGCGCCCATGAATATAGGGAGAAAGGCGCTCGAATCGATCGTGTCCGACTTGAAGGGAACAAAAGCGCTTCATGTTTGTGGAAACCTTAGGAGGGTCTTCGGAGAGATCGTGAAGATAGAGGGGTTGGACGTCCTAAGCTTTTCATTCAAGGATAACGTCAGCAACTTTGACAGCGTTGAGAAGAAGCTTCTGAAGGATTACTCAAAGAAGCTCGGCGTGGGTTGTGTAAGTACGATGAGCCCAGAGGTGGAGGACGTGGACTCTATTAAGAAGGTACTGACAAGGGCGGTTGGGTTATATGGATCGGAAAATATCGAGTGGGTTCATCCCGATTGTGGGCTGAGATCCTTCAAAAGGGATGAGGCGTTCATGAAACTCAAGAACATGGTCACTGCGGTGAGGGAGCTGAGGGGATAATGGAAGTCCGCTTGGGTAACATAAAATTTGGCGATGTGCCGGTCATGATAGGCAGCCTGTTCTATAAATCGGACAGGAAGGTAATCGATCATAAAAGAGGCGATGTAAACAGACCAGCACTCCTTAGGGAGCTGAAGAGTGTCTCAAAACTCAAGGAAAGGACGGGACTGTTTCATGCCCTAGACATAATAGCGGAAACTCCGGAGGCGATGGAAAGGTACATAGCCGCAGTTGCCGAGTTAACCGATGATCCCTTGCTCATAGGGGGCCTCAATGAAGATACCAGAATCGCAGGTTACAGGAAGGCGTCCGAGTTGGGTCTGGTGGACAGGTGCGGTATAAATTCGGTGTCGCTTGCGACCAGCGAAAGGGAGCTAGAATGCATCAAAGATAGCGGGATTAAATTCGCAATAGTCCAGACATTGGACCCAGCTGCGGTTTACCCAGAAGAGAAGCTTCAAGTTTTGAAAGGAGGGCTCCTTGAAAGGTGCAGGAACGCCGGCATCACTGATGTTGCTATAGATGTCGGCATAATAGACTTCACGAGTGTCTGGCTGGCGGCAGAGTCGATTAAGGCGGTGAAGAATGAGCTTGGACTGCCTGCTGGATGTGCGCCCTCCAACGTTGCTTATCAGCCCCTGTTGAAGAAGAAGGTGACCAAGAGGGTCGCGAGATCGATGAATGTGGCACTCAACACGATGATACAAATCGCGGGGGCAGATTTCATACTGTATGGACCACTTAGGGCAGCAGGGTATATATTCGAGGCAGCAGCCACAGTTGAGGGAATAAAGGCTTATGGAGAGAAGTTGAAGGGGAAGGCTTTTGAGAAGAGCCACCCACTTTATAAGTTCCTAGCTAAACTCTGATATGTGGAGGGGGAAATTTGGTTCTCGCGTGCGTCCTTATACACTGCAAGCCAGGGACTGCGACAGATGTCCTGAATAAGATAAAGGAGATAAAGGGTGTGAGAAGAGCGTTTGAGACCCTAGGAGGATATGATGTTGTCGTAGAATATGAGTTTCAGAGCCTTGAGAAGCTCGGAATAACAGTATATGAGATAGCAAAGCTACCGGGCGTGGTCTCAACGGAGACCCTGATAGAGACACTATTGTGAGGTGGTAGTCTTGGTTCAGGTCCTCGTGTTGATAAATGCCGAGAAGGTTTCAGTACTTGACGTTGTTGGAAAGCTGGAGAAGATGCCAGAGGTTTTGAGTGTTTTCCCTACCTTTGGTAGGTTTGATGTAGTGGCGTTCTGCAACGTCGGCAATAGGGAGAGCGTTAGAGATTTGGTAAGAAAGATAGCTGCGCTCCAGGGAGTGTTGAAGACAGAGACCCTAGTGGAACTATGAGTCCCCCAAATAATCCAGTCCAGAGATATGATGCTTCCGGAGTTCTGCCTTTAAAATTGCATTTGTATGATCTGACCCTTTAAGGACTTACTAAGGGGCACGTAGCCCTGCTAGTTCATAAACCTTAAGTATGTTGCCCCTGTCATCACGGCGCGAATCGACGGGGGTCTCCATTATTAAAGGCAGAGATCGGATCCTTTTGTCAGATAGGATCAATCTAAAGCCATCCTCGCCGATCTTTCCAAGACCGATGTGCTCGTGCCTATCTAGGTGGGATCCAAGATCTCCCTTAGAATCGTTGAGGTGTACCACTTTCAGCCTCTCCAGACCAATGATACGATCCAGTTCGTCGAGAACCTCACCTATTCTTGTCTTCAAATCGTAGCCGCCAGCGAAGGCGTGGCATGTGTCAAAGCAGAAGCCCACCCTCTCAGAGTCGCCCAATTTATCCATGATGGCGCGTATGTCTTCAAAGGTCGTGCCCATGCTATTCTTCTGGCCGGATGTGTTCTCCAGGAGGATCATGCAGTTGGGACCAGACTCAAGGGCGCTCTTAAGCGCAGATACAAGCCTTTCGCAGCCTTTTTCCTCGCCGCTGCCGAGATGAGATCCGAGATGTGTGACCAAGTAGGGGATTCCTAGCGCAGAACACCTCTTCAGTTCGGCTTTCAAAGTTTCCACGGATTTCTTGTAGACCTCGTCGTTAGGAGTCGCGAGATTTGGGAGATAGGGCATGTGATCTACTACAGGGTATATGTCGACCTTGCTCAGCCGCTCTTTAAATGATCTCATAACCTCTTCTGGGATTTCTGAAAAGGACCAGCCTCGAGGGTTTCTGGTGAAGAGTTGAAAGGTGTTGCACCCTATTTTTAGTGCCCTCTCCACCGAGCGGTCGATGGATCCTGCTATAGAGATATGAACCCCGACGCGCAAATTGTACACCAAGTTAAATTATCCTTCGGAATCGTTTAAGGCTTTACTTAGAATGTAAAGGGGGTGCTGCTCACAGAATCCCCTTCAAGATTTGCCTTATCCTCGTTTTGATCTCGGGCGAAATGTGTTTCGGATCGGGTGTAGGCAGTTCCTCCCCCCTTATTGTTGCAAGTCCCACGCCGTAGAGTACCCAAGCGATCACGTACTCGATGAGACCTCGGTCTTGTCCCATGGAGTCTGCCAGAAGGTTGATTAATTCGCCTATCGCTACCTGTGACCTATCTATGGAAGAACGGAGTGATTCGAGTTGCTCCTCGCCAAGTACAAGGGAGTCGCCGATCTTTTGCAATAGTTCTTTGAGGGACGAGGCATCTTCATGTGAAAATGTGGTGTCTAATGATAGTAGGAAGAGGGATTTTTCTGTGCGTATGTCGGGATAAACATAGCACCGCGATACTTTTGAGAGGGGGTATAGATCCCGGAGTTCTTTTATGAGTAGAGCTTCCGTAAGGGAGATAACGGGTTTCCTCCTGAGAAGGTGCCAGATCTCGTCGGCTATGATGTAGGCTCTGTTCTTCTCAGAACCTATGACGAGGAGGTCGCACCATTTTGCATACTCGTGAAGTTCGTCAGGCGGGCATGACTCTGGGAGTTTTTTCACCTCGTAGTCTACTCTACAAAGATTCTCCAGCGGTCTTCCCTTGCGCTCACAACCCACTAACAATATTCTCAAGGGCTTCACCATTGTATTGTCGCTAATATTCGGATATCTTTAATGGTTAATAGTTATAGCGCATTTAGCTATTATAATGGTTTATTCAAAAAAGTGGAAACAATTCTGATGGGTGGTTACAACTTGCAAGGCGACAAGCAATGAATGAAAAATAGTGCGTAGCAGATAAGATTAATATGTTGAGAGTACACTAATCCTTAAGAGGATACTCAGATGTCCTTCGACAAACTAAAGGTTGTTGGATTCTCGGATTTGGAGATAAAGTTGTACGAATATTTGATTAAAAAAGGAAGCTGCAAGAAAGAGGATTTGCTTAGAGATTTAGGTCTGAATGAGAAGGACCTGAATGAGCACATCTCAAAGATGTCGTCTTTAGGCGCCATAGAAATTGTTGATGATTTGGTCTCTCCTTCGCCTCCGAGGTCATTTCTTCAAAAGTACTTGAGACTCAAGGAGGTGGAGGTAGATCTTCAGCTTGCCGAGCTTAAGAAGGTTGTCAATGAACTCCAGATGGTGTTGGAGCCTATATTCAGCGAGAGCAAATACGGAGTAAGGTTGGAAGACCTCTGGCAGACGATAGAGAGCCTATCGAGCATGGAAATGGAGACTATAAGGATGATATCTCGGGCAAATTCAGAGATATCCATATTGGCAGAACGTTTTAGCTACTACCCAAAGGTCAGAGAGGAGTTGCTCTCGGCTCTGGACAGGAAGGTTAGGGTCAGGGTGCTTCTGCTGGCGCTTGACAAGGAAAATGAAGGTAGGGTCGAGGACCTAAAGAGGAACAAGGTTGAGGTGAGGTTGGCAAGATGCGACTGGAGAAGTGTGAGGTTTACTCTGGTGGACAGGAGAGAGGCGATATTCCTGATTTGGGCAAAGAAGAGCGGAGAGAACAGGGTATTCTACAGACCAGGCTATACGAAGAACCCGGGGATGGTGAGCGTCTTCTCGGACTCCTTCGAGTATCTATGGGACAAGGCACTGCCACTCTGAAGAGAGTGAGAGTCTCGTTAGGGACTGCCATCGAGCTAGGTCTGATCCGTGGTCTCCAGAAGGATAAGCCCACTACGGCATACCTTTTCATGATCGGTAATGGTTGTAGGGGAAAGTGTAATTTTTGCCCTCAAGCGGCTGGAATGTCTGAGAATATATCAAGGGTGAGCTGGCCCGAACTCCCTTTGGAAGAGGTCCTGAAAGGGCTAAGGGACAAACATAGCTTTGAAAGGGTTTGTGTCCAGTGCGCCGAAGAAGATGGTTTAACAAGGCGACTAGTTTATTTTGTAAAAAGCCTGAGGCATGAGACAAGTCTCCCGATTTCGGTCTCCATGCCTTGTGTTTCTCGTGAAGAGCTGCTTGCTTTAAAGACAGTAGGGGTCGACGTTTTGACGATACCTCTGGACTGTGCTAATGAAGGTTTATTCCGAAAAGTAAAGGGAAGGGATTGGGGGGACCGCTGGTTGGCTTTGCATAAGGCCTTGGAGGTATTTGGTCCCAACAGAGTCGGAACGCATATAATAGCAGGGCTTGGGGAGACTGAAAGAGACATCGTGAATGTATTTTCAAAATGCAAACGGGAGGGGATCGTGCCCTCGCTATTCGCTTTTACGCCGATAAGGGGGACGCCCCTTTGGGGGAGACCGCAACCAGATTTGGCATCCTACAGAAGGTTGCAGCTAGCTAGGGAGCTCATACTGAGCGGGAGGGCGACAGAGACGGATTTCACCTATGACAGCCTCGGGAGGATTATCGGGTTCAATGTTAGCAGAAATGTAATAGAGGAGGTTATTAATGAGGGTAGCGCCTTTATGACCAGAGGATGCCTAGGCTGTAACAGACCGTACTTCAATGAGAAGGTCTCAGGACCCATCTACAACTACCCCCGCAAACTGGAAAGTAAGGAGATTGAAGAAGTCAGGAGGGAATTATTTGGAGGGATTGAGGGTCTTAAGGTTTGAGGTGCAAGACCCGTTTTACAACATGGCGCTGGATGAGGCTATAGCGCGATCCGTTGGAGGGGGGGAAAGCCCGCCAACGCTAAGACTCTATGGATGGGCGCAAAGGGCAGTCTCCTTGGGATACTTCCAAGAAATTCTGGAGGAGGTCGATTTGGGTTTTTGTAGAGAGAAGGGTATAGAGGTAGTTAGGAGGATAACAGGTGGAGGTGCCGTGCTACACACGGAAGGGGAGCTCACATATAGCTTCGCGGTGAAGGACGATGGTTCTTACGTGCCCGAGGACATTGAAGAAAGTTACAAAAGGATATGTTCACCAATAGTGGCGTGCATCAGGAGGCTTGGCGCGGAGGCAGTATTTAGACCGATAAACGACATTGAGGTAGCAGGCAAGAAGGTCTCAGGAAATGCCCAGACTAGGAGGTTCGGGGCAGTTCTCCAGCATGGAACCCTCCTTCTTTCCATAGATTATTCAATGTTGAGAGCGCTAAGACCGAGGGTAGAAAAGTTGAGGGATAAGGGGGTTTCGGATGTCGGCGGGAGGGTCACAACGCTGAAGGAAATCCTCAAGTTTGAGCCAGATAGAGAAAGTGTGGCAGATATATTGGCGGAGGAGTTCGGAAAGTCGTTAGGGCTAGAGTTGAGATACGGAAGGATCACAGATAAGGAGAGGGAGCTTGCTAGGGATTTGGTCCGGAAGTACAGGTCAGAGGAATGGACCTTCAGGAGGTAATATAGTGGAGATGGTTGGGATCAAGAAGGTGAAGGGAGGCAAGCTCATCAAAGTTAGGGTCGAAGAGGAAGGTGGAATTATAAAGGAGGTGAAGATCTCCGGAGACTTCTTTGTCCATCCGGAAGACGCCATAGAGGATATCGAGAAGTCCTTGAAAGGGGTACATTTGAGCAAGGTGAGGGAGGCACTGCGTGATTTTGCCATGAGGAAGACTGTCAGGACAGTCGGCTTTGCTCTTGATGATATCGCAGATGTTATAGAGGGGCGAAGCGATGGTATTTAGTTACAGACCAAAGCCCTCCGTGTACAGCGTTTCGATTACTGGTCATCGATGTGAGCTATGTTGCAGACATTGCCAAGGGAAATACCTAACAGGTATGGAGGCGGCAGAAAATCCAGAGAGGCTCCTTGAAGCTTTTTTAAAGGCGAAGGCTAAGGGAGCAAAAAGCATCTTAATAAGCGGAGGCTTTGACAAGCGGGGCAGGTTGCCAGTTATGGACTTTCTGAGCACAATAAGGAAGGGAAAAAACAGGACAGGATTGGTTGTCGAGGTCCACTCGGGATTAATTAAGGAGGTGGATAAATTGATGGACTCGGGTGTAGACGCCTTACTTCTGGATGTCATAGGAGACCAAGAGACCATAGAGGAGTACCTCGGGGGCGGGTGGTCGGCTGGAGAGTATTTGGATGTCTTGCGGGAGGGTAAGAGGTTTGTCCCACTGGTTGCAGCCCACATATTGGTCGGGGTCAACGAAGGAAAAATAAAGGGAGAGTTCGAGGCGGTAGACATGGTAGCAGAGGCGAAGGCGGATGCCCTCTCTATATTGACGCCCATGGATGCAAAGTCGCCTGAGGTCGGGGAAATTGTGGAGGTGATGGACTACGCCAGGGAGAGGTTCAAGGGACACCTGACCTTGGGATGCATGAGAGCAAAGGGGAAAAACCGTCAGGAGATAGAAAGATTTGCTGTCGATTTGGGTTTCGACGGGATAGCTAACCCGCTAAAAAGGACTTTGACGTACGCGCAATCCGCCGGGGTTAAAGTCGTGGAGGTTGAAGGATGCTGCGTATTCACTCCAGATAGAATTCCCAAGAGCACCAGAGATTGTCTGGATGCGCATCTGGAGGGCAGATAAGGCACCTGACTCTAAACCTCGGGTTTATTACCTTAGCAAAGGCGGAGAGATGGGCTAAACCAACGGGCTTGCAAGGGAATAGCCCCTTGCCACTCTTAATTCTAGCAGTCTGTGGTCTGCAGTTTTTTATGCTCAGCACGATCCTGTCGCCCTTGGTTTCTACGGAGATCGCAGAAACAGGTGCGATGGAGGTGAAGTTGAGCGCCCTTGCGAGGTCTTCCAGAGTTCCTTCGCTTATCTTGAGGAAGTTCTTGATTCGCCTAGCCTCCGATGTGCCGAACTGCTCCCAAGCCTCCCTGTCGATGTCCACAGCTACGCTTTGCCCGTACCTTTTCTCGATGGAAAGAAACCAGTAACCGTCCAGTGTTAGAAGGTTCTTTGACATTATCTCAATAAGCTCCAATAGCTCCTCCCTAGTAAGCGACTCAAGGACTTTGTTCATGATTTAAGATCATTTCTGGTGTTATAATACAGTTACTGCTAGAAAACTTAAAGTCCAACCCTCCATAGGAGGTCAATATAATCGTATATGACCTTGGAGAGGGATTTGTCCGAGATGTAGACCGCTAGATTCTTCCTCTTCTCCGTGGGCTGATCGAGACCGACAACAAGGTGAAAGACAACCTCTCCCTTATCAGAGAGTATGACGTTGAATGGTATCACATTCATACCAATCTTTATCATCACATTGTCCGAAGAGAGGGGCTTCAGTACGTTAAAAGATTCCTGACTTGCCAGAATTTTGACTGATTTCTTTTGGTCAATGCGGGAGAGCATGTTAAGAAGACCAGAGTAGATAGTCATGTCCAAGTTGCCCATAACAATGCAGAGCTCCTTCTTGAAGGAGTGCGCCAGCGTCTGAATCCGGTTAGTTATGCCAGCGACAGACCTGACAAACCATATTTCTGAGCCCTCCACAGAGCGGGCATCGTAGATGGACTGCAGATCATTAAGCAGAACTTCTTCTATCCTACTGAGGCGGTTTTGGTGTTCCAGCCTTATGACATTTATAACCTCAGAGGGAGGCTTTGCCTTGAACCTCATTGGGCGCCCCTGACCTATCTCGACCCACCCCTTCAGCTCCAGAGCCTCCAAGACATCGTAAACTCGGGTGTGCGGGACGCCTGAGGACTCGCTTATCTCTTTGGCACTGGACGGACCGTCTAAGACGAGCTTGAGATAGACAAGCGCCTCATAGTCGGTCAGACCCGCCTCCTTCAGGCGCTCGAAGGCGCTCATGGACTTTAGAGCCCTTGTCGACATCTTTCAATCCTTATTCACTACTAATAGTGAATAAAATTAATATTCTTTTTGGAGGGAGAGTGACTTATGGAATACGCCATCGAGATCTCGGGGCTTACTAAGAAGTTCGGGAATTTTGTGGCGGTGGACAACCTTGACCTGCGGGTGAAGGTAGGGGAGATCTTCGGGTTTCTTGGACCAAACGGTGCAGGCAAGACTACCACCATTAGGATGATGTGCGGACTAATGAGGCAGACTAAGGGGAGCATAAAGATCTATGGATACAGCATCCCTGAAGAGAGGAACGAGCTCATCAAAATTACAGGGTATATGGCTCAGCGCTTCAGCCTTTATGAGGACCTGAGCGTTTACGAGAACATGGAGTTCTTTGGTAAACTCTACGGGCTCAACGGAAAAAACCTGGAAAACAGGATACTCGAACTCCTCGAGTTCCTTGATCTCAAGGATGTCAGGAGGAGGTTAGCTGGGAGGCTCAGCGGAGGGATGAAACAGCGGCTGGCACTTGGTGTCGCGTTGATCCATAGACCAAAGCTTCTGGTGCTAGATGAGCCCACCGCGGGTGTTGATCCTCCAATAAGGAGGGCATTCTGGGAGTACCTCAGGGGTTTGAATAAGGAGGGGACCACAATCTTGGTGACCACGCATTACATGGACGAAGCTGAAAACTGCGACAGGATTGGTCTTATGAACAGAGGCAGGCTCATAGCAGAGGGAACGCCGAAGGAGCTCAAGAGGAGGGTCTTCGGAGGAGACATTGTGGAGGTTGTTTTGCACGGGTACGTTCAGGAGGGCACCCTAGAGGGAGTCGCAAATCTAAAAGAACTGGCATACAGGGACGGAGACACGGTCCTAAGAGTGGTTTTGAAGGATGCTTCTAGGGAACTCCCAGCACTTCTAAGGAGGATCGATGGAATGGGGTTGAAGATCATATCCGCAGAGCCGATTAACGTTACCCTCGAGGAAGTATTCATAGAGCTGGTAACGGGGAGGATTGAAAAAGTAGCACTCTGAGGTGGTTCCTTTGAGGCTGATGGCCGTCGTAATCAAGGAGTTAATTCAGCTGAAAAGGGATCCTAGGTCTCTTGTTATGATAGCGATGATTCCGTTGATAGTCATGTTGCTGTTCGGGGTCGGATATGGCGGGGGCATGGGAAAGATCAGTGTAGCCGTTGTTAACTTGGATAAGGAAAGCTTGAGCTGGACTGTACTCGACTCCATTATGAAAACACCAAGCGTTTATGTGAAGGCCTATGCCAACAGTATCGAAGAAGGAAGGGAGCTCGTAAAGAACGGCATCGTCTCTGCTGCGGTCGTGATCCCGGAGGGGTTTACTACAGAGCTGATGAGGGGGGCATCGACTCAGGTCTTGGTGATAGTGGACGAAAGCATCACAACGATCTCCAGCACCATAAGGAACGCAATGCTGGCGGTGACCTACAAATTCCAGCAGGAACTCGTCAGGAGTGTTCAGGGGTCCTCGGTGGAGCTCATCTACAGCTCTGTCTACGGTCCAAAGGTCACGAACCTTGAGGCCTTCACCCCGCTCGTCATCGGCATAGTGCTCCAACTCGTTCCGACAAGTCTGATATCAATAGCCATCTGCAAAGAAAAGGAAAGGGGCACATTTGAGCAGTTGATAATGTCTCCCATCAGTAGGTTTGACATAATATTTGGAAAGTTGCTGGCTTTCTTCATTGCGACAATAGCGGACATGCTAATAACGCTGATGGTTGCCGTGTGGATATTCGACGTCTCAATGAGGGGACCTTTAATAGATGCTATGATTATTTCTACACTTTTCTTGCTTGGATCTTTGGGACTTGGTATGTTAATATCAGTCCTCTCCAAGAACCAACTTCAGGCTAACCAAGCAGCCATATTCATATTCATACCCGCTCTGCTTTTCAGTGGGGCTTTGATGCCTATTGAAATGCTATCGCCTAGCGCCCGGATACTGGCAAATCTCACTCCCATGTACTACTTTGTTTCGGCATTCAGAGATATCATGATAAAGGGGTTCGGGCTGTGGCAGATAACGTGGCAGATGTTTGCCCTCTTGGTTTACATGGCACTGATGATGGTAAGCGCCCCGCTAGTACTAAGGTTGAGGGTTGATTAATTATGATTGTTTGGAGGGAATTTGGCATGTTTCGTAAAGCTGGAATGACTATTTTAATTATGTTAATAATTCTCAGCTCAATCTGTCCAATCATCAATTGTGAGGAGACAAACTTCAGGGTGGAGGATGTGAATTGGAGGGCACTGAACATAGGCGTGGGCAATAGTACCTGCGTTGTCTTACTGAGGTATTACGGAAGTGACTCATGCTCCTATGTGAGGGGGAGTCTTGATGTCTCTAAGCTGAGTGAGACCTACACGGAGGTCTCTGACGAATATTCTGGGACGGTCGAGTATGGAGGTGCCGTTTACCTAGAGTTTGTTTTTGACGTTTCTTCCTCCTCTAAAGCAGGCTGGTACAAGGTCCCACTTAAAGTAAATTACATGACCGACGGGAGGGTCTTTTGGGAGTATTTTGATGTGGTGCTGACAGTCAATGGAGATCCTGACATTTCGATTGGCGCAAATGGTGAGGTGATTTGGAGGGGACAACTTAACGAACTCCCAATTGTGATAAGGAATCTTGGGGATGGGCTGGCTAGGAGAGTCACTGTCACTGTGCAAAGCCAAGATGTCTATCTGACAATAGTTGGACCCAATGAGTTCAGGAGCGATTTTCTGATGCCCAATGGAGAATGGGTAATAGTTGTGAAGACCTTCGCACAGCTAAGCATCAGGGACGGGACTAGCCTTGCCGTCAATGTCAGGTATGAGGACCAAAATGGAGTTGGTAATGCAAAGACAACAACTATTGGCTTAAAGGTGGAAGATCCGGAGAAGCCCAGCACTGTGGTTAGTACAAATACCACAAAGATACGACCGGGTGTTACAAACGGTGTGCTCTTTTTCATAGTGAATAATGGTGGTAAGAAAGCAATCGACGTGACGGTCAGGCTCACCCCAGCCACGAACCAACTGACCTTGGTTGGCAATAACACCTTCTCAGTCCCAGAGTTTGGGATAGGAGAGGCGCTAAACATTCCAGTATCCTTGTACTTGGAACCGCAGACCTATGGAAGCCTGCCAGTCTATGTGATGATTGACTACAAAGACGAGAGGAATAGCACCTACCAAGACTCGCTATCAATTGGATTCCTGAGCGAGGAGGAGCCCGAGCCCAAGGTGGAGGTGACAGCAAAGGACATTCAGATTCAACCAAACGCCATAAACTCCATAACTATAATACTCGAAAATAGGGGGGATAGAGCTGCAAAAGATCTTAGGATCAACCTCTTCTCCCAGTCTCCGGAGGTTGCTGTTGTAGTGGGGAGCGGGGTCGCACACCGAGACCTCTTGGAGCCAAAGGAGGTCTGGGAGGTTGAGAAGGAGGTCTTCGTGCAGCCGAACGTATACGGAGCGGTGCCCTTGTACGTTCAGGTCCAGTATAAGGACGATTTGCAGAACAGGTACTCTTACACATCGACTATAGGTTTTGAGGTTAGAGGCACACCTTCCGTGGCGATCTCTTCGGTTATATATAACCCGTCCCCGGTTTTCCCAGGGAACAGGGTCGTTCGTGCAAATTGTGTTATAGTAAACCATGGCAATTATACGGCGCAAGACGTGAGTATTATTTTGGGGGAAATAGGTGGAGTCGTAAAGCCGTCTTACCCTGGGTCAGACCGAGTAAAGATACCATTCCTGACGGTCGGAGGAAGTGTGAGTGCTCAATTCCTGCTAGATATCGATGAGAACGCAAAGCCTGGATACTATGAGATACCTGTAGAAATTTCGACAAGGACCGAAAATATCTCAACAGTAATCCCACTCACAGTTTCGGAGAAGGCCAAGATCCTTGTTGACAAGATATATTTCGACAGGGAAGTCATTCCTGGAGCCAGGAATGTGAAGCTGTTCGTTGAGACACTCAACGTAGGAAACGTGACGGCGGAGGAGGTCAGAGTCTCGGTCATATCCGGGTACATCACGGGATCTACAACATCCCTATTGGGAAACATGGCGAGCGGGAGCAGGAAAGTGATCGTCATGGAGGTTGACGTGGATAGCAAGGTCAGTCCGGGAGATTTGCCAGTTGATGTAGAGGTCTCTTGGAGCCAAGATGGGAGGAGTATGTCAGAGACCTCGACCATGAATCTGACAATCGGCGAGCCAGGCAGGATTGAGGTCTGGGTGTTATTAGGAGGTCTAGCGGTGGCAGTGGCATTAGTCATAATATTTAGAAAGAAGTTAGTAGAGTTCGGAAAGTCATTTTTCTACAAATTCAGAGGTCAATGAGAAAATTCGAATCTCCACTTATCGGAATAAGAACATGAATATCAAATGCAGACTCGATTCGATAAGGGAAGAAAAAGATGTAGAAGAAACAAGGTTAAGAAAAAAGAAAAAATTACTGGATGTGGAATGTTATTGAGACGCTAGCAGATACGCTCACCGCACCCGGCAGAATTGTTGTAGAGGATGCCACTGCTAGATCGTAGCTACGGTATATCGGAACTGGAGACGAGTAGGATTCGGAGACGCTTTGTACGCCTACAACCTTCACGCCCAAGGTTTTCGCGATTGTCTCTGCCTTTGCCTGGGCGTCCTTAACGGCCGCTTCTAGGGCACTCGTCCTCAGAGCTGCGAGCTTTGCGTCCGAGACCGCAAAGTACACTCCATTGACTTGATTTAGACCACTCTCAACACATGCGTCGATTATTTTACCAGCCATCTTTCCAAGATCTGTGCCGCTGTAGGTGACCTGGAGGGTGTGAACGACCCTGTATCCAATTAGCACCTGTTCGTTGTTTATGTACCTGTACTCGGGGCTTATGGTGTAACTCAGCGTCTGTATCGAAGACTCAGGGATGCCCAAGCCTTTCAATGCGCTCAGGGCGCGATTTATGTTGTTGGCTGCGGACGAAGTGGCTTTTTGAACGTCAGGATCTAGAACGCTAGTTCCCAGGATCACCTTTACGGTGTCGGGTTGCTCGTATAGCACGGCATTGCCAACCACTGAGAGAGTGCCGAGGCTTTTACCTTCATCCAGATCTGCAGCCTGGACCTGTTGTGGAGAATAAAGGACGCTCCCCAAAACTAATAATGTCAAGGCAACGCCAAAGAATGCAAGATATTTCAATTTCAAGTTTAATCTCATATCCATATTGATCACTAAGGCAATATTAAAAATCAAGGCTTATAACCATAGCAGATGTTCTATTTGTTAGAACGAAAGTTCTAAAAATTGATGTCTTGTGCTTTTATTACATCTTTGATGGTGGTCCAATACGTCATATAATTCTGATTATAGCTTCAGCTGGTTTTAAAGTGAAGTTACCTTTTTGTGGCGCATCATGCAGGAGGGCAGTACATTATCGGGCATTCCAATAGTCTAAAGGTGAATTCCAGCACGGTTCAGTGCGAGCCTCAATGTGTACCATAGTGGAAATGATATGATGGAGAGCAGAGTCAAAGAAACTATGAATGAGAGAGTAAGATCTAACAACGAATTGGACTGGAAAACAAGCAGGGATGGCAGAACAGAGAGGATTAATGAGGAAACAAAAATTGAGAGTGAAAGTTGACGCAAACTTGGGCAGAGTAGTGCCGAAAGTGTTCCAAATAGTAAAGCGAAAAGCCATAGTGAGATAGGGATAAGGAAGCTGTTCGCAAAGAAATACAGCATGGTAATAGTCAAGGCTGATGGCAAGTAAAAGAGAAATCGCCTTCCGAATTTGTTGCGCTCTTTATCTGCCTCAATGATCGTTTTGGGGATCTCTTGGTTAAGCCAAACCTCAGCCTTCGGGGTGATCTCGTAGAAGTAGCGCTTGTCATCCCTTCTTCTTGAGATGAGGCCTAGCCTCAGTAAAATTGAGAGGTGAGATTCTATAGTGCTCCTCGATCTGTTGACGCTCTCTGCGATCTCGTCCCCGGTCATTGGTCTCTTGGAGAGGGATTCAAGTATGGCATACCTAGTCCTCTCACTCAGAGCGTCGAGGATTTCCCTCAGTTCTTCCCCTTCCATGTTATATCTTTTGGAGAATTGGCATTTAAGACCATTTTTATGTTTCGACCTTTCTAGAAAGATCGAATCGATCTCCGTCTAAAGAGAGTTTATAATCGGTAAGGGATGAACTCTTTCAGAGGCCTATGCGCCTGAAAAAAGTTCTGATTATACTCACAGTAATACTCTTCCCATGGATACTGCTGCCGTTGGCTTTATACTATGCCTGGAGGCGGGGGATAATCGGGCGTTTCGCGAAAAAGTTAGTTTTAGTCAAAAGGCCGAATTTTGGAGGTAAGCTTGTCGAAGAGATCTTAACATTAAAGTACTATAAGCCCACTAATGGAGGTTGCATATCGGTAATACCAAGGATGTTAGGAGTGCAGTACGTTTATGGAATTGAGGTTCGAGATAACCCGGAGAGGTTGACGAGAAATATTGAGGATGTGATAAGGACAACCTTAGATAACGTTCAATGGCACGGAAAGACTCTGATCTCATTAACAGTCAGAGATCGTATTGAGAAAGTGCGAGTTTATTCGGTTTCAAGAATCCTTCCGGGAATTGAGGCGGACGTGGACAAAGAGGCTTTTGAGGTCTCTTTGAGAATCGCCGACGCATTGAGACCAAAATCGCCAACAGTGAAGGTCACCCTATGCAGGGGCAATGCCGTCATGGAAGGATTGCCCTTGGGGGAGGTTGTATGATGGGACAGAGTCTAAGAACTCTAGGTCTCCCCAAGAGTTTTGGGGCAAGGATGGCAGTGCGTTTTAGTTTGGATGGGGTCGAGAGGGCGGAGTTTTCGAAGACACTTGTGATTGGAGATGAGCTGACGAGGTTCAAGATGATTATGGAGCTCGTTGTAAGAGGTTTCGAGGGGGGCGATACCCCATTTATCATTGATATGAAGGGCAGATATTCTGGGCTAATAGATTATGTGCCTTCTATCAGAGTATACAAAGCCGGTAGGCACATAACATTTAACCCGCTTAAAGAGACTTTCCAAGGGTACTCAAAGGAATTCGCCGTGATCTTTGGTGATTTGTATGGGTTAAGTCGCGACGAGCGCACTTTCCTTGCAAAGGCGCTTGAGGGGGTGTACAGGGACGGAGATCTAAATCCAACATTGGAAGGGGTCTTTGAAAAGCTCCTTCAGATGGAGGCAGAAGCCCAGCCAAAAGATTGTTACAAGATTGAGTGTCTCAAAAATGTACTCTCGGAGCTTGAGATGGGACCGTCAGGTTCAATTTTTAAGGGGAAGGAAAAGGGGGTGACTGCGCCCATGATACTTGATTTAAGCACTCTTATGCCGAAGGAGAGAGCCCTGATGATGGCGTCCTCTCTGGCGAGGGTTAAGGCGTGTAGAGCCTCATTTCTAGTGGTTGACGGATTGGATTGGTCTATGTTATCTGACTTGGGAGGGTTTATGGCAGTTTTTAGGGAGAGGATCGGGGATTTGTGTCGCGAAGGTATGTCCGCTTACATCGGGGCAGACTGTCTGCAGCATGCCCCATTATGGGGGACTGCGTACATCTTCTGTGGGCCCATTTGGCATGAGGAGGTTCGATGGATCAGAGGCTTGTTGGATGGGGAGGGTTTTGAGAATTTCAGGTATTTGGAGGAGGGTACAGGCCTCGTCTTTACGTGGAAGAGAGCGCCATTCTACCTGAGGTACAGAAATTCAGAGTTTAGGTTAGTCGATGACGAGGAAATCGATGAGCACATGAGGGCTCTGGGGGAGGAGGTCGAATTTGCGGATTCGGTGGGCGAGAAGGGTACGAGGGTTCTAGAGAGGCTCTTTAGGGATAGGGCTTCACTCTTCTACGCTAAGGAGTTCTTGAGGCTGGTCTGCGAGGGCAGAGTTCCTGTGGAAGCGGTGAGTTCGCAGAAAAATGCAATGCTTAGAAATGTAGTCAGGATCTTGAAGCGATATTTTATGATCGTAGAGTACATGGACGGTTCAGGAAATAAGTGGTATAGACTCACCAGAGTGGGGGAGAAAGCACTAAGCGAGATGGAAGGTGGTAGGAATGAAGGTAAAACATGTAACAGATAGGGCGATATTCTGGAGCGTAGGGAGAGGCGAGGGGGAGGAGATAATTGGGGTGGAGGTATGTTTAGGCGGAGAGGACAAAGTCTTCAGAAGGATAGTTGCTAGGGGAAAATATGGGAAAGAGAGGACAGTTTTTTCTGAGAGGTACTCCGTCGACGAGTTTCAGGGGGTTATCCGATCAGAGTTAGCGCTGATCTCCTCCATCCAAGGTGTGAAAGGTGATGCTTTGACCTTGGTATTAGAGGCGATAGAACTGCTCAGGAGGGTTTGTGAGAAGTTATGAATAGTGACAAAGGCGATTTCATGGGCGGTGTTGGTGAGGAGGTAGACTTAGAGGACTTGGATGGGATAGGGTCTTCAACCGCAGAGAAGCTGAGGAGGGCAGGAATTAATTCTGTGAAGGAGCTCGCCGCCATATCGGTCAGGGAACTTTTAGAGAGGAGTGAGCTGGGAGAAGGGAAGGCCGAAGAGGCGACGAAGAATGCCAGAGATTTGGTACTTCCCAAGGTCGTAAGCGCGAGGGAATTTTTGGAGAGGAGAAAGAACATGCAAAGGTTGACGACCGGTTCGAAGAACATAGATAGGCTGCTTGAGGGAGGGCTAGAGCCTGGCATAACCGAGCTCATCGGTGCGTATGGGACTGGTAAGACACAACTTTGTCTCCAGCTCTGCGTCACAGCGCAACTCACGGCTAACAGTGGGGGACTAAATGGTTCAGCATTCTACATTGATACTGAGGACACTTTCAAGCCTGAACGTCTTCTGCAGATAGTAAAGAGGTTTGGTGTTGAGGACGACCGGCTGCTGGACGGAGTTTACTGTTTTAGGGCTATAAACTCCGACCACCAGTTTGAGGGACTCAGGGAGGCGGTCCGTTATATTAAAGAAAAGTCTGTGAAACTGCTGATAGTGGACTCGCTCACCTCCCACTTCAGGAGCGAATACCCGGGCAGGGAGAACCTAGTTTTAAGGCAGCAGAGGCTAAACAGCTTTATGCATGCGCTTCAGAGACTAGTCTCTATTTATGATGTCATAGTGGTAGTTACTAATCAAGTGTTGGATGTTCCAGAGATCATACCTGGGGCGAGACCTGCCAGACCTGTCGGAGGTAACATAGTTGCGCACGGCAGTACATTCAGACTGTGGCTTGAAAGGGCGAAGGGCATGACGAGAGTGACCTGCATAGACTCGCCAAAGCACGCGAGGGGGACGACCTACGTTGTTCTAACGGAGGGAGGGGTCGAGGACGCTGAAGGAGAGGAGTGAGGTTATGGCGATTCTAGCCGCCACTCGTCCTCTTTCCGTGTCCTGAGGACCTCTTCAAGAATCACTCTTCGCTCAACCCCTGCTACAATCTTCCGGGTCCACACTACAACATCCGGGTTAACGCTTAGGCTGTCTATACCCTGTCTGACCAAGAACTCTGTGAGCTCCGGGTATACGCTGGGACCCTGCCCGCATATGCTGACGGTCACCCCGTTCTTGTGGGCGACTTTTATCAGGTGAGATATCGCCCTGAGGACCGCAGGATCCCTTTCGTCGAAGTACCGCGAGTCCTGTGCTGGCAATATCGGGGAGTCTCTGTCCACGCCCAAGATGAGTTGTGTAAGGTCATTGCTCCCGACGCTGAAACCGTCGCAGAGCTTGGAGAACTCGTCTGCCATGAATATTATTGAAGGTATCTCTGCCATCAGCCAGACCTTGAAGTCCCTGCTCCTCTCAAGTCCCTCCTCCTTCATGATGGAGAGGCACCTCTCTACCTCCCAAGTGGTCCTGACGAAGGGCAACATGACATAAACATTCTTCAGCCCCCACTCGTCCCTGACACGTTTAATCGCCTTGCACTCGAGCCTGAAGCCAGGTTCGTACATGGGCGAGATGTATCTACTTACGCCGCGCCAGCCTATCATCGGGTTGTGCTCTTCGGGTTCGTATCTGTCGCCACCCTTGAGTTGCCGGTACTCATTAGTCTTGAAGTCGCTGAACCTCACGACGACAGGTCTTGGATAAATGTTTCGGGCTACCCATGCGATTCCGCTGGCTAGCTTATCTATGAAACGCTCCTCCTCGTGCTTCTCGATGAGGTAGAGCGGGTGCTCGCCTATAATGTCGGCAATTATGAACTCGATACGCATTAGACCTATGCCGTCGAACGGGAGATCCTTGTACTTGTCTATCATCGCAGGTTCTCCCAAGTTCATGTATATCTTTGTCCCTGTTGGTGGGTAAATCCCTGTCATATTGATTGCGACGGGAGCAGCCTCTTTCTTCTCCTCCGCCGCCAGTAGATCCCCGTCATAAACTATGCCGTGGGTGGCGTCGACTGTTATAACTTGTCCCGTCTTTATCACGGATGTAGCGTTCACGGTGCCGACTATGCAAGGAATGCCCAGCTCGCGGCTTACGATTGCGGCGTGGCAAGTTATGCCGCCGCTGTTGGTAACGATTGCCCTTGCCTTCCTCATGGCAGGAGCCCAGTCAGGGGAAGTCATGTGGGTGACCAAGATCTCGCCAGTTTGGAACTGCCCGATATCCTTAACATCCACAATAACCCTGGCTTTTCCCGAAACTATGCCGGGTGCAGCAGGGAGACCACGAAGGAGGCGCTTCTTCTCCCCTTTAATAGACGGGCCCTCCTCCTTAGCCTTCTCTTTCTGAGACCAGACCGTCTCTGGTCTAGCTTGAACGATGTAGAGACGGTTGTCATCCTCATCAAGTGCCCACTCTATGTCCATGGGTATGCCGTAGTGTTTCTCGATTTCAATTGCATACCTTGCTAGCATGATCACCTGATCCCTAGTTATGCAGGGCGACTCCCGCATGTTCTCAGGAACTGGGATCTCCTTGATGAATCCGCCCCCTCCCTCGGCTGGCGATCTCACAGACATCCGTGATTTTTGTGAGATCGATTCTTTCAGTATGGTAAGGTTCTTTTTGTCGACTGTGAATTGATCAGGTCTAACTCTGCCTTGCACGATGGTCTCTCCGACGCCGAATGTCCCTTCAATGACTATGATGTCCTTGTTTCCAGTGGCAGGATCCAAGGTGAATATGACGCCAGCGGCCTTGCTATTCACCATCTTCTGTACGCCCACACTCAGGTAGACCCTACTGTCTTCAAACCCCTTGGCCTTACGGTATGCTATGGCCCTAGGGGTGTATAGGGAAGAGAAGCATTTCTTTACATATTTCAGCAGGGCAGACTCCCCCTCTACGAAGAGGAAGGTGTCTTGCTGACCTGCAAAGCTTGCGTTTGGAAGGTCTTCTGCAGTGGCACTGCTCCTGACGGCAACAGCTGGGTTCTTCTTCCCGAGTTTCTCCCCGAGCACCTTGTAAGCGCCAATTATGTCCGATTTCAGCACTTCGGGGATCTCCGCGGACTCGATCATCTCCCTAATTTTGGATGACGTGGACTCCAATGATGCGCTGTCAAGAACGTCGACCTTGGAAAGGAGGTCGAAGATCTTTTGAGCCAGTTTGTTCTCGTCGATGTGCAACTTGTAAGCTTCGGCGGTTATGGCAAAGCCGGGGGGCACAGGTATACCAATGGAGATCAGCTCCCCAAGATTCGCGTTCTTGCCACCCACAATACCAACATCAGTTTTCCTGAGAGACTCAAACGGAATGACGTATTTTGATGATGTCATTTGCAACACCAGACAATGTAGGAATGCTTTTAATGTTATAAAATAATTTTGGTTTATCCATAATGATTTATAATTTTATAATTCAGCGATCGGAAATGTTTGCTTTTGCGAATTACGTGGATGATACCTTTGCGGGAATAGGTATTACCATAAATTTATGTTGAAAAAAGAGGTACATTTGCAACATCGGAGTTTGGAATTGCTGCTATCTGAGTATGACAAAATCTCTGTAATCCCCCTTTGGTGCCTCCCATATTATTTTAAGATTGTCAACAGATGCACCCGGAGGACCTATTCTTACCTCTTCTATGAGCTTCATTATGCTCTGTTTTTCGCCCTCCGCAGTGATCTCGACGCTGCCATTGTTCAGGTTTTGGACGTATCCAACTAGACCCAATTTCTTGGCTATTCTCAGGGTGAAGTACCTAAAGCCCACTCCTTGAACTATTCCGTAGATCGTTATTCTAGCACGGGCGAGCAAGAGGATTTACCCCAACGGGATATATTTTATAAATCAGATATATAAAAAAGTTAAGAAAAAACGTGATAGTTATTGAATAGAGAATAAAACCATACGAATTGAAGGAATTCATCTTCAGCACTTAAAAAAGATCAATGATTATGGTTAAGGAAAAATTCTTTTGATCATAAAAAAGGAGAAGTAGAAAAAGGTTAGGCGGGTATGTTTCCATGGCGCTTCGGGGGTCTTGGCTGAATCTCGCGTTTGGTCATCAGAGCTTCGAGTGCCTTGATTAGCATCGGGCGGGTCTCCTTTGGTATTATAACGGCATCGACGTATCCCATATTGGCGGCAATGTATGGGTTGGCAAATTTGTTCCTGTATTCAGCAACTAGTCTGTTTGTTATCTCCTTGACCTCCTCCGGCGTCTTTGCCTTCATTAGCTCGTTCCTGTGTATGATCTCGACAGCACCCTCTGGACCCATGACTGCGATCTCTGCGGTCGGCCATGCGAAGACTACGTCGGCGCCAAGGTGCCTGCTGCACATAGCGATGTAGCCACCACCATACGCCTTCCTCATGATTACGGTAAGCTTTGGAACGGTAGCCTCTGAGTACGCATAGATGACCTTTGCGCCGTGCCTGATGACTCCTCCGTGCTCCTGCTTTGTGCCAGGCAGGTATCCTGGAACATCGACAAATGTCACGAGAGGTATGTTGAAGGCGTCGCAGGTCCTAACGAACCTCGCTATCTTGTCGGAAGAGTCTATGTCGAGGCATCCAGCGTAAACCAAGGGCTGGTTCGCCACTACCCCGACGGATCTGCCGTTTAGTCTTGCAAAACCTACGACGGCATTTGGAGCGAACTGGGCGTGAACCTCAAAGAATGACCCCTTGTCGAAGACGTGATTGATTACATCGTGAACATCGTATGGTTTCTTTGGATCTGCAGGGACGACCTCGTTTAGCTCCTCATCCATCCTGTCCGGAGGATCTGCGCACTCCAAGATCGGGGGGTCATCCATGTTGTTTGAGGGGAGATAGGTAAGGAGTTGCTTTATCAGTTTTATGCACTCTTCGTCGTTGTCAGCAGCAAAGTGAGCGACTCCGCTGAGTTTCGCGTGTGCGTCTGCGCCACCCAGTGTCTCGAATGTCACGTCCTCACCTATAGCTGCCTTAACGACCTTGGGACCAGTTATGAACATGTAGCTCGTCTTTCTGACCATAAATATGAAGTCAGCCAGTGCTGGAGAGTAGACCGCGCCTCCTGCGCAGGGACCCATGATGGCTATGATTTGAGGTATGACTCCAGACGCCATGACGTTCCTGTAAAAGATCTCGCCGTAGCCCGCCAACGAATTTATGCCCTCTTGTATCCTTGCACCTCCGGAGTCATTGAGCCCTATAAGAGGGGCACCGGCTTTCAGTGCCATATCTTGGATCTTTGAGATCTTCTTTGCATGCATCTCGCTCAGCGAGCCACCTACGAATGTGAAGTCTTGCGAGTATACGAATACGGTCCTGCCGTTTATCGTACCGTATCCCGTGACAACGGCGTCTCCAAGGACGCGTTTCTTGTCCATATCGAAGTCGTAGCACCTATGAACCACGAACTGATCGACCTCGACGAAGCTGCCCGGGTCGAGGAGCTTCTCAATCCTCTCCCTCGCGGTTAGCTTCCCAGCCTTGTGTTGCTTCTCTATGGCTTCTGTTCCGCCACCTAGTTTTGCCTTCTCTTTAAGTTCGTTCAGTTCCTTGAATTTATCAACCAGAGATGTAGCCATAATAACTCATCCTCTACCCCATATTTCTATTCTATTACTACCAGCGGATCTCCAACATTTACGAACTTACCCGGCTGGACCTTGATCTCCTTTACTGTGCCAGCCCTATTTGACTTGATCGGGTTCTCCATCTTCATGGTCTCCAGTGTGAGGATTACGTCTCCCTCCTTGACAGTGTCGCCTACCTTGACCTTTAAAGTCATGACCGTGCCAGGCATGGCAGCCTTTATTGTGCCACCCACGGCGGCTGTCGCTCCGGGTATTCCAGCCACGGCTCCAGGGGCACCTGCGGCAGCCGTTGCTTGTAGAGACGGCGAGAGGAGATCAGCAATGCTAATCTTGAAGGTCTCATCGTTGACCTTTACATCGTAGAGGCCGTATGCCTTCTCCTCGATGTTGATATCATACTTCACGTTGCCTATGTTGAGCTGGAACTTGTTGATCTTGGACATTCAAATCACCTTGCACTTCTTAATCTGCCAGACAGAACCCACCCGCTTGAGACGGGCTGTCGCATGGGCTTGCTCTGGATATACGAGGCTATGGCAGCTGCGAGAGCGACTGTCTTCTTATCCGTGACTGCCGCTCCAGCCTGAGGCTGTGGTGCCTCTTCCGTTTTTTGGGGCTGTATCTTGCTGAGTATGTTTGCCTTGCTCTTCCTCCAGGCCTCGTCCTGATCGTACTGTAGCTTGACCTTTTCCAGTATATTCCTGTCCTGTATGAACTCGGTGTTGATGTGACCTTTTATGAACTCCTCGTCATTCATTACTACCTTGTGGAATGGGATCACGGTCTGGATGCCCTCTATGACGAACTCGTCCAAGGCGCGTTTCATCCTCGCGATGCACTCGTTCCGGTCGTTGCCCCATGTTAGGAGTTTAACAACCAGAGAGTCGTAGAATGGAGGGATAGTGTAGCCAGCGTATATGCCGCTGTCGACCCTAACACCCGGACCGCCAGGCTCGATGTAGTTGGTTATGAGACCAATGGAAGGAACGAAGTTGTTGAGTGGGTCTTCGGCGTTTATACGGCACTCCATGGCATGCCCGCGTATCTGGACATCCTCTTGCTTGATGGAAAGCGGCTCGCCCGAGGCGATCTTGAGCTGCTCCTTGACAATGTCTATGCCAGTGACGAGCTCTGTGACTGGGTGCTCGACTTGGAGCCTGCTGTTGACCTCCAAGAAGTAGAAGGCGTGGTCCTTTTCTGAGTATAGAAATTCACATGTTCCGGCGTTTTCGTAGCCTGCAACTTTGGCAACTTTCACCGCAGTCTCGCCCATCCTCCTCCTCAGGTCTGGGTCCTCATACATGACTGGGGAGGGGGCTTCCTCGATCAGTTTTTGGTGCCTCCTCTGGATGGAGCATTCCCTCTCTCCTAGGTATATCACGTCCCCTTTCTTGTCGGCAAGTATCTGGATCTCGATGTGCCTCGGCTTCTCAACGTACTTTTCTATGTAGACCTCAGGTCTTGAGAAAGCGGAGGCTGCGAGTCTCTGCGCCTTCTTGATAGCCTCTATTAGTTCCTCTTTGCTCCTGCAGACCTGCATACCAATGCCGCCACCGCCTCCCGCTGGCTTGACCATTACGGGGTATCCAGCTTCCTCAGCCACCTGGAGGGCATCTTTGTCGTCCTGCACAGCATCTAGGGCACCTGGCACGATGGGTATTCCAGCCTTCTTCATTGTCCGCCTAGCACCAAGTTTGTCGCCTAAAAGTTCCTGCGCCTTTGCCTTCGGACCGATGAACTCTATTCCGGCCTCCTCGCACATCCTCACAAATTTTGCGTTCTGCGCCAAGAACCCGTAGCCGGGGTGTATGCCCTCAGCACCTGTCTTCTTAGCGATCTCAATTATTTTCTCCATTTTGAGGTAACTTTGGGCAGCAGGTCCGGGACCGAGAAGGTGGGCTTCGTCTGCATAATAGACGAACTTTGCGTTAGCGTCGGCCTCGGAGTAAACTGCCACCGTCTTTACGCCAAGCTCTGTACATGCCCTTATAACTCTAAGGGCAATTTCGCCTCTATTTGCGATAAGTACTTTCTTAAGCAATGTAGATCCTCCCTTGTCAACTTGCGTAAAACAAGAGGGCAGTATATATCTTTATCTAAAGGGTTTTGAGGGCAATAGAATTTTCAGATTGATTAGTTAGTAAATTCGCCATTTTTAATTCGTGATTTGGCGTCAGTCCGCCCATCAGCCTCTCACAGCCTTTGAAGCTCAAGAGACCATCGTTACTTCATCCGCCATAATTAGAAGCACATGCGATACTTAAAATCCTTATCTTTATCGCCTACTTTTATATTCATAAACCCGTATTAGCCTTTGATGGTCAAAAGATATTCAATTTTTTCGGAATGGGGCGTGGTGAAAAATTAATCGGCTTTACGAGGGCAAGGTTAATTTCTAAAAACTGGAAAATTTTCCGTTGAGATTTTGGAGATGCTTCGGTCAAAGACCCAATGCGGAGACAAGTTCATCAATACCTTCTCCGGTCCTAGCGCTTGTGACTACAACCTTAATCTTTGGGTTGGCATCTAGAGCGTCTTTAACGAGCCCTTGGACATCTATGCCCATATAAGGAGCCATATCCTTTTTATTGATCACTCCGACATCAGCGACCCTGAAGATGTCCTGCTTCTTCTTTATCATGTACTCGCCCTCGGTGACGCTCACCACAACGACCCTCTTATGGGCGCCCAGCGGAAACTCGGCGGGGCATATTAGGTTACCAACATTCTCGATCAGGATGAGGTTTACGCCCTGTCTGAGTAGTTTCTTCGAAGCCTTTCTAACCAACGGGGCATCTAAGTGGCACTCCCTACCTGTGTTTACCTGTATGGAGGGGACCCCATGTCTTCCAACCCTTTCAGCATCGATTGATGTGGAGGTATCCCCTGCGATCACGCCAATCTTGTATTTGTCCTTCAAAGACTGAACAAGCCTCTCTATAATCGAGGTCTTTCCAGAGCCAATGGATCCCATGAAGTCGATAACCGTCACTCCATAGTGGTCGAATGTCTTTCTGTTCAGTTCAGCCATCCTCTCGTTTGCCTTTATGAAGTCTTCTTCCAGCTCTATGTCCAAGACCTCATCTTCGTCGGCCTTAAGGACTATGGGAACAGGTTTCTCCAATATAAGCACCAATCTTGATGGATCACAGACAGATTTATAACCTCTCCGTCAAATAATCTCTGGGGTAACCATGAGCAGAATGTTAATCTGCCCTTACTGCGGAAGCAGGTTCAGTCTGACCTACTCTAGGGCATTTGCGTGTTCGGGCTGCGGGCAGGCAACTTTTGGGGATTGCGGATACGCAAAGTGTCCTAAATGTGGAAAGGAGTTCAAGACGCAGTAGGTCGCTAAAATCCAATAGCTACCGAATGCCCTTCCAATTCATACTCAGCACTAGATCAGGATTAAGAAAGAATTAGAATTTTTATCTAAGAATCAAGACCTTCGGGCAGACCTGAAAAGGAAAAAGCCCATTACAGTCAGCACCAACATGAGCAATATGAGCAGAAAAATGATCTCTGACGGGGCGCCCCAGCCTAGGAAGATAGGGATGGGTCCGATGAAGATTACCGCACCGCCTGTGACTGAGATTTGTTGAAAATTCGGGAGCGTAAGGGCGATCCCAAGGATGATTATGGAAACGCCCGCTATTATGAGTAGGAGGGCAAACTTGTCGGCGAGATTCATCTCATATCACCATCGCGAAGAACATTATCAGAAAGATAGCGAATCCAAGTATAATGAGGGCTTTTACGACCCGTGCGCTGCTGCCAAGGACTATAGGTATCGGACCGATCATGATTAGGGCTCCGCCCTCGACCTTCTCCTTGTTTCTTAGAGCGAGCAGCATAAGACCTGCGATTATTAGGAATGTACCAAAAAGGACGAGGGATATAGCCTCGTTTGCCATAGTTTAAAGTTTGGGAGGGGAGGGTTTTATTTCTGTCGACGGTATGTTATAGACTGTGGGTTATATAGGATGATGTATCGACTACACTTTGAGACCGACGTTCTCTTTGACTTCTTTTAGGACGATGGCAGTCTCCGTGCTGGAGACACCCTCGACAGACCCTATCAGGTCGATAACTTTTGCCAGCGATTCTTTGTCTGCCACATCGACCCTCAAGATGAGGTAGTACGGTCCCGTGACGTCATATGCCTCCGTTACCTCATTTAGGTTCTTAACGACATTTAGGACATCAGAATACTTTCTTGGATCAGCCTTTACGAGAATAAATGCTGAAAGGCTCCTGCCAACGTGTGGCGGGGATACGATCGCCCTAAAAGCCTTTATTACTCCGGTCTGCTGGAGGCGCCTAACCCTAAGGAAGACTGTCGCCTCGCTGACGCCAGATTCCTTGGCTATTTTTGAGAATGGGGTCCTTGCGTTTGCCTGAAGCTGGTTGAGGATCATCCTATCCAATTCGTCAAGATCGTAGGACAAATTTAAGCCCCCTAATATTATTTTTATGGTTTAAATAGTATAATTAAATGTTTCTGTAAAATGATGTGAGAATCAGTAAATAGGTTTAATTTTTGCACGGCAATCGCTTTCCGAGGATGTGCATTATAAGGCACTCGTCCATAGGAATGATCGCTTCTTCTATACTGAAACCCTCTCCGTACTGGACAGGGGCACCTCTAACAACGGCAACTGGAGTCTGCTCAGAGGTCTCGCCCATGACCAGTTGAGCGGCGGATGCAATGTTGTCGGCCACAGCTAGACGCTTGACTCTCATGGCTCTCCCGTAGAGGTCCTTCCGACCCCTGAGGTCCTCGATGGGCCTAAAGCCCGACACGCCTAGCGCCACTGAGCTGTTTCCCATCCTCATGGGCAGGGTCCTACTGTCTGTTATCAGAACGCTTATATCTAGCCCCCTCTCCTTGAAGCGCCTCCTCAGGTCTTCGGCTGAGCTTTGGGGGTCTTCGGGCCAAAGGGCTACACAGCCGGGAGGTGCGTTGGACTGATCCACTCCGCCATTGGCGATTACCACGTTCTTCTTGATTGTGAGAAGGGCGTACTCCACTCCGCCCAGCACTGCATCGGATTCCCGTAAAACCACCTCCACGAAGGATGGGTCAAGATTGTAAAGGGCAGCAAGCGCTTTCGCCTTATCAGACGGGGCGACCTTAGAGAGCTCTATGATTCGCCCCTGCGATATACCGACGACCTTTGCGGAGAATACCAGAATGTCTTTGTTTAGGATCTGGGTACC
>JARXPE010000010.1 GCA_029887795.1 Thermoproteota archaeon
ATGTTAAAGGACTTATCCACGAGGAGGCAATTCGCCACCCTGATAACAAGCGATGTGACTAGCCAGCCGGAGGAAAACGAGATTCAACCAGTCGCTGCCCAAATCCTTACATATTGGTGCGATCGGATAATCCGCCTAGAAAGACTGCGGAGCGAAGTAAGGCGGGCAATCATTATAAAACCCCCTCCAGCAAAGGATTGCGTCCTCAGGATCAGCTCGGAGGGAATTACCGGATTAAGCGGGGCATAACAATGGTCGATCTCTTTAACCTTGTCCTCTCATCCTTCATACTGATCTCTCCTGCCTATGTCGCAAACTCAATTCCAGTAATACTGAAAGGTAAAAAACCAATAGACCGAGGTAAGACCTTTATCGATGGTAGGAGGGTTTTCGGGGACGGCAAAACAATAGAGGGTTTTCTTTCTGGTCTATTCTGTGGAACTCTCCTAGGAGCGGCATTTGGTTATCCTCTTCACTCCTTTCTTCTATCCCTAGGGGCGTTAATCGGGGACCTCATTGGAGCATTTATCAAGAGACGGCTAGGTATGCCAAGGGGTCATCCTGCACCCATACTCGATCAGCTAGACTTCGTAGTTGGTGCCTTGGCCTTCATATCTATAATATATCCAGTAACGCTTGAGCAATTCCTTTTTCTTGTTCTAGTTACCCCGCCGATTCATCTAATCGCAAACTTCATTGCTTACTTATTAAAGCTAAAATCCCATCCTTGGTAGCTTTCTTGCATTGAATGGCATATGTTAATGACTCGACCCCTGTAAACACCCTCAATGGAACTTTGCCCAAAGCAAATATTCCATGAGCCCCAAGGATATCAGCACTAAGACAACTGCAATCAAATACTTCATCCTAGCGCCGCTTAAATCGAAAGTCTTCCTCAACGCCTCTTCTAAGAAGATAAACCCTGCGACCCCTATAAGTGTCAAGAAGAACGACGCAAAGAATTCTGTAGAGGTCTGACTCGTGCTAGACCTTGCCATAAAACTGGTCCCGGTGCCCGTTTGGACAGCTCCACCTGGCTGCATTATTATAAGATAAACCCCACCACTCGTGAGGAATATCATGAACAACGTCCCCAAGACTGCCAAAACCTTTCTGTTGAAGAGACTCTCGAACACTAGGTTCACCTGACTATGCTTCTATCATCTTTCCTTCCTTTCCTTTATTATTTTAACGGTCCTTATTATATGTAATGTATGTATAAAATTTGAAAAACACATTTTATGCTTTTTACTAACATAAATTACATAAGTCTCGGTTCATTCTTCAAAATTGAATTGATATGACTCATCCCTCAAAAGACATAATGTTTACAAAGAGCAGGCTGCTCGAAGGGAAAAAGATCGCACTATGTGTTTGTGGCAGTGTTGCAGCCATAAAAGCGCCCGAACTCGCCAGAGAGTTGATGCGGAATGGGGCAGAGGTCTTCGCCGTAATGTCGCCGTCATCTCAAAAATTGATATCTCCCAGCCTATTGGAATGGGCGACAGGAAACCCCGTGGTTACCGAACTTACAGGTAAAATTGAACATGTGCTTTTGGGGCGCAAGGGTGGGGTAGACCTTGTCCTGATAGCCCCTGCCACCGCAAACACCATTGGCAAGATAGCGGCCGGAATAGACGACACCCCAGTCACATCTTTAGCAACAACCGCAATAGGCTCTGGGATCCCCCTGATGATTCTACCAGCGATGCACGGCAGCATGTACCGCCACCCTCTTGTGTCAGAGAACCTTAAGAAGCTCTCATCTTTAGGTATAAAGGTCATTTCGCCAGATGTGGTTGAAGACAAGGCAAAATTCCCTGAAATATCTGTGATTGTTGAGGAGGTTGTGGCAGCCCTCTCCAAAAAGGACATGGCTGGAATTTCTGTCATAGTGACTGCAGGTCCTACAAGGTCCTATATGGACTCCATCCGGTACCTCACAAACTCAAGTTCTGGAAAGATGGGTTACGCGTTTGCTTATGAGGCCGCAGCGAGGGGCGCAAGGGTCACCCTCATATCTGGTCCCACAGATCTCCAGCCCCCAAAGAGTGTCAGTGTAATTCCCGTTAAGACGACAGAAGAGATGCTAGAGGCTGTTAATGAAGTTCTTTCCCAAGAAAAACACGACCTTTTTATAATGGCTGCCGCCCCGCTCGACTTTACAATTGTTGAAAGATTTGAAGGAAAGATCTCGAGCTCCTCCCAACTAACGCTAACATTGAAGCCCTTGCCGAAGGTAGTTGATGCTGCGCGGGCAAAATCCAAAGAGCTGTTCATAATTGGTTTCAAGGCAGAATATGGGTTACCGCGTGAGGAGCTCGTCTCAAGAGCGAGGCGTAGGCTCCTAGAATCTGGCATGGATCTGATAGTTGCGAACGACCTGTCCAGTCCAGTGACTGGATTTATGGCGGATACCGACGAAGTATATGTGGTCGATGAAAAAGGTTTGGTCATTCACATACCGCTTTCCCAAAAGCGGGAGATCGCAAGAAGGGTGCTCGACTTATATCTACAGAGGAGAGGATGAAATGGAGACACAAGCGTATTTACAAAATGAATCATTACTAAGTTCAAACATACACTTCGGGGAAGCATACGCCCCTGGACATATTACTGGATTTTTCACCATTCATCTCTCTGAAGATCCTATATTCACTGGCTCCAAAGGTGCTGGTATATGTTTGGAGGCTGGTGTAAACACTCGGGTAACCATCAGGAAGAGCGACAAGGCCGAGTTCACAATGCTCTGGAACGGTATGCCCCTCAGCAACTCTAAAGTCTCCATGTCTGTCCTTCGAAGGTTCTTTGGCCCGAACGCAAAACTATCAGTCGTAGCAGAGCAAAGATCTCTTCTACCCCTAAATTACGGCTATGGAGTAAGCGGGGCATCTGCCCTCAGCCTTGCCTTGGCTTTGAACAAAGCTCTAGGCTCCCCTATGCCAAGAGATAAGGTTGGGGAGATCGCCCACTTAGCAGAAGTTGAGAACCTCACTGGACTTGGGGACGTGTCTGCCCAAATGGTTGGTGGGTTCGAGATCAGGCTTGTTCCTGGAGCTCCCACAGTGGGAAGGGTTCAAAGATTGCATAATGGTGAAGAATTTCTGATAATCACAACCCCAGTCAAGCCCATATCAACAAATAAGATGATCTCGGATCACTTTGCCAAGATAAACGAACAAGGCGAACTAGCGATGTCATACTTCATGAAATCTCCAACTATGGAATCCCTCATAAACCTTTCAAGGGTCTTCTGGGAGAAAATATGGTCAATCGATATGGAAATGGCAAAAGTATTGAAAAAGTACGAGTCGCTCGGAATAAAGCTCGTTTCGCTCAAAAAAGGTCTTGTTTACGGTCTAATTCATGAGGATGATTTCGACAAGATTCTCGGGGGGGTCTCTAAGGAACCAACCAGAAGGGACCTCCCTCTTCTAATACATGAAGCTTCGAGCGGCCTGCCGATAATTATCACCAAAATATCCTCTGGAGGTGCCCAATGATGGGAATCCATTTGAAAATACCAAGAAATCACGTAAGAGCGCACTCCCTCAAAAAGAGAGAGGCTATTATCAGAGCAGAGGAGAAAGGGATACTCGCAAAGGCTGGGCTGATTGCTCATGGCAGGGGAGAAGCTTTTGACTATCTAATTGGAGAAACGACCATACCTCCTGCAATATTTGCAACCAAGGCCGCAGTTGCCTCTCTACTCTTAGCAACCCGCCCCGTCATATCAGTAAATGGAAATGTCGCTGCTCTAGTTCCGAGGGAAATAGTCCGTCTATCTAAAGCCATTAAAGCTCCCCTTGAAGTAAACCTCTTCTTCAGGACGAGGAAGAGAGAGGAAGCCATAAAGTCGGTCCTACTAAAGGCTGGGGCTGAGGAGATCTTGGGCGTCGGGAAGAATGCTAGTGCAACAATTCCGGAGCTGTTCAGCGAGAGAAGGCGCGTCGACCCTCGTGGGATCTACTCGGCCGATGTGGTGCTTGTGCCGTTAGAGGATGGCGATAGGACTATGGCTTTGAAGAGGATGGGGAAGTTCGTAATAACAATTGACTTGAACCCATTGTCGAGAACGGCTCAGAGTGCAGATATAACTATAGTTGACGACATCGTACGCGCCGTACCAAACATGATAAAAGCCTACAAAGAGCTTAAGGATCTTCCTAGGGAGGAGTTAGCTTCGTTGCTGGCGAGGTTTGATAACAGGAAGAACCTCTCTGAAGTCATCCTCTACATAAGAGATCGCCTTACAATTCTAAGCGAGGATGTTCATCTGTGAGCCTTTATCGAAGCCGTGCATCGTTCCTTTCGTACATAGCAGTATTGGGTGCTCTATCAATAATTATGAGCTCAATAAAGGTTTCATTCCCGCTCGGAAACCCTAACTTGGGCTCAACCCCCGTCTCACTCTCAGCAGTCCTCTCTGGAGGTTTTGCTGGTTTTCTAGTCGGAATAATAAAAGGTCTGGGCGTATCACTATGGACTGGTCAAGCAATCTTAGAGATCCCTGCAGGGATAGGCGACGGCATAATGGCCGTCTTCACCAACGCTCTATCCAAGAGGATGCGCCCCTTGTACGCAGTCATATTGGGTCAGATCTCTCGCTATATTTTCACGTCTGGCATGATCGCTTTGGTCTTGGGCACGGCCGCCACCCTTTCCCCAACACTCCTTGGCGCATACGCGATATTTTCAAAAATTACCTCATCATCAGCTTACGCGTCGCCTGAATGGATCCCCTTACTCATATCAAACATCGGACTGGTGTGGGTCGCGATGCTTCCAGCGATAACCGCATCGATTGTGGCAAATGCTGCGCTCTCGGCTGCAGTTGTTTTGGGTCTTAAAAAATTGGCACCATCATCTCTAAAGAAGGTTTAAATCCAAGCCATGAGTCTATATACTTGCTCAAAAAATTTTAGGGGTCTTTGCCTTGGAGACTGTAACTTCTATCCAGCTCCTAAGGCAGTTTGTTGAGGCTCCTGGCGCGCGTGCATTACTGAAGGGACTTTCGTCATACTGCAATAAAGACCAAAAATCAAGACTGGAGGTTGCACTGGAGCTATACTTGGGTCTGAGGGATGACGCCTGCCTGAAGTGCCGGTTGGCAGAGAAGTCGGTCTCTGCCCTCTTAAAGGTTGGAGGCAATGCGTTTGGTGCTACCGAGGAGGCGATGAAGTCGAAGTTCAAGGATCCATACTGGCGGAGGGGGCTAATGAGTGTAATAAAGGGACTGGCTCTCTTCGGCTTCACAAAGCCCTTTGTCCCTGGCGCGCCATTCCAGGTCGTTTGGAATATAACCTACAACTGTAACCTAAGGTGCAGACATTGCTACGCCGACGCTGGCGGCTCTAACTACTATGAGATGGGGACCGAAGAGGCAAAGAGTTGCATAGACAAGCTGGCAAAGTGGGGTGTTGTAATACTTGCCTTCTCGGGCGGAGAACCCCTCATACGCAGGGATATTCTGGACTTGGTGAAACATTCTAATGGACACGGTATATATACAGCCATAGCCACAAATGGCGTCCTGCTAACCAAAGAGCGGTGCAGAGAACTCAGGTCGGCAGGCGTAGAGTACCTTCAGATAAGCCTCGATGGTGCGACCCCTGAGACTCACGACACATTCCGCGGCGTCCCTGGCATGTTCGAAAGAACGGTTCAGGGCATAAAGAACGCGGTGGCGGAGGGCTTTTTCGTAAACGTCGCCACAACGGTTACACACTACAACCTCAAGGAAGTCCCACAAATAATAGATTTGTGCGAGTCTCTGGGCGTAAAGTGGTTCATGATGTACAACTTTATACCCACTGGGAGGGGTCGCTTCATTATATCCAACGATCTGTCGCCCCAAGAAAGAGAGGAATTGCTTAAATTCCTCTGGGAAAAACTCAAAAACAGCAAGGTGAGCGTACTGTCCACAGCTCCGCAGTTCGCTAGGGTTGCCCTCCAGACCGAGGGGGTTGGCTGCTCCAAAGTCCCCACACACTTCCTGAATAGCGACCTTCCGGACAAGCTCAAATCTCTTTCAGACTTCATTGGCGGATGCGGGGCTGGGCGCTTCTACATAGCAATGAACCCTAATGGGGATATTACTCCTTGCGTATACTTCCCCATGGTCGTTGGAAATATTTTCAAGGACGACTTGGAGGCACTTTGGACCGATCTGAGGGAATTCAAAGAGCTCAGGATGCGTGACACGCTCAAGGAACATTGCGGCGTCTGCGAGTATCGATACGTGTGCGGAGGGTGCAGGGCAAGGGCTTATTGTTACTCTGGGGACTATAACTCGCCTGACCCTGGCTGCGTCCTCAACAAGGAGTTTTACAATGGACTGTTAAATAAGTACCAATTAGCTTATTCCAATAAAAATTTAGAAAGCCTTAAAGAAAAAGTTTATTAGATAAGCCTATCACCCTTTTTTCCTGAAAAAATAAAAAAATTTTAGAGGGACAGGATTTTGGTAAACAAAATTGTTCTTGCATATTCTGGTGGTCTTGACACCTCAGTCGCCATAAAGTGGCTACACGAGAAGTATAATGCCGATATCATAACACTCACCGTGGACTTGGGTCAGCAAGAAGATTTTAAGAGCATAGAGGAAAAAGCGTACAGAGTGGGCGCAGTTAAACACTATACCATCGATGCCAAAGAGGAGTTCGCGAGGGACTACATCTTCCCTGCCATAAGGGCCAATGCCATGTACGAAGAGAAATACCCCGTCTCCACCGCCTTAGGGAGACCACTCATTGCGAAAAAACTTGTCGAGGTTGCACACCGCGAGGGCGCAGACGCTGTGGCACACGGCTGCACAGGTAAGGGAAACGACCAACTGAGGATCGAGATCTCTGCAAAGGCACTGGATCCCTCCCTGACCGTCTTGGCACCTACGAGGGACTGGGGTATGAGCAGGGATCAGGAGATAGAGTATGCCAACAAGCATGGAATTCCAGTCTCGAAGGCCGCGAAGAAGTACAGCATAGACCAGAACCTTTGGGGGAGATCCATAGAAAGCGGCCCTCTAGAGAATCCTTGGAACGCTCCAGAAGAAGATGTCTGGGAGTGGACCACTGCGCCGGAGAGGGCACCAAACGAGCCAACCCTCCTCGAGATAACCTTTAAAGATGGAGTCCCGGTCAAGGTTGATGGCAATTCCTTGGATCCCGTAGCCTTGATACAATACGTCAATAAGATAGCTGGCTTGAACGGGATTGGAAGGATAGATCATATGGAGGACAGGATAGTAGGCATAAAATCGAGGGAGACCTACGAGTGTCCAGCGGCGGTGACCATAATAGAAGCCCACAAGGATCTGGAGAAACTGGTCCTGAACAGAAGGGAGCTCTCCTTCAAGAAACTCGTTGATGACAAATGGACATTCTTGGTATATGCGGGACTTTGGGAGGATCCATTAAGGGAAGACCTTGAAGCGTTCATCAACAAGACAAACGAGCGCGTCGAAGGCAGAGTCAGACTACGCCTATACAAGGGCTCCGCCATGGTGGTGGGAAGAGAGTCTCCATATTCTGTGTACGACTTCAAGACTGCAACTTACGACTCGTCCTCAACCTTCGATCAGTCCCTTTCAAGGGGGTTCGTACCACTCTGGGGCCTCCAGACAGTAGTATCCAGAAAAGTGATGTCAAGAAAAAGTGAGAGTCCTTGAAAATAACCAGAGGCGGACGCCTGTCGGGCGACTTGGCACCAGAGGTTGCAGACTTTACATCGTCGTCTAAACATGACATATATATAGCGGACGAAGTCGTTGAGATAAATTTAGCCCACCTCCTCTGCTTAGTTCAGGCTGGCATAATCAGTCGCGAAGACGGTAGGCTCTTGGCAAACGCGCTCAAAGGGGTCGAGATCTCGGAGATCCCTCCGGATATGGAAGATATTCACATGGTTGTCGAGAACGAGCTTATCAAGAGGGTGGGTGAGGAAATTGGCGGAAAGATCCATACCGGGAAGAGTAGGAACGATCAAGTAGCCACAGCCCTCCGAATGCGTCTTAGGAAATTCATAATCGAGATATGCGGATGTTTGCTGGACCTTCAATACGCTTTGTTGGAAAAGAGCCAGGCGCATATTAATACAGTGATGCCAGGGTACACTCACCTCCAGCATGCACAACCCATCTCTGTATCGCACCACTTGCTCGCATATTTCGACAAGTTCGATAGGCACTTGGCACGCCTGCTATCCTGCTACAAACGGGTGAACCTCTCACCCATGGGGTCTGCAGCCCTTGCTGGCACCGGCTATCCGATCGATCGCCTGAAACTCGCCGAGTATCTTGGATTCGAGGGACTCGTAGAGAACACACTTGACGCTGTCTCAACAAGGGACTTCTCCATCGAGACCGTCTCCGCTCTCACGATAATGATGGTCGATGTAAGCAGAATTGCAGAGGAGATTATCATCTGGTCATCAAACGAGTTTGGCTACGTGGATCTGCCAGACGATCACTCCTCCACAAGCAGCATTATGCCGCAGAAGAAGAACCCTGTGACTGCCGAAGTCTTGAGGGCGAAATGCGGAGACGTTCTCGGTGATCTGGTCTCAATGGTCATGATAATGAAGTCGCTTCCCCTCGCCTACAACTTGGACATGCAGGAGTTGACCCCCCACCTTTGGAATTCTTGCGAAGTCTCGAAGAGATCTTTAAAGATCCTTGCTGACTTGATTACAAAGATGCGATTCAACGAAGCGCGCATGAAGTCTTCGGTGGCAAAGGGCTCGTCGGTGGCTACCGAGCTTGCCGACATGCTCGTGAGGCACTTGGGATTGCCTTTTAGAACAGCCCACCGCGTTGTAGGGGAGATAACTAAAGAGCTCTCCCCCTCCTCCCTTTCAGAAGTGCCCCCTGAAAGGATCGCAGAACTCATATCTAAAAAGACGGGTAAAAAGTTGGAGACCCGCCTCATCCAGAGCGCAATAGACCCTGAATTCAACATCAACATAAGATCCACTATTGGTGGTCCTGCCTCAAAGGAGATCGAGCGGATGATCTCCGCCAGAAGAGAAATGCTTAAGAAGAACCAGAATTACGTAGAGGAACTCTGGGTTAAACTCTCGGAAAAGAGCGCCCTCCTAAAATCCCTCATCGATTCTCTCTGATGAGATAGTCTGCCGCCTCCTTTACCCAGCCGCCAGTTCTCTCGTTCTTTGAAATCTCCATCAAGTAATCTTTCCAACCTATGCCTTTTCTCTCCTTCCAGATCTCGAAGTGCTCCTTAAGCCTTCTAATGGCTTCTAAATGAAGATCGCAAAACTCTCCTCCTGAGGGCCTACCGCAGACCTTACAACTATTTTTTCTTGGAGGGGCAATCATCATTTATGCAAAACCTCCACTTTTTCCACCCATTCCTGACCTCAATAACTGGAAACCCACAAAAATCACAATTGCCCTTACTCATCGAGACCTCCCCCTTTTGTGGTATCGAACAAGAAAAATTACATAGGTTTGGGTAATTGTCACAACCAATGAATCTCTTTCCAGTTTTCCTAGAACGAACGACCCGCATGGTGCCGTTCCTGCACCGTGGGCAAGGTCCTAATACATTCCTTCTCAACTGCTTCATGACTTCTCGCAGTTCTCCTCCGATCTCCTCATACTTCGCTATTATCCTCTCGAAGACTGGTTTTATGGCTTCCACGGCCTTCAAAACCACTTCCGCCTGATCTTTCTTTCCGCTCTCTATCTCCGCCATCTCCTCCTCAAGGGCACTAGTCATCCTAACTGAGACCAACTCTGGGAAAAACCTCTTCAATATGCCCACAACCGCAAATCCTAGATCTGTTACTCTGATCTCCCTGCCCTCGATATAGCCCCTCCTGTAAAGGTTTTCAATGATCTCGGCCCTGGTTGATTTTGTTCCCAAACCTTGTTTCTCCATGTACGATATGAGTTTGCTGGCGGTGTACCTCTCAGGAGGTTGCGTGAACTTGTCTTCAACATCGATCCTCTCTAAGATTGCCTCATCCTTAGCCTTGAACCTTTGCCTCTGTTCCGCCACCTTACCCCATGATTGGTAGGGTCTATAATACTCCGTCCAGCCCGGCTCTACAAGATCCATAACTTTGACCTTGAACAAATCTCTCTCATTGACCTCCACTATCGCCTCTCTCTCCTCTAAAATTGCGTAATCTCCAAAAGTTGCAAAGAACCTTCTCACTATCAGATCGTACAACTTGCTTTCTTCCCTACCCATCCTGCTCGGTAAGGTCCCTGTTGGATGAATGGCGGGATGCGCCAAGTCCGTAAACTTTCCCTCCCTCGGTTTCAAAATACCCCTTTCCAAGATCCTGTCCGCCACTTCCCTGTACCTCTCTATCCTCCCTAACTTCTCAATTATCCTGCTTAGTCCCAGCGAGTGAGGGAGCTTCTGACTAGAGGTCCTCGGATAAGATATCGCTGCGCTCAAGTAGAGCCTCTCTGCTATCCTCTGAGTCTTAGAAGGGGGATACATGAAAAATCTGTAAGCCTCTCTTTGCAGATCCCCTAAATTGAAGGGAGGAGGCGGCGGGACCGTCCTTCTCTTGATCCGCACTTCCTTCACATAACCCCTCTTTCCCCTACAACGATCTGCAACATTCTCGGCATCTTTCCTAGAGAAGAATTCCTTCACCATGTATTCGGCTGGATATCTGGTCCCTCTTATTACAACCTCGCTACTTAGCGACCAGAATGGATCTGGAACGTGCAAATTAATCGCGATCTCCCTTTTGTAGAGTGCATATAAGGTGGGGCTCTGCACCCTCCCTGCACTGAGTACCTCAAAACCTCCACCAACACTCCCCAGCGCATCCATTAGCGCTCTCGAAGTATTGACACCAAATATCCAGTCTATCTCGTGACGGACTTTCCCAGCAAAGACTCTTTCGTAATCCAACCGATCCTCCGAGTTTTCATACGCCGACCTCAGCTCCTCCCTCGTGAGTGTCGAAAACTTCATCCTTCTAGCCCTAATGTCCGCTCCTCCACATGCATACTTAAGTATTGTATATCCAATGAGGCTGCCCTCAACATCGAAGTCGCAAGCACAGACGTACGAGTCCGCTCCTTTTGCCATCTCCGCAATCGCCTCTATCCACATCCTCTTCCTGCGGTCCTTAAGAGGTGCCCACTCTAAATCGAATATTGGGAAGCTCCAGCCGATCGATTTCTGTTCTACCCCGTAGAGGTGCCCAAGGGCTGGAACCACCGCCGCTCTCCTTCCCCCCGCCTCGACCCAAAATACCGGCAGTCCCTTGTGCCGCTCTCTCTTTACATGCTTACCTCCGAGTGCATATGCTATCTTCATCGCGGCACTTGGCTTCTCGCATATAATCAGCTGGTAAGGCATTTCTAAACTCAAAATTTATTAAACGTCCCTGAATATTAATTCATGTGTCTTTCATCCAGAGACTCAGGGCAAAACTCCTCCTCCTAACCATCTCCCTCTTTTACGATGTAACCTTCATTGAGCGCATTTGGACCGATCCCGAGCTCTCCAGAGCGTATGTGGGTCTCGCAGGCCTTCTGATAGCAGGAGTGTCAGGCGTTTTATACTCCGTGGAGCACTTTCTAAGCATACCTGTATCTCCTTTGCCTTATTCTACAGCGATCCTAATCGGAACACTCATGTTTATGGTAGGTGGATTCGGTCGGAGGATACGCCTCACCTTTGATATCACCATCTCTCGAGAGAACGTCGTGTCTAGGGGAACTGTGCTTTGCATACTCTCAGATACAAAACAATCCTCCTCAATAATAGAGCTACTGATTTTTTCCATAAGTCAGTGGGACGAGAATGACTTGACGGAAGCTGAGCCCTTTCTTATCTTTGCGCACGAGATCTGGAGAGAATCCTTGATGCGGAAGGGGTTAAGCGTAATTGGGCAGGTTCCATTACCAAAAGATCTGACATCAAAAATAAAAATTCCGAAACATGAAATGAATATGCAGGATAAAATCACACGTTGGTGACCTGGCGATTCGTTATACATCCAAAAAACCTAAATCTATCCCCCTCGAATTTATGACTGTAAGGATCTACAATTGGAGCCTTCACTCAAATGATCTTTAAATGAGGTGAGATTTTGGCAATCAGAATTATCTGCCATCAATGTAAATCTGTCCTTTACGAGGACAGCGAGCTAATCTCTCCACGCGAGATTTTGGATAAATACGACTCCAAATGTCCAAAGTGTTCCGCTTTCCTTACTTTTGATCCAACAAAACTCAACATATATGTTAACGAAAGGGCACAACGTGGAATCTTTAAGATCTTTCAGAAGTGAACCTGAACCAGCAAATGATCTGCCAGATGATCTATATTTTTATACATCCAACCTCAATTACCAATAGAGGTTATTTGTTATGTCCTCCTACATTAAGGTTGGCGAGAACATAATAAACACTGACTTCATGTACTCTAAGACCCACGAATGGGTCGCCATAAAAGAATCTCCTGCCCGCATTGGAATCAGCGACTACGCACAGCGAAACCTTCATGATCTGGTTTATGCTGAACTTCCGAAGGTCGGATCCCAATTCAAAAAAGGAGAAGTCCTATGCACATTAGAGTCCATAAAAGCCGTCGCGGAGGTATACGCCCCCGTTGATTGCACCGTCCTCGAAGTCAACTCTGCTCTGCTTGATAAGCCCGAGCTGATAAATAAGGACCCTTACGGCGAAGGTTGGTTGGTCAAGGTAAAGATCGAGGGCGGAACAGACTCCCTTATGACGCCCGAAAGTTACGCAAACTTTATCAGAGAACTTTAAGGTCCTACTCAAAACCAAGATCTATATCTCAGGTCCTCAGGACCTGAACTCACTATTTTACCATCATCATCTTAAAGACTCCATAATCCACCAAGACCTTCAAGCCACCTTGGAATAGCCTATCGACCTCAGGATCTCCAGTATCGATTCTCAAATACTCTATGCCCTCCAGCTTCTCCCTCGTGGAGATCACCAAGACATTTTCCTTTCCGACAACCCTCAACACCCTTCCACTTATCTGCTGATTGCCCCTTCCAAATATGAACCCTTGCCTCCCTATGGGGGAGACTATCACCTGTGCCCTTCGTCCCCTTATCACCTCAAGAATCTCTCTCTCGCCCACATCCCTCTCGATCAATTTCCTGTCGGCTACAATATCCACCCCCAATAATGTACTTTCGAGTCCCAACCTCTCCATAATGGCCTTGACCGTGGATCCTGGACCAAGTATGTAAACAGTGTTGTCCTCCATATGCTCCACAACCCATCTCGCTATGGCCCTCATGTTTTCTACCACATCGTCCCTGACTGGGGTAGGGGCCTTCATCCCCTGTATATAATCTGGCTCATATGGTGTTAGAAGGTACCCGTAGAGTCTTGCCGAGAGCCTGCCCTCCCTGAAAGCCTCTTCGTCTACATCAGCCACCTCTGCCTCCTTCAGAGGCACCTCATCCCATAGGTACTTTATTAGTAGCTCGGCAGCCGCCCTAGGGGTGACCGCAAAAACTCCACTCTGCATCTTGACACCCGAAGGAACGCCGAGCACCGGTATCTTCATATCCACTGAATCTAAGATATCCCTGGCCGTTCCGTCCCCACCAAAGAAGACTATTATGTCTAGGTTGTGCTCGAGCATATACCTTGCAGCTTGCTTCGTATCTTCCGCGCACGTCTTGCCCCTTCTTCCTGGGATCACTGTGCACCTAACCCCTGCCCTTAAAAAAGCCTCCTCGCCCATGCCATCTGGACAAGTCCAGAACTCTATCGTTTGCGCCACTACTCCAAGTGCCCTCAAAAACTCCTCCGCCCGCCTCAGCGAGACTCTCTCCGCGCCCAACTTGACGGCTCTCTCTAAAATCTCATCACCGTCTGTGCCCTTAAGTCCCACCGCCCCTCCCATACCCGCAATGGGATTTACTATAAAGCCGACCCTTCTCAATGCATCCTCCTCCATATTGCCCTTGTCGCTTTCAACTTAACTCTTCAAGATCTTTTGGCACTAGTCTTCCTCTATTCCTATGAAGAACTCTTCCCCGTCAATCTGCCACTCGTCCTTATACGCTCCTCTCTCTATGCTTCCTATGCTAACATACATCTCCTTTGCCCTAACCTCTGTGGAGATCCCCTTTATTTTATCCATTATCAACCCTTTGACCTCTTCTGAGGGCACACCCACCCAAACCTTAATGTACGCATCCACCTTCAGGGCAGCTCTCTTTCTCATCTCTTGGATCCTCCTTATGACATCCCTCATCAACCCTTCTGCCATTAGATCCTTGTCCTTCGTCGTGTCTATGTAGACAGTGCCAAACCTGAAGCCCGCGCCCTTGTAATTCTCGGGCACACTTTCTTGAACAGTCACGTATTCCTTCTTGAGCTCAAACTTCTCACCATCAACTTCGAAGATCACAGCTTTGCCCTCTCTCAGGTTTCTTAAGATTTCTCTACCATCCATCCTATCTATTATCTCAGCCACAGTCTTGGTCTTTCCTCTGAATATTGGTCCGATGATAGACGGGTTAGCTACTAACTTGATCTCCTTCATCTTCTCCTCCTCATCTGGCGAGAGTACTTCAACTTCCTTTACATTTGCTTGATCTAGAACAATCCTCTTGAGCCTCGAGATCGCCCTTATGACGCTCTCGTCCTTCGAGACAACCATCAGTCTCCTCAAAGGTTGTCTTGTCTTTATTCTGGCCGACTGCCTTGCACTGTAAGACGCCTCTATGATCTCCTTCACTATCTGCATTTCCTCTTCGAGCTCGGGGGCAAGCCATTTGTCGTCAAAGGAGGGCCATTCAAGCATGTGCACGCTGATCGGCATCTCGGACCTTGTCCTGAACATCCCTTGGTATATCTTCTCTGAGACGAATGGCGCTATTGGTGCAACCATCTTTAGATAATTGAACAAAACCTCATAAAGCGTGGCGTAGGCCGCTATCTTATCAGGGTCCTCAGTCTCAGTCCAAGTCCTCTTCCTGATCAGCTTAATGTACCATCTGCTTAGTTCCTCCTTCATGAAGTACTCCAGCTCTCTAACAGCCTCAAAAACGCGCAACCCATTCATCGACTCGGTCACGTTCTTTATGAGGCGCTCCAACCTCGAAAGGATCCACCTATCTTCATCCTTGAGCCATCCTGAGACCTTGCTAAGGCTGTACTCTTCTGGGGAGAACTTGTCTAGACTCATGTAAAGACTTGCAAAGTAAAAAGTACTCCAAAGAATTCCCATGAATCTCGATGTCTCCTCCACACTCTTCCAAGTAAATTTAAGGTCTTCCCAAGTGGTGCACCCAAGCTCGTACCACCTCAAGGTGTCCCTTCCGTATTTTTCTATGACCTCCTCAGGATACACCACGTTCCCAAGGGATTTGTGCATCGCCCTGCCGTCTTGATCTATTGTGAACCCATGCATCAAAACCCTCCTGTAGGGCACAGAGTCAAACGCTATTATGCCGCAAACCATCAGGGTGTAGAACCAGCCTCTTGTCTGGTCATGTCCCTCGAGTATCATATCTACTGGCCACCACTTCTCCCACTCCTTGGGCTCGGATGGGTAATGAAGCGATGCAAACGATGCCGAACCAGAGTCCATCCAAACATCTGCAACATCATTAACCCTTTCCATTTCATGCCCGCATGTGCACCTTATCTTTATGTAGTCCACCCACGGTCTGTGGAGGTCGATCTCCCCAATTTTGTCGATAGCCTTCTCTTTGAGCTCTGAGAATGATCCAATAACATCATGCTTGCCACACTTGCCGCAGACCCATATGGGTAGCGGAACGCCCCAATATCTCTGCCTTGAGATGACCCAGTCCTTTGCGTTCTTTATCCAGTTGCCGAACCTTGCCTTCCCTGCCCACTCGGGCACCCAATCGACCTTTTCGTTCTCCTCAAGCATCCGCTCCTTTATTTCTGTTACCTTTATGAACCACTGACTCGCAATCCTCAATATTAATGGTGTCTTACACCTCCAGCAGTGCGGGTACCTATGCCTCGTCTTTTCCATTTTTAGTAGGAGTCCTTTCCTTTTGAGATCATCAATGATCTCCTTGTTGGCCCCCCTCACCTCCTTGCCTGCATACTTCCCCCCATCTGCTGTGAACCTTCCTCTTTCGTCAACTGGGCAGAAATCTGGAAGCCCATAAACTTCTCCAACCTCATGATCCTCCTCACCATGCCCCGGGGCAGTGTGGACGCATCCAGTACCTTCTTCAAGAGTCACATAAAGGTCGCTCAGCACTACGAAGTGTGCTGGGGAGAGCTCCCTCTGCTTGGGGACCTCTTCAAGAAGTGGGGGGACATACCTCAAGCCACTGAGTTTGCTCCCAGGGATCCTTTCCACGACTTCGTATTTCTCATCCATGAATACTGCCCCCACCCTATCTTCCGCCACTATGTAAGTCTCGTCCCCAACCTTTACCTTGGCATACATGAAGTCTGGGTTCACCATGACCGCTACGTTTGCGGGTAAAGTCCAGGGCGTGGTGGTCCATATTACGATGTAATCTTTCTCCTTTCCTTCTAGCCTAAATTTCACGTAGATCGAGTCATCTTCAACCTCCCTATACTCGTCGGTCGCCTCATAACCTGCTAACACGGTCTCGCATCTTGGGCACCAGTGGACTATTTTATTCCCTTTCTCCAAGAGCCCTCTCTCATCTGCCCTCTTTATTAGCCACCAAACCGACTCGATGTAACTATTATCTAAAGTCCTGTAAGGTCTATCCCAATCCATCCAAACCCCCAAATTCTGGAACTGGGACGTCGCCACCTTCAAGTTCTCAAGGGCAAATTTCTTGCAAGCATTAACAAAGTTCTCTATTCCAAGCGCCTCGATCTCTTTTTTTGTTTTTATGCCGAGCTTCTTTTCAACCATAACCTCGATTGGAAGTCCGTGCATGTCGAAACCGGGCTGGTCTCTTACTTGATATCCCCTCATCTTGAAATACCTTATGTAGGCATCCTTCAGGGACTTGTTCCACGCAGTCCCAACATGAATTGGGTTTGTCACATATGGTGGACCATCAAGAAAGTAAAACTTCTGGTTACCCTTCAGTCTAGCCTTTTCCGGGATCTTTTCCTTCTCCCAAAACTCGAATATCTCCTTCTCAAAACCCTTCGCATCGTAGTCCTTTGGGATCTCACCGATCACACTCATGTGACTACCACCAGCACCATTATTAAAGCTCAATATTAAAGTTTCATAAATCAACCATAGGGTTTAAATGTTTCTCTTCAGAAAGAATTTTGTCTTGTAGAGGTACTATTATGCGTATAAATTTACCATCGCGGACGGGCATCACGAAGACCGACATTCTCGTTTATTCCACACTCCTATCAATAATCGCCCTCTCAGTGGCCATTCGCCTCCTTCCAATTCAATGGGGCGTATACCTAGACGAGTTCGACCCTTACATACAATACAAAGGGGCAAAATACGTGGTCGAGAATGGCTTTACCGCCTGGTTCTCTTGGTTCGATCCGACTAGATGGGCTCCTTGGGGGACCGATGTTCCTTCTCAGGCGCAAATGGGTGTGCCGTTCACGGGCGCCGCCTTCTACCTCCTTCTGAAATCTTTGGGCTTCAATATCTCACTTTACGAAGCCTTGGCATTCTTCCCTGTTATTTCCGGAGGAATACTGACCTTCTTGGTCTTCCTTTTGGGTAAAGAACTGGTAGGTCGGGGAGTTGGGCTTCTTGCATCCTTTATATTTGCAATTGACCCCACTTCCATACAGCGTACCAGCATCGGCTTCTTCGACACTGAGGCTACTGGACTGTTAGGCATGTTCGTTGCCCTCATATTCTTTATGAAGGCGCTAAAAAAGAGAACCATCCCATATTCGATAATCTCTGGACTAGCGCTCGCCTACATGGCTCTCTGCTGGGGTGCCTACCTATACCCTCTGAACCTCTTGGCTCTCTATTCCATAATACTGGTCCTAACTGGAAGGTGGAACAAGCAACTGTCCATAGCCATAACGGTCGTCTCATCAATCACGATGTTGGGTATGGCATTTGCTCCGAACATCGGCGTCGATGAGGCAATATCTCCATACACCGTGGTCCCAATGACCGCCTTCATAACATGCGTCGTGATGTCCACAACATCCTTCATCCAAGACAAGGACTTGCGGAGGAAAGCCTCCATCGGCGCAGTCCTTGGAATCCTTGCTATAGCTGGTGCCGTCACACTGAGCGGCGTTTTGGGTCCTATAGCAGGGAAGTTCCTCTTCTTCGTCAACCCGTTCTCACGAGCGGCGTCCCCAATAGTCGGGACTGTGGGCGAGCAGTTCCCCGCCACCTGGTCAACATTCTTTTCAAACTATCACATCCTTCTGATCTTGGCACCTGTGGGGGTATACTTCGCTCTTAAGCGAATGAAGTACAAGGACATATTCATGGTGCTCTTTGCACTAATGGCTGTCTGGGGGGCTGGGTCCTATGTACGGCTTTTAATAGTCGTCGCGCCCACTCTCGCCATACTCAGCGGCTTGGCCCTCGCCAACCTCTTCAGCAACGTATCTTTAACCAAGAAGAGTGAGACCGACAAAAAAACCCACACCCGCCAACTAGGGCGGATCTACGGTATTATATTGATCGCCATAGTAGTGGCTGGCACAACACCTCTTATCTACTCGAATCTGAGGGTCGCGAACAGACCTGCCATGATTGTCTCAGCCTCAACTGGATATGCCGCAGAGATTGATGACTGGTTGGATGCCCTAGAGTGGATGCGCACCAACATCGCTCCCGAGAGCATTGTTGGGTGTTGGTGGGACTATGGCTACTGGATAAACGTGGTCGCAAACAAATCAGTGATCGCCGACAACTCCACCTCCAACGGAACACAGATAAAACTGATCGCAGAGGCATTCTTGAACAACGAGACCTACGCCCTCGAAATCTTTAGAAAAATGAAAGTGGACTACGTGGTTGTATACGAGCCTTGGATCTTCGCCTCAACCAATCCGCTTATAGGCCTCCCACCTTGGTCCGTCATCGGCGACTTTGAGAAATCCACCGCAATGATGGCAATCGCTGGCTATAACACCTCTGACTACATTAAGGGTGTGCCTCTGAGCACTGGAACATCAACGATAAGCTACCCCCTCCCTGCTGGACCAAAAGCCTCTGAGACCCTCCTATACCAGCTCCTCTTCTACCCGTTCAGAGAGGGATATAGCTCTCTGCTCGGATTGAACATAACTGCACCACAGCACTTTGAACTGGTCTACCATTCAAACAACTTGTGGGTATTGATCTACAAGATCAACTACCCTCCGCAATGATAAAAAACTAAAATCAAAACTTACAACATCTTAATTGTTTATCACCTTAATTATAATACTAAAAATCAAATAAATTAGATTAATACTAGATTTTAAATTTAATTTAAATTTTTAATTTAAATTTAATTGATTAGAGTTTGATTTTCTCAACCATTAAGGGCGTCAGTGTAAGGCAAATATTATTGCGGATGCCCTAAATAGTGTTATTGCTTCTGCCCTTCTTCCAACCTATTTCTCTTTTCGGGTGGACAAACTAAGGGCTAGTCTGTACTTGCTGTATTTGTCGTCAGGCGAGAACCTTGCGGGGTGCGGATTCCTTAGCGCTCCACCACAGTAAGGGCACTTGTACTCTCTTAAGGTATACTCACCACAGACGCTGCACTTCTTGATCATTCCCTTCATAAAATCACCTTGTGAAAGTGCCGGATCCTCCCACCTCGGCAAGTCTCTCTATAATAGTCTCAGCCGTTTCCTTCAGGATCTCCTCAGCAGTCCGATAATCTTTGGCTGTGACTTCAATCCTGTACCTAGGGGCTCCCAAATAAGTTATCTCCAACTTCCCTCCTTTATTGCGCGCCCTCTCTTCCCCTTCCAATAACGCCCTCTTTATGTCCTCGATTCCTTTGGGCTTTGTCGAGTTCAATTGCAGAACTCCAGTCACCTGGACCATTGGAGGCTCTATGTGCTCCTTAGCTGCATCCTGAATAGCCTTTGCCCAAGTTTCTGGGATGCCTGCATCCACCAATGCCTGATACCCTTCTGCCACAGCTGCCTCCATGGCTGTATACAGATCTCCAAACTGATCTTCTAGCGGAATTCCTACTTTTTCAACAGCCTCCGAAAAGTCCTTCTTTAGCGATGAGGCAACCTCTTCTAGTATCTTCTCCGCCCTCTTTGTTCTCTTCCACTGTATGAGCTTCTCCTTTTTCTCCCTCTCAGTGACTTTTTTAAGCGAGAGGTCTATGTGCCCCTTTTTCTCATCCACACGGATGACCTTAAGCACTACCTTTTGTCCTTCCTTAATGTAGTCTCTGATATTCTTAACCCACGTGGATGCGATCTCGCCGATGGGTATATAACCAGTTTTGTTGAACTCGTCAAGATTTACATAAGCACCATGATCTTGTATCTTGACCGCTGTACCGATGACGAACTCCCCTATCTCTGGGTACTCCCTCTTCCTAAGCCCCATTCTTAATCACCATTTTAACGAATAATAAAATGAGCGCTTATATAAATGGGTGCCTTTAGCCTTAGATCTCCGAGTTCTGAAAAATTAAAAGCCTTATGGCAGAATTTCGTCTCACAATAGAGTGATCAGGCTATCTCTTTCACTTTGTCCGATAGGATCCTGCTCTTGCCACCAGTTGGCAGAGCAAGGTCTTTGCCGCAGATATTGCACTTAACCCTCGTAGCCACATTCGAAAATACCGTCTGCTCATTACCGCAGTCCGGACACTGGACCCTGAGGAACTTGCTCCTAGGAGTTGGCGTCAGTATCTCTTTTCTCTTCAATCAAAAACACCTCATACTATCTCAAGCTTCTTGAGCCTTATCCCTCTTCTCTGGTTCTGGTAACCGCACTTCTTGCACTTCAACTTCAAACTCATCTTTTTTGTGGTCTTGGCAGTCCTCTTTTGGACAGGCTTCCTGGAGCTGCCGTATCCCTTCTTCTTCCTCTCGTACCTCCTAGTGCCCTCTGCAAGCCTTCTCTCCTTACTCTTCTTGTAAAGCGTTACAGAATGGGCAGTGTGCGTCTTGCATCTAGGGCAATATGTGTTTATCTCCTTCGGGACTTTCATTTTATCACACCTTCCTTTGTATCATCATAGCTATACCTCTATTTATCAGCGCCTCCGCGTTCTGTGCTGGTAACAGCACGACATCCTCTGCCTTATAGGGGCCATATGTCCTCATATCTGCCCCTACGAATGATGGAACATCTCGGAGCACCCTAACTAATATCTTTTTCGCACCTTCGTCCTTGTCCTCTTGCTTCGCCGGACCCAACAAACCTAACTCATCTTCAAATAGTACCCCTTCTACAGGCGCCCCCTCCAATACCATCCGACAAATCTTCTCCCTCCTGATGAGCCTTATTCTCTCCATCATCCATCTGATCCGGTCCTTTTCAATCTCCCTCAACTTTTCAGGAAGACCATTCTCCCCTTTGCTCAATCCCTCTAGATATGCCTCAACTTGGTTCATGAACTCTGGCGGAGGTCTCTGAAGATCCCTTTGCTCCCTCTCACCAATTAAAAATTCGAGGATCCTCTTATACATGATTTCATTCCCTCAACTCTGCTGCACCCTTACAGAGAAGGTATATCCCGAGACCCTCAGGAACCTCCAATTGGACATCCCTCATCGGTCCCACCTCATAATCCCCTATCCTTACTCGCGGAGCCTCTTTCACATATACTTTTATACTGCCTGACTTAAATACGACGGCATCCTTCAGGGGGTCGAAGCTCTCCAAGTCACTGTAGGAAACCTTGGCGGCCTTGAGTCCAGACTTGCCATGTAATGTATTTGGGTACCTTATCAGCCTCTTGATGTCTATGGTCACCCTCTCGTCTATGTTGCACAGGAGGTCTCTTATGGCAGCCTTGGCTATCCTTATTGTCCTGCCTAGTTCTACCCCCCTCAGGCCCATCCAAGATGGGGGGTTGGCCATTATCCCCCTCAACAACCTTTCCCTATTTCTCATGATGGTGTTGGCAACCTCATCCGAACCCACGACTGCCTTGAGATCCTCTAGAGTACACCTACTCAAGTAGGTGTATACAGACTTCGCAAACCTCCCTCTCCACCCTCCATCCCTTAAGTCTGGCCCGATTATCGACCCGTCCTTCATCACCCTGAATCCTTGGTGCTTGGGATCGAGTCCAACCCCCCTCACATAGTCGGCGATCTCCCTCCTGCCGTCTGTTGTTAGCGTCTTCACATCCTCAGTCTGGACGTGCAAGTGATAGCCCCTATGCCCCGAGAAGCAGACCTCCACTTCCTTGAGGCTCACCCCGAAGTCCGGAATGAGGTATTCATCAATCAGCTTGAAAACCTCCTCCTTCGCGACCTCAAGGCACTTGTCGCAGACCCAAGTGGTGGTCTCTATCCTCTTCATGCCGCATTTTGGGCAACTCTCAGGAGGAAAGCCTGCCCCCTTCGCCGCGCAGTCTAAGCAGGTCCATGTGTCATGATCTACCTTGCATAGCGTGGGGATGTGGTCCGCATCCACGTCAAATATGAGATCTGCCCCCTTCCACCCCTTCTTATTCATGTCTGGAGCTTGTGGCTCCCTGTAATAAGCCGATGAGTAGTATAGGTGCGCGGGCACGTTTTCCATGAGATACTCCTTTAGGGCAACCGTGTCAGGGAAGGCTATGTGCCTTATCATTGTCTCATGCCCAAGGGGTATGAGCGCGATCTCCCTCTCTTGGAGTCCCTTCACATCCAGCTCGCCCACGTCCAATGTTTGGTAGTATTCTTTGAATGCCCTAGCGACCTCTCTATGCACCCTTCTCCCATCCCTTCTTCCTCTTTATCTCCCTAGCCCTCATTTTATAATACTGCAGGGGGTGCCTCACTTTTTTACAATACGCGTCCCCACCGACACAGAGGCCGAAGGACCTCAAAACATCACACTTTGGCGGCATATATTTTGTCTTCGAGCCTATTAGACCAGCTATATGCTCCACTTGGTACCTCGCTTTTCCCTCATCAAAGTCTGCCACGTTGCTAAAGTGCTTTAGAACATCTTCAACGCTCTCTCCGGTATTGATGAGAAATGTGGTCACAGTAAACCTCGCCATATGCGATAGACTCTTTCCAGCCGCCAAGTCCTTTAGGAGCGCAACGATGCAAGGGGGCTTAGCCTCTTCAACGACCTCCACCATAGCGTCCTCGTCATAAATTTTGGTCTCCTTGATTAGCTTTTCAAGCCCCTCAAGTTTTAACAAGAGCTTTTCCGGCATTTGGAACTTCTTGATATCTTCTTCTTCTGCCTTCTTGAGAATCTTTAGCTTTAAAGCCTCTGAGAGCAGCCTTGCCACCTCAACCTGCTTAAGATAGACCCTCCCCCCTGTTACATGCCTATTAACGAGTTTCCAATCCGGGGAATGAAAGCTCGGCGCGACCTCCAAGTATTTTTCGACCGGGAGACTGAAATCAAACATGACACCGCTTACCGTAAGCTCAGTACCCTCTAAGTCCCAATCAAAGCCGTCCTTTCCCACTTCCGCAATCTTCTCTTTCTCCTCATTCTTCAGGAGTTCAAAACACCTCTTCTGCTCCGAGTTAGCGAACCTCCTTACGACCCATGCTGACTTCAACCCATAAACGAATGCAAGCGCAAGGGGATATGCGAGGATCTCTGTCTCTGGATCAACAACATTTAACTCTGCCCACCTTCCCTCAATTCCGCACCTGACCCTCTCCACCGCCCTCTGCACCACGTATGAATACTCCTCGCTGGCTAAATCTTGGAAAGTTAGACCGTAACTCTCTACAAAAGAAGAAGCCCTCCTCAAAAAAGGATACTTTGCTAGATCGTCTATTGTTAGCATCTCTCTCATCCAATAAAAACGAGGGAAAAGTTGTTAAAGGTTCCTCTACTCCGCTTCCATACGGGGAGCCAGATAATACACGATCCTCCCACCGTTTGGAAGGTTGAAGTCAAGCCTAAGGGGCATGTCTGTAGAGAACATGAGTATCGCTATGTCCGAGAGGTCGGATGCGACCATCATCTTGCTCAGATATGTGAGGCTGTAGAGCGCGTGAGCATTCTCCTTCAGCTCTATTGAAAGGAGCTCTCCACTGTCCTTCGTTATCTCCACCTCGACCTCCCCCCTGTCCCCGCTCGCTGTTACCTTCAGTTTCTCATCTTCCGCCGTGATCTTAACAAAGTCACTAACTACCTCTGCGTCCTTGATAGCATCCATAAGGGTTGCGGCTGGAAGCTTAACTGTCGCAAGGAATGAGATCCTGGGGACCGAGAGTTCCTCCTTCCCTAAGTCAAGTAATGGGAGAGAGAACGTCCTCGAGGTCTTCCCCCTGAACCTTATCTTCAGCCTCGCCTCCTTCTCCAGCTTCTCCAGCTCGAGCTTCTCGTTGACTCCTGCCCTTTTCATTATGTTCTTCATATCGTCAAAATTTACCCCGATCGGCATCTCCTCGGCGCACTCATATGACTCGAATGATGTTTTTGGCAGTTCCATATCTACCATTGCCACTCTTGATGGGTCCATCGCCCTCAATCTGATCCCGGTCGGATCGGCGATGAAAACCCCCTCCTCAACAAGGGTCGATATGGACTCTATAATATTCCTCCAAATCCTACTATCTGCAAGTACTGCTTTAAACACAAGAACAACCTCCGGTACCCTTTATAATAAATCCGAATACTTAAGATCTACTACTTCTTGATTACCCAAGCCACCTACTCATACTCTCTCCACGTGTGGCCGCACTTGGTGCACCTGTAAAACCTTGTTGGTGCCTCATCCGCCCTCCTCGTCTGCATCATCCAATAATACGCCTCCATGTTTCCACACCGCCTACATTCTGCCTTCGTTACTGGCAAAACCCTATCCTCGGAACTGTCAGAATGCTTTACTATCACAGTCTCCTTCGGCATATTGATAGACTCTTTGAACCCCTGCTCCCCGCACTCCCCGACATCTTTGTACCCGCATTTTTTACAGACAAGGATTCCTCTCTTCCTATCCGGGAGAAGAACACTGTTGCAGCTAGGGCAGAACTTCAAAGTAATTCCCCGCCCATCAAACCTTGGTCTGCGATTTTAACTTATCGGTCTCTACTCCTGCTCTTTACTTAACCACTGCCTGATCCCTTCTATTATAACATTCGCGTCACCCACGTTTCGGGAAGAGGGGCTCTTTACTGGTATTTCCAAATATTTTTCGCCCATATTGCCTCCAAACGCCTTCCTAAACCCCTCGCCAAACGCTATACCCGAGATCTCCTCAAAATACCCTGTCTCTTTTAACCAATTAACTAAGTCTCTAAGGTCCTGGAGCCCCCTCTTCATCACAATGGCGTCTATCCACCCCCCTCTGAATATAAATAATACTACTACCCCACCCCCCTCTTGTATATAATCCACATACCCCCTCCTAGTCTCCCTCTTCCCTCGTCCCTTCTCCATCATAACCTTCCTCTCTAATTCTCTTGACTGCCAACCTCAAAAGGTCTGAAAAAGCTCTTGCAGCGCCTTCTGCCTCACAGGACCTGCTCTCGAAGTTTATAGCCGCAACCCTGACGAACAAAGTCTCCGCCGCCTCTTCTAAAGATATTAAGTGGTTTGACCAAGCATATGCCAGTATAGCTTCAACGACATCTCCTTTCTCCCCGGCGGTCATTCTACTTACATCTATAGTCTTTGATAAGTCAAGTGCCTTTGAGAGGACCCTGTCTGGGACCCTCTCCCCAACAGGCCTGCCAACAGCTTTTGTCTTAGCCATCGAATAAGCCAAGTTTACAAAGGAGTCTCCAAGCCTCGCCCAGTCTTTACTCCTCGCGATCGCCTTTAAGCCGTTCAAGAACTTCTCCTCTACTTGAGGAGATCGCTGAGTTTTCCCTGCAACTCTTTTGCGTCCTCTTCAATCTTTGCAAGAGCCTTTATAATGGCTTCCCTCGGCTTCTCTTCTCCATCGGTGTACACTACTATCCTTATACCACCAGTAAGTGGGTGAATAATCTGGTACCCTGCCTGTTTGACATGTTTATCCAGTAGCAGAGTCGTCCTTAGCAGATTCCCAATCGTGTGGTCCTCGTCCTTAAGCTCAAGCTCAAGTCTGCTGTCATCCTCTTTTACTATCTTTACCGACATAAGATCCCTCCTTTAACAAGTAATGAATTGAGACCTTCCTCCTCTCAAAGGTCTTATCCCTGTTACAGAAGAGCCTGCCCCTCTTAAGGATGAGCTCCCCACCACATTTAGGGCACGTGGCATATATAACCCCGAGCTCATCATCTGCCGTGGAAAGCTGGTAAGGTGGCCAGTCCGTCACCACCTTAGCCAGAACCCAGTCATTTAACCCGACCGCGTCAAAAATAGTGTCAACATAACCCTTTGCCGCTTGGGAGACGTGTAATATTCCAGTAAACACGCCTTTCAAACTCCTCTTTCTCTTTATCCTGAGGATCTCAACAACCGTGGAGTCCTCCCTCATTGGACCTACTACCACACCTTCGACAATGTCCCCAACCTCTGGGACTGCTACCTTCGTGCTGGGGCTTACCCCAACTTTCTTACTCTTCGGATCTACGACCAGGGCTCCTGTGATTGAAGAATAGAGCTTGCCCTCCTCAACATACACGCCTTCTCCTGGTATGAACTCCTCCTCAACCCCGAGTTTCTCTCCTGGAACCGCAATCCGTGTTTTCCCTTCACTCATTGCCCTACCCTCACTATTCTATAAAGATCTGCCTCAAAGAGGTAAAACCTCTTTCTATGAAAGTGGTAAGTCGGAGGCAGTTTTATCTTTAACGGAAGGACCTCATCAACCTTACCTCCAACATCTGCCACAAACCTGAATATAAACCTACGTACGCCCTCTAACCCTCTGTGAAGGGAATAAACCTTTGGGGCAATAGACAGCCCTGCGAGAATAAAGGCCCTGTCAGCCTCTTTCCTTCTGACACCGAAAGGAGGGTTCTGTATGACAACATCGGCCTTGAGTCCGGGAAATCTCACATCTCCAACTACAAAATCCGTTTTCATATGCAACCCTAGCCTCATTGCGGTCTTCCTTGCATCGCTTATTGCACTGCGATCGATGTCTAAACCGACTACATATTCTGCACCCAAAAGGGCTGCTCCAAGGGTCAGCATTCCTGTTCCGCAACCGAGGTCCGCTATGGTCTTTCCCTCAATGTCATTATGGCGGAGATGGATATACCATAATATCTCGGCGGCAACAGGCGCTGGTAGCCTGTACTGCTCGAAAGACAATTTTGGTCTCCTAAAAGGCCTGACCTCCTCTAGTAGCTTCTCAAGTTCGAACTTGGATGTTATCATCACTCCATCACCATGCCTGCCGTATTGAATTCAGCCAATTCGCCGCCGGATGAACGCTACAACATTAAATGGGCTCTTCCGCCATTTAATATTTGGTGCTTTGGCGAGCTGCGAACTCGGTCACCAGTTATAATCGACTCACCATCCTCTTCCATCATTTATTACCCTCCTCTGGAAGACTGGCTTGAACTGAAAGACGCTGCGAACAACGTCTCGAATACCAATGGATTGGGGCGAAATGGGCGGTTGGCATAAGTCCTGCCAGCCACATCTCTTCAGCCATGGGCTACTAGCCTCAACAACTCTTTGGCGTCTTCACCATTTAGGACCGGTTTTCCAAAGATCTCTTGGTTATCCAAAGATATTCTGGGGCAGCCTGTCACTATAAACGAATCAACGAACGTAAAGCTTGAGAGTCGTTCCGGGCTCACATCATCAGCGACTAACATTACAGCTTCCCTCCCTTTGGTTTCGAGTTCCCTCTTAATGAAGAGGGCGTACTCTTTGTTGAACTGCCCTGCCTTTGCGACCACAACCACCCCAAATACCTTCGCATTTCTTGCCTTTTGGATCGCCCACCACCGCCTCGCCAATATTTTTCTTTTCAGTTTTTCAATGTCTCTGACCTCTTCCTTGTAAGGATCTGCAATATAAGTTGGCAGATCAACGGCCAGGGCTACCCCAAGTGCGTGGAAATCTCCTCCACCAACATGCAGTATTGCGTCCACCAAACCCGAGATCCTTTTCGCGGCCTCTACATTACATCCGAGGACCAATCCGCCAGTTGCATCATCGACCACAGCCTCTAAACCATTGGACTTAAGCCCCTCAACAAAACTCCCTAGGGTGTGTACGTGTTGCAGGCTTGCCACCAGCCCGACCCTCTTTATCCCCCTGCCCCTCAGAAATTCAGCACTCATTCTAACCAGCTTGCTCACATCCGCCGAGTGAATCGCCGGAATGTAGAGCGTCGGAATATCCTCCTTTATCTTAACGAACCTTTTGTGACCGATATGAATCAACATCTCGGCACCCAACTTCCTGCCTATTTCATCAACAAGGTCACACCCACCATAGCAAGGATCCGTCGATATGTAAACAGTAATGCCAATTGACGAGATCCTCATACAGAGATCCTTCAAATATGGTTTAAGCCCGTCTGGTGCTTGAACCACTACACTCTTGACACCCCTTGACCTTACCTCATCAATAATCTTCTCAACCTCCAAATCGTAGGGCAACACATTCGACAAAAATCGTACCCCTGTTAATCGCCTTTCTACTTCAAAAAATAAAGGCGCACCAAACGTATAAATGCCTAATGTGCATTCCAATGCATTTGCTGCGGGCAACTATGCGTCCTTTGCTCAGCTGCCCTCAATAATCCTTGTGGGCATTGGGATCTTAGACTTAGCCAACTCTAGGGCAGCTTTTGCCAAATCCTTCTTGTCCTCAGGCACATAAAGATCCATTATCGGTTGCAGGGCCTTTAACCTAGCGGCAGTACCGGCAGGTTTTCCAAAGGACTTTCTCATACCATCCTGAAGACGGTCTGCTCCAGCAAAAGCCATCATTTTGTTCTCCCTGAGCACATGGTGTGGATAAACCCTGACCTTGAGATAATAGCCATTTTCCCCAAGATCTGCCGATAGTTGCTTTGTCACGATAACCCTCGCAGCCTCAAGGGCATTGTGCCTGACCTGTCCTGCCTCCAAGGGGATCAAGGTCAGCTTTACTGGAAAGTTGCCTTTCGGATTTCCAAAATCAAACTTGGTGATCTTCAAACCCGGGATACCTCTAATGTACTCCTTCCTCGTGTAAGCAGGAGTATCAAAGTAACGGTAGCAGTGACCTGGACGTTCTGGCATAAATTTCACCCAAGTTTTCCAAGAGCATGTATCAGCATAAGTATTTTAGTCTTTCTGAACACCACTCCTCCAATTCCGTTTTAGGTCACAATTTAACAAAATCAGGTTGCTGATCTCTCATCTCAATCTCTATTACAACCAACCCTTCAAACATAAAGTTGATTCTATTAATGATCCTCCCCTTCATCCCCTCTCCTACTATTAACTCCAGACTCTCATCCACACCGTTGAGTGTCGACTGGACAAAGAGTGCCCTACCATTTTCATTCAGGTAGTCGCCCACCTCTCTTATGAATCTATCAATGATCTTTCTTCCCCTCTCTCCTCCGCTCCAAGAGAGATCGTCCGGCTCCCAATCAGAATCCCAGAGGTAGGGTGGATTCATCACTATTAGATCGTAGCCCTTGTACCTCAATGGTCCGAAAAGATCTCCCACAACGGCGCGCAACTTATCATACTGCCTGTTCAACCTGAAATTTTCACAGGTGTTCTTCACAGCTGATGGGTTTAGATCCACGGCTGTCACAGACTCTGCTTTTTCTGCGAGGCAGAGTCCAACAAATCCAGTCCCACAGCAAAGGTCCAGAACCCGCCCGTAAACCCTTGAGATCGCCGAATCTACTAAGATAAACGAGTCCTCAGAGGGTGGATAAACGTCAGGAAATACCAGAACATTTTTACCCATTATCTTGAGACTTTGCATGTATATCGCCTATTACTTTATTCAGGTAGATGAAATCATTTGGCTCAAGTTCAAATACCCTTCTCGTCATGAACTTCTCGTCAACCCTCTTCATTACATCTAACCTGTCCAGACCCTTTATTTTGCAGTAGCTCTCGAGTGCTTTCTTCAACTTCCTTCTCCTCTGTGAGAATAGTAACTTCAGAGTATCCTCTAAGGTCGCCCAATCTAGGAAATCGCAAACCTTCTTGCTTATAGTTACTACCGTGCTGAAGACCTTCGGTTTAGGGTAAAACGCCTCGGGTGGGAAGTCCCTGACCCTCTTGACCTCTGCCAGCAGCGCAGCAACCACACTAAGCCTTGAATATTCACTCTCACCGGGTTTGGCGAGCAATTTCTCTGCAACCTCTTTCTGATAGGTTAGGGCTGCCAACTTGAATGAACAATCCCTCAAGATCTTGAAGGTGATCGGCGTAGATATGGAGAAAGGTAGGTTAGAGACAATCTTGTCCACTTTGGGCATTTCCATCTCCAAGACGTCGCCTAGGACAACCTCCACGTTATCTATTCTGGATACAGTGCTGGACAATGCCTTCGCAACATTTTTGTCCACCTCAACCGCTATAACCTTCCTTGCCCTCTCTGCAAGTCTAAGGGTTAATCCACCAATACCTGCGCCTATCTCAAGCACAACTTCATCAGGCTCGATCCTTGCAGCCTCTATCAAACATTCTATTAGACTGGGGTCTACAACGTAGTTCTGCCCTAGCCTCTGTCTAGGTCTTATGCCGAACTTCTTTATCGTACTAAGAGTCCATCCGAGAAGGTCTTCCCTCAAAATCAGAACTCCTTCTTGGGTGGTGGTTTGCAGAAGACGTAGTATTTGTCCTCATTCTTAATCTCCATGAAGATCCTCTTAATTATCATCTTTTTCGGGTCCACAACGTGCGTCCTCTTCTGAATATCCTCAAAGCTGGTGAACGGACCCTTCTTCCTCTCCTCAAGTATCTGCCACATGGCCTTCTTTCCTATGCCCGGGAGCAGTTCGAGTGCGTGCATTCTGGTCGTTACCGGTCCTGAGTGGTTGAAGAAGGCTACAAACCTCGCCTCATTCTTACTTACCAATTCTTCAACAACCGCCTGAAGCTCCTCTTTCGCAGTCTGTGTGAGCTCCTCGTACTCTATCCTTCTCTTCACGTGGTCTATCTTCTCTCTTCTATACTTTCCAATAGCGACCCTCTCCCTAGGTGCGAATGTGGCGCCGGGGACCGGGACAAGTTCTAAGAGCGTAAAGTAGTCCTCCCCTACTGCTTGGACAAGCGGCTCCCTTTTGTAAAGCGGTCTCGTGTCCCTCGGGTGACCGAACGGCAAATGGTCCAAGACGTATGCATACTCCTCAAACTTCCGCTGCTCCTCGGGCATTATGGCTCCCTCTTGATAATATTGGACCTCATGTAAAAAAGGTTTTATTCCCTGTAAGAATTCACTACGGTCAAGATCTTTTCTAGCTCCGAGGGCAGAAATGGCTTACTCTCACTCGCAAATATTGTTCTCAACTCGTCAACGGTCTTTGGCATTATATTAACTATCTGGGCAGCCAATGTAGTTGAGATCCCGTCCGATTTAAGTCTGTTCAGGAGCTCCTCTGCCTTTTCAGGGCTTAACTTTGATAGCTTGACGGAATAATCGTAGGTCAAACGCTGGAGGTAGCTGAGTTCCCCCTCCTTCTCCCTCTGCTCCAGCAACTTCTTAACCTGCGGAAGGGTTAGCACTTCTTCCTTGACTACCTCTCTTGGCATTTAAGCTCCCTCTAGAGGGGATATATGCTCCGGTCTTGCTATTATTGTCTTCTCATAACCGCCCATAAACATCTTCAATACGTATGCTCTCCCTCTCTTACCCAGAACCACGCCAGTCCTGCCGTGGTACCTTCGGTGCGGCATCCCCTTCACACATGATGGATCAATTTTGACTGTCACCCTCTCCCCTACGGCATACTCCCTTAAGAGTTTGCTCACTGGGGAGCGCCCTTTCTCCCTGACGCCCTTTCTGAGTAAGGATCTTGTCCTGTTCCTATAACCAACAGCATGCCTCATTGTGCTCCCACCTCACTGACGGATATTACGTCCAGCTCCACACACCTGGCGCCGGCACCTAGCACCTCTGAGACGCTCGGCTTAGTTCTGCCATCATCGCCTGATATCAGCTCCTTCACATAAAGCCCTCCTTGGCACCGAACTATTAACTCGATCCTGTTACTGTCGACTTTTTTTGCCTTCATCTCATATACCTTCTTCACTCTCAATTTGTCGGCGCGGCGGTGTAATACCCTTTTTGGGGTGTATTGATTTATAAGACACCCATTAAAGCTTTTCTCTAGTTTTTCGAGGTCTTTATCGACGACCTCCCTTTCCACCTCCACCAAAGCCCTATAGATCTTCTCAGCGACTTTTGCCTTCTCCTTCAAACTTCTTACTCTCTTCTTGTCGGAGAAAGCCAAGTCTAATACCTCCACCTTACCCTCCGCCCTCCTGTTTATTTCACCCTCAAGTTCCTTCAGATCAACCCTCCTCTTCTTCGGCTCCTTGATCTCGACTACGAAGGGTCTCCCATTACCAGTTACTATGGCGTCTACATCTTCCCTGCCTGCTCCATGGAACTTGGCTGAGACGCCCCCAGTCTTTTCCAATACAGGTCCGACCACCATCTCCTCCACAGAAGTTGGATAGATCTTCCCAGTTCCATGACAAACCTCGCAACCCCTCCCCCTACAATGGACACAGTCCCATTTGGACTGCGGTATTCCCCTCACAAGCTTCCTGTACCTGCCTGATATATAGAGGGGCATCGGTCTAACCAAAATCTTTGGTCCCGGCACTTCCACAAGCACAACCACGTCTGGCTTTTTGAACTCTACGACCTTCCCAGTAATTTTTGAGACCTCCTTTCCTATCTCCCGACTGCACTCCATCCTCATGGACTCCCCAAATTCTATACCAAACTCTGCTCTGATCCTGTCCTCCCTCTCTGCTACCTCTCCTGCCACCCTTACACCTATCAAAAAGTTATCATAATCGAGACCTTCGAGCGCTTTAGCGACAGCCTCCGCATATTCGCCTATCCTGTCCATAATGCCTCCGCACAAAGCACACTCTCTCTCCTTACCTTCGATCTGAATACCGAGGACATTAGCGGCTGGTTGGAACAAACCATTTGTGATCAAAATCTTGAGCAATTCATCCCCTTTACTTTTTAAGAATTCGGAGTGCCCTTCAAGTGCGAGTACAAGCTTTATTGCCCTTCCCCTCTCCCTATTTGTCACTCCCTTAACCAGCCCTCCGAACTGCCTGCCCAGGCAACTATCGCACAGAATGTATTTTGAAAGCATTCTCTTGGCATCCTCAAGTACCAATTAGAATCCCCCGATTTGTCGTGACAGCCATCTGCTTTTAGTAATTCTCATATAAAAATAAGTACCCGGCATTAAAAGTGATTGGCGCTCTGATCAAAAATTGATAAAGCTCATTTAATTTAATTTTACTATGTAGACTTGCGATCCACCTTGTTATTCAGCACAACAACAGCCTGATCTGGGAATAGGTCGCGCTTGCCCAAGTTTACGGATAGAAACCCCGCCTTGCAGAGCCTCTCTTCAGTCCGTAAATTGGGATAGCTGAACACCACAAAGAAGTCTTTTGGGAAATCCTCAACCCTGCCGTATGCTCCAGAATAGTAAAGCTTTGCCCCTCTTGGGCTCTTCAAGAACTCATCAAGATCGATCCTCTTAGCAAATATCCCCGCCATCACTCTGCCTGCCCCTCTCTCAAAACCTGCCCTAAGTATCCCAGACAGGGACTGTTCGTCAGGTCTAACATTCCTCATACTCTTTCCATCGAAGGTTATACAAATACTCTCATCAAATATTATATGCACCCTTGCATCCGGGCGAACACCGTGGGAGAGTAGCATGCCTCCGACCACGAACCTGGTGACGATCCCAAACTCTTCCGAGGAGATTATCTTGGACGGGACTAATAGGGCGAACTCTCGCAAAAACTTTACCTCGCCGTAAATATGCCCTTTAGACCTTGCATCCTCTTTTGCTTCTTCACCAGCTGCTTTATGTACTTCTTACTGATTTTATACTGGTTCAACAGGTCCCTGAGGTCCTTTGTGGTCGTCCCAGACCCTCTTGCTATCCTCCTCGCCCTAGAACCGTCTATAATATGGGGCTCCGTCAGCTCCTCTTCGGTCATTGACTGCATTATGACCATCCACTTCTTCATTCTCTCCTCCGTGAGGTCCATAGCCTCCTTGGGGAGACTCATCCCAAATCCAGGAATGGATTGCAAAAGCTTGCTAAACGGTCCCATCTTCCTCATAGCCTGCATCTGTGCGTAAAGGTCCTTCAACGTGAACCTCCCGGAGGCTATCGCGGTCATGGTTTCCTTGCCGGTCTTGGAGATCTCCGCTTCTTTGAACTTCTCAACAAGGCTCTCTATGTCCCCCATTCCCAAGAGCCTGCCGACGAACCTTTTCGGGTTGAAGACCTCTAACTCATCTATCCCCTCCCCAGTGCCTATGAACCTTATAGGCGCTTTTGTCGCTGCCACCGCCGAGAGGGCACCACCTCCCCTGGCTGACCCATCGAGCTTAGTCAGGAGTATCGTCCCTATCTTAGTCGCGCTGTTGAAAGCTTCCGCCTGCTGGGCTGCTTGCTGCCCTATTGTGGCATCTAAGACCAGTATGATCTCATCCGGCTTGACAGCCTCGGCCACCTGGCGCATCTCCTCAATGAGCGCACTCTCGTTCTTGTGCCTGCCTGCGGTGTCAACTATTATGACCTCTGCACCGCCCTCCTTCAGCTTCTTAACACCGTTGACCGCGAGCTCCACAGCGTCCTTCGCATTCCTATCTCCGTAAAAAGCAACGCCTGCCTTCTCCGCGAGCTGCTTAAGTTGGTCATATGCACCTGCTCTGAAGTTGTCCGCGCAGACCAGCCCGACCGAGTATCCCTGCTTCTTCAAGTACCATGCGAGCTTGGAAGCACTGGTGGTCTTTCCGGAACCTTGGATTCCGACAAGGAGCAAGACTGTGGTCTTGCCTTTCGGATACTTAGGAAGCTGAGGTCTCTCCCCTCCCAAAAGCGAGACTAACTCGTCGTAGACTACCTTAATCGCCAGCTCCCTTCTGGTTATCCCTGGCGGGAGCTCCCCCTCAAAGATCTTCTTCTCTATGTTCTTTGAGAGTTCTAACACCAGCTTCACGTTCACATCCGATTGGAGGAGTGCCCTCTGTATGTCCCTTACGAGCTCCTTAACCACCCTCTCGTCAACGACTGGTGCTCTGAGCACCTTCTTCACAGCGTTACTTATCGAGCTCCCGAGACTCTCAAGGACCATCTATTACACCATAAAATTAAGTCTTAAAAAAACAGATTATTTTACCCTCACAATGTGCTTCTCATTCAGGATGTCCCAATACTCCACCTCAACCCCAGGTGCTAGCTTGGATAGTATTTCCTCATCGGTTGGCTTCTTTATCTCAAAAGTTTCATAGGTTCCGAGGTCCATTAACTGTACCGTATCTGGCATTACAGATATCACCTGTGCTGCCTTCTTCTCAACTATCGGCACATCCACTCTTTGGTCCGCCGGTGCCACGAGATTCCTCTTCACGCCATCAAAGATCCCGACCGCGACTACCCTGGCCTTAGCCGAACCATGCTTGCCTGTCTTTGACTTCTCCATCGAGACAACCCTGCAAGGCACATTGTCTATAACCACAAAACTACCTTCCTTAAGGCTTCCGATCTCAACAGGCTTAGTTGACATTTTCCATCCCTTCAAGTCTTTAAATAAATATAGGTAAATAAATCTTATCCGAAGATCCGACTGTAAGTATTGGACAGGGGTACACTTGAAGAATCGGCTTAAACTCAAAAACTCTTATATCCCAAGAACATACCAGATCTTCAACATTGTGTTGGTGAGTACATTTGTGTGATTGGTGCATGAAGCACGGCGCAGGCGGAAAGTGGTACATGAACGCGAAGAATTACTCCAACGAGCTTGCCGAGGCAATAAACGCACGAGAGTATCTCCAAGAGCAGTGGAAGGCATTTGAGATGGTATACATTCGGAGGATAATGGGCATAACCTCCATCGACTTGGGGTACAAGCTCCAGTTGCCGATAATTGGGCGCTTACTAAGGTGGAGCGCGGAGAGGATGATTCACAGTGAGGGCAAGCACAGGAACCCCGTCAGGGCAGACGGGCACTTCGGTCAAGTGATCCCCTTGGAAGAAGCTAAGATCATATTGGGTAATCTTGCCGCCGAGCCTATAATCGAGAACTACTGCATGTGTAGATGGATGCAGCGCGGGATAAAGGAAGCTTGCTGCATCAACTTTGGGCTCCTCTCTGGGGTGATCGAGAAGCTTCCGCGCTTCATCCCTAAGGACACAAAGTACCGACTCGACCGTGACGAGGCTATTGCCCACATCGAGGAGCACAACAAGAAGGGCTATGTTGCCACGGTCTGGTTCCAACCAGTCCCTTACATAAATGCCATCTGCTCATGCGAGAATCCGGAATGTGGAGGGCTCCGCCTGAGGAATGACTTCGGTCTTCACACAGTTTACAAGGGTGAGTATGTTGCAGAGGTTGATCCCGACAGGTGCCAAGCATGTGGTATGTGCGTGACTAAATGCCAATTCGGCGTTCTCCGACTTGTACAATCACTCAAAAGAGTCATAGTGGACATAAACAAATGCTTCGGCTGCGGTGTCTGCAGACACGCCTGCAAATATGACGCCATCAGGCTAGTGCCACGGGAGAACTATCCTGCCCTGAGGGGTGTTTATTGATATGTTCCCTAAGAAGAGCCCAAAGGTTGTTATAGACTATACCAAATGCGGCGAGAAGGGGCAGATTGACCCTAGAAATTGCACAAAATGCCTAAAGGTCTGCGACCCTGCAATATTCATTCTTCACGAATCCCCAAACATGCCGATAGACCCAGTAGATCCTAAATACTGGCGCATAACTCCGGTTTGGCTATCTTTGTGCAACATGTGTATGAAGTGTGTTAAGGTGTGCCCTCTCGGCGCTATTACTGTCAGCAGATAATCAGATGCTGAATAATCAAAATTAGTATGCCTTCTTAAACTAATCCTTAATCATAAGTATCAAAAATTAATAATATAAAAATTTTAAACAAAATTCATAAATCATAATTAAAAAATTTTAAGGAGAAGGAGCTACCAGCTCTCTCCTCTCTCACTTCTGAGTTTTTCCACTAGCTGCTTCACGACCCCGACAGCAGCAGAGGCATCATGCGGGCGGGCATCTGCACCTATGGAGAGCGCCCACTCTTCCGTCACCGGTCCGCCGCCTACGATTACCTTGACCTTATTGCGCACGCCTGCCTCTTGGAGCATAGCAATGACCTTCTTCATGCCTGGCATCGTCGTGCTCATCAGCGCAGACATGCCTATCACATCCGCCTTGACCTCTTTCGCCTTCTCAAGGAACTTCTGGAGTGGTACATCTTTGCCCAAGTCTATCACGTTGAACCCAGCCGCGCTGAGCATTATCTTGACTAGGTTCTTGCCGATGTCGTGTATGTCGCCCTCGACCACTCCCAATATCACGGTCGCTGGAATACTTGCCTTGTCCACCTTCATATATGGGGTCAAAATGTCCACGGCCACATTGAGCGCGTTGGCGGCGCACAGCACCTCTGGCACGAAGTACCTCTTCTTCTCATACTCTTGGTTGACGATTGCCATCGCCTCTCCGCCGTACTTCGTCACAAGTTCATAGGCGTCTAGTCCCGCAGCAACGGCTTCTTTTGCCCACTTCGCCGCTGCCTCCTCGTCACCATTTATTATTGCGGTCTTGAGTCCATTTATTATCTCTTCTTTAGTTGCCATTTCGCTCACACCTCACTTTACACATAGACCATGCATCGGGCGGCTTCTACCATCGCCCTGAAGTTCTCAGTCGGAGTCCTTGGGGGTATCCCGCAGGAGGGCATCAACGCGTCCACGCCCATCGCTATGGCATCCACAGCAGCCTTCTTTACGACCTGCGGATTTCCGAAGAGCAGTGCACTTATGGTTGGCACCCCTCCAACTACCGCCATTTTGTCTCCCAGCACCTGTTTTGCGAACGCTATGTTCACTTGGGCATCAACTGAGAATGCATCAAATCCTGTGTCGGCTATGTATGGCAGGTAGCTTGTCGTGTTTCCGCATATATGGAGGACCACAGGTGCGCCCAATCTCTTTGCCATGCTCTGGTACACCGGGACCATCACATCCCTGAAGAACTGCGGGGACAGGATGTCTGATGTAGCCGAGGGATCGGCTATGCAAATGACGTCTGCCCCTCTCCTTAAAGCCTCTTTGCAGTCTGCAACGTTCATATCTGCTATTGTCATCAATGCCTCTTTTATTTCCTCGAGCGGCCTCTTCTTTGTCCATATAAGGAACTTCTCTATGCCGAATATGTGCCCTGCCACCGTGAATGGTCCGGTGACTTGGTTCGCGATGGGCAGGTAGTCGCCGTAGTCCCTCCTGAGCCTCTCCTCAACGCTGTGCTTCAGTGGGAACCTTCCTTTCTCCATTATGTTTTCAGGTATCTTCAGGTCCTTTAGGTCGTTGAATGCATGTGTCTCAACGCTCGGGTGCCTGTCTATTCTTCCCCAGTTTATCTTGCATCCCAAAGCCTCTGCCTCGATGCAGAGGTCGAAAGGCAGCTTGAACCCTTCAAGCCCTATGACCTCCCACGCAGCCGCCGCGAGCCTGTAGCACAGCTCTGGATCTCGATTGGCATCGGGAAAGGGCGCATTTACCGCGTTCATCTGGTCAACGGTCGCAGTCGTCAGGACATCGAAGCAGGAGATCCTGTCAGCCTTTTTCTTGTTCCCAGTAAGGCAAAGAAGGGCCCGCTTTTTGGGTGTCATCTCGCCCATAAAACCACCGCCCATAATCAGATACAAACAGTTATTTAAAACTAGAGGGATAATCAATCATGTTCCGATATAGATCGGGTGGTCTCGTTGATCTCAAAGGTCGCTATTATAAGCAAGCCCAACTCGCCAGAGGCTGATTCTGTATCTAAAGACATCGGCGGCTACCTCTCATCCAAGGGTTTGACCGTTCATTACTTGGACATCCTTTCCTTGGAAAAACAAACAATCGACAAGAAGCGGGCGGATCTAGTGGTGGTGGTTGGTGGCGACGGTACTATTGTGAGGGTGCTCCGCATAGTGGATGGCGTGCCTTTACTCGGCATAAAGGTTGGGGCTCTCGGCTTTTTATGCGAGTCCACACCCGAGGAGGCAAAGCCCGTCATGGATAAGATAATCTCTGGCAATTACTACCTAGAATTCAAGACTAGGCTGACCCCGCGTTATAAGGATAAACGATTCTACGAGGTCATGAACGAGGCTTTAGTGGCTTCCTTGAGACCATCAAGGGTTCTCTCCATCCTTCTTTCCAAGGATGGCATACCAATCTATAGGGGCAAGGCAGACGGTATTATCGTTTCAACAACAACTGGCTCAACCGCCTACGCCCTCTCTGCTGGTGGCGTGATAATAGACCCTGCGCTGGACCTTATGGAGGTCGTCCTTATCTGCCCTCTCTCCACAGGGGTTCGACCTTTCATAATCCCAGTGTCCAGTACTCTGGAGATCCGCCTACTTCCAGACGGGTCGCGGGGCATCCTCGTATTGGACGGGGATGAGGCTTCCTCTATAGAATATGAATCCCCTGTTATTATCGAAAAATCGGACAAGCCTGCCTGCTTCATACGCGTAAAGCCGCCGGACTTTTACAGGCGCGTGAGAGAGAAGATCAGGATACCGTTGGAGGTCTAAGGATGTCCCAAAAGAGAAGACCGACCTTCGTCTTGGATACATCGGCGATCATATACGGCTTCAACCCCCAACTGATTGATGGCGAGCACTTCATCACCCCACTTGTAGTCGCTGAACTCTCTGGCAGGAAGACAAAGGCACTTGTCGATCTCTTCCTTTCATCAGGTCGCCTTAAACTGAGGGCACCTTCCGATGAGACCAAAAACCACGTGAAGATTCAGGCGAGCAGCACAGGGGATCTGCCCGTTCTCTCAGAGACAGACCTTGAGGTCGTCGCGCTCGCCTTAGAGCTCAAAACGGAGGACCAGGAACCCGTAGTCGTCAGCGATGATTACAGTCTCCAGAACCTGTGCAACCTCCTGTCCATCTCCTTCAAGCCAATGGTGACGAAGGGAATATCTCAGGAGTACTGGTGGCTGATCTACTGCCCTGCCTGCGGCGAGACTTACGAGCCCACCTCAAAGTTTACCACATGTAAGATCTGTGGACATGCACTCAAGAGAAAAGTCTACAGCAAAAGGCAAATCTCTAATGATCGCTCCGAATAGGGTTTTCCCCTCCATCAGCCCCCCCGACTTATCCGCTAAGTCATGACCAAATATCTTAGTGGCAGAGGGCATAGAGTGAAAAGACCACATCCTGTTATTTTTCATACTGTTGGCATCGACATTATAATTGGAATTGGTATCAGCATTAGTATTTATGATGAATTTTGGATCCAAAGCTGGGGTGATTATGCAGTCGGAGAAATTCAGGACGGTTCTCACCATCTTAGCATTCTACCTGTGAAAAGTGGAGCTGAGAATATAACATTTTATTGTTTAATTGAGAGCGAGCTTCTATATATTTCATAGCGCTCTATTTAGGCATGATGGACTCTATGATCGACAGAGAAGGGTGCCGCTCATGGATCGCCTCAGCGTCATTGCTACTCAATTCCTTCTTATTGATATCACGCCTCCCTTTGCCCATTTACTACCTCTCTCATAAAACGATGCTCCCGTTGAGCCTGCCTTCTCCAATTCCGCCCTATTTTTACCCCATTTTATCCTCGATCTTATTTTTAGCGGCGGTCTTCCTCAGCCCGACTAGGAATATTCGGATGAGGTTCATTTTGGCTTCCCTTGTTGTCTCATGGGCAGTCCTCTCCGATTATGGATATATGCCTCCTTTACTGTTGATCGCTGGAATACTCTATGCACAGATCCAAAATCGTAGCCTCGGCAGACTTTTTTCCCCAACAATAAAGCTCTTCTCAGCCGTAACGGTCCCCTTACTCCTAATCTCCCTCTCATCATACCTACCATTGAAGGTGGATCTGCCATTCCTAAGCTACGCCCTCTGGCTGAATCTCTCGCCAACCCTCCTCTACCCTTTCATAACACTCGCCTCGTTCATAATGGCTGCCCTCTCCTTACTATATGTCATAATTAAAAGACCTAAAATCCCGAGCATCATAACATGCTCGGCAAACCCTCAAAATAACCCCGCCCCCTTCCTCCTCACTCTGGTCCTCTCGATTTGCCTCTCACTAATACCTCACCTCCCACAGGTGAACCCGTCTTGGGCTTTAGTGGGGGTCGACTCCCCCCATTATGTCAAATACGTTGAGGCTGTCTCGTCCCGGACGCTCGGTCAGAACCAAGTGGGACCTTACTATCCCTTCAACACTGAACGTTCCCTTACGATCATACTCATCTATGCCCTGTCTTTTGTTACTGGTGTGGAGCCTGCTGTAAAGATCTTCCCGGTCTTCCTCTCCGCCCTATTTTCAGTCTCCACATTTCTCCTCGCCAGAGCGATCTTCAAAGACGACAGAGTTTCCGTTCTCTCTGCCTTCTTCGCAGCAACATCTTTCAACCTAACGTCTGGCTACTACTCAGCCATACTAGCGAACTGGCTCTCGCTCTCCTTTGCCTTTATGTACTTCTCCCTCCTTCTGAAGGATCCCACTTCAACCTCACCGAAGAATTCGCTGTTGCTTTTTATTCTGCTCGAGCTGTCTTGGCTCTCCCATGCGTGGACATGGGACTTCGTCCTTCTCATCTCCATCGGCTACATGTTGTCTCTGGCACTCATCAGCAGGAACCCGCTCCGCTACCTCGCTTTGAATAGATACGCGATCCTCCCGCTGGTGCTCTCTTTTGCCATAGACAGGGTTAAGCAGACAATGTTTGGAACAGGCGGCGCCATAGAGGCTGGGACCGCTGTCTCGGCAAGATATCTTGGGGTGGAGTACCTCCTCTCCTCGTTCAAGAACATGGTATTTTCATTTCAGTTTTATGTTGGGGGGTTCTACAGCAACCTTTTAGTGATAATGCTCACACTGGCGGGCTTGTATTTCTTATTCAGATCCTTAGACCAACGGAAACTATTAATACTGTGCTGGGTGTCCGTTTTGGCAGTACCTTTTCTTATAATTGATCTGGAACTAGTCTGGAGGATACTGTACATGTTGCCCGCCCCGTTCATATGCGGATATGCCCTGCACTCCCTCCGAAGTAAGGCGCTCTACGTCACGGCGGTCCTTTGGCAGATTAACTACGTGGTCTATTGCCTTACTGCCATATTTTGACCCAAGCCATCGCTGGTTTTTGAATAACCGCGCAACCTTAAAAAATAGCCTTAAACTCGAAATCTGGTGGAAATTTCGTTAAGAGGTTAATTCCCATATAATCTTTCTCCTGAATGTTTATGATTGCGGCATAACCTACGCAGTAGAACTAATTACAAAATTTATTTCCAAAGCCCACAACTTGTCTCGAGGGGGTCTCAGCCCTTCTTGGGGAAACCGAATCTGTATTTGTGTTGGTTTTAAGATATCTTGCGATCCAATAATTCTAAAACTATTCCTTTGAAAAGCAAATTTTTTCAATTATAATATTAATATAATTTTTTTAATTAGTATTTATAAATAATGTTAAAAAAATTTTTTAAATTAATAATTTATTATCAATTTACACCAATAATCCTTAAATACTTTCATATACAAACAAAAAAGCACATTAGGTGACGAACTTGCCTTCTGAACAAGTAGTTTATACCATCGTTATTGATGGTAAGCGACTTCTCGCTATATCTCTAGTCATAGCAACCATAATCTCCTTTGCAAGCATATACGTATCGGGCTACATAACCCAAGAGAAGTCCCTTCCCCTTCATGGAAAATCAGTTCTCATCAATGGTACTCCCGCTAACTTTGGCGATACTATGCCCTTAAATGCTAGTGCGCCATTTCCCGTGAAATTCACAGTCGAGTTCGCCGAGGGATACTTCACTCCCTATGGTGCCTACTACGCGTCCCCCTATCAAGCCCCTCCAGGCGGATATTATGCACTCTTCCCATCAGGCACTCAGTCTCATAGGGCCATACTTCAAATCTACAACAATATCACATTCTCTGCAGTCGAACTTGTAACTCAGGCAGGCTCCCTCCAGCCAGGAGGCACCATTACCTACGACTTCAACCTTAATCCCCTGACGCCTGGTGAGTACATCCTCAAGTTCATGATTTGGTCAGACTGGATCAGCCAAGGTGGTAGTAGAGTCGCTGACAACTCTGGTTCGTATGTAAAGTTGGTGGTGAGCTGATATGTTAATCTCTATTAACAAACTAATTAGGATGGGGTTTGGTCGTAGAGTAGGGAACCGCAGAATTTTCGGCCTTTATGCATTCTCTACTCTTGCTCTTTTACTTTTGATGGCGTTGGCGGTTCCAGTTCCGGTATACTCCCAGACCTTAAACATTCAATTTGACAGCGACACTAAAATTTACGCCCAAGGGGAAACAGCCAACATAGCCTTTATTTACTCTCCTAATGCCCCTGTGTTGATAGAAATCAGGAATTCGAGTAGCTATCCCATCTTCGCATGGGAGGATACGACAAATTCTTCTGGTATGTTTGTGCTGCGTCTGAACATGTCATTTCCACCGGGGCAGTATACGCTATACGCAAAGGCTGATCAGGCTCAAAGTACCGAGACCTTCAAAATATCTCCTCCCTTCATCTCTGTACTCACACCCAAAGCGCTAAAGGCTGATCTCTCCCCAACCACCGTCTCGACACAGATCTACTACTACTTTAATGGCTCGACCATTCACATAGAGACTGGAGTCTACGCCCCCAACGACCACTTCACCCTCATGGTAAATGCAACATCTTTAGGCCTCGGGACTACCAGCTACACCTCATCTAATGCTAACGAATCTGTCTTTCCATACCAAGATGGCAAGCTCTACAAATTCATAATAAACCTCACCGTTCCCAATAACTATCTCGATACGGGAGGCAAGGAAATAGATATAATAGCCACAGGAACTGGAGCCCAAGACTTGAAAACCTTCATAGCCGTGCTTAACATAAACCCGCGCGAGGATCCGATGCTTGGACTATCGGGCTCAACCACAGACTTCAGGACCGTGACTGACTTCACAGACATCACCAACCTCACCTTCGAGAAGTTCATAAATAACACTGCCATCGGCAAAATCATCTTCCTCGAATCCATAAACCTCTGCGATAACACAACCGTGAACGCTCTCATAAATCTCGGAAATAATCTTGATGTAGCACTAGCAAAGATGTCACTAAACACTGCCGCAGACGCATTGGCTGCTATGAATAAATCCTCACAACTTTATATGTACAACCTGCCATTTGTCAACCCCCCTGGCATACTTAAGGACGGAGTCCCTGTGGTCCTATCAGGGCAGACCTCTGGCGGACCGGTTTACGATCTATCTTGGAACAACGACACAAAGGTGCTCCAGTTCAAGGTGGCTCATTGGACGACCTATGAGGCAGAAGGTCTACCGCCCACAGTGACCATAAACTCCCCGCAGAACACAACTTACGCGACCCCGTCTGTCCCGATCAATGTATCGGTCGTCGACCCATCTGGGGTGTCCCATGTTATAGCAGAGGTCAACGGGGCAAACAACTACACCTTGGTCCAATCCGGCGGCTACTACGTGAACTCTTCAACAATCACCTTCAACCAAGGGTCGAATGTCGTTAGGATCTATGCCAACGACACTCTGAACAACATCATCTCCACCACCGTCTACTTCACCGTTGACTCAGTCCCACCAACCATATCCTCACTCTCACCCGCCGACGGCTCCACCGTCACTACAACTACGCCCACCATAAGCGCCTCCTTCTCCGACAATGTTGCCGTTGACGCAGCCTCGGTTATCGTAAAGGTGGACGGAGTGGATGTGACTTCCAGTTCCACCATAACTCAGACCGGGTT
>JARXPE010000011.1 GCA_029887795.1 Thermoproteota archaeon
GGCGCAATAAAGGCAGATGACGTGATAAGGGCGGTGAGGGGGTAGCGGCTGTGAGAGAGTTCAACCTGATAATAACAACCCAGAGGGGAAACGAGACGAGGTGTGCCAAGGAAACTATGGTCTTGGCCAAGAATTTGGGCGTTGAGGATGTAGACTTTAGGAGGACTAGGTTCCCCGGGTTGCTGCTGGGCAGGCTGGAGGGGGACCCGCTGGAGTTTGTGAGGAAGGCCAAGGGCTTAATAGAGAAGGACCCGTGGGGCTTCAAGTACATTCAGAGGATCGTTCCGGTGCAGAGGGTCTGCCAAGCCGAGATCCAAGCAATAAAGGAGTCGGTAAAGGAGCTTGCCGACAAGATACCACCCGAATCGTCCTTCAAGGTTGTGGTGAACAAGAGGGGGAGTCAATTGAAGAGGGATGAGATCATCAGGGAGACCGCATCGCTGATAGACAGGAGGGTGAATCTGGAGAGGCCCGACGTAGTTCTCCAGATAGAGATAATTGATGAGGATGCAGGCATATCATTGTTGTCTGAGGACGATGTAGTCTCAATTACGAAGCTTCAGGAAAAGGCTCTGGAAGGTTAGTTCAACAGCATAGGTCCCCATGGTGCAGGAAGGTTGCCCCTGTAAGGCGTCTGCCTAACGGTTTAGGTCAGATATCGATACCCTCTCCAGGACCAGCGATTGAACCGCGGATGCATCTGAGGAGTGAAGGGCTTTTGCAATGGAGAGTTCGGGCTCGTTTATCCCGAATGTGCCCATTATCTTTGGGATCTTATCATCGGTGAGTTCGATCAACATATCGTCCTCCGTTCCGTAATTCTTAAGGCTGGTGATGGTGGGCTCGAGACCCTCTTTGGAGTCCGATATCACCAAAACCACACATCTTCCAGAACCGGAGGGTCCGATGGTTTCTATCGCCTCCTTTATCTGTCTCTTTGCTGATGCGTAGAGCAAAACCTCCATGGCTAAAGACCTGGCTATTCTTCGGTTCTGCTTCCAAGCTCTGGTTGCGAGATCTATTGCCAGTATTAAATGTTCATAGCCGGCGATGAGGTCTGCATCCATTACCTGAAGCCCGAAGCTGTCCTTTGGCGCCAGCGATAGGATCTCTTGGATTTTGGAGGGGTTAAATAGTCGCATGGGGATTATGGCAAAGTGTATGCCAGATTGGAAGCCGATCCTCAAATAATCTACCTCTGTGAGTTTTTTTGGAAGAAGTACCTATCTATGAGTTCCAATGGGAGTCCGGTGGATGCAAGTCTGGACCGCAGCTCCAATGGGTCCTTTGTCTCCTCGCGCCAGAGCTTTATGAGGTGCTCTATGGTCTCCCTGATCTCCCAAGGATATATGATCCAGGCATCGGTGGGGCTAGCATAGTAGTCGGGCTTTATCTTGGACCAGGGCTTGTAGTGGATTGTTGCAACCTTAGTCTCTTTGGCACCCTGGGATGATATGTGCTCCTTTGCGAGTATCAGGCTTTCGCCGGTGTCGGCAACGTCGTCCGCGATGAGCACAACCTTGCCTGCGGGCGATTCTGAGACCGGCTGGGTTATACGGGGTTTCCGGTCCTTCTCACCTATGGACTTGTAGAACTCTATCTTGAGCGATGCCAGATCCGTCACGTTGAGGAGATCTGAAAGGATACGCGCGACCACCCATCCGCCTCTGGCGATCCCGACTATCATATCTGGGGTGAAGTTGCTCTCGGAGATCTTGTTAGCGAGTGTTAGAAGAGAGGAGTGAATATCGTCCCAGGTAAGTGCGACTATTTTCGTATTTAAAACCCCCTTATCCTCCGTGCACTGTGGGCAGGATCGTTATCTCGTCGCCTTCCTTCAGTTGGGCGTTCATTCCGCCGAAGAGTGATGCATCGGCACCGTTTATGAAGACTACTATGTCAGGTCTTAGGGTGCCATCTTCTTCGAACAGCCTAGACTTCAGCTGGGGAGGTTCCGTCTCTCTAAGGTAGCTGAATAGTTCGCCCAACGTGTTGCCACTTATAGCAACCTCTCTGTTGGGCTCCTTTGAAAGACCCTTCAGTACGGCGAGGTACCTAAGCCTGACCGCTGGTATCGCTGAAACCCCCACCAGACGTTCTTAGTTCAAAGATATAAACTTCCTCCTCGTACCTCCTCCCGCCTATAACGACACCGCCACGCATCCTTTGAAAAGTCCCCCTCGATAGCAGGTCCTGAAGTTTCTGGGAAGCTTCCTCGGAGTTGCCTTTGAGCCATGAGATGGGAATATTTAAGCCCATGGGCCTATAGGGCAAGACGTGCCGGGTGGATTTTTTTGGGAATAGCTTGTTGTACTTTATGGTCAATATGACCTCCTCCTTTTTGATTGAGGGCGGAGCCATGACTGCGCACGTCTCCCCTGACGAGAGCATTTCCATCGCATCCATCTCGGCGGCATAGGTCACGCCGTAGCCCCTACTCTTGAAACCCCCCTCGAGGAACGCCATGAACTGGTAAGCATCATAGACATCGATATTCATGACAGGGTCCCAATCGAAAACGTAGGACTCGCCTTTCATCAGTATTGAGAGGCAGGCTTTCCTCCCGTTGAGCAATTTTAGCGCCTCTTCGTTGCTCGTGGCTCGGGGCTTCATCAGTCGAAATAGGTCCAGCGGCGGGGTCTTGTTCAGGCATCGGTACCAGCAGCCTACCTTAATGCTCTGGGACTGGTAGTTATAGAGGGCTGCAGGGACAGAGCTACAGCCAAGCTTCTTGAGGGCCCAGTACCTGTGGGTACCATCGAGTATAGTGAGTGTGCGTTCGTCTACTAGTATGGGATCGTGCACGGCACCCTCTAGCCTAAGTGAGCCAACTATCCTTAAGAGTATCCAGCGGTCGTATTCTTCGTGTGGGCGTATGTCGTCTATTGGCAGAATGACGACGCGAGGAATTTGGTTAGACATAAAACTTCCCCGCTTTTTGGTCAGTGGAGGTGCTTGCTCTTCATAGTAGCCTCAGGGCAGGTCAACCTCCTCATCCCAATATAGTGTAGGGATTTATGATATAAAAAGAGTGCTATTACACAGAATCGGTTCGGGCAATATTTCAGCCGACAGGTTTTTCGGTCTCGGCTCGAGTCCCCTCTGTGGAGCCAGCATCTTGAGCGGCGGGCTCAGGAGGTGCCCCTGTCTCCCCTTCTGGAGCCTTTTCTTCAGCCCCCGCCATCTTTGCCAGCTCTGCCTCCTCAGCCGCTATGGCTTCTTCCCTCTTCTTCTTTGATACCAAGAGCCTTGTTATGTAGCCGGCCACCCTGTTCCCAAGGTGCTTGCTCCTGATGCTGGAATACTGGTAAACGAGCTTCTTGTTGGTCTCAAAATCTGTCGTGAAGACGTTAGGATAACGTTCAGTAAGCTCAACTGCTATTGCTTTCACCTTGCCGATCCTGACTTTACCCATGTCGCACACCACGTTTAGAGAACCGATATAAAAACGACAATTTAAGATTTTTGATTTTGGCATTCCGCGCCTGCATATGGTACGTGGTGGATCATGCTGCGCAGAGGCAAAGATTTTATATGGTAAGTGAAAATACTTGAGGGGAGAGGTTTATGGCGGACATCTCAATATCGGCAATAGATAGGATAATGAGGAAGGCAGGAGCTGAGAGGGTCAGCGAGGAGGGTGCCACAACCCTAAGAGAAGTGCTGGAAACCCTCGCGCTCGACATCTCGCGGGAGGCTATAGCCTTAGCAAAGCATGCCGGCAGAAAGACTGTAAATGCAGAGGACATAAAGTTGGCGAGCCGAAAGCTGCTCGCGCTGACGAAACTCGGCGTCTGATCTCATGGAAAACGCCTCCGTACCCATGATAGAAATCTATATATAGAAGTGGTAATTCTTTCTTTTTGAAATTTAGTTGTGGTGAATTCTATGGCAGCTGCTCAACTTGGTGGTGTTCCAGTTTTAATATTGAAAGAAGGGACTCAGCGCACGCAAGGAAGGGACGCGCAAAGAGTGAATATGATGGCGGCGAGGGCGGTCGCCGAGGCTGTTAGGACCACCCTCGGGCCGAAGGGCATGGACAAGATGCTGGTAGACACTCTAGGAGACGTGACCGTCACAAACGATGGTGCCACAATCCTCGGAGAGATCGAGGTGCAGCACCCCGCCGCAAAGATGATGGTCGAGGTCTCCAAGACCCAGGACGAGGAGGTCGGCGACGGTACCACTACATCGGTTGTGCTGACAGGAGAGCTCTTGAAGAGAGCTGAGGAGCTTATTGAGAAGAACATACATCCAACACTAATAGTTCAAGGATACAAGAAGGCAACCGAGAAGGCTGTCGAGACGCTCTCGAAGATAGCTATTCCAATAAGCATAGACGACGATAAGACCCTGAAGAAGATAGCATTCACTGCTATGAACAGCAAGGCTTCCGTAGGAATACAAGACTACTTCGCGGAGATGGCGGTAAAGGCTGTGAAGCAAGTAGCCGAGAAGCGAGGCGACAAGTACGTCGCGGACATTGATTACATCCAGGTGGTGAAGAAGCAGGGAGGCAGTGTCACAGACAGCACCCTAGTGTACGGGGTAATAGTCGACAAAGAGATCGTCCACCCGGCGATGCCGAAGAAAGTGGAGGATGCCAAGATAGCGCTTATTGACGCCCCGCTCGAGATAGAGAAGACCGAGTTCGACGCCGAGATAAGGATCACCGACCCGACCCAGATGAAGGCGTTCATCGAAGAAGAGGGCAGAATGCTGAGGGAGATGGTGAACAAGATAAAGGCGACAGGCGCAAACGTCGTTTTCTGCCAGAAGGGCATAGACGACATAGCCCAGCACTACTTGGCAAAGGAGGGCATAGTGGCGCTGAGAAGGGTGAAGAAGTCTGACATGGAAAAACTTGCGAGGGCAACAGGTGCCAGGATCGTCACCAACCTTGACGACCTAACCTCAGCAGACCTCGGATCTGCAAAGATCGTTGAGGAGAAGAAGTACGGAGAGGACAAGCTGACCTTCGTTGAGGGTTGCAAGAACCCCAAGGCGGTTAGCATATTGATAAGGGGAGGTTTGCAGCGGGTAGTCGATGAGGCGGAGAGGACCCTGCACGATGCGCTGTGTGCGGTGGCAGATGTTGTTGAGGACGGGAGGATCGTGGCGGGCGGAGGTGCTCCAGAGCTTGAGGCAGCGAAGGCACTAAGGGAGTACGCGGCCAGCGTTGGAGGCAGGGAGCAGTTGGCGATCGAGGCTTTCGCAGACAGCCTAGAGGCGATACCCAGAACATTGGCTGAGAACGGCGGACTTGATCCAATCGACATATTGGTAGAGCTGAGGTCGCTGCATGAGAGAGGCGAGATCTGGGCTGGTGTGAACGTACTCGAGGGGAAGACTGCGAACATGTTCGAGGTCGGGGTTGTTGAGCCTTTGGCAGTGAAGCTACAGGCGATCAAATCTGCGACTGAGGCAAGCTCCATGATATTGAGGATAGATGATGTCATAGCCGCGGCAAAGACCACAGGCGCGCCAAAGATGCCTGAGAAGCCTGGCGAGAGCGGAGCTGGCGAGTTCGACTAAAAGCCTAAGGCTAAAAATCCCTTTTTATTTTCTATTTTATATTTTCTTTTATACTTTCTATTTTACATCTTTATTTTATATTCACATTTTTGTTCAGGTTTTATTTTCAACCTCATTTTATTTTAGTTTTAACCATATTTATCATAGTTTTAACCACAACGGAATATTTTGATACTATGTCTGAAAATCGACCTCAAAGCTCCGGCGCGCAATTCATCTATATATTAGGGGAAACTTTAGGAATATCGGGGATGCAAAATTAAGAATTCGATCGTTATAACGGGCACGCCAGGGGTGGGGAAGACCACCGTTGCGAAGAGATTGGCAGAGATCCTAGGCTTCGAATTGGTGGATTTAAACAAATTGGCAGAGGAGATCGGGGGGATAGGAACTTACGACGCAAAAAGAGACACATGGAGAATAAAGGAAGAAAGGATTAGGGAAGAGCTCCATAAGCTGCTTGCTAAGGGAGGGGATTTCATCATAGAGGGGCACTGGGGCGATCTGGTGCCGGAAGAATACGTTAGGTATGCTATAGTACTGAGGGCTAACCCGTTGGTCCTGATGGAGAGGCTAAAGAAGAAGGGGTACAGGGAAGGGAAAGTAAAGGAGAATGCTCAAGCCGAGTTGCTGGATTACTGCCTCATTAAGGCGGTGGAGGCGTTTGGCGAGGAGAGGGTCTTCGAGGTTGACAGCACCAGTGGGGATATAGAATCAGTGATAGAAGAGGTCTTGAATATAGTAAAAGAGGGGAAGGGCAAGAGGCCGGGCAGTATAAACTGGATCAAGACGCTGGAGAAGGAAGGTAAGATAATGGAGCTGCTCTCGTAGAATCTAGGTCCAAGTCTATGTCGGAGAGGATCGGGTCAGGGGAGATCTTTACAAGCAGATTAGAGGATCTGTAGGGGAGGTTTACTACAGCCTCGCCTGTGGAGAGGAGTGTTAGTGCCTCCCTCTGCTGGGCATTTAATGACATGGAATCGCCCAATACCTCTAGGTCCTCGCCTGACCTTATGGTATGGATTATCCTAATAGATGTGTTTTTTATGACCTCGTGGGATATGGAGGAGGGGAACTGCGAGATCACCACAACACCCTCTCCGAACTTCCTGAGTTCCCCGATTATGCGCTCGCCCACCGTTCTGGGCGCCTCTGGTCTCCTCGGAGGTATGATGTTCTGCGCCTCCTCTATTATTAGGACGTGCTTGAGCTGCTCTTTGGCCTCATTAGTCACCGCGTGGTCGTAGACGATCTTCAGAACGAAGTTGGAGAATATGGCCCGGCTATTCACATCCTTCAAATTGCTAAGGTCGATGGAGACCAGACCCCTGAAGATCTCTTCCCTGAAGAATGAGTCCTTGCCGTCGAGTGCCATGCCGCAGGTACCCTCAGTAAACACCTTTAACCTCCTCATGAGAGCCATCCGTGTCTCGTGGTCCCAGCTGGACCGTATGGGCATTAATGAGAGCTCCCTTATCAGATCAGAGATCGTCGGGGTCGCCTTAAGTTTGAAGCAAGACCTCAGTGCCTCCCGAAACATGTATGCCTGAGGGGGCGTAAACTGGAAGATTTGGGAGAAGATATCTGTGACGAACTCTATTTGGAAGTCCAATTCATTCATATTTGGGCAATACATGGGATTGATTGTCAATCCGCTTTCTGCAGATCCGGGGGAGTAGACCTTGCCCCCCACAGCCCTGACTATCTTCGTGTGCTCGCCATGCCAGTCCAAGATTAGGATGGAGATGCCCATGGAGAAGAGGCGGAGTGCTAACGAGATCGCAGTCGTTGACTTGCCGCTGCCTGTGGTGCCGAATATCGAGACGTGGCGCTGTATGTCTTTGAGGTAAAGCACAAGTGGGGCGACATCTTTCCCATTAGATTGAACCATTCCCAATAGCGGTCCGTCGCCATTTATGGAGCCTGGGTCAGGCAGCGGGAAGACATCCGACGGATCTTTTGACCGCGGAGGAGGCAAAAGGGGGGCGGGCTCTAGACGGGGCCTTATGTGATCCCATGGTTTCACAAGTTTGGTCACCGCAATGTGGAGGGGGTTGTTCAGAAGGAATGAAAGATCGCGATCGTCCATCTTTCTGGCGTTTACTCCCGGAAGGGCGATCTCGCAGATTCCCTCCAGCTGGGACATATAATCGGCTGAATGGCGTTCGCTCTTCGTCTTACCTTTTCCATTGGACCAGACCATCAGGAAGGTTCGGCTTATTGATGGTCCCCGTGAGCAGAAAGTGTCAGAGGGGTAGAAAAAAGAGACGTATGCCACGGGTACCCCCAGCGACGCTAGGGTCTCAGAGAAGTTTGAGAGGCGTTCGTAGCTGAGCTTACTCCCATTCCAGCTTCCATCTTGAGGGGAGGTAAGTACTATTGCTGAGGCGGGACAGTCATCTTTATGATCTGGATTCATTGGAAAACTCTTTATGCCCAGCCCCCTAAGAGGATTGGAACTGCGAGCTCTTGACGCAATAATTATGATTGAAATCGAGACGCATGTTATGAAGACCAGAATAGTAGGATCCAAGAAGTCACGAAGAAAAGTCAGTGTAATCAAAAGCATTAGCAGAGAAGGGAATACTAGCGTCTTCATCCTCATCCGATCCTGAAGTACTGCAGGATTTTTTGTATCGATTGCTGGAGCTGGCTCATGAACTCCTCGCCCCTGAATATGGATAGGTCAAAGGTGTCTTTTACGCCAGATAGTAAGCCCACTATTATTGAGAGGACTACAGTTAGAGTGATGATGGATAAACCGAGAAGTAGTCCCTCCTCTACAAGAGGGGACCCTCTAGTACTCTTTCGTCTCATTTTTCACCCAGTAATTAAATCACCATATTTAAATGCGCCAACCAATAATTAGCAGCAGGGCAACTTCTGTAGCCAAAAATAAGATGGCGGACGCGATCGAGAGCCTAAGTCCGCTCAAATCGGGTAGGAGTTTGGAGTAGGCATATGTCGAGAAGACCGCTACTGAGAGGCAAATGAAAGCGACCTCGGCGTCGAATGAGAACATTGTGTTTAGACTAGAATAGAATCCAATCTGGCTCAGACCTGCCATGGAGTATAAGATGGGCGAGGCAAAAGCTATGACCGCCAATGAAGAGGAGCATATGAGGCTTAGCACCCTGAATCTTAGCGAGACGACCGCCAACTTTATGGATAACGCGGACTTTAGCCGCTCCTTCTCCTGGCGATACCTCGCATAGTTGCAAATCCTCCTTGAAGCCTCCTCGGAGCTAAATGAAAGGAGGTCTGAGAGCAGGTCAGGCAGTAAGGCATCTGTGCCATCCAATCCCCTTATCTGTTTTAAGGCGTCAGAGAGCGGCACAACATTTCTAATTCTCCAGACTACGGGTACCAGACGTAGGAGGGGCGACCCATTTTTTGGTTCTGATTTGGATCTCGAATCTAACCTTAATTTTGATCCTATCTCAAACCCCTTTTTTGGTGCCCTCTTTAATCCTGATTTAAGCGCTGTTTCTGAGTTGAGTGCCCTCAGGAATGCGGTCTCTGGGGAGGAGTTTTGTAGGGATTTTGCGAATGCGAGTAAAAACTGGGTCGTAAAGATCTCCGGTTCGCCTAGACGTATCTTCTTGAGATTAAAGGTGCTATTAAGAAGGATGAGGTACACCGTGCCCACGGGGATCACCTGCATATACTCGGAGTGTTTTTGGAGTGTCAAGATCAGTAGCACCGTCAGGACTATTCCAAGCGGGTGGGGCCTCAGTAGAGTAAAGAGAGCAGACCTCTTATCCAATGGTAAACACCCTGAAAGAGTATCAGTTGAAATACTATAAGTAAATAAAGGAGGGGCGGCCTTACACCAAAGACCATCAGTATTATGGAGAGTATCACTGGCAAGATCGTTGAGAAGACTATCATGAATGAGAGAAGGTCGTCTACTTTCATTATTGCTTCTTCCGCACTGCTTACCCAAGCTGAGAAGATATCATTGGCATCGCTGACTGAGCTCCTCGTCACGGATGCAAGCCACTCTTTGTACCGCGGGTTTTTCCCGAGAGCCAACAAGAGTGATTCTGCCGGATCCGAGCCGCTCCTGACCCTGAGGAGGGCTGACCTGAAGGGCTCTGAGAGGGGGTATTCCCTTCGGCACAAGTAGCGAATGGACTGTTTGATGGAGCCGCTCAACGCGTATACGGCTGCGAAGAGTTCAAAAGTATGAGCGGCAAGGAGCAAATCATAGGTAGGAGACTTCAGACCGTGTCTGCGATATAATCGATAGAGGAGATAAAAGAGGAAGGGGGAATAGGCACCGAGAATCATCGCATATGCGGTGGTATTATGAATAAACAAAAACAGCAGGAGAGAGGCGATTGCAGAGAGCGCAGGCACCAAGAATTTAAGGAACTTCGCCTTCAAAACTCCCCCCTCCGTTAACCGTCTTGAAAGCCGGCTTGAGGCTTTCGCAGTCGTCGTCCCAAAGGAAGAGGTCCACAATTTTTGGCAGGTCGTTAGGTTCTGAAATGGAGACTTCAGAGATTCTGGTAACCCTCCTGAAGAGCCGCCCGCCCTTGACAAACTTCCGCATATGTATCAGGACATCCAGTTCGCCGAGGAGTTGGACTGGGATCTCGTGTTGGTAGACCCAACGGAGGAGGAGGGACTCGGCTGAGTCTGCGTGAATGGTGTGAATGCACTTCAGTCCAGCAGAGAGGAGCTGAAAGAGGGCGCGACTATCTTCCTTGGAAAGGACCTCGCCAAAGAACACATAGTCCGGGGACTTTTGGAGAAGGCTGTTGAGGACCGCTGTCCTCCTCTCCCGCTCTTCGGCAGAGGATGCTCCCACCAAAAGCCTCACCTGATGAGATCCGAACGATAGCTGCGGGACGTTTTCTACGATCTCCGTCTCTACGGAGATCTTTCGCCACGCCTTTGGCGCCAGAAGGTCCAGAGCCACAGCTAGAGTCGTCTTCCCAGACCCGCTCTCACCATATATTGTGAAGTTGCGCCTCTCTCTGATTCGCTCACCGCAGTAAAGTGCAGCATCTTGGGTTATGGTGCCGTTCGAGATCAAATCATTCATCCTCAATGGATTTTTGAAGAATTTTCTGACCGAAACCGAGGTACCCTCAATTGAGAGCGGCGGAATTTCGACGGAGACTCTTATATGGAACTCACGAGTCTTGATGGTAGCCCTGATAGAAGGAGACAAACGGTCCAACGCCCTGTCAGCAGCTATCCGGGTTAGGGTCAGGAGGCGCTTCATCGAGTTCCTGTCCAAAAAAGTTGTTGTTAGGCATCGACCATAATCCCTGTGGTCTATGTAGGCAAAGGTCCTCTCCATGTCGAAATAGAAGTCGCTGATCCCGTCATCCATTAGTAGAGGATAAATTTTGGCAAGACCTACGGAGAGGTATGCCGCATAGGTCAGGAGTTCTTCATCGAGTCCGCAGATCTCCCTCGCCAATTTTTTCCTGTATTCAATTATCTCTCGTAGTTCCAGAGCGATCTCTTCAAGGTGGATCCGCTCATAATGTCTGATTCTTTTGACCGCACTCTGGAGCCTCATTAGACCCACGAGATTCACCCCCTCCAAGATTGGCGCATAAGTCGTCGTTTCACCTTCTCCAGATATGTAGACGGAGAACGGAAAGAGGCGGTAGGCTGGACGGTCGAAATTCAATTTTGGGTTGGGAAGCCTCTGTGGTTCCAAGGCAGGTATGATCCCCATGATTTCGCGGGGATTGTTCGTAGGATAGGGAAGAATGCTCGAGGAGAGGTGCCAACATAGATCGCATGAATGCCACAGCGTCCTGCACCTACGCCAAGGAGCCTCTACAAGCGCCCTAATCAGAGAGGGCAGGGGCGATCCCAAGGAGGATCTAATCCTTTCGACCCTGCTGCATTTGGGGAGGGTTTTGTTTTGGATTAGAGTCCGCACAGTTTCAAGGCATTTTAGGATGATCGTTATCTGGTCGTACCGAAAGAGCCAGCAGTCTTTGCCGCTAATTATTACCCAGTGGTGCTCAGGAGGGGGATCTGATAGTAAAATTTCAAACGTTTCTAGAGAGAAGGTTTTGTAGGGGGTATGGTAGACCTTAACCTTCAAGCATATAGACCCCCTCTTGCCTTGTTAGTTTTATATCGCTGAAAGAGGCAAGCATGGTTCACGCCAAATAAAGGGCGCAGTTAAAAGGCTAGGTTTTTAAATTGCGGATGATTGTGGGAGTATGCCGTCAAGGATCATAGTTTACAAGGGCGTCCTTGTAGGTTGGCTGCTTCTATCAGGCACCATTGGCTATCTAATGATTGCGAAGGTAGAATGGTTGTTCCGATCATTAAAGGATGAGGGGGATGGTGCATTGGATAGGGTTTTCGAGAGAATGATCGAGAGAATGAAGGGAGAGTTGCAGGGGGTTTCTGTCGACTTGGAGGGGTTTAGCGAATGGGCAAGTTCAATGGCGGGCAGGCAGAGATAGTCCTGATAATACCGCTGCTATTCTGCGTGTTGTTGCTAAATTCTGCGATGATTGGGTTTTTGGAAAACAAGATGGATGCTCTGCGAGACATTAGGAGGTCCTTCGAGGATTTAGCTTTCGGTTACTTTTACTTCACCGACCCAGCGAGCGGGAATCAATACCCAATGGTAGTAAACCGAACCATGCCACAGTTAGAGGGATGAAGATGAAGGGAAACATTCCGCTGATCGACGCAATAGCTGCACTCATCATAGTACTCGCCATTTTTGGACTTATTCAACAGTATGAGGGCGATTACAGAAAATTGATGCAAGGGTATATCGAAAGGGAGGAGTTGAGGGCTCTATGGTACGAAGGGCTCTTTTCTGGTAAAGTCCGATGGTCGGATTTTTCTGGCGGAGCTATGTTCCCAAACGGTCTGAAAGTAACTGAGTGCCCACCTGATGGCATTTATTTAAAGTTCTTTCTTACCGATGAGGGGAGTACGAGGTTGTACTTTATATGGAAAGAGGAGTGATGCTGACGGTCAGCCAGGTCGTCATATCCATAATTATATTGCAGAGCATGGCTCTAATCAATGTGAATGAAAATAGGTACTTGGTTGAGTTAGAGACCGTGGAAAAAATCAAGAACTTTGAGATGTTCTCGTACAATATAATGTTTGACCTCTGCATTAACTTGAAAAACTTGGCGCCAGAACTGGCAGTGGGCGAGGATCGTGGGGTGCTAGAAGTGAAGTTGGAAGACTGGATGACCAGAGTGAAGTTCATATTTAAGGACGAGGGCAACCTAGAATTGAAGATAGAGGATCTCCGGGTGGAGGAGTATAAAGGTCAGCCTTGCGATTCGGTCCAGATGGCTTTCATTGGAAAGGAGAACCTTTATGGGAAGTATATATCGGGCACGCTCTTCGTGGATTTTGAGTGGCTCTTTGTAAAGCTGCATAAGGACTTCAGGATATGCATTTCCGTTTAGTATTTCACGAAACGAGGGGCGCCATGGTCAGGCGCCTCTTTGCAATAAGGGGTTCGAATATATTGCGGATGTGGCATCTTAGAGTATACTCTGCAATGCCCACGTCCTTCGAGTATTGGACCTTTGTGAAGATCTTAGATTGACCCGCTTGGCCCGACAAAATGGTGCTTGCGAAATAGACTGCCGAGGCAGCAAGCAGAAATGGGTTTTTTCCTGATCTATGTATCGGGGAGATTGAGGACAACAGGTCTCTAGAAGTCTCGGCTAACTTAGTGAAATATTCATCCGGATCCATGCCCGCGACCCTGATCCTCACTGGAATGTAAGGGACGGCACGGAGTATTGAGACCACCTTAGGAATGTACTCCTCGCAGGATCTGAACTTTTTGGTGAAAGGAACTATGTTCGATGCGTAGCTCAGCGTCCTGACTAGAACCTTCTTGGAGAAGGGGTAGCCCTTCATCTTAAAAGCCTCGACGAGTTCGGAGAGCTTTACGGCGGAGCTCTCCCCAAGCTCCCTGCTCGCGATCATCAAACAGACCGCCAAGAGCAGTGCGTAGTTATTGTAAGGATTTCTCACCTTAGATATGAAGTCCTCAAATATCTCCTTGCACCTCTCCAGAACTTCGTCGGGTAACATAAGGAAGTCCCCGATGGATTCGAGATCTTTGTAGAGACGGAAGAAGTCCAAGTACGAGCCCCTGTAGAAAGAATCCTGAAGCTCTTTGAGCCTGCTGAATTTCAATTGAAGATGCTCGGGCAGTATCCTCTCCTCGACGTCCTTAAAGACATAAAATTTTTTGGCGATAATGCTTCCTAAGCGCTGCTTGGACAGCGGATAGCTGGGTGGAAGAGACTCCTCTCCCTCGCCTATGAGACCACAAGCAGTGCACACCAGTCCACTCCTGTCGTCAAAAACCAAGGAACCCCCACATTCAGAACATACGGAGCGCATTTTTCATACACCATCTTTGGAGGGGTACTGATTGCTGGAGTACATAAAACCGTTTTCGAGAAAGGGTTTGGGTTTGAGAGGAAGGAGGTTCTCACCATCAATTAAGCGGGCGCTGAGAGATCAAACGGGCATTAACAAGTGAGGGGGAGGGGCGAAATTGGACCTCACTCGAAGGGTTGTTGGTCAGACATAAAGGAAAAAGGAGTGGAACGAGAAATCCCCAATCGGTATTTTTATAATGGTATTTGATTTAAAGAGTTGTTAAGGGTGATAAGGAGTGAGCGTAACTGCACCGGGTGGCCGGAGATACCTCAGCGAACTCGGAGGGTTCGTTGAAAAGAATGTGAAGATCGTCACTACGAGGGGTGCAGTATATGAGGGGAAGCTCCTTGGTTTTGATCCTGCCACACTGAGCGTCTGTCTGGAGGACGCGTCGTTGAGCGGTGAAAAATACCCAAGAGCAATAATCCGTGGAGATTCAATATCGGAGATCCTGTTAAAGGAGAAGCCTTTTGATCTTAAGGGGCTGTCGGATAGGCTGGCCAAACTCTTCCCCAACATGGTAAAGTACTATGAGGACGCAGGTTTCATAACGGTCATGGACAGGATAAGGGTGACTGCTGAGGGCGTTGAAGGTACCGGCCCGATGTTTGAGAGGGTTAAGAAGGTTTATGATCAGTATCTCATCGAGCAGAAGAGTGCATAAAACCTCTTTTTTTATTTGGTGCGAGGTCTGAGAGAGCATGTGTTTTGAGGTGAAGGAGAGGGATCTAGCTGGCAGGATAGGGGCCCTCAGGACGAGGAGAGGTGTTTTGGAGACCCCCACCCTCATGCCAGTTGTAAACCCGGTGAAGAACACTATAAGACCTGCGGAGTTGAAGGAAGAGTTTGGCTTCAATCTGATAATCACCAATGCCTATATCATCTTGAAGCATTACGGCATGGAAGCAAAGGACGTTCATGAGATAACGGGTTTTGACGGCGCCATCATGACAGACTCAGGGGCCTATCAGCTGTTGATCTATGGCGGGATTGACACAAATCCCGAAGAGATTGTGCGGTTTCAGGAGAGGATACGCAGCGACATCGGTGTGATACTCGACTTGCCCACGGGAGGGTTTGCGACTAGGGAAGAGGCGGAACAGACGGTTAGGGAGACCATCCGCAGGGCTAAGGAGAGCATATTGTGGAGGGAGGACGAGACCATGTTGTGGGCAGGTCCAATTCAAGGTGGCAGATACTTGGATCTTGTGGAGGAGTGCGCAAGGGTAATGGGAGGGCTGGACTTCCACATCCATCCTCTGGGTAGCCCCACTCAGATAATGGAGGAATACGACTACCTCACCCTTGTGGACATGATAGTGACCGCTAAGAGAGCGCTTCCGCCAGAGAGGCCCCTCCATCTCTTTGGTGCCGGGCATCCAATGATGCTCTCTTTGGCGGTTGCGTTGGGCTGTGATCTGTTTGACTCCGCCGCGTACGCACTGTTCGCAAAGGACGGGAGGTACATGACTGAGAGCGGCACCATGAGACTTGAGGAGATGGAGGAGTTGCCGTGCAGCTGTCCCATATGTGTGAAGCGAAATGTTGAGGACCTGGTTGATTTGCCTAAGGAGGAGAGAAAAGGACTGTTGGCTAGGCACAACCTTTACGTTGTCGCAAAGGAATTGAGGGGGATTAGGGAGTCCATAAGGGAAGGGACGCTATGGGAGCACATTGAGAGCAGGTGCAGGACCCACCCCAAGCTTTACCAGGGTCTGAAGAGGCTGTCTGAGCATAAAGGGTATTTAGAGTACAACGACCCGATGGTCAATAAGGTGATGCGGGGGCTTTTCTTTTATGACGAGGTCTCCATGATCAGACCAGAGGTATGCAGGTATAAGGAGAGGATCGCAAGCAGGTACGGTAGACCTAAAGGAAAGGAGATACTGCTTTTGATCCCCATGCCTGAGGAGAAACCCTTCAACAAGTCCAAGATATATAAGCTCGTGAAAAAAATCTTAGGAGATAGGGAGGACGTACATGTATGCTTCTACGGAGATCCCTTTGGCGTTGTGCCTTCCGAGCTCTCCGAGACATTCCCGCTCTCGCAGTTCGAGAGTGCTATTGGGCTTGGGAAGGTCTGGAGGGAGAGCGCAGAGGCCTTTATAGCCTCAAAGGGTTATAGAGAGGTCTTTATTTTGGGGGAGAGGCTCAAGGGGGCAAAGACAATAAATTCCGTGGAAGAGATCCAGAGTTGTTTGAAGTTGTTGGGAGCGACGGATTGAGGGATGTTAGAGAGGAGATGGTGGCGATGTCATTAACGATGGAAACACAAGGGGAAGAAAATCGCAAAGAGAGAGCGTCGCTTGATTTTGAGGGTGTGTTAGAGAACTCAATTTCCATCAAGGAATAATTGGTTTCCCCTGGAGGGAAGTTTGTGAAAGTCGTCTTTGACCCTCATGTCCACACGAACAGTTCGCCAGACAGTTCGATAACGCCAAACCAGCTCTTGACAGGTCTGCACGCAGCTGGCATAAACGCGGTGGCCATAACCGACCACGACACGATGGAGGGGTACAGGAGGATAAAGCACAACAGCGCATTTAGAGACCTTCTGATTGTGCCAGGTATAGAGGTCTCCACAGAGGCAGGGGATCTCATCGTATTGGGTTTGGAAGACCCCCCGGTTTTTCGCGACCCTGTGATGCTTGTGGAGAGCGTTCATAGGGCGGGCGGGCTGATCTTGGCACCGCACCCGTTCGACGGCTTCCGTAGGTCTATAGGAACACTCTGCGGCAAGCTGGGCGTCGACATTATCGAGGTCTTCAACGGCAGGTGCGGTGCGGATGCCAACAGGGAGGCTAGAGAGTTCGCAGGAGCATTAGGCTTGCCTGCTGTTGGTGGGAGCGATGCACACCAGAAGGAGGAGATAGGAAGCGTCGTCAATGTCTTGGAGTGCGAGAAGACCATAGAAGGCGTCCTAATGAGTTTAAAGAAGGGAGGGAAGGTTGTCGTTAGGAAAAAATCGGGGGCGCGGTGGGGGTAAGTTTAGGTTTTGAGCTTGTTTGGATTTAGATATAGAGAGTCCTGTGGTCAGTCTTCACGCGCTCTTGCCTCTGCTTCATGAGCTCCTGTATCTCGGCCTCGATCCTGCGGGCATCGCTGATTAACTGGGAGGAGTCGATATTCAAGTTGGTGAGCTTGTTGATATATTCGATGGCGACGGCGGCTGCCATTGGGTCAGGCCTGGCAGGATTTGCGTATGGAAGCAGGGCGATGGCGGGGAAGTTGTTGATCTCAAAATGAGTCAACATAATTGCCAAGGGACCTACAACGAAGAGTCCCTTTTCCAGCAGCGGAGCCCCGAGGTCGCTTAGACCTTTAAAGCTCTTGGTGATTGCACACCTTATCTTCTCGTTTTCCGACGGTCTGAGCCTACTGTCAAGACCCCCTATCAGATAGGAGGCGCTGAAGTGCTCCTTGATGGCCCATTCTGCAAGGGATCTGGAGAACTCCTGTCTCTCCTTTGTGTGGGGCGGCACGTTTGTTAGTACAAATACGTATTTGTCGTGTTTGTATATCTCAAACGGAAGGGACAAACGACCCTCGTCCATCGATACAAATGGGGGGATCCTTTCGCTATCAATATACCCAATTAACTCAGCATTAAGAGAGGTCACGGCGTGTTTTACCGTGATATAGCCCGTGGCTCCCAATCCGTGGAAGCCTGTTATCAAGATTGAATTCTTCAGGGGGACTTTCTTCACATAGAAGTCTATTGACATCTCAACTCACTCCAATTCTGGTATTAATAGCGGATTAATAAATGTGAGCCACAGATTGTGGGGCGAAATTGCTCTAATAGGAGATCTTTACAAAAAGGTAGCGCTGTTGGCGAGTTTTTGTTTTGTGTGTAGGAACATAGATTTAATCAGGAATATCAATTTAAGTGAACTACCCCTCGCTGTCGCAAGGGGCTTCCTGCTTCAACGATGAGGCTTGCTGGTATCTCTACCAGTAGAGGCTTCATCTCGGCAGGCGCATTAGGGTCGTCCCAACCCCGCATCTTTATTCGAAAAGCGGAAGTCCAGTCCCTTAAGGGATCTTCGTAGCTCAAACCTGCTCGGTATTTTATCCTTTCCATTCCACTGAGCCAAGAATAGTTATAGGTCTGCCTGCAGAGCTCCAAAGTCTCGAGTAGTCTTCCTTCCTGTTCTTTATTGGGGTAGAGCCTGAACTTGTAGGTCAGTTGGACTTTTCGCATCTCTCAATCAGCCTTTTTATAACGTCCTCGTAGGGTTCCCTAGGATGGACTTTCAACTCATCTAATTTCTTCTTTGTTGCTCTTGAAACTCTTATCGTCGAGTACCCCTCACTCATATAAATCGTTATAATAATTTATATTCGGTTATACAAATACTTTTCGGCTTTCATACCCAACCTTACGGATGGGGACTTGAGGTAGTTAAATACACTTAAGTATAAGAAGCAACTTTTTGAAGTCTAGTTTGGAGGATTGAATGTTTGAAGGTTACAGTTTTTGGCGGAGGAAAAGAGGTAGGCAGATCTGGCTTCGAAGTCAGAGGGGAGAGTACAAAGGTTATTTTAGATTACGGGGTTATGATTAGGGAGGATAGACCCGTATTCCCCCTCTCTACCCACGCGAGGGATTTAGATGGTGTCATAATAACACATGCACATCTTGACCATTCAGGCGGGGCACCAATATTTTATGTGACTGAAAACCCCCGCATCTTCATGACGAGCACAACGAAGGAGCTGACAGATATCTTGGTAAAGGACCTGCTGCATCTCTCTTCTTACTTCTTGCCATACGAGGCTCTTGAGCTCAAGACCATGATAGAGAGGAGTGAGGAGATCGGGAATAGGGCAAAGATAGGAAATGCGGATGTTGAGTTTTACAGTTCTGGGCACATACCAGGCAGTATAAATGTACTTTTGAGACTTGAAGGTAAGAATATATGGTACTCCGGAGACTTCAACACTATCGATACAGCGCTCCTTAGAGCAGGGAATATCCCACAGACCGAAATGGACTTTGCAATAATTGAGAGCACATATGCCACGGTGGACCACCCGCCGAGGGAAGAGAGTGAGAAGAGGCTCGTAGATGTATTAAACGATGTTGTGGAGGGCGGAGGGCTGGCACTAATTCCGGCATTCTCCGTCGGAAGGTCACAGGAGATCCTCTGCGTGCTGCAGAAGCACAACTTCAAGTACGACATCGCCATAGACGGGATGAGTAGGGTCGCGACGAGGCTAATCGCCAGCGCTCCAGAGACACTTCGGGATCCAAAATTGCTAAAGAAGGCGATGTCGAGGGTAAAGTGGGTGGCAGGGCAGAAGGACCGGAACAAGGTTCTGAACAAGCCGGGAGTCGTGATAACCTCTTCGGGAATGTTGACGGGCGGCGCCTCGGTCTACTACATGGAGAAGATCAGAAACAGGTCGAGGGACTGTGTTGTCCTTGTATCGTTTCAGATACCAGGGACGCCTGGGAGGCTGTTGCTAGATGAGGGGGTCTACGGACCGCCAGGCGAGAGGAGGAAAGTCAAGTGCAGGGTCGAGTGGATCGACTTTTCTTCTCATTGCGGCAAGACCGAACTTATGAACGTTGTCAAGTCCCTCAAGGGCAACCCCAAGATACTCTGCGTCCACGGAGAGCCGGTCTCCTGCACAAGCTTTGCGGAGCAGATAAAGCAGGAGACGGGTTTGGAGGCTTATGCGCCCTCACTTGGGGACTCCTTTACGGTTTGATCTGCATTTGATCGTTACGATATTTTTATGTTTATATTTTTATTAGTGTGGCTCTACCAAGCGACATTTAGTTGGGACAAGGTGATTTTTTAGCAAATATTCCAATTTTTTACCATTCATGATTAGCCAAAACATTTCAATTTGATAACTTTTCACGTGTCCAAACTTTACATTTATGTTATACATTGCGATTATGTGCAATTTTGGAAGAGGAGGGCGCCCAGCGGATTAGACCATTTTGTAGGTTGTGTATTAGAAGTGAATGGCAAATCTTTTAAAATGGTTTTATCATTGTCAAAGGGTCTAAGGTGGGTCTATGAGCGAGAGAGACATAGAGACAATAAAGGAGATCGTGAAAGAGCACACCGAGTGGAGAGGAAGCTGCATAAACCTGATAGCAAGTGAAAACGTCGTGAGCAGAAGAGTTAAGGAGATGCTGGTTTCAGACTTAGGTAATAGGTACGGGATCGGTTTCCTACACAACAGGTTCTATTCTGGGACTAAGTACATTGACGAGCTTGAAAATTACACTACGGAGCTAGCTAAGAATGTCTTCGCAGCGGAGCATGTGAACTATGTACCAATATCTGGCACTATGGCGAATCTCGTACTCTTCAATGCACTAACTGCACCTGGGGATGTGGTGACGGCGCTTAGCGTGATAGACGGGGGGCACGCAAGTTTCAGGGAGTGCTCTAAGATTCATGGGGTCAGTCTTGTCCCAATGCCATTCTCCATGGAGGATATGAACATAGACGTGGGGGAGGCGAAGAGGGTGATCGCAAGGGTAAAGCCAAAAATTGTGCTTCTGGGAGCCAGCGAGATACTATTCCCTCACCCAGTGAGGGAGCTCAGGGGGATAGCCGACGAGGTTGGCGCCATAGTTGCATACGATGCCGCTCACGTCCTCGGGCTGATTGCTGGAGGGGTCTTTCAGGACCCGTTGGGGGAGGGTGCAGAGATCGTGACGGGGAGCACCCACAAAACATTCTTCGGACCACAGGGAGGCATAATACTATGTAAGGGCAAGTATGCAAAGCTGATAGACAACGCGGTATGGCAATTGGTCAATAACCACCACATACACCGAGTTGCGGGACTTTCGGTGGCATTAGCGGAGTTTAGGGCGTTTGGTAGGGATTACGCGAAGAAAGTCGTTAGCAACGCCAAGAAACTGGCGGAGGAACTTTACAATTGCGGTGTTGATGTACTAGGGGTCGACAAGGGCTTCACCATGTCGCACCAAGTGATATTCAGGGCACCCAATGGAAATGGTGACGGGGCGGCTAAGCGGCTTGAGGAGGCGAACATCGTTACCACAAAGACGCCACTGCCCTCGGACAAGACAGAGGAGGAGTGCAGCGGTGTGAGGCTTGGAACACAAGAGATAACAAGGACAGGAATGGGAGAGGAGGAGATGTCAAAGATAGCTCGCTTGATTAAAAGAGTCTTGTTGGACAGGGAGGATCCCTCCAAGGTTAGGGAGGAGGCTACAAAACTTGCAAGGTGCTTCAGAACGGTCAAGTATTCATTCGATGAGGGTCCAGCATACGAATTCTTAGAGTTTTCATAATTTTTTATAATTTATTAATTTATGATCTACCATTCATAAATTATATTTTATGGTTTATGATTATCGATTGAGCAGAAATGTTGCAAGATTTAAGGACTGTACCTTCCCCGATAGCCCAAAAGCTTGGCAATTAAAAAGTAAAAAATCGCTTCCTTTTATGGAGCCATTGAAGAGACCACTGGACCTATTAATCGCATTACCGACTCGGGGTATATGCCCATAATGAAGGCGATCAGCATCAGTACGAACAGTGGCAGAACCATTGAAAGCGGGGCTTCCTTTACATTTTCCAGACCAGGGGCTAGAGGTCCGAAGAATACTCGGAGTATAGGCCAGAAGGTATAAGCCACTGTTAGGAAGGTTGCAAAGATCGCCACTATCGCCACGGTGAATCCTGTAGATGCGCCAGCCTCTTGGAAAACCCCGACAAACATAATCCACTCTCCTTGGAACCCACTAAGGGGCGGGAATGCCGAGAGCACCATTGATCCCAGGATGCAGAGTGTGGCCGTCAAGGGCATCTTCCTTGCCAATCCACCCAGATTTCTCATGTCCCTTATGCCGGTCTGGCAGAGGACTATCCCTGCTATAGAGAAGAGGACGCACTTTCCAAGGATGTGGCTCAGGAAGTAGAATACTCCTCCGGCAACGCCCATGGTTGTTAGGGTGGCTATCCCCAAGATGGAGTATGCGGTCTGACTGATCGTGGAGCATGCGTAGAGGCGCTTGAAATCGTCCTGGGCCAAAGTCAGGAAGCCGCCGTATATAATCGTAATGATCGCGAGAACCAGGAGAGGAGTGCCGAATATCCGGAATGACTCCAGCATCTCGCCGTAGAGTAGGCGAACGATCACGTAGTTCCCCAGACCGACGATGGTGGCGATGATGGCTGCGATGGACGTGGGATGCTCCCCGTGGGCGTACGGAAGCCAGACGTGGAATCCAAAGGTTGCCATCTTAACGAGCCACCCAATCAGAACAAAGAAGCAGACCCAGAAGCCAAGAGAGGCGTTTGATAGGTTCCTCAGTGCGGTGATCTCGAAACTTCCAGTCCCGACGAAGGCGAGGGCTATCCCTACTAGGAACATGGCTGCGCCTATGTGGTTCCATATGAAGTACATCATAGCGATCCTGTGCCTATCCACGTATCCGAAGAGGTCAATCATAATGTAGGAGGGGATGAGTGCTAGCTCCACAAATACGTACATTTGGATGAGGTTCGTGGAGAGAGCCACGCCAACAAGACCTACTGCGAATAGTAAGTATATCGAGAAGTAGACGGTGTACATCCCTTTCTCTTCCTTACCAAATAGCTGCTCTATCCTGTGCTCCATATAGTGTATGGAGTAGAGGGCGCAGGCCGCGCAGATCATGTTCATTATGAGGGCGACGGGCAAACTGAGTCCGTCTGCCAAGAAGCCGAACTTCATGTCAAACAGAGAAGTACTCCAGCGGTACTCCTCGTAAAACGGACCCAGCCCGTTCCAGAGGTCTATCCCTATATTGATCATCAGAAGGCTCGTGTAGGCCAGCACCCCAAACGCGACCCAGCCCAATTTCTTGCCCAGATACTTGCCAAAGAAGACCGTCAGGAAAGCTACCAGCACGGGCGCCAATATGACTTGGAGCATTGCGTAGGGGACTTGCATCTAGAGCACCCCCAAAACGAGGAATGCGATTATGAGGATTAGCATGAAGCCCAAGATGTAGAGCATGTTGACTGACAATATGCCTGTCTGGAGCTTTCGGATGTTGTTGTTTATGCCGCTGAAGATCCGGGGTATGCCCACATTTAAAGCCAGATCTATACCGCCCTCTATGTACTTGGCTGTAGGTTCTCTGGAGGCGAGGACAGAATTTACAAAGACCTTATTGAAGAAGGCATCAATGTACCACCGGTTCCAGAGGAAGACGTGCAGACCCCTCAATATCTCATACCTTTTAAGGATCCTCGAGACGTCAAGTTTGTGCGAGATGTAGGCACGGTATGCGGGGAGAGCTCCGACCGCGATCATAGCAAGTGACACGGCTATCGGCACAGCCTCCGCAATTGGAGAGACTGAGGCGTGGACTGAGTGCTCGGCTGAGATCATATGCAAAGCATAGAACTGGTCCTTGAAGAGCTCCTGAATTGACTCTTTAACCCATGGTCCGATCAGTCCTATACCGACGGTTAGTACAGCCAAAATTCCATAAGGAAGAAGCATCAAGATAGAGGGTTCACCTTTGTGGTCGCCGTGGGCTTTCTCAACGGAGTGACCCTTGTGGAACATTATGCCCATGAACCTTATCGTGTAGAAGCTCGTGACCGCAACCGTCAAGGCAGCAAGTAGGAATAAGGCAAACTGACCGCTCTCGAGGCAGGACAAGAGGATCCCATCTTTGCTCCAGAAACCGGATAGGGGCGGAACCCCAATGAGCGCAAGGGAGGCGATCCACATGAAAGCCCAAGTGAATTTCATCTCCTTGCTGGAGAAGTTCATGTCAGTTATGTAAATCGAGTGGGATGCATGTATCAAGACACCTGCGCAGAGGAAGAGGGCTGCCTTGAATATCCCGTGGTTTATGAGGTGGAATATTCCGGAGGTGAAGCCCTCGACCAAGGCAGCGGGGCTCATGCCAGCCACACCCAGGCTGAGCATCATGTAGCCGATCACGCTCATCGTCGAGTAAGCCAGAGCCTTCTTCAGCTCCAGGGCGACCATTGCCTGGGTGCCCGCGAGGAATGCCGTGAAGCCCCCAACCGCAGCAACTACAACGAAGAAGACTAAGGCTTCCTGTATGGCAGGTGTGGCTACCCAGGCGGCAAAGTAAAAGATCGGGAGGACGCGTGCCACGAAGTAAACTCCGGCCTTCACCATAGTAGCAGCATGTATGAGGGCGGAGACCGGAGTAGGACCGGCCATCGCCTCGGGCAACCACTCGTGGAAGGGGAACTGAGCAGACTTGGCAAATGGTCCTGCCAAGAGTAGAAGAGTGGTTATAGTAAGGATTCCGGGCGTCTCACTCATCTTGGAGAGCCAGACACCCGCAGTTTCGTAAAGCTCAACATAGTTAAATGTGCCTGAGTACAGGTAAATTATTATTATTCCCCCAAGGAGGGCGACGTCGCCAAAGGTCGTTACGAGGAGTGCCTTCAGACCACACCTGGAAGGCTTCTGGAATGGGTGCGGGGGAGGACCTCCTATCCAGTACTTCCTGTCGTCGGTGTAGTAGTGACCTATCAGCCCAAAGCTGCAGAGCCCCACTATCTTCCAGCCAATGAAGAAGAAGATGAAGTTGTTTGCGAGGATCAGCATCAGCATGCCGCCTATGAAGAGGGACATGAAGAACCAGTACCTGTTCTCGCCTGGCTCGCCCTCCATGTATTTGAAGGAGTAGACGAGAATCAGGAAGCTGAGGAAAGCCACAAGGTTCGCCAGAATTATGCTGAGGGAATCCAATAGGATTCCTATGCCCACGCTGGCACCCTCGGGGAGTGAGAACCAGAAGCCCCCTAACTCCTCATATCCATGTGTCGGAATCGAGGAGAGCATTAGGAGGGCCATAACCCAGGACATGAATGAGAAGAGAACCACGGCGGCGTATCTCGCCCTACCCAGACCCTTTGGCAGAACAAAGTGGATAACCGACCCTATGGTCGGCAAAGCCCAGCAGAGCCAAGGAGCAAAACCATAAGTCAGACTCATTCGGCATCATCCTCCTCCCAATAGAGCTATTGCTGCAGAGCGTGCAAAATTGATCAGAATATCCGGGAAGATACCAAGAACGATAATTAAGCCCGCCATAATCAGGAGCGGAATCAACATTACCAGAGGACCTTCCTTAGCCTCCTCAACTTTTTTCTGAGTTATGGGCTGAAGGAGTGCCTTGATGGTTCTAAGGTAGTATGCGGCGGAGATAACGCTGTTGACAATCACGGCAATCCCGAGCCAAGCCATATTCGCCTCCACAGTGGCCATTATTATCGTCAGCTCGCTTATGAAGCCGTTCAGCGGAGGCATACCGGTGAGGGCGAAAAGCGAGAGTGCGAATATGGCAGCCGTGACCGGCATCTTCCGCCCTATTCCAGCCATCTCCTTCATCTCTCGGGTCTCCAGCCTATAGAGGATCATTCCGGCGCAGAGGAACGCAGCCCCCTTCATGATCCCATGGTTGAATATGTGCATTAGTGTGCCGGTCAGTCCCAACACGGTGCCCGTTGCGAGCCCGGCGAGCATGTATCCTATGTGACCGATGCTCGAGTATGCGAGGAGCCTCTTGAGGTCTGTCTGGAGGAGTGGTGTGAGGTTGCCAACGAACATTGTAACCAAGCTTAGTATGGCGAGGACGCCAAGCCACTGAACCTCGATGCCAGCCAGGATCGTGAAGCCCACACGGCAGATCGCATAGATCCCGGTCTCCACGACCACACCCGAAAGCATCGCGGAGATGGGCGAAGGCGCCGCAGAGTGCGCGTCGGGGAGCCAAGTGTGAAGCGGGACTATGGCGCTCTTGACTCCGAGACCTATGAGAATGAATATGGCTGAGACGTATAGCCAGACGCTTGAGCCCACATTCGAGAGAGCAAGCGCCAGCCCCTGGAAGTTAAGGGTCCCGCACATCCCGTAGAGGATGGACATTCCGAAGAGAAGGGTTGCCGAGCCTGCCGAGCTCATGATTAGGTACTTGAATGCCGCCTCTATCGGCTCCCACCTCTGCTTCCGGAAGGCGACCAGCGTGTAAGAGGAGATGCACATCATCTCCCAGAATACGAAGAATGTGAAAAAGTCTCCCGCGAAGACCGTGCCCACCATACCACTTATCATCAAAAGGAGCAGAGAGTAGAACAGGGGGATACCGGTATCCCTCTCCAGGTACCTCAGCGAGTAGACAGATGCGAATATCCCGATCAGTACAAATATGGTTGCCATAAATACGCCCAACATGTCAATTCTCAGCTGCGATGAGAAGAAACTGGTGTAGGTTTGAGAACCGCCTGTGGAGATGGCACCGAACAACTCATAAATATACCAGAGGGAGATCACAAGACCCAAGGTCGAGTAAGCGCCACATAGTTGTACTTTCTTGACACGCTCGGTTATCCAGCCAATTACCGGGGTCGTCAAGGCGAAGATTAATAAGGTGTCGATTGGTGGTGAAAACATCGCTCCCCACCTAGCCCTTCAAGCGTTTGAGCATGCGTACATCCAGCGTCCCGTAGTGGCGGTAGGCGTAAACTATTATTATGACGGCGACCGCACTAACGGAAGCCGCAAGACCTATCGAGACGGTAACTATGGACATAGCCAATGGATCTATGAGGCCCGGAATCGAGCTTGCGAGGCTCACGAAATTGAAGTTTGCGGCGTTTATCAGGATCTCTATCCCCAAGAGGAGCCTTATCATGTTCCTCTTCGTCACCAAGCAGTAAACGCCTATCATATAGAGCGTGAAAGAGAATATGAGGTAATGGGCAGTCTCGATCACTCTTCACCGCCCCCGGTCTCCCTAAATATTGCCAGGCACGACACGGCAGCAACAAACATTACAAACGCCTGGGCTAAAACATCAACACTGCGGTTCTCCCACAAAAATCGGCTGTAGCCCGGACCGATGTCCCCCTGGACGCTCAAATAGTGACCCTTGTCCAAAACATATTCTAGAGCAGGAAAAGAGTTTTGGAAGACCAATACGGCAAAGATTATTATCGCTAAAACGCTCAAAAAGGCGCCAGCGGCTGCGGTCCTGTCGAGGGACATTATTTCTTCTCCTCCTTCAATGTTGTGAGTGTGAGGGCGGCTATAAACAGGGTCACAATTCCTCCAGCATAAACCAATAGCTGGTAAACTGCTATGTAGTGCGCGTCCAAGAGCCAGTAGAGGGCGCCTATGGACACACACATCCCACAGAATGAGAGAACGGCATAGAGGAGCTTCTTGATCTCCAGGGTTGCTATTGCGAAGATAACGGTCAGAATCATCAGAAGTACCTGTAGAGCTTCTGCCGAGGACGTATGGATCGCCCCTCTGTCAGTAGACAAAAAACTTATATCAACCATTTATATATTTAAATGTTGGCTCTTGAGAGCGGCGAATCTGATGAGCCTTGATCCATTATTTTTACTGCCAGTGGCGGCGGTCTCGGCTGTCATCGTAATCGCGCTGATTTTTTGGATCGGCGGCAAGATCTCCCCGAATGTTGGGAAGAGCGACCCTGAGAAGTTATCCCCTTACGCATGCGGGGAGGAATTTCAGGTAGAAGAGCACGGAATAAACATGGAGAGGTTTTTAATATATGCCCTCTACTTCCTAATTTTTGATGTTTTGACGTTCATAATGGCAATATCTTTCTTTGAGAGAGGCATAATGCCTGCGATATACTCCGCCGTTGCGCTGGCATCAGTAATGGTTTTAGTTATGGCCAGGAGGCACAAGTAATGTCAGTACGCAAGTGGGCTAGGATCAGGTCGCCTTGGCTGATCCACTTTAATACGGGGGGTTGTAACGGGTGCGATATAGAGTTCGTTGCAGCCATAACCCCCAGGTTCGACGTGGAGCGCTTTGGGATAAAGCTTCAAGGCAGCCCCAGGCACGCTGACGTTTTAGGAGTCACTGGACCAATAACCATGCAGATAACAAAGAGGCTGGTAAGGATATACAGGCAGATGCCAGAGCCGAAGTTCGTCGTGGCGATAGGCACCTGTGCCACAAGCGGGGGACCTTTCAAGGACTGCTACAGCGTCCATGGCGGGGTGGACACGGTGATACCAGTCGACGTTTACATTCCCGGGTGTCCGCCAAAACCCGAGGCGATTATCTATGGGATTGCAAAGTTATTGAACAAGCTGAGCGGAAGTGGGGGAGAAGAGGCTGAGGGAGAGGGAGACAAGGGGATCGCAGAGGCTAAGGGGAGCGTGGAAGGAAAGGGAGGAGAATAAGGAGCCCAGGAGGTACAAAATTTGGACGAGTTAATGAAAAAATTTGAAAATTATAAAGAGGACATACTGGAGATAAAGAGACCAAAAGATAGAAGGATATTTGTCAGAATTAAGACCGATAATTTCAAAAAGTTTCTTTCCAGACTTATTGAGGACCTGGATCTGAGGCACCTCTCCACCATAACAGGGGTGGACATGGGTCAGGAGATGGAGGTCTTGTATCATTTCTCATACAAGTATTCGGTGGAGATCACAATCGGTGTAAAGGTGCCGAAGAGTTCGCCAAAGGTTCCAACGATCACAGACCTAATCCCAGGGTCCATATTCTACGAGCAGGAGATTCATGATCTTCTGGGAATAGTGTTTGAGGGGCACCCCAATCCTGGACCTCTGATAGTGCCGGAGGGTTGGCCGGAAGGGGTTTACCCGCTAAGGAAGGAGTACACGGTTCAGGAATTGAATAGGATTGCGAGAGGTGGAAAATGATGAGTTATGGTACCACGATTAAGGTGCCTTTCGGTCCGCAGCACCCTGCCCTGAAGGAGCCAGAGTATTTCCTATTCGAGGTGGATGGCGACATTGTGGTAAAGGTTACCCCCAGAATAGGGTACGTCCACAGGGGGGTCGAGAAGGCCTTCGAGCAGGAGACATACCTACACAACTTGTACCTGGCAGAGAGGATCTGCGGAATATGCTCCCACGCGCACAGCACTTGCTACACGCAGACTGTGGAGGGGCTTGTTCCGCTCGAGATCCCGCCGAGGGCGGTCTACATCAGGCTCATAATGGCTGAGTTGGAGCGTCTCCACAGCCATTCACTGTGGGTCGGGATAGCCGCCCACGAGGCTGGCTTCGACACGCTATTCATGTACCTCTGGCGGGACAGGGAGATGATAATGGATCTGATGGAGGAGATCTCGGGCAACAGGGTGACCCACGCGATCAATACCATTGGTGGGGTGCGGAGGGATATAACGGGGGAACAGGCGACCAAGATCAAAAAGTTCATGGACAAGTTCGAGGGGAACGTCAAGGAATACATGAAGGTGCTCGAGACCGAGCAGACCTTCCTGAAGAGGACAAAAGACGTTGGGATATTGAAGCCAAGAGACGCCATAGCCCTTTGCGCCGTTGGTCCTACCCTTAGAGCTAGCGGCATAAAGAGCGATGTTAGGGCTGACGACCCATACCTGGCATACGGCGAGATACCATTCAACGTTATCACCCACGACGGGTGCGACATTTATGCCAGGACTATCGTCAGGTGTGAAGAGATGATTGAGAGCGCCAACATCATCAAGTACGCGCTAGATCACATGCCAGAGGGCAAGATAAAGGTCCCGCCCCCAAGAACAATAGCTCCGAACGAGTCTGTGGGGAGGGTTGAGGCGCCAAGGGGTGAGCTGATACACTACGCAAGGTCAAACGGAACCAACAAGCCAGAGCGGTACAAGGTCCGAGCCCCTACATTGGGCAACCTTGCATCGGTCTGCCAGACGCTCATTGGAGCGCACGTGGCAGATATACCGCTAATACTGGCAGGGATAGACCCCTGCTTCTCATGCATGGATCGCGTAATAATTACAAAGAAAGGCGAGTGAACTTAGTAGGGGTGATGAAAGGTGGTCCTACACGAGATCTTCGGTGTTTTTGTTTATCCAGGTATGGCGCTGCTATTCGGACTCGCATTCCTTTACGAATGGATAGACAGGAAGTTCTTCGCGAGGGTCCAGAACAGGATAGGTCCGCTATACACAGGACCATCTGGAATCCTGCAGCCAGTGGCAGACTTCCTGAAACTGCTCTCTAAGGAAGACATCGTCCCGGAGAGCTGCGAGAAGCCGATCTTTTCCGTGATACCAATTGTTTACGCCACACTTCCCTTGATAGCACTGTTCGTGATACCAATAACCGGGAGTGCGCTCATATCCTTCGAAGGAGACATCATCTTCCTGATGTTTATCTCGGCATTGATAACACTCTCTGTGTTCCTGGCAGGGTGGAGCTCTGCTGGAAGCTTCAGCAGGATAGGGAGCATCAGGTCAGCCCTGCAGATGCTGAGCTATGAGATACCATTCGGACTGGCGCTCATCGGACCAGCCATCAGCGCACATTCGCTCTCTCTAACAAAGATAGCCCAGTGGCAGGCGGCTAACTCTTCTTGGTTCCTTTGGCTCCAGCCGATAGGCTTCGCCGTGGTCCTCATCAGCCTCCTCGCGGAGCTGGAGCTGGTTCCATTCGATATACCAGAGGCAGAGACCGAGATCGTCGCTGGATGGCTGACCGAGTATGGAGGGAGGAGGCTCGCGCTATTCCGCCTCGGCAAGGACCTGGAGCTGGTGATGGCTTCCACCCTTGTAGCCTCGTTGTACCTTGGCGGGGCTCAGCCTCTGTTCTTCATACCGCCCGTTTTGATCTTGATCATAAAGAGCGTTGTTGTGCTGTTACTGATCTCGTTTGTGAGGGCGCTATTTGCCAGGTTTAGGATAGACCAGATGACCTCGGGGATGTGGACCTACTTACTCCCCCTGATGATAGTCCAGATATTGTTGGTGCAGTTGGGTATCGGAGGGTGAGGTTTAGATTATGAGTCTCTTCAGAGAGGCGGCAAAGCAGATCTTCAGAAAACCAGCGACCTTAAAGTACCCATTCGAGCCTGGAATTGTCCCGCCTGGGCTGAGGGGGAGACCGGTGTGGGACATGGAGAAGTGTATTCTCTGCGTGCTCTGCCAAAACGCATGCCCCACAGCCGCCATAAAGATGATACCCAAGGGACCGGACGCCGGGATCGAGTACCACCTTGACCGTTGCATATTCTGCGCAGAGTGTGCCGACGCGTGCCCGAGGAAGGCGATAACCATGACCACAAACTTCGAGCTCGCAGACACATCGCGATCAAGAATGGTGCAGCACTATAAGAAGCCACAGCCGGCGCAGAGTCAGACGCAAACACAAACACAAGCTCAACCACCTAAACAATAGTTTTCCTTTCTCCATTTTAATTGACGGACGCGATGAACCGTAAAAAAGCAAGATTGGATCATGTTTTTGTGAAGAGCCACTCCAAAAGACCAGTCCCTTTCAATCTCAGTTCTTTGCAGTGGTGGAATGCCATCCCCTCGAAGAGCTCGGTGACGCCGCCGGGGAAGTTGCGCGAGAATCTGGCGTAGCTGCTTGGAGACATGAGCGAGGATGAAAGAGTGTAAGTCTCTCCATTCACCGTTTTGATGGTGATCTTAGCCCTCAGGGGCGCCCCTTGGGCGTCCATCTCCTCGACATGGTCCTCGACTTGCGATACTGGGTCAGGGGGACCCTCAGACATTACGGCGCCCGAGACGTATGTTCTGCCCTCTACCAGATCCTTCCTCAATCCAATGGAAATATGGTCGAATTGGGCGTGGAGGGCGAACCAGTTCTCAATGTGCCATCGCCTGGGACCCCAGCTCTTGTCCCTCTGACCGAGCCCGTTTATGATAACCCTTCTACCATCTGGAAGACGGATGACCCCGGAGACAATCCCGGACTGCTCGAAATGTTCAGCCCAGGAAGTGCCGCTCCCCCTGCCGAACGAGTATGCCGAGAACCGCCCCTTCCAGAGCAGCTCGGCGTCCACGTCCTTATCCGAAAAGCTGATCCGCCAGAGACCCATCGGCTCTACCAACTCGTATGAGAGACGCCCGTCGGAGAGCGAGGCTAGGTCTAATCCGAACCGACCGGACACCTCGTTGTAGTAGACTTTCCGGTTTTCCCCGTAGAATATAGCGAAAACAAACTCGCGCCGCCCCATGTTCGGGAGGAGGCCTATCGTTGAGAAAGAAGAGATACCGTTTTCAGCGTCCACAAAGTTGAAGTAGTAGCTCTCCCGCCAGTCAGGGCTCTGGGAAGGCAGGTGGGGGTAGTCATCATCCATCCTTGGTGAGGACATTTTCGCACCCAGACGTATTATTATCGAGACGGTATTTATGCGATTTCTTGAATGCGGCGGTAGTCAATCGAAACGGGGTTCTGCCCATGGCAAAATCAGTATTTTTTATTGAATTTCACTACTGCAGATAGGCAAGGCAACAATTTTTCGCCATAGTCCATGCCATTACGGAAGGTAGTAAAGGATGGGGTCCTTCTCCTTTAAGAAGGGTAAGGCCTTCATCTTGATGATCTTCTTTTTTATGCGCGAGAACGCAGGATCCTCATCGTTCTTTAAGAAGTACGGGAGGTACTCGTCCAAGACGGTCTTCGAGAGGTTCCAATCCACCTCGTCTGTGATCCCGACCTGGTCCGTGTAGCGTGCAAAGCCCCTCCAATAAGCGGTTGCGCCTGCAATAATAAGGTCCTTGCGGTCCATCTGGGAGAACTTCATGTAGAGCTCCATGTGAGCTCTCTCCGCAGCATCAGCGTATGCCTGGAGATCCTCAAGTGGGACTTCCGCAATTCCGCCTCCCTTCTCGGTGTAGGCGACCATCTTGGTGACGAACTTTGAGTAGTCTGCTGGTTCGAGCATCATGGTGCCAATGTCATTGAAGGTAGCCCTGGCGCCCCTTATTGTCATTGCCACACCAAGCGTAGAGGTAGGTAGCTTAGCTTCAGTTGCGGACCAAGGGAGCCACAGCCTGCCCCTGCCGTCGTATAGGTTGATGTATTCGGATATAACCAAGATCTCGTCGTTGCCCATGGGGTATGGACCGTGGTTTACAATCTTTGCCCTGGCATCGCACTCCTCCAAGAAGGCGTACAGGTCCACAGACCCTATGGCACGCCTTGCCCTGACGGTCTGATCTGGATCCACCGGCTGGAGGTGATCCTTTATCCACTTCAGGGACTCCTCGCTCAGGGCGATGTTCTTCTTCCCTGATGATGCAACGGTGGGCTTCCCTGAGTCGAAGTAATTTGTTGCCAGCCGGTACCAGTGCTCTAGCATGAAGCGCCACTGCTCCCGCTTCTCTGCCGGCTCCTTTGAAGGGTCGCCACCGCACTTGTTGTATATGACCCCCATCCTAGCTAGGGAGTAGTAGAGCCAAAGGTACGTTATAGACAGGGCGTTTATCGGGGAGAGGAGCCTCTTACTGCGCTTTGCGAGATCCTCGGGCGATACCCTCTCCCATACCATGCTCATTACGTCGTAGAGCCGCTCGTAGGTCTGGTAGAAAGCTACGCAGATGTAGGCATTGACTGGGAAGATCTTGGAGTCGAGGAATCCCCTCTCCAGGATGATATCTGCAAATACCTTACTGAGGTGGGCAATCTGTTCGTTGATCTTTGAGAGCTCCAAAGATGACCCCTTCATAAGTTGTCATCTTTGTGTAAATAAAGCTTAAGAATTGCATATGACATTTTTAAAACTATACACTATATTTTGGCACTCTTCAACGGTTTAAGAGGGGTTGTGGCTTCTATGAAGAGGGTCGGGGAGGGGTTGATAACGCTGAGTCGCACGGCAGAGGGCGAGCTCCGGATCGTTAGATCGCCAAAGGACGTGATAGAACTCTGGAAGGAGGGCGCCGCGGGCAAGATCGTCTTGGTCGAAGACGCAGGTGTGACAACGCTTGGACCCATACTGCCCAAACTGGCTGGCGTGGTGTGCACCTCGGGTGGGATCGGATCACACCTAGCCATAGTGAGTAGGGAGTTTTCAATACCGGCGCTGATGGGAACTCGGATAAACGGGTTGCAGTTGGAGGATCTGAACCGAAAGAGGGCAATGATAAGACCCTGTGGGAACACAATCGGAGAGCTCATTATTACAGACTAAAGATAGATAAAAGTGGGCAGAAAAGGCGGAAATGGAAGGTAAAAGCGCATATTTGTTTCACATGAATTAATAGAACTCATATAGGACTTTTGGTTTATTCAGTTTCGTCAAAATTGAGGCACATAACCTTGAGTCCCCTTCGCTCATGTAACTCATTCCAATGAGCCTCATACCACTTATATTCACACACGCTATTCGCTTTTATCGTACCGATGAAACTTGTGGGCTCTTGAGCTTCTTCAGTTAATTTTCCAAAATGAATTCACTTGGTGGGAGTTTTACAGATACATCAAGGACGCTTTTTTGGTAGGTTCTCTAAGAGGTTTATAAGACCTTGCTTTAGACTAAAACTCGGGCAGAATCCCAAAATACTCTGAGCTTTTGAGATGTCTGCGTAACTTTGCCTTATGTCGCCAGCCCTAGGCATAGCATGCCTTATAGATATATCCTTATTGAGTAAGTCTATTACAGTTTTAGCTAGCTCATAGATCTTTGTCGGCTTTCCCGAGCCTATGTTGAAGGTCTCGTTTTTGGTGCTGGACTCGATGGATAGCCTTATGGCTTCTGCCACGTCCTGCACATGGACAAAGTCCCTCGTCTGCTGACCGTCACCGTATATTACCAAAGATCTCCCTTTCAATGCGCTTTCTATGAATCGGGTTATTACGCCTGCGTAGGAGGGGCTCTGACCGACCCCGTAGGCGTTGAAGATTCTGAGGATGGTATATTTTAATCCATTTTTGGCGTAGAATTTCAGAACTTCCTCGCCCATTAATTTAGAGAGTCCGTAAGGCGAGATGGGGCTTGTGGGGTGTTCTTCTCCTATTGGGAGTGATTTGGGATCTCCATAGACGGCTGCACTGCTGAGGTAAATAAGTTCGTTGACACCATTGCGGAGGCAGGCTTCAGCCAAACTAGCGGTTCCAGCAACATTATTTCTAAAGTAGATGACAGGCCTTCTGATAGATTCCTCTACGCTTATATAGGCTGCAGCATGCACAACCACGTCTACGCTCTTTAACGCCACATCCAGATCCTTTGCAACCATTATATCGCCCTTTAAGAGCGCAATACCGTTTTCCATAAGTCTATCCTTGGCGAGTATGGTCGACCTTTTTAGGCTGTCGAAGGCAATAACCCTGTATCCGAGATTTTTGAGGTAGATAGCTACATTATGACCTATGAAACCTGCACCGCCAGTAATCAGTACCTTCATAATGCTTCCACATTTTGAAAGTTGCCGTATGCTCTTTTAAATTATCCGCCCGAGATTATATGTTTAATTCTAATAATTGATGAAGGCTTTAAAACGACAACAGGAGATTTGCCTCGCGATTTCATTTTGATTTCATGGATTTCATCAAGAACTCATGGTATTCCTCCACAGCCTCCTCCGAGAATGGGTTCACGACACTTATTCCCTTCACTTTTGAAAGCTGTTTATCCAATGAGAAGATTGTCGAAGTGCCTAAACTTTTGGCTAGAGATATCAGGCACCCATCCCAAGATTCGACATCGTAGTAGGTGGCGTACTCAAGGGCGTTACTTGTCAAGTCAGGCGTTATTTGTGGGTAGAACGCAGGAGATCTTGTGGACAGTAAGCCATCCAAAACTTTTTTACGGCGAGCTTTGGCACACCAAGATACCTGATCGCGATGTGATATGCCCCAATTACGGACGATGTCGGAATAATCACGCGCCTCTTCTGAGTGAGTACATCACTCATGAAGGATATGCCGTGTTCCTTGAGCGGATTTTCGAAGCACACCACAACTATCATTACGTCAGCTACACCTTCAGGACAGACCAAGCTTTCTTTTGGCGTATTCATTGCTCATCCAATTCCAGCTCTCCTCTGAGGCTTCTGAAAAAATCTCGGCTCGAAGTCCCCGAGCCAGTTCAATCCAGTCCTCAACACTCTTGCCCAAGTCTTCTGGAAGGGGCTCAAGAACTATTTTTGAGCCTTCACGCCTTAGTGCAAGTTTTCCCCTCCCTGTGATGCCAAGAGTCCTCCGAACATGGGCGGGAAGGACTACTCTGCCTTGCTCGTCAACGCTCAAAATTTCTTCCACAAATGTCAACATATGGTGTAAATTATGCCAGAACTTTAATGGAAGGCTTTCCAAGGGTCCAATTTAGTTTTATTCAGTAAGTTGAACAAAATTTTTAAATATTGTTCAGTATGATTAATACAGTGAACAAGAATGAACAAAATTACTTCGATTGTCGCTAGGCAGAGGAAGGAGGGTGAAGAGAGGCTTTCTTCTAGAAAACTTGTTGAAAGAGACTCGGAAGCAAGGCTGAGGGATCAATTAGAGAATAACATAATTAAAGTCATAAGCGGAGTGAGAAGAAGTGGAAAATCTACCTTAGCGCTTCTTCTTTTGAGAGGGAAGAAGTTTGGTTATGTGAATTTTGATGAAAAGGAGTTGACGGGCGTTAGCCTAGATGAACTGCTATCATCCTTAAGAGAAGTTTACGGGGAATTCGATTTCCTTCTACTTGACGAGATACAGAATGTTAATGGTTGGGAGCTCTGGGCAAATAGCTTACAGAGAAGGGGTTACAGGCTCATAATTACTGGTTCGAATGCAAAACTTCTGAGTAAGGAACTTGCTACACATTTGACCGGCAGGTTTTTGGAGCTGGAGAATTATCCCTTTAGTTTTAGAGAGTTTTTGAGGTTTAAAAAGTTTAACACAGATCAATTAGAATACTTGAAAGAGAGGCAGGGAGAAGCGAAGAGGCTTCTGAGAGAATACCTTGAAAGAGGGGGTTTCCCAGAATATTTGGTTGAAGGGCTTGATGAAAGTTATCTGAGGACTCTATTCGACTCCATAGTCTATAACGATATAGTGAAAAGATGGAAGGTTAAAAATGCGGTGAAGGTCGAGGATCTTGCAAGATACATCGTATCCATATTTGGAAGGGAATATTCTGCAACGAAATTAAGGAACACTTTGGATTTGAAGAGCACGGTAACAGTCCAGAATTATGTGAAGTATCTTGAAGAGGCGTTCATAATATTTTCTCTCGAAAGGTTTTCCTTAAAAATGAAGGAATTCATGAAGGCACCGAAGAAATTCTACTGCGTAGACCTTGGACTCTCAAACGCGGTCTCCACAAGGATGAGCGAAGAGTTCGGATTGAGGATGGAGAATGCCGTTTTCCTAGAACTGAAGAGAAGGGGGTTTAAAGAAAACAGGAACATGTTTTATTTCAGAAAAAACGACAAGGAAGTCGACTTCCTATTGAAGGAAGGGTTGGAAGTGAAAGAGCTAATCCAAGTAACATACGCTAGCGGAAGGGACGAGATCGAGAAGAGAGAAATTAAGGCATTGATAGAGGCTGGAGAGTTGCTGAACTGCAAAAATATGCTTCTGATAACATGGGACTATAATGAAGAGGAGACCTTGGAAGGCAGGACTATTAAGTTTTTGCCTCTGTGGAAATGGTTAATCGGAGCCACGTCTGTGCAATAGCCTTGTGATCTTTAAGTTAATTAACTCAGTAGAATAGACATTACGGTCGAAGCTCTTTGGGTGAAGGGTATGAGCTTGGGCAGGGTTGTCAGGGTCAGCCTTTGGCTATACGTCTCCTCGGTTGCCACCAACTTCTTGGGGTACGTATATTGGATGGTGGCGGCAAAGTTCGTAGAGGCATCGATCATAGGCTCGGCGGCGGCTGTCGTCGGGGCTTCCTCGCTTGTAGCGGGAGTCTTCAGTTTCGGTCTATCATCAGGTATGACTAGGATGATAGGTGCCTCCGCCAGTCGGAATGACGTGAGGGGGATTAGCGCTTACTTCTTTGCGTCTCTTTAGATCTTTCAAGCCTCGAGTACCTGTGGAGGGCGGTCTCCAACTCCACCCTTCCCATGTTGAGAGTCTTGGCGAGCTCGTCTAGGTCCGAGATTTTGAGGACACGCATAGCCTCCTTCACCCTTGGCGTCGGTTGGGGATCAGCCTTTCCCCACACCTTTCTCATGTCACGGAGGAAGACTGAGACTGTTACTGGGCCAATCCCCTTGCCGAGCATCCTGAGTCTATCCTCTAAGTCCTTGCCGTCCCTAGCCTCTTCGTGGAGGCGGTTCAGGCTTCCGCCATAGTCTTTTATGAGGTTCCTGCTGATCTCGAGGAGCCTGTCCGCCGTACTGAAGTCGTACCTAGTGTAGCCCCCCTCGTCCAGCACCTCGACTATCCTGTCCCATCCAGCTTTCAGGAGTGACTCTGGATCTGTGAGGCCATACTCCCTGAAAAGTAGGAAGGTCCTAGTGGCGCTCTCCTCCCGTATCGGTTTTGAGTAAAGGAAGGCTGCCAAAAACCACTCAAAGTAAGCCCTGTCCCCCGCCCTCAGGTCTATGGAAAGCATCTCGGAGTAGGGTCGTCCATTTTCCTTGGAAAACCTCAGAAAATCTGTTATGGATTCTCTCGTCACAGACACCCTACTCTCTTTTCTATTCTGACTGGTCCTCTCTTAAGCATCGACGCGGGCCCATTACCCACCCGCCCATCCATGATTAGTTAACCAGTAAATCGTTATTAGTTTTACTCCCGCGGTGAATTTTCCCAATATCCACCCTTCATTGTCGCCCTCATCTGCCTTTTAGGTATCTATTCTTTGCCTCCGCCGTGAGCTTTGCAACGATCTCGTCTATAGCTCTTTTGAACCCATCCACATCGTACATGACGAGGAACTTCTTAGAGTCCACTAAGTCCTTAATATCCTTTAGAAAGGGATCTTGGGCTAGAGAATCCCCATAGTTCGGCAGGTTGATGAGCCTGCTGAGCGCGTCGAGTAGCCTGAAAGGACCGTAGAGCGGTGGTTCATTAAGGCACCCTTGGGCGCTTGTAG
>JARXPE010000012.1 GCA_029887795.1 Thermoproteota archaeon
GGCTCGCCAACAAGAACTAGGCGCCCCTCGTTCAGGATTGCGCACCTGTCAGCCATATGTGCAACCATCTCAAGCCTGTGTTCCACCAGTATCATTGTTACGCCTGATTCCTCGTTCAGCTTAAGAAGGGTATTCAAGACAGATTGGGCGCTCGCTGGGTCAAGGTTTGCTGTGGGTTCGTCCAGGACAAGTATCTTTGGTTTCATCGCAAGGAGAGCGGCGATTGCAACCTTTTGTTGCTCTCCGCCTGAGAGTTCCTCCGGAGATTTGTCTCGCAGGTGAGAGATGCCTACCATCGCCAAGGACTCCTCAACCCTTTTTCGAATCTCGTCTCTAGGAAGAGCCAAATTCTCTGGACCAAAAGCAACTTCGCGTTCGACCGATGTGCAGAAAAGCTCGTTCTCTGGATTTTGGAAGACAAGTCCTACATGCTGAGCAATTTCGTAGACCGGATGTTCTGTTGTGACGAGCCCATCCACTATAACCTTTCCGGTGAATTCGCCCCCATAGGAATTGGGAATTAATCCATTCAGACACCTACATAAAGTTGTTTTGCCACATCCGCTCGGCCCTGTGAGAAGTATGAACTCCCCCTCCTCTACAGAAAGATTAACATTGGTCAGGGTCGGTTTGGGCGATCCAGGATATGTGTAAGAGAGGGAGCAAACTTCAACAATGGGCAAGCGGATCACCAAGCAGGAGAGAGAATTAATGGTCTTCTAATAAAGGTAGCTACTCATTTTTTGGTATCTATTTCAATTATTGAGTCCCTTCTAATGTGTAGCCTTTCAGCAATCAAGTCCAAGATCCGGGGCAGAAGGCAGCTTAATGAAGTTTTAAGGTTTGCACTTGCAGCTGTCGGGTGTCCCCCACCCTGACCGGAGAACTCCTCAGCTAAGGGTTGCATGATGTCCCGGGCAAGATTAAGACCAGTTTGATTGTAGAATTGATCCTGAGACCGTCCTGTGAGTCTGAGGGGTTCGGTAGAATCATTTACAACAAAAGCTAGGTCAGCGCCCAAGTCTGTCAGGGCGCGAGCTACAGAGGCCTCAAATGCGCCAACGTGTGTGACTGCGAATGTCCAGGAGGATGCTCGGAAGATTCTGGTGCGGGCAGCCCCCTTAAGTTTTGCCATTTTCTCCGATGGATCTTGATCGGCGGATAATAACTCTATTGCCAGCTCCGCTTTGGCTCCTCTCTTAATCAGTTTTGCAGCGGCTTTTACGGATGAGCTGGGCCGGATTAGAAAGCGTCTTGAGTCGTAAATTAAGCCAACTAACAGCGCATCTAAGGCCTCTGGCGTTAAAGTTTGCTTTTTTAGCACATCATACACTATTTCGCAGGTAGATGAGGTCTCCCTGACTATGGCTATCGCGGCGTTATTCATAGTTTGTTGGTCCGGGAAATGGTGATCCAATAGAATATATGGGGTGCCTTTATTGAGAATATGAGACTTCACATCGGGGATCTGATCGAGGGAGGACGTGTCCACTAGTAAGAAGATTTCTGTGTCGGAGGGAATATCTTGGGATGTTTCAATTTTAAGGTAGTTTATGAGACGGTGCGATGCAGTATTTATCGAGTCAGGAGTGTATATTGTTACATTGGAGCTGGGAATAGTTGAGGTTATGGAGGTCTGAAGGGCATAAGCAGACCCTATACAGTCAGGGTCAGCATTTGGGTGGCAGACAATTGTAATGTGCCTAAAGGATGATAGGTATACCAGGAGTTCTGGCAAGTCACTTTCCTCTTACAATTTTGTCGATCGCTGAGAGGGCAGCATCAGCAGCCTCGTCTGCAAGTCTCTCTGGGTCAATGCCGCTAAGAGGCGATAGATCGATGAATACATCAACGCTGAAGAGTAAGTCTTCTTCCTCATATTTCACCTGTATGTCAAGGGAGTTTATCAGGCGTTCATTGACCTTAGAAGTCACGTATTTTCTGGCGGCACTCTCCCCAACCTCGCATGCTTCCCTCACGAGTTCTAGCGGGAGGGGCTTCACGGCTATCACGATCCAGATGCTGGACCCGCGCCTGACATGCTTACCTGTTCCATTATCAGCTTCCTGAGCTCTTCGAGCTGCTGCTTGAGGCGCTGTTCCTGTTTCTCAATAGTCTTTATCCTTAGTTCAAGTTCTTCTTTCTTTTCAGTAAGCTCTGCGACAACCTTTGCTTTTTCGCTCTTAAATAGCAACATGCCAACAGACTTGTATATAATCGCGTCGTCAGGAAGGTTTGTACACTCTTGCAGTGCCTTGTCTACCTCTCTTGCCTCTACTTCGAACTGTTGTTTGCGGAGTAGGAGGGCTTTGTACTGCTCTTGCTGCTCTTGGAAGCGGACAAGTTGATTCTGGATTTGAGGCGGGATTTGTTCCGACATAACATTCACCAATACATAATCACATTTATTATCAGATGGGAATGCGTCCAGAGATTATTTATGAGTTGCCTTTTATTTGTTTTGGGTAAAGATTAGCAGTTTTACCAATCAGAATGAGGATCAAAACCTCAGAGCAGAGGTTTATTTGTCCTTTTTCAAGTAAAATAGGTCTATCGAGGTAGCTATCCAGCGAAGATAAGAGTTGAGGAGGGCCCTAAGTCCTGCGATGGTTTTTGCTTCAATATCTAAGTATAGGATTCCATTTTTCTTCCCTATGGATATTTTTGAGTGTTTGGTCTTTGTTGTCCTTACCTCGGGCAGGAGTATTTTGTATAGGTTTTCTGCAGTAACAGGATCCCCAGTATCGATCATTAAAGTTGAGGTTAGGACGCGCTCCCCCATATATAATCACCCAAAGATATTTTAGGTCCACATAATAAACCGGTCTGGCTTTCGACAAATAATAGTTCAACTTTCGTCTCAGAAGAGCGGGCAATTCGGAGATGGGTGCATTTATTCTTTGAGGACAGGTCCTCAGGAAGAGCGCGTTTGAGTAGAGAATACAAGTCTTTTAGCGAGTCGTCCTCCGGGGGGAGAAGAGCTAAGGGGCGCATTCTGGTTGATTTTGGATAAAGGTTTCTAATCTCCCTCCTAAGGGTGATGCCTTTTATTATCATTGAGCCAATTATGATTGGAGTGGGCATGGAGAGATCGTAAAAAGTTATGGCTCTGGGATTTCCGTAGCGCGAGCTCACGATCCATACTTTATGGGCTCCAATCATTTGAGCATAGCCCATGAGTGATAACATGTTCGATTTCCCGCGAATATGATATTGAAATATAGAAGAAGAGGCGACCAAGTCCCTGCAAAAGGTCCTAGTTCTGGGGCTTGGTCTGAGCGACGTGCAAATGAGGACGCGCATGTTGATGTCCATTTTATGGATTTTGGTTTTATGGTCCTAAGGGTTTAATTTGGCTTTAATTTTATTCTTCCACGTGCGCCGACCTATTCTTTAGAAGACGACGCTTTCAGAGCTTTAAGTTCCTCGGGGAGGAGAGTCTTGCCCAGCGTTGTCTGCGCGATGTAGGCACCACCTGCGAATTTGATTCCACAGGCCTTGCAAAGCCATATGCCAGCGGCTTCTCTCTTTAGTGTGTCTATGGATTTACATTTTGGGCATCTCTGACCTTCCGTCTTGAGTTCTATGGCGAGTACCCTCTTCCTTGGGGTAGCACCGTATCTAGGACCGTATTTTCCCACAGGACCGACAGACTTTGTCCTTCCCATTACTTTTCACCACTAGGGAGTAGCTTGCGAAGCTCCTGGCTTTTAACCTTAGCGATCTCCACAGCCCTCAGAAGCTCCTCAAATGATAAGGTACCAACTCCACCTTTCTGCATGGCGCATATCTTTTCCTGTTTCTGATCATCAAGAGCAAAGGCAACACTCAGTCTGCAATCCATGACTTCCTCCTCTTCGAGGGAGGGATCTACGAACAGTTTGTCCCCTATCTTTGCCAAGGTAACATTGATAGGTATTGCACGGAGCGGAACTGGCACATACTCGTCCAAGACCTTAACTTCATCACCTACGACTTCGGCTTTGGGCAACTTTGAAGTGAGGAGCGCACATAGAGAAGCCAGCGAAGATGCATCTATGAGGTTCCCGCAGTGATCGAGGATGAAGATGTCTACCCAAGCTATCCAGACTTTCTTTCCGGGGATCAGGCAAAGTTTAGACGTGTCTAACAGCTTCGATTCTCTAAGACCCCTGTCGACTACACGTGCAAGCTCAATGGCATTTTCGTCTGGAGGACCGGTCTCAAAGCCAGGAGACGCCAAAGGTACAAACTCGGCGCTAACAGACATCACCCCTTCGTTAGGGGTGTCGGGAAATGGTTCGCCGATCTCGAACTTTACTCCTGCTATTACATAAGTATCACCAAATTTCACCGTGGCCGAGCCTTCTGCTTTTTCGACTATGTTAGTTTTAATCTCAACCTTGCGTAGGTCAGTTAGACTACGTCCATCCATCCTCTTTCCGCTTTCGGCAAGTTCTATTATTTGTCGTCTTTTTACAGAAGGAATTATCTGGTTTGTCAAGTTTACACCTCCTCCTTACTAGCTATCCTGAAGTGAGAGTCCAAAGCCTCTTTTTGCTTCGCATAGACCTCCATGCAGCCTTTCTTAGCCAACTCCACAGACTTTACGAACTCTTCATGGGTGAGAAGCCCATCCATTTGTATCAGTGTAACTAAGTTCTTTGATGGCATCATTGCTAGCGGCATATCCGAGTCGCCCAGCTTGTCCTCCGCATCCATGACATCAAGTACTAGGCTGCCATCTACTTTTGCAACAGCCACGCTAGAAACCAAGTCGCGCATAGGTATCCCAGCATCAGCAAGCGCAAGTGCAGCTGTGGAGATGGCAGCACAACGTGTGCTACCGTCGGCTTGCAAGACCTCCGCGAAGATATCGATTGTAGTTCTGGGAAAGAGCTCCACAAAGATCGCTGGCTCAAGTGCCTCGCGGATGACCTTCGACAGCTCGATCTCTCTCCTCGAGGGGGCCGGAGACTTCCGCTCTTCGACTGAGAACGGAGCCATGTGGTAACGGGCTCTTATCAGGCACCTGTCTGGCATTGCCAAGTGCTTTGGGTGGGACTCCCTCGGTCCAAATACTCCTACCAGTATCTTGGTTCGACCCCACTCCACGTATGCAGAGCCGTCGGCATTTTTCAACACGCCTATCTGGAATTTGATAGGCCTAAGTTCGTCAAATCTTCTACCATCCAGTCGCCTACCATCTTCAGTTATTAGTTTTTTATCCATAAGATCACATCCTGTTTTTTATAAGATACTCGTGAATTCTGTCAGTGAGACCGGTCGTGTGGGCTTCAGCCTCTATCTTTTTGATCGCCCCAGCAACCAAAGCCTCGTCCTCCCTGTTTTTGCCAGAGATCCATATCCTGCCATTCTGACCTACATATATTTGGCAACCAGAGTCCTTTTTGAGCATGCTTATCATCGAGCCTTTCTTTCCGATTATCCTTGGGACCCGGGTAGGGTCAACTTCTATAACAGTGCCCCTCTGAATCTTCCCGAGTCCTTGCTCCTTAGTGGTCAAGGCAGGGTTCTTAGTCCTGTCAAAGGAAATTATCTTGGCGATGATCATCTCGCCAATATCAAGGTAATCTCGAGCGTCCTCCTTCATCACATTGAGTGGTTTGGATAGATGTTCTTTAGCGAATAGAACACCCAGCCAAGGAGATCTGATGTCCAACATCCATGCAGTGGTGATTACATCAACGACCTTACCAATGACAACGTCCCCGACTGAAGGTATGTAGCAGCCTCTCAACGGTATGACCGTGACTACATTGTTTCTCAGCTCCGCGAGACCTATTACTGTCGAGTAGAACTTATCACCCTCGTTGTAGACATTCGGACCGGCCTCATACTTGCCTTCAGCAAGTAGGAACCCAGGCACGACAAGTTGTCTGGTACCAAAATTTATTGGAATTTTGAACACCCCACTTTTTAATTTTTTAATTTTTAAACCTCAACCCTCAATTTTCAATTCTCAATTCCCTTCCAAACTCAGATTTTCTTTATAATGTTGACTTCTATGTTGCCCCGCGTGAGTTCATTGAGACGGTCTATTATTATCTGCTGCATTCCTGCGGGGATTACAACCTCGCCCTTCCATGAGCCGTCTGAGAGCCAATCAGATTTTACCACATTTCCGGTCTTAGAGAGGTAATTCTTAACCTTACCCGCGTTCTCCCTTCCCGCTTGAACTAATAGGCTAACTTGGCTGATCTTCAAAGGAAGGGTGGTCCTTAAGGCCTTAATAACCTCTTGGGCCTGCTCCTCGACCGGCTTAAAAGGATCTATGTTGACTCTAACATTGTCCATCGCATTCTCAATCCGCATAGGTGGGTGCGGAGAGCCAGTTTGCGGGTCCACGCAGTTGCGTGCTATGAATGCCACGATCTGTTTCCTCTTGTTCTCAACCATCTGCCTGCGTTGCTCTGTGGTGAGTTGAAGTTCGCCCTTCTTTATTATTGCGCTAGCGACAGTCTTGAGATCGGCGGTCCCGAAGTTCTTTATCAATGACTCGTCAGAAGCCTTGTCGCCCTTCCTAGCATCCTTGTAAACAATTTCACTCACCAGAAGATCCTTGAAGTTCACCTCTTTCCCGTTTTTAAAGTCCCATGCCAAGTCCGGATCCACGAGTATCTCAAAATGCTCTCCATGGATGGAGAGGCGGGCAACCACCGATTTCTCCTTAGGCATTTTCTGCCGCCTTCACCTGTTCTATAAATTTTTGGAGAATATCGCCAGGTATAAGCTCGAATTTGCCAGTTTCCTTCTTTATTATTGCCATCTCTATCCTCGAGGGATCCATTCCGCCCTCTATCACTGTAGCGAGGGCTCTTAGGGCGAGCGGTATCGCCGAATCTAAAGTCATATTGAAGTCATAATTCTTCTCGAAGAATTCTGTCACAGTCTGGCTACCAGCGCCTATCGCTACTGCAAAGTACCCTGCATATGCACCACTAGGTTCTGTCATGAACAACCTTGGTCCAAATTTGTCGACCCCTGCAATTAAGAGGGCCACTCCAAATGGGCGGACCCCTGCATGTTGTGTGTAGAGTTGTTTTACTTCGCTAACTTTTTTTGTCAAGACTTCTACGTCGATGATGTCGTCATACAATAGCCTGTTGATCTGTGCTTCTTGCCTTGCTCTATCTATTAATATGCGAGCGTCTGAAGAGAGTCCCGCGAAAGTTGCACCAACGTGGTCATCTATTTTCAATATCTTTTCCATGGAGGACGGGTCTATTAGAGGGCTAATTTTCTTCTTCTCCACCGCTAAAACAACACCATCAACGCACCGTATTCCCAGAGCAGTCCACCCTCTCCTAACCGCCTCCAGGGCATATTCTACCTGGAAGAGACGCCCGTCGGGCGAGAATATAGTAATCGCCCTATCATATCCAAGTCCTGGAGGTGTAAACATTTATCTCACCACTATATAATAACGTAACACAAACCATTACTATATTTAATTCTTCAGTTTAAAAGTTTAGGGAGGTATTATATGTTTTTCGCTATGTTATCACTCAATGGCTAAGGCCATTAGAAGGTCACGTTCTGTGAGTATACCGACGATGTCTCCACCCTCCTCAACAAGCACAGCACCCACTCCGCTACTTCTTATGAGCGGAGCGACCTCGCCCACCTGAAGATCCCCACTCACCTTAACCACGTTTGTACGCATGATTTCCTTAACTGGCGTACTCAGCACTTCATTCATCTCATCTAGGAGTATGCGCCTAAAGACCGACCCCTCCCCGATATAGCGAATTATGTCGGTTGTGGTAACAATTCCGACAATGCCGCTCTCGGATTTTAGGGGGAGGCGTCTAAACCCGTTGGAGACCATCAGTTTTGCCGCAGACTTTATGGAGGTCTCTGGAGCGGCGAAGATGGGGTTTCTTGTCATATGGTCTCTTACCCTCGTCGTAACAACCCTGCCAGAAAGGTACCTCACCACATCGTACTCGGTGATTATTCCCATAAGGGTCTTTGATTGATCGACAATTGGAACTGCTCCCACGTTCTCTACGAGCATCTTCTCGAGAACAGATGAGAAAGGTTCTCGAATATCGGCATAAACCACGTCGGTGGTCATAATAGATTCTAATGGTTCATACAATGCGGAAAAGAATCGTCCGTTATGCCGAGAATCAACGATTCGGTAATACTCTCCGCCACCAAGGAAGTTTACAAAATCTGTCGCAGTGACTATTCCAAGGAGGATCCCTTTTGGGCCCACCACTGGAAGTCGCCTTACGCCCTTAGATATCATAGTGTCTATTCCGCGGATTATTGGCGACCTTGAAGTTGCAGAATGAACGGGCTTTTGCATTATGTATTCCAATTCCTTTGGTCGCGCATATACGGCTGAGGAGAAGTTTGGTGTGCCATCACTCCTTAAGAAACCTCTTACAATTTTTTTGGGCAACATCTCCACTCCTTATGCGGGGAGGCGGATTTTTCTCATTCTTGGGATTTTATCTAACTCTGATCTTCTCAAGAGGATTAAACTTGAGCACCCTTTAGACGATATTTGACAAGCTCGCCTACCCGCGTCTTAAAAATATGTTTAATTCGGATAAAAAGTCTTGTGCTATATGCCAAGCAAAAAGATTGAAATTTGCTAGTTTTACAAGGGGTTTATCCTATTTTTGTTTTTGTCAAAGAACTCGGGCATATGCTTCTTTACTAACAGCAGCATCTCTTTATCGGAAATTGTCAAGGACTCGCCCTCCTCGAATCGCTTCAGTACATCTTGGTAGATCTTTAGAACGCCCGGATGATCTTTGTCGACTTTTTCGCTATTCTTCAAGTTGAAGTAATAATTTATCCAAAAGGCCACACCTGCATTTCCTGAATAAGGTGTAATAGAGACTCCAGGCGGCACTCCAAGCAACTTCTCTGTATCAAATGGAAGGTACATTTCGATGTTCTTCAGAGCTCCATCAGCATGGATGCCCGCCCTCGTTATGTTGAAGTTCTTGCCGACTATGGGATAATAGGATGGGATATGATAGCCTATCACTCGCCTGTAATACCTTGCAACCTCTGTTATGGCAAGCGTGTCCATATCATCAAGTGTGCCCTTGAGTGCAGCGTACATGAAGACCATAGCCTCCAAAGGGACATTCCCAGCCCTTTCGCCTATTCCGAAGAGTGTAGTGTTGTTGAGCGAAGCGCCGTATAGCCAAGCAGCCGTGGCATTGGCTATGCCCATGTGAAAGTCGTTGTGACCATGGAATTCAAGCCACTCAGAAGGGACTCCAGCTATGTGGCGGAGGATCCAGACTATCTTTGGGATGCTCCTTGGAATGGCAGCCTGTGGCCATGGTACACCAAGACCAAGAGTGTCGGGAATTCTGACCTTCACAGGGAGGCCGTATTTGTCCGAGAGGCGCATCAGTTTCTTTACGAAAGGAACGACTACCCCCAAAATATCGGATCGTGTGCAGTCCTCGATATGAGCCCTCATTACGATGCCAGACTTGAGACCCTCTTCGATTACTTCCAGATACTTGGATACTACCTGAGAGCGGCTCAGACCCTTGAATTTGTAGAAGATGTGGTAATCCGAAATTGATGACAACATCCCAACTTCTTCGAGTTTGGCTTCTTTCGCAAGTTTTAGATCTTCTTTGCTGGCTCTGATCCAACCGCTTATAATAGGATATTTAAAACCTAGGGCTCTTGCATTTGAAACAGCTTCTCTGTCACGCTTTGTATAGAGGAAGCACTCGGTCATAAGAATCTTGCCCTTAGGACCACCTATCCTGTGAAGGAATTTGTAGAGTTCGAGTATTTGATCCACAGTGTATGGATCCCTAGATTGTTGTCCATCTCTGAATGTGGTGTCGGTTATCCACAGTTGGTCGGGGATCTCTTGCGGCACAATCACGCCGTCCCACTGGATCTTTGGCGGGGATTCGAAAGGAAATAGCTCTTTGTAAAGTTTTGGCTCAGGCGTATCCAGAACTTCATAATCTGGATAATCTAATGAGTCGCTCCTTATGGCTCTTATCAATTTTTCGGGAGAGCTAGACAATTCAGGTCCTCCAAAATTAACAAAGAAAAATAGTGGAAGCATAAAGCTTTTAAATTTATCGGATAAAAAATTGAAAAAATATTCTTAGAAGTCATGAACAAAATGAAATTATTTCAATTTTGCTCAACTTTTATGGGCGAACATTTTTTCAGTGTGTTATTAAGATTAGGTTATTTGACATGTAACAAGAATTACTATACTTGTTTAGTTGTTTGTCTTTACTTTGTTAAGTGGGCGCAGGGTTTGACCCTGCGGGGCGTGTGCCCTCAGTCAGCCATCATTCAACATCTTTCCCTTCTGATTTGACTGGGACGGCTTCTTCATCCCCATATGAAGAGAATGCATCAAGCGCTTTTATTTTTTCCTTTATCTTCCTGATAGTTCCCGAGGTCACTATTGACTCTATGTGAAATGTGTCAGAGATAATTATCAGCCGAGGACCGCTATCTCTCCTGATGGACTCCCACGAAAGGTGGTCGATCCTTAAAACAAAGAAGGGAGGTTTTCTTAATACAATTTTAGCATAACTTAGGTTTAGTCTTTCCTTAAGATATGATAGTAGCCCAGGCTCTTGAATTGTGCCAGAGTATTTGAAGAGGATATAGCGGCGGCGCAAGGATCTCATGAGACCACCAATAGGGGATAGTGCTTTGAATAATAAAAAGATGTCAGCAAATCAGATAAAATTACTCTATTTGGTAACGGAAACCCCCAAATTCAATACCCTTGTTTGGAGAGGATTTCAGATATGGAAGGGAGGTTACCCCTGACGAGGTTAACTCGCAATTTGATAACATCATCAGAGAGGGAGAGGTGCAGGGTGCCAAGATATGCAGACTGCTTATCTATTCTTAGAAAGAGGGCAGATCTGCCGTCGTAGTATAGATTTAGCTGGTTACGGATCTGCGATACTTCCGCATCCGACAAGGAGCGGATTATGTAGGCGAATACAGCCTTTGCAGATTTAGGATCATTAATCTCAAAATTTAGGAGGGTTATGGGGTTCCCATGATGTCCCTTTGCAGTAGACTGGTTTACAGTTATTGATGTTCTAAGATCCTTAGGAATGAGATTAAGCATAGCCGTCTTGACTTTCTCCAAGTCTTCTGTGGCATGTGCTATGGTGCTGAAAGATAAAGAAGAGATCATAATCCCCAATGAACATTGACTTTATAATAAATTTAAGGAGATCGGCTCGGCCTTACCTTCTCTGCTCCTTTTCCTTTGACATAGAGACCGCGGCTCTTCCTTCCTGCAGGGGTCAGACCTTTGAAAACCCTACCCCTCTGTGAGGGGTTTGCTATCCAAGAAAGATCCTTATCCGACAATACTGCGGGGTGCGATGGGTCCACCAATATAACCTCGTACCAGCTGTATCTTCCATCTGAGGCTACCCAGTAGCTGCCCAGCACGTTCATGTTTGGGAACTTTCTTGCTACTCTCTCCTCCGCGATCCATCTTATACTCTTCCTCGATGATAGACCGTAAACACCCATACGTTTGGGACGCCTGCCACTCCTTGGCCTTCTTACATTTGAAGGACCCCTTATTATGCGGACTCTGGCAACCACTACGCCTTGCTTTGCCTTATAGCCCAAAGCCCTTGCCCTGTTTAAGCGTGTGGGATGATCGACTTTGACAATAGCAGGGCCCCTTCGCCACTTGATGAGCCTACTGAGACGTAGAGCCCCTACTATCCCCTCGCTTGGCTTCTGCCACATCTCTGCAAGATATTTATAAGCCGACATCAGTGCACCAGCCGTAGACTAAAGCGGCTTAAACGCGTTTATAATGTTTTCGGCGACTGCGATAGCGCCAGAGACCTGTGCCTCGTGAGTTTGCGCACCGATATGTGGGGTGGCTATGACATTTGGCAGAGAAATCAACTCTTTCTCCCAAGTTTCTTTGGGAGGTTCATTCTCATAAACATCGAGGGCAGCGCCCGCGAGGTGTCCACTCTTCAAAGCATCAAGAAGGTCTCTTGTGTTCACAACCTCCCCTCTGGAGGTGTTGATGAGATATGAGCCTTTGCGCATCAATGATAATGTTCTGGCGTTTATCAAGTGTTTGGTCTCGGGGGTTAGTGTCACGTGTAGTGTCACGATATCTGATTGTGATAAGAGATCTTCAAGGGAAGAAGCGCGTGATGCTCCGAGTCTCATGAGGGCATTATCTTCGACAAAAATGTCATAGACCAAAATTTTCATACCAAACGCACGAACCCTCTCCGCTACCGCCTTACCTATTCTACCAAAACCGACTACCCCTAGCGTCTTGCCATACAGTTCATTTCCGTAGAAGTTCTTCTTTGCCCATAGTCCTTTTTTCATGGAATCTATCGCGAGGTACGTGCCGCGGATAAGGTTCAACATTAGAGATATCGTCAATTCTGCAACTGCGACTGTGGACATTTGGGGAGTATTAATCACCTTTATGCCCCTGCTCTCGGCGGCTTTGACATCTATGGTATCTAGACCGACACCCACACGGGCTATCATTTTAAGTTTATTTCCAAGATCAATAATTTCTTTGGTGACCTTTGTCCTGCTCCTTACGATAAGAATTTCATAATCAGCTATAACCTTTTTAAGGTCATCTGGTGAGATCCCATACCACTCTTTTACATCAAAGCCAGCAGCCCTCAACCTTGAAGGGCATTCCTGATCGACTTCATCGGCAATGAGTACTTTCATATATATCACCATTACACGTGAGCAAATGAGTCTGAGAAATTAAACTTTTTTGTCTCCACTAAGTAAAAACAGCTCTATCTGGTGAATGTTTACAGGTTTTCCTTTTTTGGCGAGCGTACAACTCTTTTCGCAGGGGCGTTCGCTTAGGCATGACCTACCAAGATCGAGTAGTCGAAGGTCTCCGAGCAGAGACCTAGCTTTCTCTAAGTCCCCTTTGGAGGCGAATGATAGCATTGTTGGAATACTTACGCCATACGGGCACCCACTGACGCAGTTAGGTTCGTTGCACTGGATGCAACGGCTAGCCTCCCCTATAACGAAATTGGTGGGACTCTCTAGAGTCTGGCACTTGGATGAACGTCTTTCAAAGCGGCGAACCATATGGTGACCCCATGGAGATCTTAGGACTTACGAAAATTGGTATAAAAGCTTGGCGCTTGGAGAGAGGATCGATAGGACAGAGCAGATGGATTTAAAGATCAAGTCTGCTAAACAAAATTGATTTTTTAGGAGCCCTCTTTTATATGGGAATTTAGTAAGTTTCACCTATGGTGCACAGATGATGATCGCAGGAGTTGTGGGCAAGACTAATGTTGGAAAGTCTACTTTCTTTTCGGCGGCTACACTTGCCCCTGCAAAGATAAGCAACGTGCCGTTTACCACGATCGAGCCAAACAGGGGCGTGGCTAGTGTCAGGGTTCGCTGTGTCTGTAAGGAACTCGGGGTGATTGACAATCCCAGGAACTCGAGTTGCATTAATGGCATCAGATGGGTTCCCGTTGAACTTGTGGATGTTGCCGGACTCGTTCCGGATGCACATAAAGGCAGAGGCCTTGGAAATAAGTTCCTTGATGATCTGCGCCAGGCGGATGGGTTCATACACGTGGTTGACGCCGCCGGTTCAACGGATGCAAATGGGAATCCATGCGAGCCTGGAGCGAGGGACCCGGTTGAGGATGTTAGATTTTTGGAACATGAGATAAAGATGTGGATGTTTCAGATTCTCAAAAAAGATTGGGACAAGATAGTGAAGGGTGTTTTGCAGCTCAAAGAGGACTTAGTGACTTTGTTGAGTAGTAGGTTGGCGGGGCTAATGATAGGTAAGAAACATATAGTTACAGTGTTGAAGTCGGAGGGAAGCTTTAGTAAGAGGGTAGACCAATGGTCTGACGATGACATAATGATGTTTGTTGAGCGTATAAGAAGGGTCTCTAAACCTATGGTAATCGCGGCTAACAAGGTGGATATGCCGACGGCTGAGGCAAATGTTGAAAGGTTGAGGACAGAGTTTAGAGACTACACCATAATCCCATGTTCAGCGGAGGCAGAGTTGGCACTAAGATTGGCAGCAAAAAAAGGTCTGATAAGATATATGCCCGGAGACAGAGGATTCGAAATAATAAAGAAAGAAGAGTTAACGGAGAGACAAAAGACAGGTTTGACCAAGATACGAGATCTGATTGAGAAGTGGGGGAGCACAGGGGTGCAAGAAGCTATAGAGTCAATTTACATGCGGGAGCTCAAGATGATACCGGTATTTCCCGTCGAGGATGCCAGTAAGTTTACAGACCATAAAGGAAATGTTCTTCCCGATGTTATACTTGTGCCGGAAGGAACTACTGCAAAAGATCTGGCCTTTAAGATTCACACAGATCTGGGGGCGGGTTTTTTGTTTGCAATAAATGCGAAGAGTGGGCAGAAGATTGGTGAGGGGTATGTGTTAAAGGAAGGGGATGTGATAAAGATAGTGTCGGCGAAGGGGTTGAAGTGATAAGTTCACAGTGAAGTGAGTCAGAAATAAAAATAAGGACTGTAAAGGATGGTAATGATACCTTAGAAACGAGCTGTATGAGAATTTCTGCGTTAAACTATGCCATGAACTCTATTTTTTCCCAAAAGCCCTAAAGTAATATCCTGGAGTCCGTTTTTTGCCGAATGATCTGACCCCTTTTTCGTTAATCTGCTTACGTAAGGAGTCGGCATACGCTGAAGTGATCTCTTTTCGCTTTTCAAGATAATCTATTATCTCTATCGCCTCCTCGTCCTTCTCGCATCGCATTATAAAGTCTATAACGTTCGGCGTGTATCCTCTGCTTCTGTCTATTTTAAAACTGAAGTTGTCTTCTGAAGGGGCATCTTCAATCTCCTTCACAATGTTTGGAAAGTCCCTCTTGAGCTCCTCTTTTGAAAAGCCCTTCATCGAATTTCGCCTGTTGCCTTTAGGAATTCGTTTCTCAGTATAGAGATTGGGACCGCACCTTTTATCTCTTCCCATGGCAATGGATCGTCCAGCTTTAGTGGTTTGTAGAGGGTTTCAGGGCGCTCACCATATCTTTTCAAGACCCGCCTCCAAGCCCCCAAGTCACCCATACCCCCCTCCTCAAGGTCTCTCTGCAAATACAACAGAACTTCGGATGCTTCGGGACCACCCGTTGAGAGATAGGCTTGTATCGCACCCCAGCGATAGTCCAAGGTCTCAACCCTCCTAATGCCAAGCTTATGGGCTATAGCACGAAATATGGAGACTCTGCGATCGTAATCCTCCTTTTTAATCATAGGTAGCCATTGAAAAGGTGTATTGCTCTTAGGGATCAAAGGATTTATTGAAATGTGTATGGAGGAAGGACTGAAACCTGATGATATGACCTTAGAGAGAAAAGGTTCAAGGTCGTTCAAATCGTTATCAGACTCGCCAGGAATGCCCAACATGAAATAGAGTTTCAATGATCGAATTCCAGATTTTTTGGCATTCGAGAGCAAGTTGTATAGCTGGTCGTCGTGAAAATGTTTGTTTATAACTCGCCTCAGTCTTTCTGAAGGGGTTTCTGGTGCTACAGTGATGGAGCGCTGACCGCCTGAGGCTATGAGTCGCATGAGCTCTTCGTCGGCATCTGAGATCCTTGTTGATGGTGTGGAAAAAGGTAGACCTATCTCTTTCAGGTATGATAGGATATCTTTTAGCTCTGAATGATCAAAAAAGGCAGAGCTTATGCAGGAGACCTTTATGGTCTGGGAGAGTCGGATTCCATCCTCCAGCACCTTTTTGATTGTGGAGAATGAGCGCTCCCTCCTTGGAGAGTAGATAAAGCATTCCAGGCAGAATCTGCACCCTTTACTACAGCCCCTACTGACCTCCAACAGAAAAGATGTGGAGAGCCACTCCCCTGAAGTTGGATGCACCTGTCTAACTGCATGGTACGCATTGTTTAGGTCCTCGACATAGACCCTTTTTGTGGGATGGCCAGGGCTATATAGACCAGGCGTGAAAGTGGGCGAACTCTTTACATCTCTGGATAATAAAAGATCCAATAGTTGGGGAAATATGGGCTCGACCTCCCCTACAACGAAAATGTCGACAAAAGGCGAGAGAGGCATCGGGTTGGAGGACACAGCTGGACCGCCTGCAATTACTACGGGGCGCCGCCTCTCCTCGGATCTTAAAGGAATGTTAGAAGTGGAGAGCATGTCAAGCATTTTGAGATAGTCCATTTCGTGCTGAAGAGAAAAGCCAACAACATCGAATGAATGCAAAGGTAGATCAGACTCAAGGCTTTTGGGTTGAACTCCATAACCGGAAAAGAAGAAACGCTCGCATACAACCTCTTCCTGTTTATTCAAAAGTTCATAGAGGAGGCGTACCCCCAAATTGCTAATTCCCACGGTGTAAATATTCGGGTAAGCCAACGCAAATCTTAGTTTTACTTTCCTATGATCTTTGAGAATTGCGTTTCTCTCATCTACCCGCATGAACTATCTCCTTTTTTCTTCAAGTTCAAACCTTTGGGTAAGAAGAGTGTTCGGAGGGACATCTCTGTTGACCACGGCATGTGGCGCTATCCAGCTGTCAGGTCCAACTTTAACGCCAGGATAGAGGCTGACATTGATGCCAGTTTTTACCCTGTCCCCAATGAAAGCTCCAAGTTTTCTCTTGCCGCTGTCCACCCTCTCACTTTTCACTGTGATTTTTATGGGAAGATCGTCAAACCTCAGATTGGCAGTAATTGTTCCTGCTCCTATGTTGCAGTCTGATCCAATTACGCTATCTCCTATGTAGGAGAGATGCCCCACATGCGTCCCCTCCATAATTATGCTACCTTTGATCTCGCAGGCATTTCCAACCCTTACATTTGGGCAAAGGTAAGTGTAAGGTCGCAAGTAGCAATTAGGACCGACTTTGCAGCCCCGGGAGATCCACACTGGACCTTCGATGTATGTCCCTGAAAGAATCTGCGCATTCTGTTCTACAATGGCGTTACCGTGTATACGAACGCCATCCTCGATATATCCTTCCAGCCTGCTTTCCTTCACAAGGGCATCCATTAGGATCCTGTTGGCATCTAGTATATCCCAAGGGCGCCCAACATCCACCCATCTCTCAGTGCTTGTGGACACTACCATGAACTTCTTTCCTTCCTTAATTGCAATGTTTATGGCGGCAGTGAGTTCCAATTCTCCGCGCTCTGATGTTGGGGTCTTTTCGAGATACCTGAAAATCTCTCGGTCGAGGACGTAGATACCACCATTGATGATACCTGGACCGCCCTCCCTAGGCTTCTCATTAATCCTCAAAAGAGTATTGCCTTTTACCTCCAAATAACCGAAGTCTTTAGTGTTAATCATGTGGACGCCCAAAACAGCATTCGACATAGCGTCTAGGCTCGAGATTATCTCCCTAGGTATCGAAGGGTGGAAGGCAAGGTCTCCGTAAACCAGCAAGAATGGCTCGTCTCCAACTAATGGGCTGCATGTGAGGAGCGCGTCCCCCGTTCCCATCAATTTTGGCTGATCTACATAAGTTATCTTCAAAGAAAATCTAGCCCCGTCTCCGATGTGAGACCTGATGAGGTCTCTCATGTGGTGTACTACAAGGAGCACCTCCTCTATCCCTGCGTCCCTTATTGAACGGAGTGAATGTTCCAATATCGTAGATCCAGATATTGGTATCAGATGTTTTGGGCGTGTTAGTGTGAATGTATCAAGCCTGGTGCCTTTTCCTGCTGCAAGCACTACCGCTTTCGTTTTAGACCCTCCATTGTCTCATTTAGAAGATGTGTGATGGATTTAATTAACTCCTTAGTCTTTCCCATGTCTTTTGATTCTGCGGTTATTCTAATAATAGGTTCGGTTCCAGAGGGTCTTATCAAAACCCACTCAAACTCATGCAACGATACCCTGAGACCATCTATTTCTGAAAGCTCTGCCCTAGGATAAATCTTTGGTATGGATTCTTTTAGTTGCCTCATCACAAGTCGCTTGAGTTCGTTTGGACATCTCACCTTTGCCCTTTCGAGGAAGAAGATAGGCAGTCCTGAGCGGAGATTAGAGGGCTTAATATCCCAATACTCCAGGAGGTTCAGCATTAGGATTGATGATAACACGCCATCTGGGCAAGGCAAATGCGGAGTTATCCAAGCTCCACAGGTCTCCCCACCAAATACCGCACCGCTTTTGAGCATCTCCTCGACTATATATGGGTCACCAACCTTTGATCTGTGAATAGTGCCGCCCTCGGATTTCACTAGGAATTCCACGACGGAGGAGGAATCGACATTGACCACAACAGGTCCACCATATTGTTTTGTGAAGAATCTTGCCATTTGTCCCAGTGCGATATCTTGAGATATGAAAACGCCATTCTCGTCTAAAATCGCAAAACGGTCCCCGTCTCCATCATATGCAAAACCTATGTCCAAGGAGTTCTTTCTGATCAAATCCGCCAAGGAGTTAAGCCACTCTGGGTCAGGTTCTGGACCTCTCCCTGGGAATTTCCCGTCTGGTGCCATGTTGATGGGATATACCTCGTGTCCACAGAGTCGGAATACCAAAGGAGCGGTGATGCATGTTGCACCATTGCCAGGGTCGATACCGACTCGCCACTTCTTCTTTGTTTTTGATATTGAGCAAAGGAACTCTAAATATTCGTGTAATCCTTCTTGATCCGTCCTAGAACCTAATGCATCCCATGTCGCGTATCGGTTTGGAATTCCTGAGAGGAGACCTTCGTAGAAGGATGATGTTACCGGAGCGCCGCGGCTGTTAAAGATCTTGATCCCATTGTACTCGGGAGGGTTGTGGCTGGCAGTGATCGCCACACCGCCTGAGAAGAGTTTAGAGTAATAGGCCACGGCAGGTGTTGGAGATAGTCCCAAGAATATTGAGTCTGATCCGCCTGCATTTAGTCCGTCCATTAATAAGTTTGCGAAGAGGGGGGAGGATAGACGGACATCGTGACCCACTACATATTCTCCTCGACTCTGAGCGGAGATTGATAATCCCACTCTAAAGCAGAGATCGGGAGAGATCTCTTTAATGGCTAGACCACGTATGCCTGAACTGCTAACTAGCTGATGCATCAAAACCCCACAATAATGATGTAGGAGTAAGTTGATAAAAACACTTTCATTGAGTTGTGGCAGATTCGGTAACGGGAGGAGCGGAAGCAGAAGTGGGAGCGGGTGTGGGCGATTCTATCGACACGAGTCGCTCTTCCTTACCTCTATCTTTCTTAAGGGATAGACAGATTTGGCAGCGTTATATATTTCAGATGCGATTTTGCCAAGAACCAGTTGTTGGGCGAGTTCATCATAGAGGAGTTGCCCATCCTTCTTCCTCACGGTCTCTTCCATGATCCTCCTAATGGCATGCTTCTGTGAACTCTTTGTCCTGACCGTGGATATGGCCAAGATTCCAATCCTCATTCGGTACCCATCTTTCGATGTTATTGGGTAGATCCCATCTATGCGTGAGCTCCCCCGCCTGACCAGACTTCTTAGATAATCCCGAGCAAGGTCATGTCCCTTGAATATGGTGTATGCTTTGTCCCCCTCTACCTTAACGATTCTAAAGTAGAGCTTTATATGTAGTTGAGAAAAGTCTTCTGTGATGTTATAGAGCGTCGTCTCGAGAACCCTGCCAATCAGTTTTTGGGGGTCGTCTGCTAGGGTTTTTCCTAGTTCGACGTTGCCAAAGGCGGCAGGGGCTATTACCACATACCACTTCTTTTGACGCCATTTATCCTTCAGTTTTGCCGGTGCCTTCTGTTCAGACATCCATTTCACCGCGATAACAAATGTGAAAAGTAAAACAACAATATAAGCTTTTAATTGCCTGGCATCATTCGGAGGTGCTGTTTAGTCCAAGTTCATGGATGGTTGTCTCCGCTGCCTGGAGGCATATGAGGATGTCATCCACAGTTCTGAGGAATGATGCGATATCATCCTTGGATGAGACCTTTATCAGTAGTGAGTCCTTCTCTAAGTTAAGTTCTATGGTGGTGGCGCTGGGGACATTGATGTTGTCCGGCTGTAGTGAATTCTTAATGGCTTCTGCTACCGAAGAAGAAGAATAGCTCCTTCTAATTAAGATCTCAGTGAGCATGTCCCTCACCTATATTCTTTGAAATCAATTCGTTCAAATATTGGAGAAAAGCCTCTTCTTGCCCAATAGGTATTTGACCTCCAGCCGCGATATTGTGCCCCCCACCAGTGCCGCCAAACTTCTCGGCTGCCTCTTTTATCAATGTGCCGAGGTTCACTCCTTTTTTTACCAAATTTTGAGAGGCCCTCGCAGAGACTTTTATGCAGTCTTCAGACATAGCAAAACCGATTATTGGTTTTTCTAGCGAAAATGGCTTTGTGGAATACGTTATTGAAATTATTGTTCCTATCATTCTATCGTCTACAACCGTGCCGCCGTTTATTGCCTGAACGTAAGGCAGTATCTTGATGGAATCGTTATTGGTTTGAATCCAGTTCAGGTATCTAGAAATTGTCTTTCGGTATTCCTGAAGTGTCTGCTTAAGTTCTTCGAGCGCTTGACCTCTGTCACCCATACATATGGATATGCCAAGACCATACTTACCCAACCTCCCGCATGCGTTTATTGAGGATGCAAATTCACGAGCATCACGAAGCGGGGAGTCGGGCGCTTCGTTGGGAAATATGTAGAGCGTTCCTACCACGCTTTCAGCCTCTTTGCTGGACAGACCTTGAGAGATCAAGTACTTTATAATACCATTTAGAAGGGTTCTAAGTTCATTGTTGGAGAGATCTGCTTGGGAGCGCCAGCCGCCATCAGCTTTCACGGGGTCAATGCCTAGACTCTTTATGAACTTGAGGCAGGCGCCTTCGTCGCCGCTAAGTCCTGGCAGGTATGGTTCTATGGTGTTGGCAAGACAATGTACCAATGGTCTGGATTCAAAGCCATAAAGTTTCAAGCCCAGCTTTGTCTTCAGCAGACCTTTAGATTCAGCTTCTGCAGCAATCGCCTTATTTAAACCCACAAGTGAGGCACGTTCTCCCCGGTCTTGAAGATCTCCCAATGCTCCAGCGATTGCGAGCTGGGAGATGTAAGGGTTGGTACTAGACATCCTTTTAGCAACTAGGTAAGCGGTCCCAGAGGCTGATATGTCGTTTGATCCGTTATACCCAAACATGTGAGGGTTTATTTCAAATTCCATCTCAGGGGGTTCCGGTTGATGGTGGTCAATAATGAATATTTCTTTATTTTTATTTTTGTCGTTTTCTTTGTTCCTGAGTTTTTCCAAGAGCGTCTTCTGCCCGCTACCCATGTCAACAAAAACTACGAAGTCAGAGGACGATTTGGCGACCTCTTCTATGGTGCCTACGTCCAGTTGTTTCACAATCCGCAGACAAGGATTCGCTCCAGAGTCTAAAAGAGCATGGAGCAGAATGCTCCCTGCAGCTATGCCATCCGCATCTAGATGTGAGACTATCAGGATCTCTTCCTCTTTTGGGATGGAAAGGAGTTCATTCGCGATCGATTCTGCCCTCTTCAGTAAAAGTGACTCCCCTTCTTGAGCCAAAAAAATTACACCTATCTGGCAAGTATTGATGCCTTTTCTGGCGAATACTTCCAGTCACGCGGGAGTTTTCCTACCGAGGTATAATATTTTGCGAGGCGGTTTATCTTTGACTCTAAGAGCTGAAGACCCCTTTTTGAGCTCATGTCTTTCGGGTGCTCCTCCAAGTGTCTTCGGATCTTAGAGGCATGTTTAATCAAGTTGAATAAGTCCTCAGGAATTTCAGGAGCCAAATTCTTCTCCGATAGAGTTTCACATATTTTCTTCCCAGTTATTTGCTTAGCGAGTGGTATTCCGTACTGATCTCTGAGGATGAGTCCAATCTGAGAGGGTGGAACGCCTTTTTTAGCAAATTCAATTATGAGGGACTCTACCTCATCAGAGGTAGCCTTCACCCACTTGGGTGCTCCACTCTCCACAGGTCTCATTGAATGTGATTTGCCTTTAATCTTACTCTTTCTCAAAGAGCCCACCTGAGCAAACGATAGAAAAAGGAGCTATTATTTAAGGTTTAGCCATACTTTTTGAGGAGAACCATGATCCAAAGGCTCTAAAGGCAGCGCCCCTGTGGGAGAAACGATCTTTTTGTTCGGGCAGCATCTCTGCAAAAGTGAGTTCTTCACCGTACGGCACAAATATGGGATCGAACCCAAATCCAGCATGTCCGCGCATGTATAGGGAGATTTGACCTTTTGACTGCCCTAGGAATGTATGAAGACCCGCCGATGGGGAACAGAAAGCGACGACACATTTGAAGATTGCATGTCGGTCCTCTATTCCGGAGAGGAGTTTAAGTATGCCCTCACACCCGATGGTCTTGTGAACATATGATGAGAACGGTCCAGGGAAGCCTTTTAATGCTCTAATAAACAAACCCGAGTCCTCAACCAAGACAGGAGATTTCAACTTTTTTGCTGCCATATAAGCTGCATATTCTGCGATCCTTAGGAGAGAGCTGGATTGGACCTCAATCTTCTTTTTGGGGAGCATCTCCAGTCGAACGCCAAACGGAGATAGGATCCTGTTGGCTTCCTCAACTTTGTGTTCATTACCAGTTATAAATAAAATCGAGGTCACAGACTTATCTCCCACCTTCGACGTAGCGCCCTCTTCGCCTTATCTCATTAACCCTCCTTAAGACCTCCTTTGTCTCTTCCCCCATTATCTCCTCATATCCTGATATGAAACCTTCGTATGCCCATTTTGAGACTTCGTGGTGTGAGCTCTCTAGAGCTCTGCGCATAAGATGGATGTCTACACCTCTGGCTTCTAAATCGAAAGTGTGTTCACCAAGTCCAAAATCGATCAAGAAGAGCAAATGATCTTTTAAAATCATGTTGGAAGTAGTAAGGTCACCGTGAACTATCCCACCTTTATGGAGCTTTCCTACGAGATTACCAATGAGGCTAAAAATCTCAGTTAGGGACTCTCGCCCCATACTTGGGATGACTTTCTTGAGGGGCGATCCGGATATAAAGCTCATGATAATCTCAGTATTTTTTAGATCAAGAGAATAGACTATTGGCGTTGGTATACCAAGCCTCCTAGCTTCAGATAATAGCTTTGCCTCCAAACTAGTCCTTGTTGTGCGTATGTACAAATCAAGGTCTGGGTTGCGATAGAGCTTTTTTATTCTTCGCTTAAGTACAGAATCTCTGCCCATCCAAATCAGGCGGTAAAGCTCAGCCTCTGCACCCTTCTTTATTAACGTCATTTTCTCCATGGTACCTCAACCTCATCGAGGCGCCATCTCTGCCTTATGTAGCTGGAGTCCACAGGCACACTGATGCCCTCTTTAAGAGCAAGGTATCCTGTCCAAGCGATCATGGCTCCATTGTCTCCCGCGAGATCTGGTGGCACAACATGAAATCTTGCAGAGTGCTCCTCGCATACTGCCTTCAAAATTCGTTGTAGTTTTGGACTTCTGGCGACGCCCCCAGTGAGCAACAGCGATGGCTTCTCCGTATGGGCCAAGGCTCTCTCCACAACCTCCGCCAGCATCCCGTAGGCAACCTCTAAGAGACTCATACTCAGGTCGCGTGGATCACTCTCCGGAATTTTTCTGGTAGCCATAGTTAATAGACCTGAATAAGATACGTCCTGTCCTTTGACGACATAAGGGAGTGGGATAAAGTTTTTACCATTTTCTGCGAGAGCTTCGAGCTTCGGGACACCAGGATGGCTAAGTCCCAATGAACGGGCAAAAGCGTCTAGACAATTGCCCAGTGCAATATCTAGGGTCTCGCCGAAGACTCTGTATCGCCCATCAGAATAAGCAGAGACTATCGTGTTCCCTCCGGAGACGTATGCTACTAATGGATCCTCCTCCTTTGTAGCAAATCTGCCAATCTCTATGTGGGCAACACAGTGATTAACCGGAATTAACGGTTTTTTAATCATTAAAGCGATAGCCCTGGCAACGGTAGCGCCAGTCCTCAAGCACGGACCAAGTCCAGGACCAAGAGAGATAGCTACGGCGGCTAAGTTCTCCAATCCCAGACCAGCTTCATTAAGAGACTGCTTGACTGTTGTTGATGCTTTAGAGGCGTGATGCTGGCTTGCCTCACGAGGGTGGATCCCCCCGGAAGTTGGGACGTACTCTGACTTCAGGTTTGAGAGTATTTCACCATCAGACGAGACTATACCGCACCCAAAAGTGTGAGCCGTAGATTCTATTCCCATCACATAAAGCTTGCTCATTTTCTATGCCTTTATTGGCGTATGAATTCTGTGTAACCGCAATAGCCACAGGCCCATCTGGGACTAGGCTTCATGTGCTTTGCCATGAATCTGCCACACCTGGAACATGTTCTGTTTTTTGGGGCTATTTTGTTTTGTTCATAGCTATATTCGTAAAGGTCGGATGGTTTTGTCATTTAGATCACCCTACTTTTTCTCGCCAGTTTTTAAGGACGCCTGAGAGGATAGTGCCTGCGCACGCTCCTCCCTAGAAAGGTTTCTGAGTTGGACATGTTTTGGCTCCAATTTTTTAGCGCGCTCGGGATCTTTGTAGACATGTACCCTACATACGGAGACGTTAGTTCCAAAAGAGGATAGGCAACTCCTAACATAAACACAATCAAGCGGAACCTTCAGCGAGGCCGCGACCGATTTCCTCAAAAGATCTCTCTTAGGCGTTGATTTTGAGGCTACTTCTATCTTAACTTCTCTCCTCTCGAGAAGAGGATTGAACTTGTCTTCTATGATTGATATTTGGTACTCTTCCGAGGACATCGTTTGCACATCCATTTCGTGGTAGAAAAAAGCGTTCTCCTTTTTTAGCTTATCTGTCGACCGCCCCTTCTCTGGATTTTCAAAGCGACTATTTCGAGATGAATCCATTATTAATTGTTAACAAGTTTTAATAAATCTTAATAAGAGAGGGTTTTAAATCTCTTCACCGAGATGAACAGATATGCCCGAGAGAAATCCGTATCAAATGGCCCTAGAGCAGTTAGACAAATGTGCGAAAATAATGAATCTGGATCCAAACATCCATGAAGTTCTGAAATATCCGAAGAGAGTCCTATGCGTTTATGTCCCTGTAAAAATGGATAATGGAAAAATCAAAGTCTTCACAGGATTTAGGTCGCAACACAATGACGCCTTAGGACCATTCAAAGGCGGTATAAGGTACCATCCAAACGTGACAATGGAGGAAGTGATGGCGTTATCGATATGGATGACTTGGAAGTGTGCTGTAGCTGGACTCCCTTATGGTGGGGCAAAAGGAGGAGTCGTTTGCAATCCCAAGGAAATGAGTGTGGGGGAGATTGAGAGGCTCTCTAGAGGCTACTTCCGTGCAATATCCTCAATAGTAGGACCAGAAATGGACATCCCAGCGGGTGATGTGAATACCTCTGGCAGGGAGATGGCATGGTTCATGGACGAATATAGCAAAGTCAAAGGTTACAACGTCCCTGGAACGGTTACAGGCAAGCCCTTAATCATAGGCGGTTCCGAGGGAAGGGTGGAAGCTACAGGTATGGGAGTGGCAATATCAGGCAGAGAGGCCGCCAAGAAGCTCGGAATAAATCTGAAAAAAGCGACTGTTGTAGTTCAAGGTTTCGGAAACGTTGGTTATTACTCTGCCTATTTTATGGAGAAGTTAGGCTGCAAGATAGTTGGAATCAGCGACTCAAGAGGGGGGATTTACAGCAACAAAGGACTCTCAGTAGAACAGGTCAGAAGATTCAAAGAAAAGACTGGTAGCGTTGTGGGCTATCCTGACGCAGAGGATATGACCAATGAGCAGCTAATTGAGCAGGAGTGCGACATACTGATACCCGCCGCTCTGGAGAACCAGATAACAGAAAAGAACGCTGACAAAATAAAAGCAAGGTTGATATTAGAGGGGGCAAATGGTCCTACAACGCCAGAGGCTGACGAGATCCTCTTTAAGAGGGGGGTTGTGGTCGTCCCAGATGTACTAGCGAATTCGGGCGGAGTTAGTACATCATACTTTGAGTGGGTGCAAAATCTCCAGAACTATTACTGGAGCAGGGAAGAAGTCATTGAGAAACTGGACAAGTTATTGGTCAAGGCTTTCAATAACGTCTACGAGACCTACAAGAAGTACGGCACTGACATGAGGATGGCAGCATACATCTGTGCGATTAACAGAGTGGCTGAAGCAATGAGAGTAAGAGGTTGGGTTTAAGAAAGATTAAGATCAGGGCACCCTCTCAAAATCGTCCAAAATCTCTGAAATTTTTTTCTTTATGTCTTTATCAACTTTTACAAGCGCCATCCCGACAGATGGGAGACCGTAAATAACAAATGAGCGTTCAGGCGAGTAGAGTATAGCAGGAAGGGCTAAGAGATCCTCCTCTCCATCCACAAATAAGAGCGATGGGGCAGAGTATGAGAGTAGGCGCTTAATGGCAAAAGCAGCCTCGTCTGATATGTGACCAGGAGGGTTAACAACAGTATCAGTGGGGTTCATAGTCAAGGAAAAGGGAGAACGCTTAGTCTTTCTATCAAAAATGCCAAGACTGGGCATGTAGCCTAATTTTAAAAAACCTCCCAAGGCATAGTCTCCAACAACGATAACTTTGGGAGGACGTTCCTCATTAATCATGGAAAGAACAATCTTGACGTTTGAGTCCAAGTCGCCCGTGAGGATCATGCCATAAGGTTTTGATAGTTCTGACCTTAGCCACTCAGGCAATTTTAGCAAACCCAAATAGGACACCCAGCGCTATCTTCAGCGAACCTTGATAGCATATCGCCCAGGCTTTTTCACCCCCATCATCTCGGCCACGCTTGATGAGGGGTCAAGAACAACGACCAGTCCGCTCCAATCCTCGGATAGGTCTGTACCACCGCAGATTGGACATTTGGTATCATCTTCACCCAAGATATACTTACACTTCCTGCATGCAAACTTTGTTGAAGAGGGTCTGTCTTTACTCATTTTAATCACTCATCAAATTTTTTAAAATGGAAATTTTTTAATTTAGATTTCGATTTTGCATTCTACTCGCATTAACATAAATATTATCTAATCCCACCATCATTTACTTTCCCTTTTCCTTCCCCTTATCCTCTTCTTTCGTTCCAGTAGTTTTCTTAATGTCTTCTTCGATCCAAGATAATGCACCAAGATAGGGTTGCCTCATAGTCATCCCTATCTTACTGCTTCGAGAAGGACCACCGGTTAGACTTACTGTGATAATTCTTGCTCGAACCAAGGCGCCTTTTTCCAAAACCCTTTGTGTCTCCTTTCCTATCAAAGCGCCCCTCTTCTCATCGTATGTTATAAAGTCGTCCATGACCTGCGACACGTGGACAAGCCCATCCATAGGACCTATCCTTACAAATATGCCAAAGTCGGTAACCTCCACTACTTCTCCTTCCACAACTTCCTGAATTACAGGAGTATAAACCAGAAGATCAAATGAGGCTTTGTGGTAAACGGCACCGTCACCGGGCAGGATCTTTCCTACATTTGAGACCTTCACATTCAATACGGCGATAACGGCACCAAATTCGCGCATTACCACCCCCTCATAGGTGGATCGAATAACCTCGGCTGCTACACTCTCAAGCGGTGATTCGAATTTTTCTGGCGGGATCCGTACGACATCATTTATTTGAAGAAGTTTGAACATGATTTCCACCAAACGGGCAATTTATGGATAGCACATTCAAAAGGGCTATAAAAACTTGATGCATTAATCCTATCTTGTATTGGTATAGTTTTGTGTTAAACTTTATGGTTAGAACACTTCGTTAATATGTTTTGCCCAAGTTTTAAGGAAAAAACCCAATTCCCCCAAATATTAAATGTTAAGCAAACGAATGTTTACCAAGTGAAAAAAATTGAAAAAATTGGAGAGGGACGCTAATTGAGGCTTTGGTCGATTCACCCTAAATATCTCGATTGCAAAGGGTTGGTAGCTGTTTGGAGGGAAGGACTCCTAGCAAAGAAAGCTTTGGAAGGCAAGGTGAAAGGTTACGTCAACCACCCACAACTTTTCAGATTTAAATGTTATGGAAGACCTTTAGATTTGATTGATGCCTACCTGTTTCAGATTTACCTAGAGGCAAAGGAAAGGGACTATTATTTCGATCTTTCCAAGATTAGGGGAATCGAACTTTTAGGAGTGGTGACGGTTACTGACGGACAACTGAGGTACGAATTCATTCATTTATTAAAGAAGGTTGAGAGGAGGGACAGGAAAAAGTTTGATGATTTAAAGAATGTCGATGTCAGAAAGGTTGAGCCGAACCCAATTTTTAAAGTAATTAATGGGGATATTGAAAGCTGGGAAAGAAGGAGTTTGTGAATGACGTTGTTGTGTTATTTTGTTAACATACTTTTTATGGTCTTAAGGATTCGCTCATGTCTATTTTCATCTTCAATAATCCACTCAAGTATTTGCTTACAATGATTGAGGTCTACTTTTTTATCCTTGGCTATTAATTCTATCAGCCTTATGTGCATAGCCGTTAAGTATTCCTCTGCTACCATACCTTCGAGTTTCTCAAGACCTTCTATGAGCGAAGACAACTCTTCTGGGTTTATATTGCTTTTTTTCTGAAGAGTCTCTGCCTCATCCATGACGGACTTCCACTTTTCGCCCCAAAGCTCTGCGCATTTCTTAGGATCCAATTCGATACTGTGATTCAGCCAATTGCACATTGCCTTAAAAAATTCAGCGTGTTTCTGAGAGTCTCTAGAGATGTATGTGAGGAGACCTCTGAGAAGGTCGTCATTGATTATAGATGCAATATTAGCATAGGCCTTTGCAACCATCTCCTCAAGTCGACTCGAGCAGTAAATTAAGGAACTCAAATCTTTCTTATGAGATGTTTCTTTCATAATCAATCACTCAACTATTAGGAGGCTTTTCGTTAATAAAATTTGTTTTTAAAAAGATTATCATGCGGAGTTTGGAATGCAATTTTGTTGCCAGCACCTATTCGGGGGTTGCCTTTTTCAAAACTGCAACCGATCTATTTGTATTATTTTAGGCTAAAAGTTGGACACCGAGTGGCCATTCTTGTTTTTAGGATTCAAATTGGAAATAGAATGTCCACAGAATGAATGGGATTCCTCCTTTACTATTTGAGATCGGTACTGGTGGGAGGCTGGTTAGTTTTGGTAATCAAATCACATTCAGAAATAAGCCTTCTATTTTTTATGTAAATCACGGGAAGACCCTCTCTCTTGAGACGTCTCCTCAAAGATGTATCCGAAGTTGCTACAATGTAACCACATTCCTTAGAGAGGTAGAGGAGCTGATCGTCAACGCCACCCCCAATGGGAGGATCGGGCAACGTCCCGAATTTCTTTGCGATCTCTAATGAGAGTTTTGCAAATTTTTTTTCCTTAGCGTGACCGCTCCCTGCAAGTCGTTCCAGCTCGCGCCTTACGCCCTCCGTGACAATTATATTTTTAAAGCCAAGTCTCTCGAGCTGACTCCTAATTTCAAAGGGTTCGGAGGCAGAATACATCAATACATTTGTGTCTAAAAGTACAGGGATAGTTTCTTTCGGCTTTGTTCTACTGGACATACCCATAGCCTATCAGCCGCCACCTTCCCGCTAGCATTCTGCTCAATGCGACGCGCATACCAGTCTCAATGCACACAGGACGTTTGAGCAGAAGCTGGGCATCGTCCTTATATGCTGCATTCACTACTCCCACCGTGACGGCTGATCCGACGACCAGCATGAGATTCTCCCTAGCCTTCAAGTGCTCGACCTTCTGCATCTCCTTAGTCCCCACGACCCTATCGAGTAGAGAGACTTTAAGCTGTAGTTCTTGGCGGGTGGGAGGTAGCGTCCCGGGTTTCCCAGCTACGCTCCCCACAAGGTTATCGGCTTTTGTAATGGATGGGTCAAGGTAGGTCCCAACCCCTATGAGACCGCCTGGTCCCACCTCGTCCATCATAGTATTGCCAGACATTAAACTTGAAATATAGGTGAAGATGGGCTCGTAGAAGGTCCTACCGCCCTGTTCAACCTTTAGACCGGGGCGTATTTCCAATTCGTCTCCAACCTTGAGACGACCTTGTATGAGTGAACCGCCTAACACGCCGCCCCTAAGTTCCTTGGGGAGGGTTCCTGGTTTGTTTACGTCAAAGGATCTCGCCACATACATCCTAGCAGGTTTTGAAGGATCTCTTACAGGCGTCTTGATCTTCTCTTCAAGGGTCTGTATCAGATAATCGATATTTGCACCGTGAAGGGATGATACTGGAATAATGGGAGCGCCCTCCGCGATGGTTCCTTTTGTAAAGGCAAGGATCTGCTTGTAGTTTTCGAGTGCCCTTTGTTTGTCCACAGCATCGATCTTGTTTTGGACTATGACAATATCTTTTACACCGATGATTTCTAGAGCCACCAGATGTTCACGAGTCTGTGGCTGAGGACATTCCTCTGCCGCTGAAATTACCAATATTGCTCCGTCCATCAATGCAGCTCCTGAGAGCATGGTTGCCATCAGGCTTTCGTGACCAGGAGCGTCGACAAATGACACTTTTCTTAAAAAGAGAGTCTCGATGTTGTGGACTGGGCAGATCTTCTTTGTTGTGTAACATTCTGGAGGAGGACACTGCGGGCACTTCCTGAAGGTCGTGTCGGCATAGCCCAACTTTATTGTGATTCCTCTCTTAAGTTCCTCACTATGATGAGCAGCCCAGACACCACTCAATGCAGCCACAAGTGTGGTCTTTCCATGGTCTACGTGACCGGTGAGTCCTATGTTGCACTCGGGCTGCTTCTCCTCACTCACCCTTCTTCTCCACTCCCTTTACAACGAGATTTATCTGAACGATGTCCTCTGTTATGACGTTTCCTCTGACCAGACGCCTCTCCCTTTGACCCTTCTTTTTTGGATGGTAGCCAGGTGGTCCCGATAATAAAACATATTTTTTCCCGCCACCCGGTACATCGGGCCTAATTGGGATGCCGCTTTTGTCGCTGCCACCAGTAATTATCAATTCTTTACCTGGAAAGCCAAATGCCTCCCCGCTTATGGAGTCTCCAACCTTGAGTCCCACGAACGACTGCGCCTGGGCGTCGGTTACGGTAACTGCCTTTGATGTTCCATCCTCCGGGTTTGATATCACCAGCTTGAATTCTACCAATTATTATCACCGTTGATCTCTTTGTTAAGAGAGTTCGAAGTGTGATAATGTTTATAACCCTTTCGCACATCAGGGGGTTCTGATGGACGAGTCCCTCCAACGAATTTTAAGAATTCTATCTAGTAGATCGAGTTCTTCCTTTGAGATTTTGTCATTGAACTTTTCTTTTAGCAGGAATATATCGTTGTCACTCACGGAGACCAAGAGCGTCTCACCCTCCTTCACCTGACGACCAACCATAAAGTTTCCCTTTACGGAGATTGCTACCTTGTCGCCTTTTTTTGCGACATCTAAATTCTTTCCACTCTCCTGAATCTGCATTATCTCGCCCAATATTTCTCCATTCTCTTTCATCAAGGGGTAGCCAGGCTTAATGGTGCCAGCGAGTACCTCGACGCCGAATATTGGTGGGGAGCTCTTTCTGAACACGCAACCAGGAATGATCTTAACTTCTCCTGGTAAAGTTATTTGGCTGAACTCTTTGGTCCGGATCTCCTCCAAAGTCTTAGCAGACCATGTTTTGAAATCGTCAACTATGTGATAGATCACATTGCTTGTGAATATTGGGATGCCGCGATCCCGCGATTCCAATTCTGCCTCAGGTGTGACCTTTATATTGAAACCAACAATTGCCGCAAGTTCGGGTCGCCTTCTCTTAACGATCGCTGCCTCGACAACCTCCCTCTTTCCAATAGGGCCTATGTCTGAGACACGTACTGGAATGCCTGAGTCCTTAAGGAATTTTACAAGTGCCTCAAGTGAGCCTAGTGTGTCAGCCTTTACGACTATGCCATCAGCATCGGTTGAGAACCTAAGCTCAGACATCTCATCACTAATCTTTTTCTTTGCCTGATCCAATGAGAGGTCGTCGTTGGCCACAATAATCGGAGCGCCTCCCACGGCACCCTCCAGACCTGTTGCGACAACCTTCACACCCGCGGCTGCCACAACTCTCTCAGCTGACAAGAACTTGTCTTCTGGATCGCGGATCTCGTTGAGGGGTTTGGGCAGAAGTAAGGCTCTCACCCTAGTTACAAGAGGTCCCTCAAACCCTCCAACTACGATCCTATCCCCCTTTTGTAGGATCCCTTCGTACAATATGACGTCTATAGTTGTGCCAAGACCGGGTTCTTCTTTTGTCTCTAGGACGACTCCTCTCCCAGGACCATCGGTCACAGAGAGGCGGCGCGTTAAGTACTGTTGGACAAGTCCGCAGAGGAGTGCGAGGAGTTCCGGGATCCCCTCCCCGGTCACCGCGCTTGTGGGGACGATCGCAACGGATCTTGTGAAGTCGCGTATACGGTCAAATCGATCTGATGAAAAACCAAACCTGGCTAGTCCTCCGACGATTCTGTAAATCATTTCATCGACCCTTTCTCTGACGTAAGGCTCTTGGAGTTTATAGGACTCCAAGAATGGTTTGTTAGGATGTGACTTCCAGCCCTCTATCCTGTCAACCTTATTCGCAGCAACAACGAAAGGAGTCTTCCTAGACCTGAGAATTTCAATACATTCTTCAGTTTGTCGTTCAATTCCTTTGAGTATATCAATAACTAAGATAGAGATATCAGAAACTGAGCCCCCTCTAACCCGAAGGTTTGAAAATACTTCATGTCCAGGAGTATCAATGATCAGTATCCCAGGTAACTGTGTCTTTGATTCAAATCCCTTCACAACAGAGCTACAATACTTTACAATAACATCCATCGGAAGGAAGCTAGCGCCGATGTGTTGGGTTTGCCACCGCTACTATAGACGAGCGGTCATGGCCCCAACCTCGCGCGCCATAACGGCCGTGCCCCGGATTTTATCCAGAAGAAGGGTCTTTCCAACATCAACATGACCCAAGACTGTGACAATTGGTTGCCTTAGAGGCATCGTCTCACCTGAGATTTAAAAAACGTCGTGGCTTATACATTTTGCCAAAAATAGTCTGAAAATGCCATAAAGTCCACGAATTCTATTGGACATAAGACACCGAAAGTTTACCTTTACAGAATGGTCTCCGTATAATTGTAATCCTATATTATAATGCCAAAGAATTATTACAAAAAATCACTAGAATGGAATTTATTGAACGAGTGACTCATCTAGTCGGGAATATCTTAGAACCTCTGAGTCCTTGAAGAATATGGATAGCTCCCTCTGGGCATTGTCTAATGAGTCTGATGCGTGAATTACGTTCATACTTTTCGAGCAGGAGAAATCACCCCTGATCGTCCCGGGGGGAGCCTCTTTAGAGTCTGTCGGACCTATTAGCCTTCGGACAACCGAGACTGCACTCTCACCCTCGATAGCCATAACAACAACTGGAGCGGATCTGATAAAATTGATAAGATCGCCGTAAAACGGCTTTCCCTTATGCACCGAATATAGAGAGGAGGCTTCTTCCTCGGACATCTTAATCATTCGCATGCCAACTATCTTTAGACCCTTGCGCTCCAATCTTGAGATCACTTCTCCCACAAGTCCACGAACTACGGCATCAGGTTTTATCATCACAAAAGTTCTCTCGATCATTTGGCTGGCACCTTAGAGGCCCATTTTAACTGTCTGGAGACTCTTTTTAGATTAAGTAGGTTCTTCCTGCATTTGCTTGAGCAGAATCTCAGGATCGTGCCGTCATTTTTTACGTACATAAGACCAGTTCCAGGTTCGATCTCTTGGTTGCAGAAGGAGCATTTGAATATTCGGACCATTGTAGATTGCCTCCCCTCACTCTTAAAGGAGTGAATTTATAAACTTTTGTGGTTCAGCGCGGTATGAGTTTCTTGGCTTCTCGCTCGGTCTCCCTGAGCATTAGGATGTCTCCGACTCTCACCGGGCCCTTAACGTTCCTGGTGAGGATTCGCCCCTTGTCTTTGCCTTCTAAAACGCGAACCCTGACTTGTATAACTTCACCCGTGACACCAGTCCTGCCAACGATCTGAATTACCTCCGCAGGGTATGCCTCACCAGATTCGCCGCTCATATTTTATCCCCCAAAAAAAGGGTTTATTCGCTGGGTTTCTCAGCCTCAGCTTTCTTTGCAGCTTTCTTTTTAGGCTTCTCCTTAGGCTTCTCCTTAGGAGCTTCCTCTTTTTGTGCCTCTTCCTTCGGTTTTTCTTTTTCTGGAGCTTCCTTTGGTTTGGCTTCGGCTTCTGGTGCGACCTTTAGCCTAATGGCTGAGACACGCGATATTACTTCCTCCATCAATGGCTTACCTTTTCCAGGATCTACAACGGCAACCGCAGAGGTGGAGACGTCGATGCCTGCGGATTTTCCGAGCTTGCTCTTTGAGTCAACATAGACGTACGGTATTTTTTTATCGTCTGCCAAAAGGGGCAGATGGGCAACAATCTCCGGAGGATCCACGTCCATTGCAATGACGAGTAACTTCGCCATGCCTCTTTCGACTGCCTTCGTAGATTCGTTGGCACCTTTCCTTATGTTGCCGCCTTCTGCGGCAAGTTTTACACACTCATACGCGCGCTCCATAACCTCTGGAGGCACGTCAAATCTTACAAACATTGGTTTATTCGACATTTTTAATCCCTCAGTTTTTCTTCATCGTTCATTTGCGATTAAGAGAAAAGGGAGGGTATTTATGAGCTTTTTGGTCTGAATGAGAGATAACTAACCGTGCGTGTAGTAGCCAACTAAGCGAGAGTCTTCCCGGTAGACCTTAACAAATCCGAACCTGTAAAATTGGAATGTGCCAGGTAATGATTCAGTAAGAATGTTTTTGTCCACTACCCCCTCCTTAATCTTGGCATCGGGCATTATGACGGACAATTGGGTTCCTGCGTCCTTAGGAAGCCATTGTATTATAGGGACGCCGAGGGATTTCACGTCTGATACACTTTCACTGAAGAATGCACAACTGGAGGAGTTCACGAGTTTTACATTGAAGAGGTTCATAAGACGGAATATTGTGCCCTGTTTAAAGGTAGAAAGATCCTTTGATGAGATTATGATTATGTTCAGAGATGGGCTTATCTTGTGGACAATATTTCCCCATTCTGGATGATCAGGGTGTAGGGGTATTTGTGCCAGAAATTCCTTTGGTAAATCTAAGATTTGCAAGGGCACCGGATCTGGGACGAAGACGAATCGTTTTGTGATAGGATCCAATATCTTCCTGTTGATTGCTTCTATATTATCCCAACTAATCATTGCCTCTGAGGGTTTGACACCCACCTCCAGTATCAGGCGCCTAATAGTCTCTGGCAAAAACCCTCTCTTCCTGAGCGCTGCAATCGTGCCCAGCCTTGGATCGCTCCAATCCTTATATATTCCAGACTCTATGCCTTGGCGTATCTTGGATTTGCTCAGTACTGCCCCCTCTATTTTAAGGCGACCATAATGAATTGCCTCAGGGTATTCCCATCCCAAGTATTTGTATAAGTAAAGCTGTCTCTGGGTGTTTACTTCGTGCTCTTTACCTCTGAGGATGTGAGTTATTCCCATGAGATGATCGTCAATACCACAGGCAAAATTGTAGAGGGGCCACACTCTATACTTTTTACCTTGGAGGGGATGGGGTTTTGTGTCTATGCGCATAGC
>JARXPE010000013.1 GCA_029887795.1 Thermoproteota archaeon
GTATTATTTAGATTTATTCGTGAACTATTCACGGTACAATCATAATTTGTTTGTAACTATATACGCGGCTCAAATTATATAACAAAAAGGTTTAATTCTAGATCGAATTCCTGTCCAATTGGGGCCCGTGGCGCAGACTGGATAGCGCGTCGGCCTTCTAAGTCGATGGTCGAGGGTTCAAATCCCTCCGGGCCCGCTTTGTTACTATCTTTAAAATGAGATTCACATCAAACATATACCACAAATTTTTAGCCATGTTCGCTTGACATATGATCAAAACTGGTGTACACCTTGAACGCCGAAAAAGTTCGGTTAGCACGATCCGCCATCTATCTTGCTGCACAAAACGTGGTATCAACCATATCTGGCATATTGTATTTTGCTTTCGCTGCTAGACTTCTGCCCACCATAGCTGATCTCGGTGAAGTCTCTGCCATAACAATGTTTTCAGGTTTGCTTTTAACAGTAATGATCTTGGCATTACCTTCTGCGGTCTCCAAGTATTACTCTGAACTTCTTGGGAAAAACCTCCCTTCTGATGCAATTGGTGTCGCATATACTGGGTTTAAAATTGGCACACTTCTGGCTCTCGTCGGTGGCGGGTCTTGTTTTTTATTCGCCCCTATTATATCCTTGATGCTTTTTGGAAGCGAAGCAGAGGCATTCTTTTTCAGACTGCTGGCTTTGGATGTTGTAGCGGTATTTATTTCCCAGTTCTCTTCTTCAGTGCTCTATGGCTCTCAAAGGTTCAAGGAACTTTCTGTCAGCTCCATAATCTCCAACTCGATCAGGACGGCCGCAACGATATCTTTTCTATTACTAGGTTTTGGGATAACTGGAATAATTTTGGGATGGATAATTGCTGACTTTCTTTATCTTTGTCTATCTTTATTATTTTGCCGTGACCTAATAAGAAAGATGCATGGATCATTCCCACTGTCTACCCTATTGAAATACTCTACCCCAATATACGGATCAAACATACTGAGCTATCTTCAATCCACTATAGATCGGTACATCGTTCTTGGGTTAGTTGGTGCTCAAGTCCTTGGAATTTACTCCCCGGCAACCACTGCCGTTCTTTACATATCCTCGCTCCCTGGAGCCTTGGCATCTGCAATATTTCCTCGTGCCTCGGGTCTTTTTGGGAAGGGCGATATGCGTGGCATAATGAGAACAACAAATGTCGCATCAAGATACTCTGCCATAATATACTCTCCCATGGCTTTTGGACTGGTTGCTACGGCCCTGCCCACAATAGATCTTTTTGCCGGATCAAGATACATTGAAGGAGCGCCAGCATTGGCGATAATGGCTGCCGCATCTGTAGTGCTGTCGCTCCATCACGTCGTCTCTACTTACATAGCCTCCATAGGGAGGACTTTTGCCTTTTTCGTCTCTCAAGCAACTGCCATATTGGCATGCTCCTTTGTTTCTATCTTGTTTATACCCCAATTCGGGGCAATAGGGGCTGCTATCGGAAGAAGCGCACTCATCTTGGTAAACTTTCTGACCATGCTCATATATGTAAAGTCGGAAATACATGACCTAATAGACTGGAGATCTTTCTTCACTTCACTTGTCACTTCGTCAATTATGTCATTATTTGTATACATTTTTGTATGGGAGTTTTATTCAAAATATCTGCTACCTGTCTACATTCTTGTTGGTTTTATTGTTTATTTAATAATACTCAAGGCTCTAAAAATTATGAACAATTCTGATTTAGAGTTATTGATTGCTTTTGTTCCCCAGCACCTTAAAGGCATCGCCTATCGCTTTGGACGTTTCCTGACCTCTTAAACAATTTTGATCTGATTTTTAATTATGCAATTTTACACAATCGCTAAAAAATGCGAATTGAAATCAAATCTTCTTTTAGAACCTCTCTTACTCTCTCTTTGATGCTATCTAAACCTCCCTCGCAAAACGGTTCAAATTCGAAGATTTGCTCGAATATTCTCTTACCTCCATCATCGTCGCTTTTAACCTTTAAAATCATCGACCCTTGAGCGATTTCTCCTTCCTGAATAAGTCCCTCGGCATCTCCATCAATAATCCCGATTATGGGGATCCCGAATCTACTGAGTACGTCTCCTACAATTGCAGTCGTATCATCTCCAACAGTAACCGCAGCACACACGCCTTCATCCAGTAATTTTAAAACCTCATATCCTGCATGCTCTACGTAGGCTACCTTCTTACTGATTTTGGCACTCGGTTTTATTCTTCTTTTATTCTTGACGTTATACCTCAAAACTTTGATGGTATCTATTTTCACATTGGACAGTTCTATTCTTCCCAACTTCTCAACCCCGTGCCTCTTAATGGTGGCTCCCTTTATATCGACTATATTCCCATTTTCAGAGACCACCACAACATCCTTAGTCTCTGCCTTGCCGACCACTATGTTATTTATTAGTATCCAATCACCTGGTGAGACTGCCAAGATTCTTCTAAATTCCTTTCCGTCTTCTTTCCAAAAAGTTATACCAAAATCCTTACCTTCCTTGAACTCGAATTTCAGATCCTCGGATAATCTGCATGCAAATTCTCTTGCCCTTTCGCCCCAAAAAGCTATGACTCTGCTATTGGTCTCTACACCCACCATGGGCAAAGCTATTCTTTTATATAGATGCCAGCTGTCTGCCATCATCCTTTCTACATCACTTGTATGCATCACATTCACAATAATGTCAAACCGATTAATTTTGACCCAATCGCTGAACTTTTCTCTTATAATTTTCACTTCTCTCTCAAGTTGAGCGTCCATCATTGCAACCGCGCCAATTGTGCCGCCTACTATAGCGACAGAATCACCATATTTTTTTATTACTGAAAGTATTCTATTTGCCCAACCTTCGTCGAACACTCCTGGCATGTGGAGTCGCAGGCAAATTTTCATGAAATCACCAGCAACCTCAAATTTTTACTGTCCTAGCAAAGATAAAGAAATAAACCAAGGAATATATGCTCTTTTATGTGTGTCTCCTTTGGTAAAGCTGTCGGTAATAATTCCTACATATAATGAGGAAAAAGGTATAGAGGAGACTCTCAAATCCATATCCTCGCAGACCCTTCCTAGGAGTGACTATGAGATAATTGTGGTGGATGGCGGTAGTACTGATAGGACCGTTGAGATCGCCTCAAAATACGCAGATTTGATTGTACAGCAGAAGAGCAGGGGCGTAGGTGGCGCTAGGAATGATGGGGTAGCAGTTGCTCGCGGTAGGATCGTAATTCACACAGATGCAGATGTAATTGTTAGGAGTGACTGGTTAAAACAGATCCTTTCCCATTTTTCCTCTGATATTGTGGCAGTGTGCGGTCCGGACGAACCCTTAGAATCAGATGCTAAATATCGCATCCTTTACTCTTTAATCAACTTAATTTCATTATTTGCTTATAAAATAGGAATAGTTTGGACTAGGGGGACCAATACTGCGGTCCTCAAAGATGTATTTTTAAAGGTGGGTGGTTATACAGATTATCCACTCTGTGATGATGGCGAGTTAGGCTTAAGGTTGAAAAAAATCGGGAAAGTTATCTATTCACCAAAAATAGGAGTGAAGATGTCAGCCCGAAGATTCAAAAAATATGGGATATTAAGAGTTGTAAAAGAATGGATCAGGGGAGATTTGATGATTTTTATGGGTAAAAGAACTGTTGGAAAATATCATAAGGAATCCTATTAGTATACTATCCACGTCATCATTGAGTTATTTTACCTTTTCAAACAAAATTTAAAAATATACAAAGATAGCAGGTAATGAATGGTTAAAATGGAACTAAGTATAATCTCTGATCAATTTTGGCACATAATGATCTTATTATTTGGTTATGGACTCACGCTTGTAATAGTCTTATTCTTGGACAAAATAATCAAAAAATGGATTGAAAGAATGATAATTAGGTCCCCCTCATTGAAGACCTCTTTTGTCTTCTTGAGGAGAATCCTGCTTATCTTTGTCATAATTATCGGCGTCTCTTTTGTGACTTTTACAGCATTTCCCGAGCTTGGTCCCGCGATAGCTTCACTTTTTATCGCAGCTGGATTTGCTTCCATAGTCGTCGGCTTAGCAGCACAGGCGACTCTATCAAATCTCATTGCTGGAGTAATGATTTCACTATCACAACCGATAAGACTTGATGATGCCGTATTATTCAGGAATGAGTTTTGTTTTGTTGAGGATTTGACCCTCATGTATACCATCCTTCGAACATGGGATAATAGGCGACTAATTGTTCCAAATAATATCCTTCAATCCGAAGTCATAGTAAACTATTCTGCAAAGGATCCAACAAAATTAGTTCCTATTTTTGTAGACATCTCTCATGATGCTGATGTGGATCTAGCTATGAACATAATGGTTGATTTGGCAAAAAGGCATCCAGATTGCCTCCCCATCGGTGATCTTCCAAATGTTGTGGTTATGGAAATAAACGAGAACGGAGTCAGACTTAGGCTTCTCAGCAGGGCTAAAGATCAACCTACTGCATTTAGGATGGCTCGTGATTTATTAAGAGAGATAAAGAAAGAATTTGCGGCTAAAGGGATAGAAATAGCCTATCCTAGAAGATATGTGAGATTAGATCCAAAGACTTTTTGTACCGAAAGTAAACCATCAGAGACGTGCAAGAAAACCTAACATTTGGCCTCCAACAAATAGCTTATTTATTAATCTCCATTTTAATGATAAATAATGCTAAATAAAATGGTAAATCTATTCATTCTTTATTAAGCATATCAAAAAATCTTAAATATATCATATTTTCCATCCCCGTTTGGGTGTTACAATGATATCTACATTGGTTTTGCTTTTTGTAGCTCTTATACCGAACGCGACCTCAGTGGATCCTTGGCAGACTTGGGCAATAATGTTCTTTTGGCCTATTCTATGGCTTGTCTTGGCATTTATTGCGTGGGGCATTCTCAGGCGCAGGGAGAGACAAGAAGAGCTTAAATCAGGGGAGGCATGAGCCATGGCTGAGGTATTTCACATAGAAGCACTGATCGGCTGGGCAGTCTATTTGATTATAATGGTCATAATAGGCATATGGTCCTCGAAATTTATTAGGAAGCTCGAGGACTTCACTGTTGCTGGCAGGAAGGGTGGCGCCTTTCTTGTAGGTCTGAGCCATGGTGCTGGTTCGATGAGCGGATTCATGTTCGTTGGATTACCTGGTTATGCCTACACGGAGGGTGCATTCGCTTTTTGGTACGAGGCTGGAGATGCGGGAGGCGGTTTCTGGAACTTCACTTTCTTAGGGCGGAGAATGAGGACTCTTGCTGCAAGGTTAGGAGCAGTGACACCTGTCGATTTACTCTCAAAGAGATTCCCCTCAAGAGCTACATCGGCTGTTGGCGGTATAATAACTGCGATATTCTGCTGGGTATACTTGCTTGCACAGATTATTGCTGCTGGTAAGATGGCTCAGCTGTTATTGGGCGTTCCTTATCAATGGGGCGTCATAGTGGGCGGCATTGTGGTACTCATCTATGTAGCTTTGGGTGGTCTTCTCGCGGTTATGCTGACTAACGCCTTGCAAGCCTCCATCATGTTAATCGGGGCTGTTGTTGGTTTAGTTGTTGGCTTCTCGCTGGTGGGCGGACTCGGAGGACTTACTGACAAACTCATGGCAATAAACCCCACTATACTCTCCGTCTGGGGCACAAATAACATGTACTATGGGCAATACGGGGAGATTCTAGGCTCTCTGCTGATATATATGATCGGCTATATTGGTCTACCACACATCGTCATCTTTCACATGTCGGGGAAGAGCGTTAAGGCAATAACCAATTCAATCGTCATAAACGTTATATGGGCAGTCATATTCACTTACGCATGTGTCTTTCTGGGACTCTTTGCAATTGTACTGCTCCCAGGACTATCTGACCCAGAGCTTGCTGCTGCAACGTTCTTCTACACGTTTACCAATCCGTGGCTGGCTGGATTCTTATTAGCGGCAGTCTATGCTGCTATTATGAGTACCGCTGACACCCTCTCATTGACATCTGCGTCTGCTCTGATTAATGATCTTTATGTTCGGTACATAAACCCCAAGCTGGACGACAAGACTAGAATGCGTTGGACTCAGATCTTGGTTTTGATTATAGGCCTCATTGCGATAGCTGTTGCTTTGATACCTGGCGGCAGTGTATTTACCGCAGTTGTTTCTGCATTTGGCGTTTTAGGATGTGCATTCCTTACAACAAACCTATCAGCCGTTTACTGGAAGCGCGCTACATCTGCAGGCGCACTGGCATCCATGATTGGTGGCGCTGCAACGGCAGCCCTGTGGGGTCCCTCAGGACTTCGGGCTATGACTGCAGTGCATCCATTCTTCGCGGGTCTAATTGTCTCCGTTGTGCTTATGATTGTCGTTAGTCTAGTTACAAAGCCATTACCTCCGGAGATACAAGGTCTTGTGGACGCAAGCAAGAAACACTTCATATCTCCCTCTATAGACAAGAGGATCGAAAAGTCCTCGTCGATAGAAACAAAAGTGGTTGCCTCCAACATATCCAAGATCTTCTCTGCTTCTCATCTTGCTCAACTAACTTCCATGCCAATATCGCTTGGTACTACGAACTGAGTTGACCCAGAAACACTATCAAGGAGCAACCAAACCCTTTTATTTTTTTTATCAGGTAGCTTGACCAGCCAAAATTGTTTGTAGATAACTCGTTTTTCCACCGGAGTTATCTCCATCTCCTTTAACATAGTTAATCTTTTGAGCCTCTGGAAGGTTTTTTTCAAATATTCCTCGGCTCCACTAAGGGCTCTATCTTCTAAAACCTTCAAAGATAGAATTCTTTCATCATCCAACTCTTCAGACTCTAAATCGGGTTTTGATGTATAACCAACGAAACATGTTAACCCGTCCACCATTAAATAGACGCCATCGTAAGTCTTGCTCACCCCTAAAGCCATATTAGCCTTTACTTCAAAATTGATGAGCCAATAGGGGTAATACAAAAAACCTATGTTTGCTCCAATTAACTCCTCCTCACCAATTCGCTTCTTGAGTAATTCTGTTGCCAGCTTTATATCTCTATAGAAACCCTTAACAACATTAACTTTCATGAAATCACCCTTTACACCAGTTTATTTTCATTAATGAGGCTCATTAATAACAGATTTGCTTAATTACTTGCCTGTCCTTTAATGATTGTAGAACTATGGTTTTGAATCAGTAAGATTTACTAAACGTCCCTCAATAACTATTGTATATGAATGTGCCAGAAATTAGGATAGTGAAGCTCGATATAACTGAGTGCGATGCCGAAGCTTTAGTTAACCCAGCAAACAGTCTCATGAGAATGGGGGGCGGAGTCGCAGGCGCCATTAAGAGAGCTGCTGGAGCTGTTGTAGAAGAAGAAGCAATGAGACATGCCCCCGTTCCTGTCGGAAGCGCAATCGCAACCTCTGCAGGTCGTTTAAAATCAAAATACATAATCCATGCTCCTACCATGGAAAAACCTGCTATGAAAACAACAAAAAACAAAGTTCGTTCAGCCACAGCCGCTGCCTTGAAATTAGCGGAATCGCTTGGTGTCAATAGTATAGCATTCCCTGCAATGGGCGCTGGCGTGGGCGGACTCTCTATCGAAGAATCAGCAGAAGCAATGCTTGCTGCAATTCAACAACATTTTTTGATAACAGCAACCTGTTTAAAGATAATTTTTCTGGTCGGTCTAAACGATGATGCTGTAAATGCATTTAGGAACGCTCTACGGTCAATAATACTAAAATAATATTGAATAAAATTAACTTTTTATCTATCTGATCACCAAATACTTTTGGCAGCTTTAATGAACAGAAAATGGCGCCCCGACCGGGATTTGAACCCGGGTCACTGGCTCGACAGGCCAGTATTCTAGACCGGACTATACTATCGGGGCTCACCGAGATTTTTAATTCTTATTTATTTAACCTTATCGGCACCTATTCTTTATATATGATGATCTGATTTAAAAATTCGTCCGAGGCATTCCGCTCGTATCTGAATTAGATCGCCTTGTCAAATTAATGATATGTTCAAAATAAGAATAAGAGAATAAGAATATGAAGATCTTATAAGAATACGTCTACACGCCTTTAATTACTGGTTGGATTAAGGTGGCATTATATGAGAGAAGAGAGCTCATCAAATATCATCGCATTACTCCTTATAGTCTTTATAGCAGGCGCATACATTGGCTACTCTTTATCTTTAAATAGTTCCTCCCAATTGATGTCAAAAGTCGAGTCCCTGCAGAGTAAGATCTCCTCTTTGGAGTCAAAAATTAATGCCCTCCAGAGTTCTCTTTCTTCCTTTAAACAGAATAATACAACACTGGTTAGCCCTTCCCTTTATGATCTTTACGACTCCGTGAAGGCCTCCGTAGTAATGATAAAAGGACTCGTGCCTGTCAGCGACATTTTTGGAACAACCTTTCAGGAAGTCCTCGGCTCTGGTTTTATAGTAAACCTTACTGGAACGCCACTCATAGTCACAAACTATCACGTTGTGGAAAATATGGTTCAGGGATCCGTTACTTTTGTGGATGGAGAGGCGTACCCGTTCGAGGTTCTAGGAAAAGACATGTACAGTGATCTTGCAATTCTTAAGCCGCTTGCTCCACAGAACAAGCTTGTTCCGATACCCGTCGCCTCTTCGTCAAGCCTTCGCGTAGGAGATTTGGTAGTGGCCATAGGCAACCCTTACGGTCTACAGTCAACCCTAACATCGGGAATAGTCAGCCAACTTGGAAGGGCCATTCAGACTGAGACTGCCTCAGGTTATCTCATTGCTGATGTGATTCAGATAAGCACGCCCATAAACCCTGGAAATTCGGGGGGCCCTCTCCTTGACTCGAATGGGAGGGTGGTTGGCATAACAACCGCTATAATATCAGGGTCCCAAAACGTCGGCTTTGCAGTTCCCTCGGATACTCTGATCCGGGAGTTCAAAGATCTTGTTGAGAAAGGTAAGTACGACCACCCGTACTTGGGAATATCTGGTCTTACCGTTGACTACCTCGTGTCAAAAGCCGTTGGGCTTAACTACACATACGGCGTTCTGATCCAATCTGTGGCAAAGAACGGTCCTGCAGACAAAGCTGGACTGAGGGGAGGCACAAAGGTTGTCACCTTGGCTGGGCGCCAAATATATGCCGGCGGAGATCTTATCTTGGCAATCGATCAGCACACCATAAAGACAATGGAAGACCTTTCATCATATTTAGAGAGAGCAACCATTCCCGGACAATCCATAGTTATGACGGTCATAAGGGATGGACAGATGCTCTCCATTCCAGTAACCATTGGCATAAGACCTTAATCTTTCCTAACTTTATAACCAAAAAAACTTATAAGAATCGCCAAGTTTTAGCATATCTTGGAACCTTCCCATATGGCCCGCCCTAGCTCAGTGGTAGAGCGCCCGGCTGTAGACCGGTGGTCGCGCAGGTAAGTTCGCCTTTCGGCGGGAGATGAGCCTGCGTTAGCTGGGCATTAACCGGGTGGTCGCTGGTTCAAATCCGGCGGGCGGGACCACCCTTTTTAGTAATAGGAAACTTTATAAATAAGCATATTTTCCAACTTATTGCTCGGCTCGGGCATATCTTTTATTTGGACAATGGTGGGGTGTTATTGGTAAAGTTCGATATTCTCAAACATGAACTTGTTCCGAAGTTTACAATACTCTCGAAAGAAGAGGTTGAAGCCTTAAGGCAGACATATGGTATCAGAAAGGAGCACTTGCCTTGGATAAGGAAGAGCGACCCAATATGCAAAGTCTTAGGGGCAAAGCCCGGCGACGTCCTAAAGATAGAGCGCAATAGCGAGGTTGCAGGCAAGTCCATAGCCTATAGATATGTGGTTCCAGGGTGATTTAATTGAATAGATTAACAATTGAGGATAGATGGGTTCTCGTAGAGAGTTTCTTCAAAGAAAAAGGTGTTGTTAGACAGCACCTCGATTCTTTTGATGATTTTGTCAAGAATAAGATCCAAGAGATTGTGAATGAGCAAGGCGTGATCGAAACCGATCTACCAGGATACAAAATCAAATTAGGCAAACTCACTTTAAAACCACCCACAATTCATGAGGCAGATGGCTCAGAAAAAGAGATCACACCGATGGAATCTAGGCAAAGGAATTTAACATATGCCTCCTCTATGTACCTAAAAGTCACACCGGTTGAGAACGGGTTTGAAGAGGAAGAGCAAGAAGTCTACATTGGCAAGCTCCCCATAATGGTAAAATCTGCTCCTTGCGTTTTATCTAAAATGACTAAAGAAGAATTAATCAAATGCGGTGAGGATCCAGAAGACCCCGGTGGTTATTTCCTTGTCAATGGATCTGAAAGGGTAGTTGTCATCCAAGAAGATCTTGCAGTAAACAGGATATTAGTGGATGTGATGGAAGGCGCCTCACCCGTAACCCATGTTGCCAAGGTTTTCTCAGCAACCTCTGGGTTTAGGGTTCCTGTTACGATAGAGCGCATGAAGGGCGGCGATCTACAAGTATCTTTTCCATCGATCCCTGGCAGAATCTCCCTCTCTATAGTAATGCGGGCCCTGGGCGTTTCTTCAGACAAAGAGATTGTTGAATTTGTCTCAAGCGACCCTGAAATTCAAAAATCCCTCATACCAACACTAGAGGCAGGAATGGAAATAAATACAGTTGATGATGCCCTTGACTATATTGGCAACAGAGTCGCTATCGGACAGACGCGCGACTTTAGAATCCAGAGAGCTGAGCAGATCCTCGACAAATATCTACTTCCGCATCTTGGGACAAATAAGGGTGACCGTAAGAAGAAAGCTCTATACCTCGGACAGATGGCTGAGAAGTTAATAGAACTTTCGCTTGGCCGTCGCAAACCTGACGACAAGGATCATTACGCTAATAAGCGCTTAAAGCTAGCTGGAGATCTTTTGGCAAGTCTATTCCGCGTTGCCTTCAAGAGCTTCTGTCGCGACCTAAAATACCAGCTAGAGAGGGCAAAGAGCCGGAGTAGGAAGGTATCCATACCTACACTCGTTCGGGCAGACGTCATCACAGAACGGATGAGGCACGCCTTGGCTACAGGCAACTGGGTAGGTGGAAAAGCTGGAGTCAGCCAGCTACTGGATCGAACAAACTACCTATCTACAGTTGGGCATTTGAGGCGGATTATCTCCCCACTCAGCAGGAGCCAACCTCATTTTGAGGCGAGGGATCTTCACTCAACCCAGTGGGGGCGACTCTGCCCAAGCGAAACTCCCGAGGGTCCTAACTGCGGTTTAGTCAAGAACCTGGCATTGATGGCTTTCATATCTGTTGGAGTGGATGAGCGCCCTGTGGAAGAACTTCTTTATGAGCTCGAGACTGAGCCTATTGAATCTGCTAGGAAGAAAGGTCTAACTGGAGCGAAAGTGATCCTTAACGGTCGTTTGGTTGGAATTCACCAGAAACCTGAACTTTTGGTTGCAGAGCTCAGAAAGTTGAGGCGGCGAGGAAGAATTCACCATGAAGTGAACGTAGCTTATTATAACTACGGAGTAATACAAGAGGTCTACGTCAACTGTGACGCTGGAAGGGTGAGGCGCCCTCTAATCATTGTCGACAATGGTGTTCCGCGCCTGACGAAGGACCATGTGGAGAAACTGCTCTCTGGGGAGTGGACTTGGAACGACCTTATACTCCAAAGTGTTGTAGAATATTTAGACGCAGAGGAAGAGGAGAACGCCTACATAGCGCTGACGCCTGAGGAGTTAACCAAAGAACACACCCATATGGAGATCGTTCCCTCTACAATACTTGGCGTAAGTGCTTCCATGATTCCATTCTTGGAGGCGAATCAATCCCCCAGAAATACGTACGGTTCTGCAATGGTAAAGCAAGCATTGGGGTTCTATGTAGCTAACTTCTCTAAAAGACTTGACACACGTGGACACTTGCTCCACTATCCGCAGAAACCTCTCGTTAATACAAAGCCTGCCAAGATCCTCGAGCTAGACAGGCGCCCTGCCGGTCAGAACTTCGTTGTAGCCGTCCTTTCTTACTCTGGTTACAACATTGAGGATGCACTTATAATGAATAAATCCTCTGTGGAGAGGGGGCTGGGCCGTTCCTCATTCTTCAGATGTTATGAGACTGAGGAGCGAAGGTACCCAGGTGGACAAGAAGACAAGATCGAGATACCTTCACCAAACGTCAGGGGGTATCGAACTCCCGAGTCGTATCGATATTTGGGAGACGATGGAATAATCGAACCAGAATCAATTGTACAAGGAGGAGATGTGCTCATTGGGAAGACCAGCCCGCCCAGATTCCTCGAGGAGTATCGTGAGTTTGAGACCACTGGTCCAACACGGCGTGAGACCTCTGTATCAATGAGAGCTGGCGAGGATGGAATAGTAGACTTAGTGCTTGTCACCGAGTCTTCCGATGGTAATAAGCTTGTGAAGATAAGGGTCAGGAATGAGCGCATTCCTGAACTTGGAGATAAATTTGCATCTAGACACGGACAAAAGGGCGTAATCGGCATGCTTGTACCGCAGTATGATATGCCTTATACAGAGGACGGGGTAGTACCAGATCTTATCATAAACCCACATGCTATACCTTCAAGAATGACTTTGGGCCAACTGTTGGAGATATTGGGTGGAAAGGCTTATGCTGTCTCAGGCGAGCCACAAGAAGGAACTGCCTTCTGCGGAGCAGACGAGAACAAGATGCGCACCCTATTGGAGAAGGCTGGGTTTAAGCCTACAGGTAAAGAGGTGATGTACGATGGTCGCACCGGAAGAGTGCTTGAGGCCGAGGTATTCATAGGTATAGCATACTACCTCAAACTTCACCATATGGTTTCCGACAAGATGCATGCTAGGGCAAGGGGCCCGGTGCAGATCCTAACAAGGCAGCCCACAGAAGGTAGGGCCAGAGAGGGAGGTCTCAGGTTCGGAGAAATGGAGCGGGATTGTCTTATCGGTCATGGAGCTGCAATGCTTCTCAAAGAGAGGCTGCTCGACGAGTCTGACAGAACAGTTGTATTCATCTGCGAGGATTGTGGTTTAATCGCTTATTACGATAGAATTAAGGACAGGTACATATGCCCTGTCTGCGGAGAAAAAGCCAAGATAACTCGGGTTGTCATGTCTTATGCTTTTAAGCTCCTACTTCAAGAGCTAATGAGCTTGGGCATTGCCCCAAGATTAAAACTGGCCGAGAGAGTGTGAGATCATGTCAGTTAATGATATAGCAAAATCCATAAAATCAATCAGATTCGGTCTTCTCTCTCCAGAAGAGATCCGGAAGATGTCCGTTGTAAACATAATAACCGCTGACACTTATGATGAAGACGGTGTTCCAATAGATGCTGGTCTGATGGACAGAAGGCTTGGTACTATAGAACCTGGGCAGAAATGCCAAACCTGCGGAAATAGAGTTGGTCAATGCCCTGGTCACTTCGGACACATAGAGCTTGCTAGGCCTGTAGTGCATCCTGGATTTGCAAAAACTGTTTACCTCACATTGAGAGCAATTTGCTGGAACTGTGGGCGGATCTTGCTCAAGAAGGAAGATTATGACAAATATGTACAACTGATGGAAAAGTATAGGAGGCGCTGGCCTCAACTAAGGCATAAGCTCGCCGAGAAAATTATGAAGCGGGCTAGCAAGCTCCAAGAGTGTCCATACTGTGGTCGTGAGCAGTTTAAGATAAAATTCGAGAAGCCCACGACCTACTATGAGGAGCACCCTGAGGGCAACGTCAAACTAGCCCCAAGTGAGATAAGAGCTAGGCTAGAACGAATTACAGATGCTGATGCAGCCCTCCTTGGACTTGATCCGCAGATGGCAAGACCTGAGTGGATGGTCCTTACTGTCCTTCCAGTCCCTCCATCCTCGGTTAGGCCCTCTATTACCTTGGAGTCGGGCGTCAGATCGGAAGACGATCTCACGCATAAATTGGTAGACATAATCAGAATAAACGAGCGTCTTAAGGAGAACATTGACGCAGGAGCCCCCCAGCTGATTATCGAGGATCTATGGGAGCTACTTCAGTATCATGTCACGACCTACTTTGACAACGAGACCTCTGGCATCCCTCCCGCGAGACACAGGTCGGGTCGCCCGCTTAGAACACTTGCCCAGAGGCTTAAAGGCAAAGAGGGAAGGTTCCGCTCAAACCTATCCGGAAAGAGGGTTGACTTCTCTGCAAGAACAGTAATTTCTCCTGATCCACTCATCAGCATGAATGAAGTCGGCGTTCCGATAGAAGTTGCCAAGCTTTTAACAATCCCTGAAAGAATAAACAAGTTCAACATCGATGAAATGAAGAAGCTCATCGAAAACGGTCCCGACAACCACCCAGGCGCAAACTACATCATCAGACCAGATGGAAGAAGGATTGACCTAAGATTCCCAAAGGACAGAAAGACTATAGCAGACTCGGTCGAGGTTGGTTATATTGTCGAACGTCACATAAAAGATGGCGATGTTGTTCTTTTCAATAGGCAGCCCTCGCTTCACAGGATGTCGATAATGGCTCACCGGGTCAGAGTCCTTCCCTATAAGACCTTTAGGCTGAACCTATGTGTCTGCCCACCATACAATGCTGACTTCGATGGGGACGAAATGAACCTCCACGTACCTCAGAGCGAGGAGGCTAGGGCAGAGGCATTGGTATTAATGCTTGTCCAAGAACAGATCCTTTCGCCTAGATATGGCGGTCCCATTATGGGCGCCATTCAGGATTACATCTCTGGCGCATATATGCTTACAAAGAAGACCACTCTGCTTACGAGGGAGGAGGCCTCCCAGCTCCTAATAAGTGCGGGATATGATGGGGAGTTGCCGCCGCCTGCCATAAAAGAGCCTGAGGAGATGTGGACAGGAAAGCAGCTTGTCAGTCTCTTCTTCCCGAGAGATTTCAACTACACGCTTAAAGCGAACATATGCCAAAAGTGCGGACAGTGCAAGAAAGAAGAATGCCCCCACGACGCATATGTAGTGATACGCAATGGGGTTCTAATCTCAGGCGTTCTCGATAAAAAATCAATAGGCGCCGGTCAACCGGAGAGCGTATTGCACAGGCTAGTCAAGGACTATGGCACAGATATGGGAAGAATATTTATTGACAAAGCCTTCAAACTCTTCTTATCATATATTGACAGTAGAGGGCTCACAATAGGGTTGGATGAAGAGGAATTGCCCAAGGAAGCTAAAGAAAAGATAAGGATGGTCGTTGAGGAAGCGGAGCAGAAGACCGCCAAATTAATCCAGATTTACAACGAGGGATTGCTGGAGCGACTTCCAGGAAGGACTTTAGAAGAGACCTTGGAGACAAAGATAATGCAAGAACTTGAGGAAGCCAGAGAGAAGGCGGGGGAAATCGCGAGTCAGTATCTGAAGGAGACGAACTCTGCTCTACTAATGGCTAGAACTGGCGCTAGGGGCAGTCTCATGAACCTAGCACACATGGTCGCTTGCGTAGGTCAGCAGTCCGTTAGAGGAGAGAGGATCAATAGAGGTTATCAAAACAGGACTTTGCCCCACTTTAAGCCCGGCGACTTGGGCGCTAGAGCCCATGGGTTCGTTTACAGCAGCTATAAGGATCGCCTTAATCCTATTGAATTCTTCTTCCATGCTATGGGAGGAAGGGAAGGTCTAGTTGATACGGCGGTGAGAACCAGCCAAAGCGGCTATATGCAACGTAGGCTCATAAATGCATTACAGGATATAAGGGTTGAATACGATGGAACAGTACGTGCTACCGACGGATCTATCATCCAATTCAAGTATGGGGAAGATGGTGTCGATCCTGCCAAAAGTGACCATGGAAAGGCAGTTAATGTGGATAAAATCATTGAGAAAGTTGTAGGGGCTGGTGTTATTTAATATGGCAGACAAGAAAGCTAAGACAAAGGCAGAAAAGGAAGATCCAAAACTAACACTTATAAATAACCTGCTTAGCGGATACGTGGATAAGCTCCCTGAGAGTCTTATAACTGAACTCAGAGAGAAACTATACAAATTAGAATTAAATGAAGAACAGATGAGAAAGATCGTAGAAGAGGTCAATAAGGCATATATAAGAGCCCTAGTCGAGCCTGGCGAAGCTGCAGGGACGGTGGCTGCCCAATCAGTTGGCGAACCTGGCACTCAGATGACTCTGCGAACTTTTCACTATGCTGGTGTTAGGGAGCTGAACGTCACACTCGGACTGCCGCGCCTTATAGAAATAGTCGATGCTCGAAGAACACCTTCTACACCAACCATGACCATAAGACTTGATGATGAACACAAATACAGCCTTGAAAAAGCGAAAGAGGTCGCATCTAGAATTGAGCGCATAGCTATAGAGAATATAGCGAAGAGCATAGAATACGACATGGTGAACTCCTCCTTTATAATCGAAATTGATGAAGAAATAGCCCAGGACAAAGGTATTGAGTTAGAATATGTGGCGAGGGCACTTGAACGTCTAAAGGTAGGAAATGTTGAGATAGAAGGAAACAACATAATAATTACACCAACTACTACTTCTCCAGATAAAATAAAGAGACTCCGAGAGCGGATCTTGGACCTTCGTTTAAAGGGAATAAAGGGCATAAAAAGGGTCTTAGTACAAAAGGAGGGAGACGAATATGTCCTTCACACTGACGGCTCCAACCTCTCCGCAGTTCTCCAAGTTAAGGGGATAGACCCACACAAGGTCTACACAAATAATATCTCTGAGATAGCCGAGGTTCTTGGTATCGAAGCGGCAAGATCCGCAATAATAAAAGAAGCATTTCAAGTTCTGGACCAACAAGGTCTTGACGTTGATATGCGCCATGTGATATTGATCGCGGATCTTATGACGTGTACTGGCAAAATAAGGCAAATAGGCAGACACGGCGTGAGTGGCGAGAAATCAAGCGTCTTGGCAAGAGCCGCGTTCGAAGTAACCGTAAAACATTTATTAGATGCAGCATCACATGGAGAAGAGGATGCATTGGAGGGCGTTACTGAAAACGTTATAGTCGGGCAATCAATACCCCTAGGGACAGGAGTAGTCGAGCTCTTCATGCGGTTCCCGAAGGAAGGTGCTTAAAGATGGACCTGTCAAAGGAATTGAAAGTTGCTATCAGCACAGGAAAAGTTGAGGTTGGGTACAAAGTTAGCCTTAAGGCTTTAAACAGGAAAAAAGCCAAATTAATCGTAATGGCATCAAACACTCCAGAAAACCTCTCATCACGGATAAAGCAGATCGCAGGCACGGAGGTGCCCCTCTATATATTCCCAGGCTCTAGCTGGGATCTGGGCGGAGTTTGTGGAAAACCTTATCAAGTAACAACTATCGCTATAATTGACCCTGGAGAGTCTTCTATCCTTCAGCTAAAGGAGGGATGAGCCTTTCCAAACATAAGACTCACTGCCGACGAAATGCGCTACATTGCATTACTAGAAAATTTGACAGGGGCAATTGCAAAGGACTGTGTATTAGAACCTGAAGGCAATAGAATTATTTTTGTGATCCGCCCAGGCGACATGGGTTTAGCAATCGGCAAGAATGGGATCAATATTGAAAGAGCTAGAAAGGTAATAGGCAGAAATGTTGAGATTGTTGAGCATGCAGATTCTCCTGAGGAGTTTTTGAAAAATATACTCGCGCCTGCTAAAGTCCGAGGAATAAAGATTACTAAAAATTCTGAGGGAAACACTATAGCTCAGGTAACGGTCGATCCAAAAGATAAGGGCATTGCAATAGGGAGGAATGGTCGCAACATAGCCAAGACAAGACTCCTCATGAAACGCCATTTCGATATAAGCAATGTTGTAATACTTTGATGGAACTATCCTCCGACAAAGTTAAATAATTGTGAATCTTTTACGAAGACCGCACTGGGTGTATCGCATGGCAGGTTCAAAATCACCAAAGGGGCTCCTCGCTGGGAGAAAATTGACAAATAAGAGGAAAAAGTTCCGATGGAGCCTTAGGCAATTCAAAAGGAGAGCCTTGAGGCTTGATGAGAAAGCCGACCCTCTAGAAGGTGCTCCACAAGCAAGGGGCATTGTACTGGAAAAAGTTGGTGTGGAGAGTAGACAGCCCAATAGTGCTGTAAGAAAGTGTGTTAGAGTTCAACTTATTAAAAATGGGAAGCAAATTACCGCATTTCTACCTGGAGACGGTGCTCTCAACTTCGTGGATGAGCACGATGAAGTGATAGTAGAAGGAATAGGCGGTCCTATGGGCAAGGCGATAGGAGACCTCCCCGGAGTGAGATGGAAAGTAGTAAAGATAAACGGCGTATCGCTTAGTGCCTTGATGACTGGCAAGAAGCAGAAGCCAGTGAGGTGAAGGCTTTGTCAGAGATAAAACTCTTCGGAAAATGGGATACATCTAACGTTCAGATAAAGGATTTAGGTCTTAAGGCTTACATATCACTTAATCCAATGCTTATCCCTCACTCCTGTGGGAGACACGAACACAAACGTTTCGGAAAGGCGAAGGTAAATATTGTGGAACGGCTTGCGAACAGAATAATGCGCCCAGGAAAGAACGGAGGGAAGAAGACATTAGCCCTAAGCATTGTGGATAACGCGCTTGAACTGGTTTACTTGAAGACTGGAGAAAATCCAGTACAGGTCTTGGTAAGGGCAATAGAAAATTCGGCACCAAGGGAAGAGGTCACACGAATCAGTTATGGTGGTGTGACCTACCCTCAGTCAGTAGACTCTTCTCCGCAGCGTAGAGTCGACTTGGCCCTTAGATTCATTACAGATGCCGCAAGAAATTCCGCATTTGGTAGCAACAAACCTATTGAGGAATGCCTTGCAGATGAAATCGTAATGGCTGCAAGCAACGATCCAAAGAGCTATGCAGTTCAGAAGAGGGAAGAGATAGAGCGCATCGCCATCTCGGCCAGATAAATCAGGATATCCTTATCGCTATTTCCGCCAATCCTTTTTAATTACAATATTTTTATCTTCCATACCAATGCATACTCTTTATCCTGTTTTTTCCACAATTGGGATGGGATTCCATATTTTTCCGACTAAACTTTATATATGACTGGCTATTCTCTAACTTCAACAGACAATTAAGAGGCGAGATTAAATGTCATCCCAGAAGAAAGAGCACTTGAATTTGCTCGTGATGGGGCACGTGGACAACGGCAAGAGTACGCTTGTCGGTCACCTCCTCTTCCTAGCAGGTGGACTTGATGATCGTTATTTGGCTGCTCTGGAAGAGGAAGCGAAAAAGACCGGTAAGGAATTCGCAAAATTTGCTTGGCTCGGAGACAAGTTGAAAGAAGAAAGAGAGCGAGACATGACCATTGACCTCTCCTTCTGGAAATTCGAGACTCCAAAGTACTTCTTTACCATCATTGACGCTCCTGGACACAGGGACTTCGTTAAGAACATGATTACTGGTGCCTCTCAAGCAGACTGCGCAATCCTCGTAGTCTCTGCAAAGAAAGGTGAATACGAAGCAGGAATGGGTCCGGGCGGACAGACGAGGGAGCACGCATTCTTGGCGAAGACCTTGGGTGTAAACCAGGTCGTAGTTGCCATAAACAAAATGGACGATCAGACCGTCAACTACAGCGAACAAAGATACAACGAAGTAAAAGATGGCGTCTTCAAATTCTTGAAGATGATTGGCTACGACACGTCAAAAATTTTGGCTATACCTATATCTGGCTGGAAGGGCGATAACATAATAAAGCATAGTCCAAACACTCCGTGGTACAAGGGACCAACCCTCTTTGAGGCACTGGACACTTTTGTACCGCCTGAGAAACCGATTAACAAACCACTCAGGGTTCCCATACAGGACGTATACACAATCACAGGTGTCGGCACAGTCCCAGTAGGAAGAGTAGAGACTGGCGTAATGAAGGTAGGAATGAATGTTATCTTCATGCCTGCAAATAAGGCCGGCGAGGTCAAATCAATCGAGACTCACCACATGAAAATCGAGGAGGCGGTGCCAGGGGACAACATTGGCTTTAACGTAAAAGGTGTCGGAAAGACTGACATTCATAGGGGAGATGTCTGCGGCGAGGTCTCAAAACCACCGACCGTAGCAGAGACTTTCAAAGGTAGAATATTTGTCCTCTATCACCCAACAGCCATTGCAGCTGGCTACACACCCGTTTTGCACGTTCATACGGCAACAGTAGCAACCACATTCTTGGAACTAGAGAAGAAGATCGATCCCAAGACCGGCGCCGTCATAGAGGAGAAGCCAAGCTTCCTGAAACAAGGCGACAGCGCTATAGTGACCTTCAAACCCACAAAGCCGCTTGCAATCGAGCTATATAACGACCTTCCACCATTGGGCAGGTTTGCCCTCAGAGATATGGGTAGGACTATCGCCGCTGGCGTTGTGACTGAAATCAAGCCGGCCACGCTAGCTAAATAACCCTTCTTTTTTATGGTGTAGTGTTTATGCCTCAAAAAGCTAGGATAATGCTCAGCAGTACGGATCATCGAAAGCTTGAGGATGTATGTTCTCAAATCAAGAAGATCGTAGAAAAGACAGGCGTTAGGATGGCAGGTCCTGTACCTCTTCCCACGAAGAGACTTTTAGTCCCTACCATGAAGTCTCCAGCGGGGGAAGGAACCAAAACTTGGGATAAGTGGGAGATGCGGATCCATAAACGTCTGATCGATATCGATGCAGACGACAGAACAATGCGCCAAATGATGCGCATTCAAGTACCTGATGATGTTTTTATCGAGATAGAACTTGTATAATCCATGCGACAATTCTCGGTCTTTTAATTCTGTTAACGTTTTTATGATTTTTTACTTCTAGAATTTATAACTCTAAAAAATCCAAATTTTAATGTAAATTGTGGGCACGAAATCTAAGTTATTACAAATAGACGATATAGTGGGGAAGGTAGTCTGGATGAAGGATTTCTTACAAAATACGAACAATTATGTCTTAAGAACCGTCATTTTGATCATTGCCTAGGACTTTAATATAGAAAGTTCCGAGGATTTTTGATGTGTCTATGGGAACCACATAGGATTCCTTCAATTTCAATAACCTGATCTGTTCTTGTATAATGGAATTCGGAAAAGCGCCGGGGAAGGGATTCGAACCCTTGCTCCCCAGAAGGGGAACCGGCTTACCTGTCCCTTTTTTAGATCTCGAGGCCGGCGCCTTAACCACTCAGCCACCCCGGCTTATCTTTTAAACAATTTTACTGATTTACTTTTGTCATTCTCTTGATCATGTTTTGGACGACCTCGGCATTAAATATCTTTTGCTTTACTAAATGTCCAAAACAAAATACGCCTCCCACTTTTCTCTAACCTGAACGATTCTCATCAGCGAATAAGTCATTGCCTTTACGCCTACCCTCTGACCATGCTTTTTTGGATCGTACTCTTCTCCGTAAATCTTTGCCTTTAAAAGAAAAGGCGATTCTTTTTCGGTTTTCTTTATCTCTTTCACGTTTGCCCTGGCCACCGCAAGGCTCTTTGAATCAAACACTAATAATAAATAATCTACCCACATGTAGAGGAGTTGCTCTAGATCCTTTGCCTTTATTTCAACTTCTAAGGCCTCTCTCTCCTCAACCATAGCCGTGTCCAACATGACCTCAAAAGTCGCCTTAGCTGCCTCTTCAAACAACCCCTCTAAGCTATCAGACATGATGTGGACATATACATCAGATGGGTGATCCAAATATGAATAGACCAATCTCGACACCCAATAAATTATCCGAGAGCCCCTTTTTCTGACTTTCTCACTAAATTTAAATGATTGAAGTTGTATATGATAGCACATCTGGGCGCTTCTTATAATGCGCCTTTTCCCTTTGTTTATCTGATTTATGAAAAGGTTGGTGATGGATAATGACGTCCGCAAACATCCCGCTTAAAAAAATAGGAGAGAACATATGGGAGATCTCCAAGAACTTTAACCCAAACATGAACGTTCCATGTAGGATCTATGCTGATGAATCATTGCTCGATAAGATGAAACAGGATCTCACATTACAGCAATGTGTAAACGTTGCCCAACTTCCGGGCATCCTGAAATTTTCAATAACCATGCCTGATGGCCATCAGGGATATGGTTTCCCTATTGGCGGTGTAGCTGCTTTTGATGCCGAGAGTGGAATAATCTCGCCTGGAGGAGTAGGTTACGATATAAATTGCGGCGTGCGACTTCTTCTTACAAACCTGGACATCCGCGACGTTCGCCCCCAACTCCCAAAACTGATAGACACTCTCTTCGACCTAGTACCATCAGGTCTTGGCAGCAAGGGCGGAATTAGATTGGATCCAACCCAACAAGATCGCGTTCTAGACATGGGCGTGGAATGGGCTATCCAAAAAGGCTACGGGTGGGATGAAGATGCCAAAAGATGCGAGGAGGGCGGATGCATGAAGACAGCAGATCACTCTAAAGTTTCCTCAAATGCAAAATCGAGAGGTGCGAGTCAGCTCGGCACACTGGGGAGTGGGAACCATTTCCTTGAGGTTCAGATGGTCGACAAGATATTCGATCATCATGCTGCCAAGACTTTTGGAATTGAACACGAAGGCCAAGTCGTTGTAATGATTCATTCTGGTAGCAGGGGGTTAGGTCATCAGGTATGCAGTGATTATCTCCATGTGATGGAACACGCTGTTACAAAGTATAAAATAAGGATTCCTGATAGAGAACTTGCATGCGCACCTGCTGAGAGTTCAGAGGCTAAAGACTACTTTGCGGCAATGTCTGCGGCATGCAATTATGCTTGGGCAAACAGACAATGCATAACCCATTGGACTAGAGAGGCTTTCCAAAAGGTCTTCAAGAGCGATCCCGAGAAACTTGGCATGCGCCTTGTTTACGATGTGGCACACAACTTGGCAAAGCGAGAGGAGCACATTTACGAGGGCAAGAGGCGCATCCTTTACGTCCACAGGAAGGGCGCTACTAGAGCATTCCCTGCCGGCCGGCCTGAAATCCCTCAAGAGTACCAAAATATCGGACAGCCCGTGATAATTCCTGGTAGCATGGGTACTGCTTCGTACTTACTGGTTGGAGCTCCAATGTCCATGGAATTGAGTTGGGGCTCGACTGCTCACGGCGCTGGTAGATATCTAAGCAGGGAGGCTGCGATAAAGAAATATTGGGGGAGCGACATCAAACGGGATCTAGAGAACAGAGGAATACACCTAAGAGCTGCAAACATCCGCGTAATAGCCGAGGAGGCCCCTGGTGCCTACAAGGATGTGGATAAAGTGGCTGAAGTCTCCCACCAGTTAGGCATAGCTACACTAGTTGCGAGAATGGTGCCGATAGGGGTGACTAAGGGCTGACCTTTGAACCAGTCCTCTCTCAATTTGGGAGATTTATTGTGATACATGAGGAATCTTTCGAAGGTGTAGGGCTCTCCTCAAATGTTTATGTCCTCAAATCTGCAGAAGGCTACTACATATTCGATGCCAGTGGTCACCCTGATCTGTTGTCTTTTCTGGAAGGTGCTGGTATTGAAAAAGACAAGATCTTGGGAATCTTCTTAACACACGGTCACTATGACCATGTGACTGGTCTTGTCTCTCTCTCAAACATAAATGTCAAGGCATTTCTAAACCTTAAGGACCTCAATCTGGTCAGGAACTGCATAGGTCCTCGTGAGATATCTGACATATCTGAGGGCGCCTCACTCCTTGATAAAATTGGTCTCAAAGCCTTGCCAACACCTGGGCATACCCCAGGCAGCACATGTTTTTACTCGGAGGGAGAGTCTCTTCTCATAAGTGGTGATACGGTATTTGCAGATGGATATTTCGGAAGAACTGATCTCATCGGTGGCAGCGACTCTGAAATGAAAGCCTCTTTAAAATATTTATCAACCCTTGAAGTTAAATCTCTCCTTCCAGGTCATGGTAACTATATACTGGATGGTGGAACTAGGGCAATCTCCATGGCGCTTTCAAATGCAAATTACCTTCTCTAGTCATATTTGGGTTGTCAACCCAAGATGGCACCATGCATTATCCATGCCATTACCAAGGAGAATCCTGGCACGAGTGTCCACAAAATCACCAACCTTGCCAAAAATCCCCTTCCGAGTGCATGGACCCCCTTCCCGAGCCCTCCGCCCAACACACCTCCTATTACTGAATGACTAATAGAGACGGGCATTCCCAGCTGTGTGAATAAATGAACAACCAAAGCTGCGCTAAACTGCGAGGAAAAGCCCGTCGCAGGTCCTAGACTTGCCATTCCCTCCCCAACAGTTCTGGCAACTCTCTCTCCCATCAAAAATCCGCCTAAAGCTGTGGCGATTATGGCTAAGATCAATGTCTGAATCTCTCCGAGGTCTCTGCCAACTACACCAATTATTAGACCTAATGTGTTTGCCCCCAAAGCATATGCTGTGTAAAAACTTGTCCCTACGGTCAGTATCCCGTATGTCACTATCGTTTCTTGCACACCCTTGAAGGTCAACTTACGTGTGGTCTTCGTCAATATATAGGCTATAAACATCGCGGATATGGGCGTTGCCATCCATGATAAAAACACACTCCAAACATTCGTCCAATCTATCGGCATTCCCATAAACAAGGCGCTACCCAATGACGCACCGTAGAGTGCTTGGGTTATTGGCAAAGGTAACCTAAGAGTAGTTGCCAAAATCAGCATGGCAAATGTTACACCTATTACGATCTCCAACGAGAATGTCCCAAGCGCACCATGGAGCGTCTTTCCTTGCACTGCATTGAAAAGCTTCCAACCTTCTAAGACCGTGCCTGTAGCTATTCCTATTATGAAAATTATAACCCCATTTCTGTATGAAGTTACCTTAGAGCCTGCCACGGTACCTGCTGAGTTGCTTGCATTATTTGCACCAGTTATTAAAAGCATAGTCGTAGTCAAGATTGCCAATAATGCCGACATGTAACTATGCACCTGACTTTACAACCATCGCCGTTATTATGTCCGACGCACTTTCAGCGGCATCGGCGATCATATCCAACAAAAATATGAAGTCTCTAATCTGGAGATACGTAAGAGGGGATGTCTTCTTCTCTCTGGTTGTGAGCATCTTCAAAGCTTCAAGTTTTATGTCGTCCAACCTCTCTTCGTATTTTTCAACCTCATGTGCAAGACTCAGCGCTTCATTCTTATTTTTATTTATCATCTCTAATGCCCTTATCAAGACATTCACAATCTCGATGGTTCCATAGACCATTTCCTTTACTTTTTCGTTACAATCTCTGATCTCTTCCATCTCTTCCTTACTTGGCTCCCTAGATGCTAAAGCTCTAGATGCTTCTTTGGCTCTATCCGCGATCTGATCCATCGCTTCAACAAGCCTTAAGAAGTCCTCCTTGAGTCCCACGAACAAAATGCCGCTATAGAGTTTGATTTCAACACCGCGCTTCACATCATCGGCCTCTCTCTCCATAAATGCTATCCTATCGGCAGTACTCTTTACCCTATTCCAATTTTGGCAGTCGCACCCTTCTATCAAATCAGACAATAGCCTAATAGTGTCCATTACCAGCTGGGAATGTGCTTTTAGTCCTTCTTCTATTCCCTTAAGAGGAAATGACGCGATCTTTCTCCACATAAATCGTTACCAGTCTGCTCTTAAAGTATCAATTCCACTTTTGGATCTCCTTCGACATACTCGATCTCATCAATATGTAGAACTTCTTTTATCAGCCAGTCGTTTCTCTTGCAGACATCTATAACTTCCCTAGAGTTACTTACCTTCGCCCCCTTCACTTTTGCCGATAGTGCCAGCTTATTCTCAACTTTTTTAGTTCTCAAATCCGCTATCACCTTAATTAGAGATCCGCCGTCTTTACCATCAACATCCGGAATCTCCTCTAACACTGGATATGGCGCTGCATGGATGGAGATGTATCCTTCTTTTTCTTTGAAGACCTTATGGTATATCTCTTCTGTTATGTGAGGGCATATAGGGGCAATCATTCTTAAGAAGGTCCAAATGACTTTGTATAGCGTAGCTTTGGCCCCCCCTTCACTCTTCATACTCCTTGGGGTATATAGTCTTGGCTTTACAGCTTCGATGTACTGGTCACAGAAATCGTGCCAGTAGAATTGTTGTAGGAGGTCTACTGCTATGTGGAATTGGTTATCCTCCATAGCTTCTGTGGTCTTTTCAACGACCTCTCGGAGCCTAAAAAGAATCCACCTATCCGCATCTTCTAGATCCTCCGTCCTCAATTCTTGCGCATTTTTAATAAAACCACCAGCAAATCTAACAGACGACCACACCTTTTGAAGAAAAGCTTTACCATACTTTACTGGCTCCCACTTAAATGGAAAGTCTGATCCTAATGTGAGAGAAAGGACTGCCTGCCGTATGGCATCCGCTCCATAATTCCTGATGCCCTCTTCGGGCATTATTACATTTCCTTTGGATTTTGACATCCTGGAACCGTCTGGTCCTAGAATATGTCCATTTATCAAAACTTCTTTAAATGGCCCCTCCCCTGTAATTATTTTGCACCTTAGTACGGTATAATAAAGCCAGGTTCTGATGATGTCATGACCCTGTTGTCTCACGTCTACAGGGTAGGTCTTTTTGAATCTATTGGTATCTTTAAAGAACCCAGTTATTATTAGTGGTGTTATGCTGGAGTCAACCCAGCAATCACAAACATCAGACGTTCCAGATATTTGAGTACTTCCACATTTTGGACATACTTCAGAAGGCGGTTCGTCTATTGTTGTGTCAACTGGCAGATCCTCTATTCTTGGGGGTATAATGTAATTGCATGTCTTACAATACCAGAATGGAATTGGGGTCCCAAAAACTCTCTGCCTCGAGATTAGCCAATCCCACTCTATGCTGTTAACCCAATCGACGAGTCTTTGTCTCATGAACTTTGGCGTCCACGTCATCTTAGACGCTTCCTCAAGTAGCATCTCTTTAAACTCCTTAGACCTCAAAAACCACTGTTCTTTTACCAAGAACTCTATCGGTGTCATGCAGTCCGCTCTTTCTGTATGTGTTAAGACATTATGTGTGACCTCTTCTTCCTTTGACATTAACCCTTTTTCTTTGAGATCCTTTACAATCTCCTCTCTGGCCTTTGTGACACTCATTCCTGTGTACTTTCCTGCATTTACCATCCTTCCATATTCGTCGATCGCCTTGATTATTGGAAGTCCAAAAGATTGTTGCCACTTTATGTCCTGCTCATCACCATATGTGCATACCATGACAACCCCGGTACCAAACTTTGGATCGACTTCTTCATCCTGTAAGATCCTGACTCTTTGTTCGAAAATTGGCACCTCCACCTCTCTTCCCACGATATTCCTATACCGCTCATCGAGTGGGTGCACAAGTAAGGCGACACATGCATTTAGAAACTCCGGACGGGTAGTCGCAACCTCTACGTAATCTTCTGACCCAACAAGTCTGAACCTCACATAATGGAGTTTCCCTCTCTTCTGAACATAACCAAGCTCTGCCTGCGCCAAGGCGGTTCCACATTTGCTACACCAATGTACTGGAAACTCCTTTCTGTACACAAGTCCCTTCTGATACATTATTAGAAGTGATTGCTGTACAGCCTTCCAATATTCTTTATCCATTGTTCTATACTCGAACTGCTCCCAGTCTGGTCTGTAGCCGAGCTTGATCATAGTCTCCTTCATGCTCTTTATCATATTGTTCGTCCATTCAATGCACTTTTTGCGGAAGAGTTCCCTGTTTTCTCTCGGCACCTTCCACTTATACTGAACTTTCAGCTCTGTAGGAAGTCCTTGGCAATCCCAGCCTTGAGGGAGTAACACATCAAATCCTCTCATCCTCTTGTACCTTGCCAAAGTATCGTTCAAAATGTTCCAGTAAGCGTGTCCCATGTGAAGCTCTCCAGAGGTGAAAGGTGGAGGGGTGTCTATTACAAATGTGGGTCTTCCATCATTTTTGAATTTGTAAACTGGATAGTATTCCTCACTGAGCCAAATTCTCTGCCATTTCTCTTCGACTACCTGTGGCGAATAAGTTTTTTCCATTTCCTTTTGAGGATCCAAGACTTTCCCCTCCATAATATTTGAAAAGTGTCAAATTAACCCCTTATAAAGAATTGCCCTATTCTCCAAGCATACGCCCTATAAAACTTAATTTGTTATAGCTATCTCACTGGTTTCTTCGCTCGACCTTCTCTGCGGCTCTCTTATCAATGGCCTTTATAGCTCTGAGTGCGAAGTCTGCCTCCATTCTGTCTATATGTTCTTCGAAGTTTCTTACACCTACAACCTCGTATTCCTTTAAAACCTCTTTGATCGGCTTCCCTCTCCTCTGTTCGACCTCTCTTATCTTCGCCAAAAAGTAACTTTTAACAAAGCCCCCCATTTCCTGAACACATTCTGGTGGCTCGAGATCAAGTTCTTTGCAAATCTCAACGAGTGCTAGACAGACCTCTGGATCTCTATCCGCAGGGCATTTATTTTCACAATGCGCCCTCGCATAACTTATTATTCTGATTAGGTCTTTTTCACTTATGTTCAACCAAATACGCTCCTTTTTTGGCCTCCGCACAGTTTTTTCTACATCGCCCTAGGCTCTGCGAACTCGGCAAATTCATCATTGGCCAAATATCTCTACTACAAGGATAGAGATAAATTTTATAGTCCCTGTTAGAAATTACCGATCGGGTGGCACATATGGGTGGCAGACAAAGGACTACACTACTAAATCCCGTGAGTAAAGAAGAGAAGAAGAAACAAGAGTAGATTCAATCATGGCTCCAAGGAGGCCCCACACACTTACAATTTGCTTACCCTCCTCGATCCTTTCCTTAGCACAAACGCTAATTGAAAAAACCATAATAGTTGGCCAAATAGCTAGGGCTGCCTCTATATATCGAGTTGATGATATTGTAATTTATCTCGACAAACCATCATCAAGAGACGACGCAATATTAATGAAAGACCTGTTAATATACGCCGAAACTCCCCAATATCTAAGGCGTTACATATTTCCTCTCTCCAAGAACCTAAAATATGCTGCACTAGTCCCTCCCCTCCGCACCCCGCATCACCCCCTTTCTGGGGCGAACTCCAAATTCAGAGAGGGTTTTGTCCTAAAAAGCAACGGAAAAGAATCAATTGTAGATGTTGGACTCAAAGAACCCGTGAAATGTCCACAAAGGTTGCCCATGAATAGGCGTATCTCGATGAAGTTTGTGGATGGCACTTGGCTCCCAACCAACCGAGAAGAGATCCAATATTATTGGGGCTACAAAACTCAAATGGACCTTAAAGGTCTAGGACACCACTTAACTAACAGCAACTATGACTATATTATAGCCACTTCACGTCTTGGGGCTCCAGTAAGCTCTGTTGCCAAAGAGTTAAAAAATGCAATCCGCACCAGCCAAAGCATCGTAATACTATTTGGCGCCCCTGATGAGGGCCTTCACGAGATACTCCGTAAGTCTGGTCTAGATGTGGAACAAGTCTGTGATATGGTGGTGAACATGGTTCCAAATCAAGGAACTGAAACTGTGAGAACTGAAGAGGCATTGCTAATTTCCCTTGCTGTCTTCACATTCATAGAACATATGGATTTATAACAAAGTTCGTAAATGCTTTTTTAACAAAGGATCTCCGACGGATAGAAATATATTTTAGTTATGCTGCTAATCACAAGCCAAAAGGGGAGATAACTATGGGACATAAAAGCAAGAGTGCGCCTAGAAGGGGCTCGCTGATGTACTATCCTAGAGTACGAGCTAGGCGCATTACTGGAAGGATCAGGACTTGGCCACACTTGGGCGGACCCCCTCGCCTCTTGGGTTTTGCTGGTTATAAGGTAGGTACCACCCATCTTATCATGGTTGAGAACCGGGCTAAGAGCCCACTATTTGGAAGAGAAGTAGTTAAGGAAGTAACTGTAGTGGAAGTTCCTCCCCTCTTCATTTATGGATTTAGGGCATATACAAAAACTCCAAAGGGTCTAAAAACTCTTGGAGAAGTTATTCGTACTCCATTACCAAAATTCGCTGACCGAATACTGACTCTCCCTAAGAAGAGCGACTTCTCAAAGATCCAGACATTTATAGAAAATAACCTTGACAAAGTTTCTGAGTTACGCGTATTGGCACTAACTCAGCCGCAAAAAAGTGGTCTCGGTAAGAAGACCCCTGAAGTTTTGGAGATTAAAGTTGGAGGCGACGATGTTAAAGCGGTTTACAATTACATAAAGGAGATCCTTGGAAAAGAGCTCAGGGCAAAGGACTTCTTTGCAGAGGGTCAGTTTGTAGATGCCATATCTGTGACAAAGGGGAAGGGATTTGCAGGTGCTGTGAAGAGGTTTGGCGTTAAGATCCAACCGAATTGGCACAAACATAGGAAGGGCAAACGAGTTGTTGGAGCAATAAGCCCATCCAGACCCCATATGATGTTCACCATCCCACGCCCTGGCAAAATGGGCTTCCATCAGCGAACAGAATACAACAAGTTGATCCTCAAGGTTGGCGAGAACCCCTCCGAGGTCAACATAGCTGGAGGCTTCTTACATTACGGCGTAGTGAAAAGCGATTATATACTTGTCAGCGGAACACTTCCGGGTCCATCCAAAAGGTTGGTGAGGTTCAGATATCCTGTTAGGGCAAAAATCCCGAAGTTAGAGCCTCCCAAAATTTTGAGCGTTAGTCTTGCCTCAAAACAGGGGGTGTAAAAATTGGAAAGCGAAGTAATTGAAAAGCGCTCCGTTCCAATATATTCCCTAGATGGGAGGATTAAGGGCGATGTGGAGTTACCTAAGGTATTTTTCGAAGAAGTCAGACCAGACTTAATAAGGCGCGCGTTCATCTCTTCCTTCACAGCAAAGATCCAACCCAAAGGGCGAGACCCGATGGCTGGGAAGAGAACGAGCGCGGAGAGCTTAGGCGTAGGTCTTGACCTTGCAAGAGTTCCACGAGTGAAGGGTGGTGGACCTGCTGCCTTTGTACCAAATGTAGTCGGTGGCAGATTGGCATTTCCTCCAAGACCAGAAAAGATCTTTCACGAGCGAATAAATGACAAAGAACGTACACTAGCTCTAAAGTCTGCTATAGCAGCCACAGGCATCAAGGATCTTGTGATGAGCAGAGGACATGTAATTAAAGAAGACATTAGCCTCCCGATTGTAGTCTCAGACGACATAAAGAAATTAAAGAAAGCCTCCGAGTTCAGGGAGTTCCTCCAGAAGATCAATCTTTGGGAGGACGTCCTCAGAGCGAAATGCGGAATAAAAGAGCGCCCAGGTAAAGGAAAATATAGAGGCAGGCGATGGGTCAAGCCTAAGACAATCCTGTTGATCACCGACGAGCTTAACCCTCCGGTAAGGCTGGCTGCCCGAAACTTCTCTGGTCTGGATTTTGCTGAGGTGACTTCCTTAAACATAGAGCGATTGGCCCCAGGAGGACACCCTGGACGATTAACGATATGGACCGAGTCAGCTCTGAAGAAACTTGAGGAGATATTTGCATAATGGTGATCGTCATGGAACCAACCGAAATTATAATAAGGCCTGTGTCCTCTGAGTCCGCTCTCGATCGTCTAGAAAGAGAGAACAAACTTACGTTCATAGTCAGTGGTAAGGCAAACAAAAAGACCATTAAAGAGGCCTTTGAGAAGCTTTATGGAGTTAAAGTAAAATCCATAAACACCTGCATTACCACCTCAGGTGAAAAGAAAGCAATAATTAGACTGGAAAAGGAATATAGCGCGTCGGAACTCGCCACAAAGATAGGCTTGCTTTAGGTGATTAAAAATGGGTAAGCGGCTTTTGGTTCAAAGAAGAGGGCGTGGGGGGTCTGTATTCAGATCTCCCTCGTGGAAGCGTGTAGGGGACGTGAGATATCATCCCATATTGGAAGAGGAATTAAACTCTTCAGTAGAATTCTTGGTCAAAGACATAGTCCATGACCCTGGAAGAGGCGCTCCCGTAGCAATTGTTACAAACAATAAAGGGTTAAAAACACTAATGGTGGCTCCTGAAGGTCTCTTCGTAGGTCAAAAGATTTATTTTGGCGCTCAGGCTCCAGCCAACGTTGGCAACGTACTTCCTCTTAAGAACATACCTGAAGGCACATTAGTTTGTAATATAGAAGCTCTACCAGGTGATGGGGGAAGATATGTCAGGTCCGCAGGGAGCTACGCGACTGTTGTATCACACTCAGGCGATTCAGTGATAGTGCAATTTCCATCAGGCATGGTAAAATCTTTCAGCGGATCATGCAGGGCTACTGTCGGTCTTGTTGCAGCTGGAGGTATTGTGGAGAAGCCTCTATTAAAGGCCGGAGCCAATTACCACAAATATAAAGCAAAGTCGGTGAAATATCCACGTGTTCGTGGTAAGGCCATGAGTCCCTACGCTCACCCACACGGTGGTGGAAGCCATCCCAAGGGAGGCAGACCTGTTAGTAGGACGGCCCCGCCTGGTCAGAAGGTTGGAATGATCGCTCCTAAGAGAACAGGAAGGAGGAAAAAGTAATAAAGGGGTGAATTTATGTCCAAAGAATTTACTTACAGGGGATATACAATATCACAACTTGCTAACATGCCAATGGATGAGTTCATCAAGCTGCTTCCAAGTAGGCAGCGGAGGTCTTTAATGAGAGGGCTTAACCCCGAGCAGAGAACTCTTTTCGAAAAGATACGCAAAGCAAAGCTCTTGGCTGCTAAGGGTAAGAAAGTCGTTATCAGAACTCACTGTCGGGATATGATTATCCTCCCAGAGATGGTCGGTCTTACAATATCGGTACATAACGGTAAGGAGTTCGTTCCTGTTGAAATCCTCCCAGAGATGGTCGGTCGCTACCTCGGCGAATTCGCAATAACCACTGCAAAGGTAACACACGGTGCCCCTGGTCTAAAGGCTACTCGAAGCTCAATGTTCGTACCTCTTAAATAGAATCATCTTTTTATTTTTTCTTAAAAAATTCCCTTTTTAACAAAAAAGATCGCCCTATAGTAGCACAAATTAATATCTATTTAAAATACTATGAAGCTCATTTGGTCTATTTTGACTTTATTCTTCTGACCTTTTTGCAAGAATTCAATTTCTTACTCGAAATTATAACAATCCGGTTTCTTTTTCTGCAAGAGTTCAATTCCCTTACTCTTAAATAAGCACAATTTACAACTTTCCCTCGATTCACTATGCGAAGTCGAACTTTGATAATTTTGGCATTCATAATTATGTTCTGCATTACTATCTATTCCGGCGTATATGCTAACTCACTTTCCAAAGCGGAGATCGTCCACTTCTGGGTAGCTGTGCCTGCAGGTAATGTGACTGAACCAATAACCCTGCGTGGCGCTGGTCCGCCAATTAATATGGCGCCCATCATAATCGACTTAGATGCAAGGGGTTTACCTAAGAACTTGCTCAACCCAAATATTGAAGCCATCTCCACTCACTGGATCTACAATTTGGATAAAAGACCACACAAGCTCGGTCTTGATCTTCTCAATGTAACTTTCCCGGTGGAATGGGAGGTAAGTGCAGACTGGCCCTACGATCCAGCTACCCACACCTTCACTAAACCCTTGCCCCCTGGTCAGAGAATTCCTAATCTGTCCATAGATTGGATATTCAAAATCCCCGCTTATTATATGGACGAACAAGTGATCTACGATGGTGGTCTGCTTGTCTTTGACGCAGATTCTGGTCAACCCCTGACCTTCATCCCCATAAAATTCGTTAGAGGAGAAATCTCTTCTGTAGGAGGTACGGGAAGTTGTCATTAGAACGCAAAAAGCAAGCACTCTTCAAGAACAAATATCGTTACCTATCTTGGATCATTGGTTTTTTCATCTTTGTGGGACCATTTGCACTACTTACGAGATTGGTCTACTTCGCTATTGGCAATATATCCACGCCAGATCTTCACACAATCTGTATGAGGATGCCACTCGATTGGGTGTTTTCGGGCAGACTTTACAACCTGCTAGGGCAACCGGTAATGACTGGCTTTACCGTGAGTGTTCTAATCACCGCACTCTTAGCTGGGCCCGTATTCTGCGGATGGTTGTGCCCAGTAGGTGCTGTCAGCGAAGCTTTCAGCCGAGCGGTCCCGCTACCGAAAAAGTTCAGATTCCACGTCAAAGACCCGAGTATTGCGAGGAGCTTGAGGTTTGGATTTCTTACGGGCTTCATCTTAGTCTCAATTTTAGTAGGGCTTAGATATACCTATGTGGGAGGTATTTGTTGCAGGTACTGCCCAGCCTCGGTCCTGCAGAACCTTGCGGACGGTTTATTTGGTAATACTTTAGCTATTGAATACTGGCATACTGGTTCTATTTTGGTATTAATCTTTTGGCTATTGGTTTGCGGCATATTCACGTTTAACGGAAGGGGATGGTGTATATTATTCTGTCCACTGGGGGCAGTATCTGGTTTAATTCACGCAATAGGCGCTAAGCTAGGGTTCTACAGGACGGTCAAAAACAAAGGTACTTGCAAGAACTGCGGATCTTGTTCGGACGTTTGTCCCATGTGGGCCATAGGCTCTGACATAGAGAGAACCCTTTGCATAAACTGCAAGGAGTGTGTGAACAGATGTCCATCCCGTGCTTTTGGGATGGTATGGGGGAGGCTAAAGGAAAGTGATCCTATCGGTAATGAATCATCTTAAAAAATTCAAGGCTTATTATACCTTTATAATCTCGGCTTCAAGCATGCCTACCGTCTACTTTTTGCAGATCTGTAGAGCATCATGTGCAGCATGTCCGTTTGGAGGCATATGTGTTATTGCTATCCCCCTCATCTTCGGCATCGTCGTGCTCTTGAAAATCACTAAAAAAGTTAATTCCTGGATCAAAAAGCTCGAATGAAATCAAACGCTACGCGATCCCTCTAATCATTTTCAGATAGACTTTCTACTAAACATAAAATATGCACCTTTCTTTTATATCCTG
>JARXPE010000014.1 GCA_029887795.1 Thermoproteota archaeon
CCAGACCTCAATAAGGTGAGGGAGGGCCTGTCGAGGGAGGATCTCTTCACGGTGGTTCATGATCTGTTCATGACAGATACTGCCGAGTTTGCAGACATCGTACTGCCAGCCACAAGTTACTTCGAGACTTTCGACGTGCATTTCACCTATTGTGGGCTTTATGTTTCAGTTAATGAGAGAGCGATCGAACCTATAGAGGAGAGCAAGTCTAATTTTGAGCTCTTCGTAGAGTTAGCAAGAAGAATGGGTTACTTGGACATTATAGAAGATCCAGAAAAGTTGGTCGACAAAGTTCTCAGAAGCGGAACGGGATACATGAAGGGGATCACGCTGGAGAGGGTTAGGAAGAAAGGGTTTTTGAGACTTAACACACCTACTGTACCCCATGTGGCATTTTGTGACCTCAAGTTCAACACGCCATCCGGAAAGATAGAGTTCTACTCAGAGGCAGCGGAAGCTGAGGGGCTGCCTCCTATTCCTGATTATACAGAGGTTCGGGGAGAATACCCGCTGAGATTTATCACACCTTTCCACAGGGATCTCTTGAAAAGCCAGTACTTCAATATTAAAAGTATTTACTCAGAGGAAAACGTTGTCGAGATTAGCAGTGAGGATGCTGAGGACAGAGGTATAAGGGAGGGAGATCTCGTGAAAGTTTACAACAGTAGGGGTTACTGTATAATGAAGGCAAAAATCTCATCCAGAGTCCGAAGAGGAGTGGTTTTGAGCTACGGGATCCCATGGCCAAAGCTTTTGGGAGACGGGACTCCGAATTTTACCACAAGTAGTGCTGTCTCTGACATGGGCGGCGGTTCAACATACCATACAAATTATGTTGAAATAGGAAGGGCGTGATAGAATAAAAAGTAACATTATTTATTATCAATTTACGGATATTAGTCAGAAAAACTTGAATTGTATGCCCTAATCGAGATTCTGCATATATCCAATGTCAAGGACTTTTATACCATCCATTTCCTTGACGCCTTTTGGTTTAATAATAAAATACATTTTAGGTTTTGGAATATTCAGCTTTCTCATGAATAGTGAGATCGTGATTTTTTAGCATTAGTTCAGCTTTTTTCAGATCAGACCATGTGTTAATGTTGAAAAAAGACTTGGACTGGACACCTAGCACCTCTATGCCTACAGTCTTTGCACCAATCTTAGCTACGATTTCTCTAAATGAAGTGATGAAGTTTATCTCTGAGAGGGGTTTCTTGCGGTAAAGGGCAGCAAGAGGCTCCAAATATCCGTTTGGCCATATTGGAACCACGGCAGGGGAGTTGTCAATATGGTGCAATAAAATAAGCGGTAGGCGAGGATCGAGAAAAGGAGTGTCACACCCCATCAGAAATATCAAGCCTTCATTAATTTTGGATGAGGATTTGACCACAGAATATGGACCAATAGAACCCTCTGGGTCGGTAAGGAATTTTGCATTTTCTGTGCAATCCAGCTGCTTGAGTATTATTGCTTGCTCTTGGTTGCTAACGAGGATGTACGGGGAACTAACTGTGAAGCGGGCGATTTCTAAGGCATAAGATATTAGCGGTCGACCTGCCAGTTTCAAAAGAGGTTTAAAACCCCCAATCCTTGAAGATCGCCCTCCTGCCAAAATAACAACAGCGATATCATGGACCAAAAGAACTACCCTTAGGCTTTATATCTAGCGGGAATTGATCCTTGAGCTTGAAGCAGTGTGTTGGAGGAATTGTCCTCTCGTCATGCTCAAAAGTACCTTCGCGCCCAACTAGCATTGATTTGATCTCTTCGAGCGTGGTCCTCTTGCAAAAAGAGTCCACACCACCGTGCAGGTCGGTATAGTCGTCGTAGAGATAGGGACGCTGGACGCTCAATACGTCCAAGATCTTGCCCTTCCCAATGGTTCCTGAATCTTCAGTTACATCGAGTAAAACCTTTATCTCACCGCCTATGTAGGATTTTCGCCACATTATGTACTCAAAAGTCACGATCTCTGTAAAAGTGTCCTCTTTAACTACCATATTCAACCTCCTCTTTTAAGATATTATGTTAGTGAGATAAAAAGCCGCTGTCCACGCGATAATTATAAATTGATGGCGATATTTCTTACTGTAACTCGTGAGTTGGTTTAATTGATTATAACAAAGTCAAAGCCCAAAGAAGCAGTTTTAAGGTCCTTAGAAGACCATGAGAGAGTATTCATTGTGGGTTGCGGGACATGTGCAACCCTCTGCCAGACAGGGGGCGAGGAACAAGTTAATGAGATGGCGAACATACTCGGAAAGAAAGCCTGCGGAAAGGTTGTTGTGGAGACTCCATGCGACATTAGGATTTTGAGGAGAGATCTCTCTTCTCACTCGAACATAATAGCAGCATCTGATGCCATTCTCGCTTTATGTTGCGGATCGGGGGCTCAAGCCATTGGTGAGTTTACCGATAAGATCGTGATACCCGGTTTGGACACCCTATTCGTAGGTGAGACTGAGCGAATAGGAAGGTTCTATGAAAGATGTAGAGCATGCGGTGAGTGTATTATACACGAGACTGGAGGGATCTGCCCGATAGTTAGATGTGCTAAGGGTCTACTTAACGGACCTTGTGGAGGGATGGCAAATGGAAAGTGCGAGGCTGGGGGGCATGTGAGGGACTGCGCCTGGGTGCTGATTTACAAGAGGCTTGAAGGGCAGGGCATGGTAGAGAAGTTTAAAGAGATTAGGAAGGTTCGAGACAGGTCAAAAAAGGCCGAGCCTCAAGAACTGAAAACAAGGTAGAGGGGGTCTCAATTGAGGAGGGCATATAGTGACTTTATGAAGGCACTAAATGATGGTAAATTTGTATTCACTGGGGAGATAGAGCCAAAGAAGACGACAAAATTGGAGGGCATCATCGAAGCAGCAAAGGTTCTCAAGAATCATGTTGTAGCATGTAACGTTACGGATAACCCCCGGGCTAGAGCATATCTAAGTAGTTTGGTTGCGTCATATGTGATACAAAGGGATGTCGGGCTTGAGACAATATGCCATATAACCGTCAGAGACAGAAATAGGCTTGCTCTGATTTCAGACCTATTGGGAGCATCGGCCCTCGGAATAAAGAATGTGTTGGTCATAAGTGGCGACCACACAACTGGCGGGGACAACCCTGGCGCTATGCCAGTATATGATTTGGACTCCACGCAGTTTGTGCAAATGGTGAGAGGCATGGTTGACAAAGGTATTGATCTTAACGGAAACCCCATAGATGGAATGGTAAAGTTGCATGTCGGGGTCGTAGGAAATCCGAATGCGGATCCTCTGGAGGTCGAGTTGTGCAAAGTTGAGAGGAAGATCGATGCGGGTGCGGAATTTATACAGACCCAAATAGTATTCGATGTTGAGAAGGCAAAGAGGTTCGTTAAGGAGCTCAATTCATCAGTCCCAGTACTAATCGGCATATTTCCGTGTAAATCGCATAGGATAGCAGAATTCATAGCGAACAAGATACCAGGGATTTCAGTTCCAAAAGAATATATAGAGGGACTGAAGAGTGCAGGAGCCTCTGGCAATGGATCAGAAATCATAAATAAAATAGACATGGTTAATGTGGAGTATTTCTCTACCCTTATAAAGGAGTTGAGGAGGACGACAAAGACCGCGGGTATACACATAATGACGATGGGATACGAGTCCATTGTTGGTAAGATTACCGATAGAGCGCTGGATGGAACGTCTCGCTGAAACTACTTTTGCTGCTTTGGCTTTAGAGTTATTTTGCCCCCCATTATAGAGTTGTTCGGAATTAGGACTTTTGTACCGTCTGCCTTGACTACCGTCGTGAAAAGTGTTGAGACATCCTCCACAATGCCATCCTCTCCAGTTAGTACGCAAGTATCTCCAATTTTAAATGGTCGCGCTATTAATAGGAATAGCCCCGATATCGCCTGACCCAATATTTGTTGAGAGGCAAAGCCAACCACCATGCCCATAAATCCGCCTAAAGCGACTCCCGCGGCACCACCAGCAACGCCCCCAGCTATTGACGCAACAAGACCACCAATGCCAATGATTCGCACTACGTTTCTGATAGCCGCAGATGTAGGATGATCGTATTTCACTCTGGTGGACCAATAGAGGAACGTGGCGATGCTGTTAACAATTAAGTAACCAAAGGCTAGGGCGATGAGTATTTGTGCATACACCAAGTAATCTGTGACGTTTATTCCGTAGTTCGCTAAAATTGCCGTAAATAGCCATTGAACCACTGCCGCAAATACCACATACATTCCTATATTGAAGAATATCCTTATCATCGAAGAGGAGATCCTTTTTGTGATTTCGGATTTGTTTTGTTCTTGTTTGGTGTACATGAGACCACCACCTGATTGGACAAAAATTTAAAAATAAAAAAATTTTTGGCGCCGTTAAGATTTTCAATATGAGGTTTTAAACCAGGTAGGGGGCTACCTAGATATAAAAACATAAAAAAATGATTTTTATTAAAATCGAATATATGATTATGACAATAAGTTTTCATAGATTGGGAAAAAAGTAATGTCGCTACTTAGATATATTGCTGCTGAATGGGATTTTTAGGGCGCCAAGAGGAGTATCGACGTACGCAGTCCCATTGACTTTCCATTCAATTTTTTCACCAGAAATTATGCTGTGCCACAACGCCTGTATGGCACCACTGTAGGAAAATTCAAATATAGAAGAGATGTTGGAGACAGTTCTCGGGGGTAAGTTCACTTTTTCTGTAATCATACCATTACCGAGACTTATGTTGTTTCCATACAACGAATAGATCACCCGGTCGACCGTGATGGTTATCATATTTGGGTTGTAGGCGTTGAGTTTAATGTTCAGTTTTGCTGTTGTTAGCCCGACACTTTGAACTTGAACATCCAAGATCAAGACCTGTAGGTTTTCCATGGTTTGTTGCTGAAGTGATGAAAAAACATAGATCCCGACGCCAGAAACAGCAATTACCAAGATCACCAGAGCGACCCAAGTTTTTTTCGTAACGATCACCCATCAACATATTACGATTAAGGATGAATTTAATAAAACTATTAGGTATAAATGGTGGGCCCGTCCGGACTTGAACCGGAGACCTTCGCCGTGTGAGGGCGACTTTAGGCCATAAAGGTGTCCTAACCAGACTAGACTACGGGCCCTGTATTGCTAGACTGTGAAAAGATAGAAAAACCTTTTGTTAGCGCTTCAATTCCCGTCTCTTGGGGCGCAACTCTTTGCTACGACACCTTCTACACTTATCTGCGGACATTGGATTTCTTGCCCCGCATCTCCTGCAGATCTTGATATAGAGCAGGTGTTTTTGGGCGATCTTCAATTTTTCCGGGTCTTGGACAGGCATTGGGAAACACCAGTTTTCTTTCACTCAAGATTTCCGGTATTATAAATTTTTCTTCCAAAAATTTCGCATTCATAGGAATATATAACCCATTCACTTTAGAACCGAGATTATCACGTGGGAGGATGTGGATTCGACGCCCTCAATTGAAGAGACCCTCTCAAGGAAAGAGTCTAGCTGGGATTGTGGAACCATTGCGACAAGATCGATCTCGCCAGTAACCCTAAAGAGCCTAATGGAGGGTAGAGACTTTACGACCTCATAGACCTGCTCCCTCTTTGATGGGACTACTTTCAAGAAGACAAAAGCCTCTGAGGTGCCAGCACCAAGAATCTGGAGTGCCTTCCTTGTAAGGTCTATGAAGCCCCTACCAGTCCTGATGAGTCCCTCCTCTCTGAGGCGGCGGAGGTGTATGTTCAAGGCTTGCCTCGTGAGGTTTAGCTCCCTAGCTAACTCTGTTTGCGTCTTCTTGACCGTGAAGACCGTGGCGCTATCGCTGATCTTGAATAGCATCCTCAAGATCTGTAGTTGTCTATCTGTTAGGGACGATGACGATGCCAAGCAAACCACGACTTTACTTTTGTAAAGTCACGTATAATAAGTTTTAGCAGAGACCAAAATATATTTATTCAAGAATTCATTTTAAACGTTGAGTCCTTTTAATTATTTGGAGGGGCGGAGTTGTCGAAAGAAGCAGAGATATTCGTGGGAAAGAAACCGCCGATGAACTATGTCTTAGCCTGTCTCACCGCGTTTCATGAAGGGGCCAACGAAGTTGTCGTGAAAGCTAGAGGTCAGTCAATAAGCAAGGCTGTCGATGTGGTCGAGGTTATCAGGAGAAAGTTCATGCCGGACGCAGAGATTAAGAACATAGACATAGGCACGGAGGAGATCCCCCTCAAAGACGGACAGGGCAGCCGGAGGGCGAGCTCGATATCGATAAAACTCGGTAAAGTGAAAAAAGTAAAGTGAAGTGAGGGACTTGCGGACTCCTATCTGCTTCTTCTGTGCAAAAAGCGGGGTTCTGTGCCCAAAGTGTCAGGAGAAGCTGGATAGGGGGGAGATCACCGAGGCAGACATTGAGATATCGAAGTGGTTTATTGAGCACGAGGCAAAAAATCCTCAGATTAAGGATTACACAATCCACAAGACAGTGGCTCTGCCTCGGATGATAATAGTAATGGTGAGTGGTGGCAAGGGCTCGAATAGAGCAATGTTAAGCAAGTTGAGTAAACAATTGAGTGACGAGAAAAAGATAACCGTCAGAATAATAGAGAAAAGTTCGAGTATAAAGAGGTTGTTGGAACAGATAGTTGTTCCAGCCAGGGTCATCGGGGCAAATACCGTCTGGTTGCCTGACGGTAGCTGGGAGAGCACTATTAGGATACCGAGGAGCGATATCAAGAAGATGCCGATAGATGCAAGATCGGCAGAGGAAGCCATTAAGAAGCTCACGGGAGAGACTATTCATATAGTCTTCGAGTAATGTTGGCAGAGCGTGTTTAGAATGCCTATTAGAACACATTACACAGCAGAGATAAAGCCAGAAGATGCAGAGAAGGAGGTCGTAGTCGCGGGTTGGGTTCACAGATTAAGGGACCTTGGGAACTTAAAGTTCATAATATTGAGGGATAGGGAGGGGCTCATCCAGATAACGCTGAAGAAGGGAGTGACGGCACAAGAACTTATTGATCTAGCCGAGAAGATAAAGGACGAGTATGTTATAGCGGTCAAAGGAGTGGTAAAGGCAAACAAGATAGCTCCTAAGGGCAGAGAGATAATACCCAAGGAGATAGAGATCCTTAGCAGGACGGTCTCTAACCTACCTGTCTCAGTTTCAGGAAAGATAGAGTCCAATCTCGATACGAGGCTTGACAACAGGGTGCTAGATCTGAGAAGACCGGAGGTGCTGGCGGTCTTCAAGATACAGTCTAAGCTCGTCCAGGGGATGCAGGATTACCTTAGAGAGGACGGCTTCCAGCAGATATTCACACCCTGTTTGATGGGCGCAGCCTCCGAGAGCGGAGCAGAAGTTTTCCCAGTTGTTTACTTCAATAAGAGTGCTTTTCTGAGACAGGATCCACAGCTTCACAGGCAGCTCGCTGTTATAAGCGGTCTTGATAGAATATATGACCTAGGACCGAGCTGGAGGGCAGAGCCGAGCCACACGCCAAGACATCTCTGCGAGCACAGGGGATGCGCCGTCGAGCTCGGGTTCATAAAAGACGAGTATGAGGTCATGAAGGTTGAGGAGAATTTGGTGATATCAGGACTCAAGAAGGTAAAGGAGGATTGTGTGGAAGAGCTTGAACTGTTGGGAAAGGAGATAAAAGTCCCGAGCGCACCCTTCCCTGAGCTAAGGTTCCCCAAGATATACGAGATCTTGGAGGAGTTTGGGAAGAAGATACCATTCGGAGAGGACTATGACAGGGAGTCTGAGACGATCCTAGCAAATTACGTGAGAGAAAAATACAAGAGTGATTTCTTCTTCGTTAATAGGTTCCCGTTCAAGGTGAAACCATTCTACGTGATGAGGGTGGATGAAGAGCCGCAGTGGGCTAGAAGTGTGGACTTGATTTACAAGGGGTTGGAGGTCAGCTCTGGAGGTCAGAGGGAGCATCGCTATGAGAAGATAATGGAGCAGATCAGGGAGAAGGGCATAAGCCCGGTTGGCATGCAGTGGTTTACTGAACATTTCAAATATGGGGCACCGCCACACGGTGGGTTTAACATCGGTATAGAGAGAATGACTATGCAACTATTAGACTTGAGCAATGTGAGGGAGGCAGCGCTTTTCCCTAGGACGCCGGAGCGTTTACTTCCGTAATATTAACCTATGGATAGAGCTTTTTTTATTGAACCATCCTAAAAGCCCGCGCTTTTAGGATCTTCTGGTTTCATTAGTTCTCTGAGCAGGACTGTTGCATAGAACCCTCTTGGTAGCGTGAACTTTATGGTGATCTTTGTTTTGCCGGGATTGAGCTCGTCTTCCGAAGGATTTAATATTTCGAGGTCAGTAGGGTAAAAGACCGCCGGGCGCATCGTCCCTCTGAATTCCAGCCCCATCACATTTGAAAAACTGCGAGGCGAGATTTTTTCTTTTTCTAAGATTTCGGAGTATATTTGGTAGTTAACCCCCTCAACAGAAAGGTTGCTTCCTGGAACAGGCATTAGGAGTACAGCTTTTTTTGAGTCCACAAATTTTTTCAACTTTTCTAGGTTTGAGTGTGTGACCTTTATTGGTCGGGACGGATTTAAAGAACTGTCGAGAATAGACACTATGTCGCCCGGAGCTACGTAATTCAAGCCGTATTTTGACCACCTCTCAGAAAGAGCCAAGTTGAAGAGGTAGGATTGATATGAGTCCACGAAAAGGCGAATGAGACGGCTCGGGAGTGATTTTAAAGAGCGTAGATAGTCCGCACCTGAGAGTAGTGCCCTTATAACCTCTCGCTCATATAAAAGAAAAGAGGGCATGGAGGACAGGGCAACATTTAGATCCCATGTTGTTTTGAGGTGCAGTCTGATGGAGAATATTCGGTTTGGTTCACCCTCGTAAGGCTCTGCAAGGAACTCTCTCACGGCTTCCTCAAATTCGCCCTTCACCATGTACTTACCGACTTTATGTGTGTTTGGTCGAGTGATCCCGAATCGCTGGTGTCCAAAATAGCCAGGCAACCAGTTCAAGTCGGGTAGTACGTCTGTGGAAATGTCTTCCCTGTCCAAGGATCTAATTGTTATGGTGAATCTGTTGCCTTTGAGTTCGCCAGGTCTGACTTCCCACTTTGAAGTACCAACAGCCCATACCTCTAAATTGTTCATTCTGATTGGTTCTGTTAGCGGACGGCTGATCGAAATTAGCTGATACGTAACTGCCCTCCTGTCCTTTATACCAGCAAATGAGACTTTAGCTTTGAGGAGCTTTTGTAGTAGGGATAGGGTTGGCAAAAGGTCACGAGATCTCTTCTTCAGAACGGCGAGCGTGTATGGTCCGCTACCTCTGCTCAGAGTTTTTAGGGATTCGTTAACTACATATCCTTCTGGGGTAATTTCCTCTACCAAAAAATCTTCGGGCTTGACTCGGATCTTGCCGTTTATCCCCTTGCCAGTCGTTGAGTAAAAGAGCATTCCGCAGGATCGCTCTAACTGTGAAAGGGTTGGAGTAGGAGGCATGGTCATCACAAGAGCTTTAAATGACCGACGATCTTGTCCACAAGCCCAGCTGGGGCGGGACCTATTCCTATGCATGTCACGGTGCCTGGTTCGAGCTGAGTCAGACCAGCGTCAGAAATTAGGGAATTGGGGATATTTTCCCTATCTGCTGACTTTTTTATATCGAGTAATTCGTCCAGAGTTCGAGTCTTGAGCACTACTTTCTTTTGACCCTCCTTTAGCCAATCGGAAGCCCAATCTGGTCTGATATTTTTAGCCACTAGGTATGAGGATAGCGAAGCGTGAGCCACTTGGGCGGCGAGCTTTCCCTTGGTCATCTTTAGGTCCTGACGCACCACGATAGCTTGTTTGTATTCAAATTCCATAGTACGAGTTTTAAAGAAGATTGGATAAAAATGTATCGAGGAGAAAGCATGGTTCGGGAGATCTTGGTGGTCGGAGGAGGGCCCTCAGGGCTTATGGCAGCAACCGAAGCAGCCCTTGCCGGAGCAGAGGTCACCGTAGTGGAGGAGGACAAAGAGATAGGCCAGCCAGACCATTGTGCTGGCTTGGTCAGCAAAGATGGATTACAGAGGATCTTGGGAGTGTATGAAGATGTCTTGTTGAGCAGGATAAGGAGGGTGAGGCTCTTTTCTCCAAGAGGAAGAGTTTATGAGATAACTACTGCAGATGAGAAGGCGGTTGTCATAGATAGGGAGAAGTTTGATAGGGAGTTGATGAGAAGGGCTGATAGGGCGGGCGTTGAGGTTGTGACAGGAGCTCTGTACAGTCCTTCCATGAGCTTCAAGGTTTTGATCAATGCAGAGGGTACCAAGGGCAGAGTTGCCAGATCCGTAGGCATGGATTTGCCTAGGTCTATTCCTGCCGCACAAGTTGATGTTGAGGTCAGGAACTTTGAGGACGATGTCGTAGAGATTTACACGGGGAGCTGGGCTCCAGGGTTTTTTGCTTGGACTGTTCCCAGAAAGGATCATTTGAGGGTAGGTCTCGCCGCAGGAAGGGGTATTCCGAAGGAGCTTTTAAAGAGGTTCATTGAGAAGAACGAAAGTTTTGCCAAGAAGTCTTTGACGAGGGTTCTCAGAGAACTATTCGGCAAGGTTGTGATAGGTGGCCCCCTTAAGACCACTGTGAGGGAGAACGTAGTATCTGTAGGGGATGCTGGAGGTTTTTCGAAGCCGACGACGGGGGGAGGGGTGATTTTGGGCTGTCTGACGGCAAAATTGGCAGGGAGTGCTGCAGCTGGTGCGATCAGAGGCGCTTCACTCTCGGAGTTTGAAAGGAAATGGAAGGCGCTGTACTGGAAGGATTTTGAAAGGATGAGGTTTGCGGCAAAGATTTTCAGGAACATGAAGGAGGAGGAGCTAGAGAGGATCATGGCTGAGGCTTATAATGAAGGATTATTGGACAGGCTGATGGGTTATGACATGGATCTGCAGGGAAGAGCTATTGCCAGAATAGCAAGGTCAAGATTGGCAAGGTATGCTGTTTTGCCATTCTTGAGATCTTTATTTGAAGGATAAATTGCAAGATTCATTTAAGCAGATGTGGTGTTAGACGACTCGATTTTTGTTCAATCCTTCTCTAATGAATATTAAGTTTATATATGTGAAGAGTTTTTTAACCTTCACACCTTGGTGAAGCACATGAGCGAACTGGAGTTGCCTGTATGTATTTCTTGCAAGGAGCCCATACTCCCAGAGCAGAAAGGGGTAAAACTCCCGTGCCCCAACTGCGGCGAGGTGGTCTTCTGGCGTTGCAGGAAGTGCAGAGAGCTCGTGAATAACTATAAATGTCCAAAGTGTGGATTTTTGGGACCATGAGGTGATTTATATGGCGAGACTTTTGGCTGTCTTTAAAATACTCCCCGAGGATGATGGAGTTGATTTGGAGCTTTTGAAGAATGGACTAAGAGAGGCATTACCTAAGGGGAACAAAGACCTCTACATCCACAAGATCGCGGAGGAGGAAATAGCATTTGGTTTAAAGGCCCTCAAGGTCTTTGTTATAATGCCAGGGGTCTTTGAGGGGGGTACTCAACCCGTTGAGGATGCGTTCAGTAAGGTTAAGGGAGTGGGGCAGGTAGACGTCGAGATAGTCCAGACATTGCCAGGTTAAATAATTTTATGATGGCGGTGGTGGGTACCACCCACTTGTGAATATTTCAAATAATTTTTTACTTTTAAGCTGATGTGTCCATAAAATTAAAAAGCGACTGGAAGTATTTTGCTAATAGAATATTTTATCAGATCAGATATCATAATCATGGGGGCAAAAATTTTGGAGAGGGATAAAAACGAGCTGACCCTAAGGGTGGCAGAGTCCAAGCAAAGAGATGTAGGAAGGGGAAAGGTCAGGATAGATGCAGACGCGATGAAGGCCATAGGCGTTAGTGTTGGAGACGTCATTGAGATAGAGGGCAAGAGGAAAACTGCCGCCATAGTATGGCCCGCCTATACAGAGGATCAGGGAATGGATATCATAAGGATGGATGGCCTCATAAGAAAGAATGCGAGTGTTGGAATAGGTGAGAGGGTAACGATAAGGAAGGCGGAGGCAAAGGTAGCCACAATGGTAAAGCTAGCACCCCTCTCCTTCACTATAACGGTGGATTCTGGATTTGTAAGCTTTGTCAAGAGGAGGCTCGCAGATACACCAGTAGTCGAGGGGGATAACGTGCTTATACCTGTCCTCGGTCAGGCAATACCTTTCACGGTGGTCTCTACAAAACCTTCAGGTATAGTGCTCGTGACTGACGAGACAAACCTTACAATTCTTGAGAAGCCTGCCGAGGCAGCGAGAGTTCCCAGGGTCACTTATGAAGACATAGGAGGGCTCGAAGAGCCAATAAGAAAAATAAGGGAGATGGTGGAGCTACCCCTGAAGCATCCGGAGCTATTCAAGAGGTTGGGAATAGACCCGCCGAAGGGGGTGTTGCTATATGGTCCTCCTGGATGCGGGAAGACCTTGCTCGCCAAGGTCGTAGCTAATGAAACTGACGCCTACTTCATAGCCATAAATGGGCCTGAGATCATGAGCAAGTTCTATGGGGAGTCTGAGCAGAAACTCAGGGAGTTCTTCGAAGAGGCTAAACAGCATGCCCCCGCTATAATATTCATTGACGAATTGGATGCCATCGCCCCCAAGAGGGAAGAGGTTACGGGTGAGGTTGAAAAGAGAGTTGTGGCACAATTATTGGCGCTCATGGATGGACTAGAGGCCAGGGGAGACGTAATAGTCATAGGTGCCACAAATAGACCGAACGCCCTTGACCCAGCGCTTAGAAGGCCTGGTAGGTTCGATAGGGAGATAGAGATAGGGGTCCCATCGGCATCAGAGAGGTATGAGATACTGCAGGTTCACACAAGAAATATGCCCTTGGCTAAGGATGTGGATCTGAAAAAGATAGCCAACCTAACCCACGGGTTTGTTGGTGCAGATATAGCAGCGCTCTGCAGAGAGGCGGCCATGAAAGCCCTAAGGCGATACCTGCCCGAGATAGACATACAGCAAGAGAAGATACCTCCTGAGGTCGTGGAGAAACTGGAGATTAGAATGGAGGACTTTGAGGCGGCTTACAAGGAGATCACACCAACAGAGCTTAGGGAGGTTTACGTCGAGGTGCCCATGGTGAAGTGGGAGGACATAGGCGGTCTGGAGGAGGTTAAGCAGGAGCTGAGAGAGTGCATAGAGTGGCCGCTCAAGTATCCCGAGAGGTTTAAGAGACTAGGTATAAAGCCGCCGAAGGGGGTGTTGCTATATGGTCCTCCTGGATGCGGGAAGACCTTGCTCGCCAAGGCGGTAGCCACCGAGAGTGAGGCGAATTTTATAACGATAAAAGGACCAGAGATCTTCAGTAAATGGGTGGGAGAGTCTGAGCGTGCCATTAGGGAAGTTTTCAGGAGGGCAAGGACGGCAGCACCAGCAATTATCTTCTTCGATGAGATCGATTCCATAGCCCCTGTGAGATGGGCTGGCGGAGGTGACTCAATGGTTACAGAGAGAGTGATAAGCCAGTTGCTCACAGAGATGGATGGGATAATGGGATTGGAAAATGTCGTAGTTGTTGGGGCAACTAACCGCCCAGACATAATCGACCCAGCTCTACTCAGACCAGGAAGGTTTGATAGGCTAATTTACGTCCCTGAGCCAGACAATGAGACGCGCCTCCAGATATTCAAGATCCATACAAAGGGCATGCCCCTCGCAAAGGATGTAGACCTTGAAAAGCTAACCAATATGACAAAAGGTTATGCTGGATCAGATATAGAGGCAGTATGTAGGGAGGCAGGACTGATCGCCCTTAGGGAGAACCCTGATGCTACCGAGGTTACCATGTATCACTTCGAGAAAGCTCTGAAGAAGATAAGACCTTCCATAACAGAGGACATGCACAAGTTCTACAAATCATGGGAAGAGAGGAGTAAACAAGCAATTAGTGGAAGGCAGCCGCTCATCAACTTTGCTTGAGGGGGAATCAATATTCCTGAGGACGAGTCGGGCTGGCGCGCTGAGCCCCTAGATCTCATAATACTGGACCTTGTGAGAAAGAGAGAGGGTGCCGTCAGGGACGACGAGCTTTTGGAGATGCTCAGAACCATGATCAAGGACATCTCTTTTGGTGAACTCAATAGGGCACTGATGAGGCTAGAACTCAGGGGCAAAGTTAATGTTTCAGCCCAGAAGAAGGGTAAAGTGATAACTCTCGCAAAGGTAAGGGAAACGTAAAAGATGGGAGTAAATCTAAAGGGACTGGTCACAGCACAGACAATTACACTTGAGGAGATGAGAGGAAGAGTACTGGCAGTTGATGGTTACAATGCCCTCTATCAATTTTTATCGATAATAAGGCAGCCCGATGGTACCCCCTTGATGGACTCGTCCGGGAGGGTGACCAGCCACCTTAGTGGCGTCTTTTATAGGACAGTTAACCTACTGGAGGCAGGAATAAAACCAGTTTACGTCTTCGACGGTAAGCCTCCCGAGCTCAAACTCCGGGAGATAGAGAGGAGGGCCGAGATCAAGGAGAAGGCTCAGGAAGAGTACAAGGCGGCACTGGAGAGGGGTGACATCGAGGGTGCACGAAAGGCAGCTCAGGCTACTTCGCGGTTGACAGGGGAGATGGTTGACCAGACAAAAGATCTGCTCGAAGCCATGGGCGTACCTTGGGTGCAGGCACCATCGGAGGGGGAGGCACAGGCGGCATTCATGACCAAGCGAGGCGACGCATGGGCAACGGTGAGTCAGGACTACGACTCCCTGTTATTTGGGGCACCTAGGCTTGTGAGAAACCTCACCATATCGGGTAGGAGAAAACTGCCAAACAAGCCCGTATATATAGACGTAGAGCCTGAGGTCATAAGACTTGACGACGTCTTACGAAACCTCAATATAACTAGGGAACAGTTAATTGACATCGGAATTATGCTCGGAACAGACTTTAACCCAGATGGTTTCAAGGGTATAGGACCCAAGAAGGCGATAAAAATAATACAAGAATACGGCTCCTTGAAGGCAGCGATGGAAAAAGGTGCGCTTGAGGCGGACCCACATATCGATGTTGAGACCATAAAGGATATCTTCCTGAACCCAAAGACCACAGGGGAGTATAGGCTCGAATGGGGCGAACTGGATAGTGATAGAATAAAGAAAATATTATGTGATAATCACGATTTCTCCTTAGAAAGGGTAGAGGCAGCACTGCAGAGGGTCAAGAAGACGAAGAAAGAGACAGAAAGACAGTCGAGCTTAGAAAGGTGGTTTGGTGGATCCTAGGAGTGAACTAGAGCGAATTTTTAGAATTCTTAAGCTATGGTTCAATTACTTTTTCAAGCTTCATGATGAGATGACAGATGATAGATTATGAGATCAAGGTCAAGCTAGGACCATCCGTATTTTCCATATAGGGGGACGAAGACGCAGCCTCCGCATGTGTATTCGTTAAAGGAATCACCCTTCCGTTCCACAAGTATTAGATCTTGGATAGAATAGGCTTCGCCAACAGGAATCACGATCTTCCCACCGTCCTTGAGCTGGGCTTTAAGGGGCGGAGGGATTCTAGGAGCTGCGGCTGTAACAAGAATTCTATCGAAAGGTGCAGCCTCTGGATAACCCAGCGTGCCATCGCCCTCGATAATGGTTACGCGCTCGCTATATTTCGTACGCTCCAAGTTCCTCCTTGCAAATTCCACAAGGCGACTTAATCGCTCTATGGCGTAGACGTGCCCCCTATCTTCGGGAGGGGTGTCAAGAGGAGCGACTATCTCTGCGCAGACAGCCGCGTGATATCCGGTCCCTGCCCCGACCTCGAGTACCTTATGACCCTTCCTGAGATCTAGAAGCTCACACATCATAGCAACCATGTGTGGGGCAGAAATGGTCTGTCCATTGAGTGTCGGCAGAGGGGAGTCCATATACGCATGATCCCGCAGCTCTTGAGGAACGAATTCTTCCCTCGGGACGCTTAGCATTGCTCTGATCACTTCGGGCTTCTTCAGAATCCCCTCCTCAATCAGACGCTTAACAAGCCTTTCTCGCTTCTCAGCAAAATCCACTACAGTTCACTTCTAAAGTTTTATCTGGTCAGGGTTATAAAAAAGTCTTGGTGTCTGCTCTGAAGGTAACATTCTATGCGTGGGGAGATCCTCTAATAACGGCGTTACATAGAACTACGATCGAGGTAACAAAAGAGTCTGTGAAAAGTATACGTGGCGATTGTGTGGTAGCGACGCGTTCAGAGCTAGCACTCCGGGAACTGCCCGAAGAGTTCAAGAGTATGGCAAAGTTTGAGGAGGCAAGGATAGGATTGATAATCGAAGTCAATGGTATTTCTGAAGAGGTTTGGGGGCGAGGGCACCCCTCCCTAACGTTCGAGAGTGGGAAGGACATTGTTGTGAGGAAGAGCGGGTATATTTGCGGAAGGACTTTAATGATACATTCTAATAAGGCTGCGGTAGATTTGAGTAGAGAGATAGTGAGGTTGTTAAAGAGGCACGATACAAGAATAAAATTGACGCTAATTGTTGAATAAAGCGCTCATAAGTAAAAAGTGAGCTTTCTGCAAATTTGGCGAGATGCTGCTCACATCTTTCTTGCTTGGTCCTGCTCCAATAATTCGGAATCCACGTAAAGAAGGCGGTAATGCAATTCTGCTGGTTTACAGGAGTAGAAAATGAGAGGAGGTTACATGAAGATCCTCCGAAGTTTTTCTTATATAGTATCATTTTTGATGCATAGGTCAAGGCACCACTAAAGCATCTATTACAACTTGCCATTCCCTTGGTGCGACAGGTTTGACTATTCTCGAGTTAAGGACCTCACACTTCTTGACTTGCCCATTCAGTCTACTGTTAAACATTTCTTTGGCGTTTTTGATGGGATCGTCCTTGGCAAACAAGTATATGTGGATCGTACCTCCACAGCTCTTGAGAGTGGCAATCGCAACATCAAGGTAGTCCAGAGACGAAGCAGGAAGGTTCATTATCACTCTGTCAGCAACTCCCTTAAGTCTGGGGGCTATGATCCTTACATCTCCGCAGAACGGGATCACCTCGCCTTTGAGACGGTTAAGACGGAGGCTTTCTTTTAGTAGGGCGATAGCATTGGGATTTATGTCTATTGAGAACACTTTCGCTGAAACTTTTTTAGCGATCATAATCGAAAATGGACCGACTCCTGCGAACATATCTACAACTATTTCACTGTCGCGCACCTGAGAGGCGACTCTATGGTGTTCAGTAGCAAGGCGGGAGGAGAAATAGGCTTTGGATAGATCCACCTTCAGTTTGACTCCGTATTCCGTATGGATCGTCTCATATTTTTCTTCGCCAGCCAATACGGCGAAACTAGGTATGCGGAAATCACCCTCCACTTTTCCAGTCTTGAGTAGAACAGTTCTGACCCTCGGGTGAACCTGCATCATAGCCTTTGCCAAGATCTCCCCGTGGGGAAGTAGCTCTGGGGCGAGATCCTCTATTATTGCGATATCGCCAACTATGTCAAATGACCTAGGAAGCAGGGCCAAGAGGTGGGGTGGCAGGGTACCGTCGAGCGCACTTATAAGATTCTTAGGTCTAGTCGGAGGGGAGGGGAGTTCTGATCGTATGACTTCTACTTGAGAGAGTTTGGCAATGACATTCATTTCATCAGGCGAGAGATTGCGAGTGATAGGTATGAGGACAAACCCGTTGCTTGCCGTTATTCTCCTTGATTGATCAAGAATTTCGAGCCTTTGTAGGGCACGCCTCAAGGTCTCAGCTTTTTCTCGGGGAGCCCTTATGCAGAGATTGGAGATGGTACCTTCCATTTTGTAATCCTCTAATGAAAGTTGGCTCATCAGCATCTAAAAGTTTGTGGACTTGGGTCTATAGTAAAGCGAACTGCCCCCCAGATATCGCAGGGAGTTTCCGCAGACAATGTTGAAATGTGGTGTGAATCAAGGAGCGGGCCCGGAGGGATTTGAACCCTCGACCATCGACTTAGGAGGCCGACGCGCTATCCAGTCTGCGCCACGGGCCCAGCATGGGTGATTACTTGAACCAGATATTTGAGGATTTCGAGGATAATTTTATACTAAAAATTTGTGAGGGCTCCTCCTGATGGATTTTACAACTCTGCTATGATGCCTCTGCTGGATGTTTTATGCCAGTGTAGGGCTCGCCCCATTTTCAGTATTCATTTTGATAGGAGGGCAGATGTAGTAGTACAGTCAAACCAATATGCAGGGACTGTTAGTTTTTACAAATCCTTCAATGACAAGGGCTTTATACACAAGCGCTTAGTTATGATGTAGCCAGCCAAGTCGAAGAGGTGAGGTGCTTTATCGGCTACGACGGAGTCGCTCGTTGCTATGATCTCGCCAGATCCCAATACGGCATGGTCTGGGGAGGGCACAGTTATGGCGGTTCCTATCAGGTTGTAATGAGCAATTAGGTTGCGAACAACCCCGGCTATCTCACCACTTCTGCTTATGGATTTGTCAAAGAAGAATGTAGCTTCCTTTGGTCTGAGGTGGGCGACTGTGGATACAACGATCTCTAAAGGTCCCGATATGTCCCTCCCATCCACGGATCCATGAATCCCTGAAAGATCTCTGATTAATCCGTCGTCGCAGAGGTAAACAGGGTCGCCTTTAATTGCACTTGAGACTGTCCAGAGGACATTGAATCCGTCGATCGACAGGTGCGATCCGAGGACCCTTTCTGGTCCGACGAGTTTGGCACGGTGCATCTTCGCAACATCGTCAGGGAATACTCCCCTGTAAAGGAGGAGGCGTTGAGACCTGTCGAGCACATACCTGTCGCCAACAAACCTCACAGCAGAGGACCTAGGATATCCTCTGTTGAGAAGGTAACGCAGATCCTCAACCGCCTCTCTTTTTAGGGAGGTCATCAAGAGCCCTCAATGTATATGGCGGGTCTCATTGGTAGGGCTTGTTCTGCCTTCTTCTTAGGATCGTACTGCGGAGCTTCTCCAGAGACCACTTCCACCGGACTCTTGAAGTACTCCGAGAGGAAATGTAAGTTTTTGTTTAAGGTCTCTGACTCATCCAAAATACCGATGGACAGCATCTTCTTTCTCTGATCTTTAGGCATTGTGACGATGCTTGGAGAGACAGTATTTATGAATTTTGCCGCCTCCCCGCCCTTTGACCTAATCGTGGGGTTTTTCATTGCCTCTCTCAACAGAGACTTGGGGTCTACGCCATTCTCGAGCAGTCCTAAAAGTGTGAGGTAAACATCCCACTTCCACTTTGGCGATGTGTAATAATAGATCTTTGAGGGTACAATTCCGGTGACCTTGATTATCTCTGATGTATCCTCTATTATGCCCTTAACCAGCTCCTCGGAGAGTTCTGAGCGCTCATCTATTAATGAAGGTTGGACCTCTGGCCATTTCTCGACCGAGATGAAACCCTTGTGACCGAATTTTTCCCAGAGCTCCTCGCAGATATGTGGGGAGAAGGGAGCCATCAGCTTGATCATGGTCTCAAGGGCGTATCTGATCACACTTCGGGTCCTATCATCGTTCGCTTGCGGCCCTTTTCTCCTTAGATACCACATTATGTCCTGCTGAAGAGTGAAAAACGAGGAGTGTATTGCCTCCCTAACCCTAAGGCTTTCCATGGAAGATGTAGTCTGCTCTATAACGCGCTGTACCCTGCTCAGGAGCCATCTGTCAAGCGAGTCGAGCCCCTCGCCGTTGAGGGGCGGGGCTTCGCAATACTTAAGCGAGAATTTATAGAATTCTTGGAGCTTGACTTTCGTGGTCCTTGCCAAAGAGTCGCTGAAGTCGGCGTCTTGGAGAAGCTCCGAGGCAGACAGGATCGAGACTCTTAGAGTGTCGGCCCCGTACATCCTTATAGCCTTCCTCAGGGGGATAATATTGCCCAAAGACTTTGACATCTTCTTGCCTTCCATGAGTACGCTGCCATTAACTACTATTTGCCTCGGCCATAACGGCGGAGGGAATATGGCCACGTGGTTGAATATGAAGAATGTTAAGTGGTTAGGAACAAGGTCCCTGCCTGAATGCCTGCTATCGAGTGGATAGAAATATAGAAACTCCTTCCTCATCCTCTCCAAGAGATCCACAGCTACTCCTAGTGATGATGGGTCGCCCTGACCTAGGAATACGTAGTCGAAAACTTCGGGTGTTAGGAGGGAGGGATCGATCTTTGCCTCGTTTATTATTTTGGCGATGGTGTAGAATGCCATGTAGATTGTGGAGTCTGAGAGGCTCTCAATGATCCAATCCTTGTCCCAGGGGAGCGGGGTACCCAGACCTGCCCTTCTGGCGCATGCCTTCTCTTTGAGCCAGTCAACAACATTTTCAAACTCCTCCCTTAACTCTTCAGGAAGTATGGACATCCTACCCAGATGGTCTTTGACAATTGATTTCCAGTGAGGATCTCCGTAGTTAATGAACCATTGGTCGCTCATCAGGTTAACGGTGACTTTAGATCCGCAGCGGCAGTATACGGGCCCGTTGATTATCTCGTAGAACTTGAATGCTTTGGAGGAATTTATAAGGTCATTCTTTACCTCTTCCTTAGCCTTACTTACGGGCATACCAGCGTATTTGCCAGTCTCTTCCCGCATCTCACCAGTGTGGAATTCCCGCTGATAAAGTTCTTTTGTTGCATCTTCTGCTTTTGGGTCGAGCTGACCTCGAATGCCAAGCCTTCGAATGAGGTCGAGTGTCGGGATGTCTGGAAGGCCAGGAGATTTCACAACAGGTATAGGCTTAAGCGAGGAGAGCACCTCTATACCAAGACCGTATTCTTTGAGGCGCTCTGGATGATTCTGAAGATCCATTATAGCCAAGAGGTCGTACGGTGCGTGTGCTGGAACGGACATTACTATCCCGGTCGCGTTATCTGGATCAACGAAGTCCGCCGGGAGTATAGGTATTCGGTCTCCCGTTAGAGGGTTGATTGCATACTTTCCCACAAGTGAAGAGCCCTTTAGCTCGCGAATCGTGTTGGCGTTGGAGTACTGCTCGGAGAATTTTTTAGCGGCAGGTTTGCTGAGAATCAATTTCTCTCCGCCAGCTTCTACTTCCACATAGTCAGAATTTGGGTTGACCCAGATGTTTGTGACGCCGAATATGGTCTCCGGCCTGAGCGTTGCGGCAGGAAGGTAGGATCCATTCGTGATAAATTTTATGGCTACAAATTCGCCGACCTCTGGCTCGGCGTCGCCCTTGGTGTCGTGCTGCCCGACCGGGTTTCGGCAAGAGGGGCACCATCCAATGGGGTGTATGCCCTTTGTAATGTAGTCTTTTGACTTCAATTTGTAGAATTGCCACTCAATGAACTTGCTGTAGGCGGGGTCGATTGTGGTGAACTCCCTCCTCCAGTCTATTGAATATCCCATCTCGATCATTCCGAGTTTCAGGTCGTTGTGGAAGTATCTCGCAATTTTTAGAGGGGAGTCGAATGTTCTGATCACATCTTCAGAAACACCAACACTTTTGAACTGCTCTATGAGCTCTTTGTCATTCGACTGTATCCTCTTGCTCTGGGCGAGGATTGGGGTTCCGGTGTAGTGAAATGCCATAGGAAGTAAGGTGTTGTAACCTCGCATACGCTTATATCGAGCATATACATCCGCAAGTGTGTATGTCCTCGCATGACCGATATGCTGGGGCATGTTTGGATATGGATATGCGACCGTCACGTAAAATTTTGGACGAGTCTCGTCCGGATCAGCCTCAAATATTCGGGACTCGCTCCATCGCCTCTGCCATTTCTCCTCAACTTGCTGAAAGTTTAAGTCCGAGTCAATGTTAGAGGACAAGGCGACCACCTAATAACAATTAACAATTATTGACTCTTACTTTTGTTCAGACCCTCTATTATGTTTTTTATGGATTGAATGGATTGTTCAAATCGCTCCAGACTTTCCAGAGGAATCCTTCCTTGTCCTACGTCTGGTTTACCCCCGCCCCTACCTCCCATGGACTTGGTGAAGGCTTCGGTAATTTTTCCGGCGTTTAAGCCCCTTCCAGTGGCACTCTCTCCAGCCATACATATGACGCTGCCATCTGCACTCGATACCAAGATTGCCAATGCGTTTGGATCCTTTTCCACAATTTGGGAGGCTACTGGGATCAGGTCATCGTTGGAGAGGTCCCCGAGGACGCCCTTTACAAGGGAGATTTCCCCTATTTTTTCGGATTTTATATAGAGCTCTCCTGATAACCTCTGTGCAAGTATCTTCCTCAGACGCTCTATTTGTCTCTTAGAGGTTGAGAGATCCTCCATCAACTTGAGAGCTGCCTTCTCTACCCGCTCAGCAGGAGTGTTCAGGATCTTTGAGACCTCCAGCAGAGCAGACTCCTGTGAGTGGATAAAATGTATGGCTTGCTCGCCTGAAACAAACTCTATCCTCTCGACGCCATCCTGTATCCTTTCTGATCGAATTATTTTGATAAGACCGATCTCTCCAGTGTTGGAGCAGTGTATCCCCCCACAAGCCTCGGCATCCCAATCCTCAACTTCTACAACGCGGATCGTTGGTCCTTGGACCACGCCGCCTTGGTAGAGTCTCATGCCAAACCTTTGTTCTGCCTTGTTGCGATCCTGGAAGTATGCTTTTATCGGTCTGCATTCCTGGACAACTCGATTGGCAAGAACTTCAATTTCCCTCAGTTGAGGTAGTGAAATCTTTTCAAAGTGGGATATATCAAGGCGGCTCTTCTCGACGCTCTTTTGTGCACCTTCTTGCCAAACATGGTCACCAAGTACCCTCCTAGCAGCTCCAAGTAGAATATGGGTCGAGGAGTGGTGCCGCATCAGGGCAGTTCTCCTTTCCCAGTCTACTAGGCACTCAACGTAGGTGCCTTCTCTTATGGGCTCAATCTCTTCTACAAAGTGCACAACTATTCCCCGAGATTTTTGAACGTTGAGCACTCTAATCTGCTTCCCATCCACGACGAGAAAGCCTGTATCGCTGAGTTGTCCGCCGCCCTCAGGGTAAAATATTGTTCTATCCAAGATTACGCGCTTTCTGTCGGAGTATAGAACCTTTGCTGCGAGGTGCTTCGTCTTTGGTTCTGAGTAGTAGACTAATTCTGTTGGGGGCAACTTTGGCAGACCATGAAGTATGTCTTCGTCCTCTTTCTTGGGGGGTTGTGTCGATGAGTGCATCTCGGCGACTATTGTGTCGAAGGTGTCTGGGATCTCGACTTTAATGCCATGGGGTTCCGAGACTGCTTTCACGATCTCCGGAGGCAACCCATGGGAGTCGTACAGTTGAATTAATTGGTTTAGAGGAAGAGCTCCACGCCTCTTTATCTCTGGGTCTTTGATGATTCGTAAGACCAAACTCTTGCCTTGGTCGATTGTCTTGGCATACCGCGCAACCTCAAGGTCTGCGACTTGGGTGATATAGTCGAGGTTCTCAACCAACTCCGGGAACTGGTCACCCCAGTAGCGGACCTGCATGGCTAGGAGCTCGGAGAGGGGCTGGGATATTTGGGTATAGTCCATCATCCGCTTGACCCTCCTTATCATGAGGCGGGCAAGGTATCCGGCCTGAACGTTCGAGGGGACAATACCATCGCCTAGCATGAAGGCGAGGGTCTTAGTGTGGTCAAGAATTGCCATTAGGATCTCAAAGGGTTTTAACTGCGAGTCCAAGGAGGCAGGGTCCATACCCAACGTTGATGCGACGCGCTCCCTGGCGACCCTTACGGACCCCTCATCGACGATGTTCATCATGCCGGCAAACTTCGTAGCCTCGGCGAGAACCTTTGTGTCGGGTCTTTCGATGCCAGAGATCTTCAAGAAGTCCTCGAACAGGCGCCCGTATATCGCCTCGAATGCCGTGGGCGTTCCCTGTGAGATCCAAGTGAAGCGCTCCAGTCCGTAGCCAGTGTCAACAATCTTAAGGGGGAGTTCGCGATAGGAGCCATTAATTTTTCTGTACTGCATGAACACAAGGGTTGAAAGTTCGAGCCCTCGAACTATGCCCTCAAGGTCTGGACCCGCGTCGCCCCCGCCCTCCCACCAGTGCTCTATGTAGGTAACCTCATCTTCAGGTATACCCAAGTCTTTTGTAAGAAACTCGTGATGGTAGGAGACGGTATCTTCCTTCCAGTAAACTTCATTCTCCTTAGACGAGAATGCGTGGTGCGCCATCATCTCGAATATGGTAAGGTGGCGCCCCCCAGTCTTCCCCACATTGTCCAAGTCGTTCATCCTTATGCAAGGCTGAGATATTGTGAGCGGATTGAATGGAGGTGGGACCTCTCCGCTCGTCACGTGGGGTTGGAAGCATGCTATCGAGGCTATTGTGAGAAATATGTCGTCTCGCCATCTGGCGATAACTGGATATCGCCTAACCCTTGCATGACCCCTCTTCTCGAAGAAGGAAAGAAATGCCTCACGCATCTCTTTTATGTCAAAGGCCCTCCTTGTCGGAGGTCTGTTTATGAAGGAGTAAGGGACGCAAGGGGAGTCGCCACACAGTTCGCGTTCATTATCAAGCGTCCAAAAGTTCCTTTTGCACATTCTGCATTGCTTCCTCGTGAACCCGTTGTCCAAGAAGAATTTAAGGCGGTAGGCTTCGGGTCCAGCTATCAAGTCAAATCATCCCATAACCGAATGGTGTGATTTTGAAAGATCGTTTAAAAAAGTTATAAAGCTATGGATAAACCTTTGCATAGAAAATTTGGCAAAGGGAGGGTTTTGAATATTAACCCATCCCTGATTAGCCGAAGAGGGCACCGAGCCCTTCCACGGTCTCTTCTTCTGCTGCCGCTTCCTTCTTCTCTTCCTTCTTCTCTTCCTTAGCTTCTGCTGCAGGGGCAGGCTGGGGTGCTGCCGCGGCGGGGGCCGCTACCATTGGTACGGCTGCCGATTTAATAACTTCGTCTATGTTCACTTCGCTGAGCGCTGCCACAAGTGCCTTAACCCTAGCAGCATCAACGTTTATTCCGGATGCGGAGAGAACCTTAGTGAGGTTCTCCTCGTTAATCGGCTGCTTGGCGTTGTGAAGGAGCAGACCAGCGTAAATATACTCGATTTTAATCACCCCCAACAAGGCGTTTTTTATAGGAAACTTTTATACTTAAATTCTTCGCCTCCTAGTTTATGGAAAGATCCGGATGTTTCTTGGAGATGGCGTCGGCTAAAGCTCTGCTCTGCAACTCTGCCAGCGATAGGACTTCACGTATCGTTTCGGGTAAAGGAATGCCGGCTCTTACAGCGAGCGTCTTGGCGTTGTTGTAGGCCTTTGCAAGTAGTATTGGGACTGTCTCCTTGGTCGGGTATGCCGTGTTCACGGACAGATTCATAGCGTATTGTACAGCGGTTGTAATGTCGGACCGGTATTTCTCGAGGTCTATGGAGAGCAAGTCTCCTGGAATAACAACTCCGTCGTAAGCCATCTTGAGCTTAATTCCGACCATTATTGGCTTAAGTCCGAGCTTGTTTAGGAGATCTGCAAGGTCTGCAGAGATGACCTCACCCTTTTTGACCACTACCGTATCCTTTGCGATCCACACAGACCCATCCTGGATCTTGGTTGGGATCTTTGCGGCTCCGAACTTGCTGAGTATCGGACCCGGTTGGAGACCTGTATTACCCGCACTTACCACGATGTCGGCGGGTGCGACGTCACCTGGAGAGGCAGAGGATGGAACCTTATTCTTCTCAAACATCAAGTAGAGTGAGAACGGATTCTTGTTCGATAGTATTAGGGCGTTCTGACCGGTCAAATACTTGTCTATGGCTTCAAGGTTGTGGAATTTCTCGCCTAAGTTTTGTAGGGCCCTCTTGATGAGGGTGTTTTTTGCCACGCATATCTCCAAATCGTCCTTGAATTTCTTCCTGAGTACCTGAAGCTGATTGGCCTTAAGGGCGCGAAGGTCGGCTATGGCAAAGACAGAGTACTTCTTGAGAAGAGTTTCCAGCTTTTCAACAACAGCCTTCTTTTTCTCTAGTGTCTTTCTTGGCAAGCGGATCACCTCATTTCAGTTTCACGGGCTTACCCATAGTGGTCTTGATGACAATAGAAGAGAGGAACTGGTCGAGCTTTATCCTCCGCTCTATGGCGCCAAGCACGGCCATTATGTTCTCGGCGATGCTCTTTGAGTCCATCTCCTCTGAGCCTATTCTGCATCTTATTGTGGGTTGGTCACGAATCCTTATCCTGACGGAATTTCTGTACTTCTTAATGAGTGGATCAATGTTTGCGGCGGGCGGGACAGGATCTGGCATCTTGCCCCTTGGACCGAGCACTGGACCAAGGATTTTACCGACAGTAGCCATCAGATCGGTCCTGGCAGCAAAGAAGTCATAGGTTTCGGCTAACTTCTTAACGGCCTTTTTGTTTCCAGCGTACTGATCTAAATCCTGCTTGGTGAGCACAAGGTCGGCTCCTGCCTGCTTAGCCTTGGTCACAAGGTCTCCATCGGCGATGACGCAGACCTTTATATCCTTACCAATCGGGTGTGGAAGTGATACGACCTCGTTTATCCTGTTCTCTGGCGCTTTAACATCGAGACCCTTAAAGTTGACAAAGAGTTCGACGGCCTGCACAAAGTTACGCTTTTTGGAGTTCTTTTTGGCATCCTCGACTGCGGATGTAAGTTTTTGAAGGTCAAATTGCATATCACTGTGCCTCCATTTTATTTATGAGGTCGTCGTAGACTCCAGAATCGACCTCTTTTTGAACTTCTCGTGGATCCTTACCGGCTACGGTAACGCCGATGCTCACGCAGGTACCAAGAACCTCTTTGAGGCACGACTTCAATGTCTTTGCGACAGAGAGGGGATAACGAGTCTTGGCAATTTTGAGGGCAGCTTCTATACTGAGGTCTCCCACCTTCTCCGCCTTGGCATTGCTGGAGCACTTCTGCAACTTCAGCTCCTTTACTATCAGGGCGGTGGTGGTGGGCACACCGACCTCGACCTCAAATTCCTTGGTATCTGGGTCGGCGATTACCTTTACCGGAACTTTCATTCCTTCAAACTCCTTGGTCCTCTCGTTTATAGTGTTCACTACCTGAAGGATGTTGAGGCCAATGGGACCTAATGATGGACCTATTGGCGGTCCTCCGGTAGCCTTTCCACCATCAACCAAGAAGTTGAAGGTCTTCTTAGTTCCCAATCTTATTCCTCCTCTAGCTTGGAAAAGGCTTCAAAGATGTCAGTCTTCTGCTCCTTCTCCGACTCTTTCGCTTCGGGCTTTGGAGCCTCGGCGCGGGAAATGACCTTGACTTGCTCAGCATGGATTGTTATTGGGAGAGTATATGGAGCCTCTAGAAGCTCCAGTGTGACCTCTGCTTTTGTCCGATCGACCCTGGTGACCTTCGCTTGCATGCCCTTGAAGGGACCAGAGACGATCTCTACCTTGTCGTTCACCTCGATGACTTCTGCGACGGGTTTTGGCATTATGAAGCGCATTATGTCTTCGAACTCGACCTTTCCTGCAACCCAGCCCTTAACATGTTTGATTTCTTCGATGGCCAGATTGACGATGTTTGGACCGCCGGCCTCTAGGAAGACATATCCGCTGACATCTGGCGGGGAAATGATGGCTTTTACGGGTATGTTTTTAGCCATGCAACGACGCTCTATGAGTAGTGCAACATTCTTCTCCTGTCCTGCAGTGGTTCGTATGGCGAAGATCCTGGATGGTGTGGATTGTGCTGAGGACATTGGATCAACCCCCTGAGCCCATGATGAGGGTTGAGATTAGCTGTATTATGAAGCCGAAGACTCCGACTCCGATCATTCCTAATAAACAGATTCTGAGCGATAGTTTAAACTCATCCATGTCTGGTTTCCTAGATAGTTTGAGAACCTTTGCCATTGAGCGTAGAGAGTCGGAGATTGTCATTTGATCTCATCTGCCTGTTTCCATAAGAGCAAAAGGGAGAAAGATAAAGTTCAATTTAAAGCTTTCCACAAAAATTACTCACCAGAGCCGCAGAATTTTGTAAGAGGATGGGATGAAAGCTTCTGATCTTCAGGAGGACTTGGAGGGGCAGAATGCAGAGATCTTTTAATGGCTGTTTATGATGACTAAACTTTTACCACTTCGATACCTTCAATTGTTCTAATAAATTCCTTGTATTTAGAGGGCGTGCCCTTCCAGTCAACAAAAGCTTTGGAGCATTTGCCAAGAGTCTTTTCGATGCAAACCTTAAACATTGTAGGATCCATTCCCTCATTCATTGCGTATTTCGGGATTATGTGGCCTATCAAGGCGCCTTCATCCAGCATCAATCTTGTGAACTTCTCAGGATAGTGTCCCCCGCCAACTCCGATTGCACGCTCATTACTCCTTGGGGAGGATTTTATGGAGTTTGAGACTGCTTTGGCTACCGCCTTACCAAGCAGATCGTCCTTCCAAGCAGTTTCATCGCTACCGATCTCTATGAAGGTGACAGGGACAGGGAGACCAGTGGGACCGTGGTGTGTTGCCTCCACAGAAATGGGGACTTCAAGACCTAAATCTGAAGATGCGCGACGTAGTTCTTGGAGAAGAGAGGTTTGGAGCGCCGGGTTTGATATTGCGACCTCCTTAGGCTTTCCGCCAAAATCAGCATGGTTGCAAAGGTTTCCGGGTGTGTGAACTGTGAGACAACGCATTCCCGATTCACTCTTATGTCTTGACAGGCAGAGGACCCACTCCGTGTTAGGAAAAGAGTGGGATATATTGATGAGGGGCGAGTCTGTGCTGATGAGGAAAAAATCATCGTATGAGTAAGCCACAGACGAGCCAAAAAATACCTCTTTGAAGGGTAGTTCGTAAAGAAGGTGGGAGGAGATGTTTATACCTGCAGGGTCGAGCTTTGAATAGAGTAAGATTTTCAACGAGGGCACCGAAGTGATTAGATAAGAAGCGCCATAATACCTTTTTGCGCGTGAAGTCTGTTTTCAGCTTGGTCCCAAACTACAGAGTTCTTGCCGTCTATGATTTCGTCAGTAATTTCCTGACCCCTGTGGGCTGGCAAGCAATGCATCACTATCACATCTGGGGGTGCGTGGCTTAGAAGCTCCGAGTTGACTTGGTAGGGGCGAAATGCTACCATTCTCTCCTCTTTCTCGCTCTCCTGCCCCATGGAGACCCAAACGTCAGTGTAAATCACATCAGCATCTTTGACCGCGGCCTTAGGATCCTCCATCAATGTTAGAGACGAGCCCTTGGCGGCACCTTTCTTAATGGAGTCAGCGTATGATTGGGCGATCTGGTACTTGCTGGGAGAGGCGATCGTCATGTTGCCCCCGAGCTTTAGCACAGCCTCGGCGAGCGATCTACAAACATTGTTGTTGCCGTCGCCCACAAATACCACATTTGTGCCCTCAATCTTCCCCTTCTTCTCTATTATGGTGAGGCAGTCACCCAACGCCTGGCAAGGGTGTGCTAAGTCACTGAGCGCATTAATCACCGGAGCGCGAGCATTCTCAGCCATAATCTCCAAATCGGTGTGTTTGAAGACTCTCGCTACGATTCCGTCTGCATATGCATCAAAGGTCCTCGCGGTGTCTGCAATAGTCTCGCCCCTTCCGAGTTGCAAGTCGTTCCAGTTCAAGTATATTGGATGACCGCCAAGTTGGTGGACCCCAACATCGAATGAGAGGCGTGTTCTTGTAGAAGGCTTCTGAAAGAGCAGGATCACGGTCTTCCCGCTTAGATAAGGTCTTATGTAGTTGCCACACTTTACATCGTGCTTCATACTTATTGAGAGCTGGAGTATCTTTTCTAGCTCCTCCTTTGTATAGTCGGAAAGCGTCAGCAGGTCTCTTCCTTTCATTGTTCTCATTTAAATCACCTTTTGAGGTTTTTTCAATAAAAAACGTTGCTTAAAACTTTTACGCTAAAAAATTCTGGCATTTGCTAATTTTTATTTATTTTTTATTGGTTTTTGATAAAATATTTTTAATAACCCAGTCTGGGTCGAAAGCCACAAGATCGTCATACCCCTGACCCGTCCCTAGGAAGAGTATGGGCTTTTTGATAACGTTAGATATTGATATGGCGGCACCGCCCTTTGAGTCTGCGTCGACTTTTGTAAGGATCACACCATCAAGGGGGACGAATTTGTTAAACTCTTGGGCCTGCTGCAATGCGTCATTTCCGGTGAGCGAGTCTCCAACAAAGATCGTGAGGTCGGGTTTGGCGACTCTGTAAATCTTCTGCAGTTCGTCCATCAGTCCCCTGTCGGTCTGCATTCTGCCTGCGGTGTCAATGAGGACCGCGTCTATTTGGTTTGACTTGGCATAGGATATAGCATCATATGCGACCGCAGCTGGGTCTGCACCATATCTATGCTTTATTACCTTGATGCCAAGCCTCTTGGCGTGTACATCTAGTTGCTCCTCCGAGCCCGCCCTGAAGGTGTCACTGCAGGAGAAGACCACCCTCAGCCCCCTATCCATCAGATATTTTCCAACTTTTGCTATGGTGGTGGTCTTCCCAGTCCCGTTTATTCCGACGAACATTATGACAAATGGTTTCTTTGAGGAGACCATGGAAAGGATGTCGGCAGAGTTTAGCCCCTCTCTCAATAGTGAGCGGAAGGCTTCCTCCACCAAAGGAGAGATATCCTCGAATCGGCTGACTTTCTTGCCTATAAGGGCGGATTTGAGTTTTGATACAAATTCCTCGGCGACCGGAAGAGCGACGTCGCACTCAAGCAGGGCTAGCTGGAATTCCCATAGGTACGACTCGAGATCCTTCTCTGAGATAGGTTTTGTGGAAATCCCTTCTATGAGCGAGGAGAAGACGCTCTTCAGGCGGTCGAACAAGAATTACGCCTTCCCTGAGGCCTCTATTTTAGAGTATAGCTGATCTATCCGGACTTGGAGCTGGTCGAGCCTAGCCGCGACCTGGAGGTACTGGTTTTGGAGGGAGGATATCTGAGTCTGCGCCTTCTTTATCCGGTCTTCAACATCCGATATTGCGTTGTCAATACCCTTCTCAATAGATATTCCAGACCCCACGCCCACCACTACGGTCTTAACATCTTGGAGGTGAGCTCTTATGTAGTTCCCAGCTCCTATATGTATTAGAGTCTCAGCCTTCCCCTCCCTATTCTTGATCTCGTAAAGCGAGGCTCTGCTGAGTGTGAGCTCTGCCAAGGCGCCCGTTGTGAACTCTATCTGCTGGCGCAAGACGTCGGCGTATGCCTTAAGATTGGAAAACTCGACGAGTAGTGCATCAAGTTCTTCTTTGGGCGTCAGAGGCTTTGCGGGGCGGGGGGAGGAACTCATCTTTATGCACCGGCCTGCTCTTCTACAGCTTCGATCTTTATTTGGAACCTCTTCAATTTATGGTTTCCACCAAGCGTGCATAGGACCTGATCAATTGCCAGTTCTTTTTTCGG
>JARXPE010000015.1 GCA_029887795.1 Thermoproteota archaeon
CTGGAGGACTGCAAACCTCTCTCATCCGAGCTTGAGCAGATTAAGGCAGAGATCGCATCAATAAAGGGTGCAATTGAATCTTCTAAGAAGGAGCTCTTTGAATTGGAATCTAGATACAAACAAGCTAGAGAGTTTGCCATGAAGCAAAAAATCGAATTGTTGGCAGAGCAGACCCGGCAAATAATAAACAAGCGATCGGAACTTGCCGAGAGGGCCTCAGAGAAAATTAAAAACGGAGAACGCCTCACGTTTGAGGAGTTCGCAGCGATGTTGACAATGAAGGGCTCATAAGTCTATATATAAATCTTTCCATTATAACTGGAAATGTTTTAAACTCATAAAATTCATATTCTTTTGATAGTGTGGAGGATGTCCCACAAGACCAAGAGGATCCTTGTCCTAAGCGTCGATAAGGACAACGATATTGGAAGGGTTACAGGAGTCTCCACACCAATTATCGGCAGGGAAAAAATTCTATCTGTGGCAACCCTGTTTGCCTTGAAGAGTCCAGAGGACTCGGATGCCAATTCCGTCTTCGCCGCAATCAATACTTACGACTCCTTGGTCGATCAGGGATTCGTATGCGAAGTTGCCGTTGTAACTGGCACACCGGAGGGCGGCTTCAAGGCAGATCTGAAGATCTCTTCCGAGCTGGAATACGTCCTTAGCAACTTTAGCGCAGATGGTGCCATATTCGTGAGCGACGGCGCGAGCGACGAGCAGGTAATTCCCGTAATACAGGCAAAAATCCCAATAATATCGGTGAAGCGCGTCTTCGTCCAGCAAGAGAAGAGCGTGGAGGAGACGTATGTGCTGTTTTATCGATACCTAAAGAAGTTGGGCGACCCAGAGTTCTCAAAGTTTGCTCTTGGCGTGCCTGGTATACTTCTTTTGGCCGTCACCATACTGTACTTCTTGGATCTGATCAGCTATGCAATAATCTCCTTGGGCATAATCCTTGGAATAGTGCTCATCTTGAAAGGCTTCTACATCGACAAGCTGATAAAGTCAGCCTGGGCGGAATCCCCCATACGATTGATAACATCCCTCATAGGGCTCATAATCTCCATAGTGTCAATCTACCGGGGTATAAGTATTGCATTCTTGGATGCGGACCCGTTCACGAACCCGCCCCTCTTTGCAAGTTCTGTCTTGTCCAACACGATTGACTTGTTGGCTTTGGGAGTGGCTGTTTACATTGTTGGCAGGCTAGTAGTGAAGTATCTGGACTCTTCCCCTAAAATCTGGCATGAAATTGTTGGCATCGTGGCATTAATATTCATCCGACAGATCGTTCTTGAGGCATCGCCGATAATAAGGGATCCGAGGGCAAGCCTCATACCGTTCTTGCTCATATCTGGTCTCGGAGTTTTGGTCTGTGGTTTTCTTGTAGTCATATTCTCCTTGAGTCCAGTATTTAAAAAAAGGTCATTGAAACAGAAACCTCAAAGTGAAAGCACTAAGTGAAAGACCAAACTAAAGAAAGTTCGCATCACTTTCCAAATCTTCTATCCCTTCTCTGGTAGGTCCTTATTGCCCTTAACAGGTCTATCTTTCTTAGTGCGGGCCAGTATACATCCATAAAGTAGAACTCTGAGTAGGCGCTCTGCCAAAGTAGGAAGCCGCTCAACCTCTCCTCGCCGGAGGTCCTTATAATAAGATCTGGGTCTTTATCACCGCTGGTGTAGAGATACTTGGCGAAAGTGCTCTCATCAATGTCCTCCATTCTCAACTCCCCGGACAAAACCGAACTTATGATCCGCTTTGTTGCGTCCACTATCTCCATTCTGCCTCCGTAGGCTATTGCCACGTAAATCTTGTTATCCTTATAACCTTCAGTTACTTTTTCCACCTGCGTTATCAGTTGCCTGAGGTCTTCATCCAATAGGTCAAGCCTTCCTATTGCCTTGACCCTAACTTTATACCTGTGAATTTCCGGGCTATTCAAAACCTCAGAGAAGCCCTTTTTTGCAAGCCTCAACAAGTTCTCAACCTCCCTTTTATCCCTCTGAAGGTTCTCTGTGGAGAGGGCGTAGATTGTAACAACATGTATCCCTAGCTCCCAGCACCAGTTGAGCACCTCCTTGAGCTTTTTAAAACCGTACTCGTGTCCCTTCTCCGAGGTCAAGCCCACCTCAATCGCCCACCTCCGGTTACCATCCAATATCAGCCCTACATGGTCCGGCATTTTCCCCCGTTTAACTTCGGCTAAAAGCTTCCTTTCGTAGTACCTATAGACATACTTCATCACACGTGCACTGATGTTCTCCCTCAACGCCCTCAGACTTATCATTGAGATCTACCCAAATCAAAGATTAATGATCTTTCAGATTTCAATAAATTTCTTGCTAAAATTCGTCAGGTTTCTGGAGCCTCCCCCCGTGATGACTACCATATCCTCAATTCTCACACCACCCATCCTTGGGATATACACTCCAGGCTCGATCGTCACAACATTGCCTGTGGTGAGTTTTGCTTCTCCCCTCGGGCTGACCGAAGGACCTTCGTGTACATCTATCCCCACGCCATGACCCAAGCCGTGACCAAAGTACTGGTCATACCCAAACTCCTTCAGAATGCTCCTCGCCACACCATCAAGTTCTTTGCCAGTGATTCCTTCTCTTGCGGCTTTCAGCGCCTCATTTTGTGCCTGTACAACGGCATCATAGACATCCCTCAACACTCGCCTAGGGGTGCCAACGAAAAAGGTTCTTGTCATGTCCGAACAATAACCCCCTACCTGGGCCCCTAGATCCAATATGACACTCTCCCCCTCTTCTATCCTCTTCTTTGTTGGCTTTCCATGTGGATAGACAGCCCTCTCCCCCGATGCTACAATACTCTCAAAGGCATACGATTCTGCCCCCAGCAACCTCATCCTGCGCTCAACCTCTGATGCAACCTCAACCTCTGTCATGCCCTTTACGAAACTTTGAAGGGCTTCGTCAAGAGCTCTTTCCGTTATTTTTTGCGCTTCTTCGATCCTCCTTATTTCTCCCTCATCCTTGACCTCTCTCATCTTCTCGGCCACGCCATTCAAAGGCTGAAGTTCAAGATCTTTCCTTAAGTAATCATACAGGTAGTAACTCAAATGCTGTTCTTCAAACCCGACCTTCTTTCCTGAGATCTTCTTCAACCTTTCCGACGGTCTTTCTCCAAACTCTGTCTTAACAATCTTGAGCGCATCTGTATCCACAAAGTCTACTACTTCCTGATAGTCCAGGTCTGTGACTATGATCGAAGCCGTCCCATCCTTGGCGAAGTACAATATTTTTCCTACACTTCCCTTCACAAACGGCGCTCCAGTAAAATAGAATACATTCTCAGGAGAGATGAAAATTGCCCCATCTAAACCTCTCTCCTCAATGACCTTGAAGACTTTCTCCCTTCTCTTTTTGTAGTCCATAAGGAACACCTTAGGATCCATATTTTAAATTAAATGACCTATATACTATTTCGGTGGTTAAATGTGATTGTTGCTGTGGGCACTTCAAATCCAGTTAAAGTGAAAGCCGTTGAGAATGTCTTCTCAAAATTCTTTAGGGTCACTGTCGTCATGAGGCGTGTGACCCCAAAAGCTCCACCACAGCCGATAGGTCTTGACGCAACTATAGAGGGTGCTATCTCCAGGGCTAGAGGGGCTTTGGATGCTGATCCTAATGCCGAATTTGGTGTCGGAATAGAGGCCGGAATCATCCCCATTCCTCAAACTCTCTCCGGGTATATGGATCAGCAATTTGCCGCCGTCGTGGATCGTTCTGGGAGGGTAACTCTGGGAGGGGGCCCGTCTTTCGAATACCCGCGGTTTTTGGTTAATAGGGTTCTTGATGAGCGAATCGAGGTGAACAAAGTGATGGCCGAATTGACAGGTGAACCATTTCTGGGACATAAAGAAGGTGCCATCGGTTATTTCTCAAAGGGAGCTTTGAACCGGACTACCTTGACTGAGTTTGCAGTATTGATGGCCCTCATACCGCGGCTTAATGAAGATCTATACTTCGGCAAGTCCTAGGGTCACTGAACGATTCTACTAAAATCGATTTTCAATATCGATTCAACAGATTCTGGGCGTGGGCTCCCCCAACGGAGGGTTTATCACTCTCTTTCCGCCCACAACAGTCTCCATGATCACGTAGCCCGGGCGCTCTTTCTTAACACAGCCTATTATTCTTGCCTCTCTCCCCTCATTTGTGGAACGAATTGCCTCTAGCACTTTCTCCGCATCACTTTCCTTAACGCCCAATACTGCCCTCCCCTCACAAACAAGCTCTAATGGATCCATGCCGAGCAGCTCACAAGCCCCTCTAACCTCTTCCCTAATCGGAATATCTTCCTCTCTGATCCATATACTCACATTAGAGCGGGTTGCCATCTCATTCAAAGCCATCGCCAAACCTCCCCTAGTAGGATCCTTTGCTGCCGTGATGTGCCCTGCATTCATAGCCTTATCCATCAAGTTCCAGAGGGGAGCAACGTCTGAGATCAGACTTGTCTTGAACTCTATTCCCTCTCGCAAGGAGGCTATGACAATGCCGTGGTCCCCCACAGGTCCGGTAACTATTATCTGGTCCCCCTCACGAAGCCCGGAGTCTAAAATTACCTTCCCCCTCTCAATAACTCCAATACCTGCCGTAGATATCACTATTCCATCCAACTTCCCTCTTGGCATGACTTTGAAGTCGCCATGTATCAATGCCATTCCCACTTCTTCTATTGTTGAATTAATCGAAACAAAGATCTTCTCCAGATCCTGAAGCGAAAATCCTTCCTCCACGACAACAGTGTCTGTGAGCGCGATAGGTCTTGCCCCCATCATTGCAAGATCATTTACTGTGCCACATACTGCGAGTCTGCCTATGTCCCCTCCTGGAAAGAATATTGGGTTAACCGTATGTGCATCCGAAGAGATCACTATTTCCTTTCCATCTAGGGGCAAGGTGGCACCATCATCGAATTCGTCAAGTCCAACACCTTCCTCAACCTTCCTTTTCCTTATGTTGCCTAATATGATGCTCCTCAAAAGTTCGTTCATTATGGTGCCGCCTGCGCCATGGCTGAGCTGAACCCTTCCTTCCATTTTTTATCCCTTCCTCAAAATGATTCAAAAAACTTATATTTGTATTTACTTTATCTACCCTGTTCTTTGAGGGATTAGGATGAGCTATTACCAAGGACGTGACAACAAGAAACCAACTGGCGGCAGATTCAGAATTAGCAGGAAGAGGCGGAGATACGAACTGGGCTCTCCTCCTGTTGAGACATCTTTGGCCTCTGAGGGCGAGAGCAGGAGTATAGAGAGAGCATATGGAGGAAACATGAAAATCAAGCTTGAGGAGGCTTTGTTTGTAAACGTCACAGATCCTAAGACCCACACTACGAAGAAGTGCCGCATTATTAAGGTAAAAGACAATCCTTCAAATGTGGACTACGCCAGGAGAGGCATAATTACAAAGGGGGCCATAGTCGAGACCGAGCTTGGCGATGCAAGGATTACTTCAAGACCCGGACAACACGGTCTGCTGAACGCCGTCCTCCTTAAGTAATCTATGCTCTTTTCCTATTCACTTCCATTCTCTAATCACAAATCATTTCGTCCCTTTTATTCTCTTGAGCAATAGTTCCTTACCCTTCTCGATCTTTAGCTCCCCCCCGCAGCATGGGCATTTGAATGATACAGATGGTAGATCTCTTACAACAACCTTCATTTCTTTTCCGCAACTTTTGCATCTAAGCACTGGGTCTTTCTTCTTGATGTAGAGCTTGCAGCCTTCGGCCACAGTTCCTTGGGAGACCAACTTGAGTGAGAACCTAAACTGCGCTGGATCGACGTGGGTCATGCCGCCGATCTCAATATAGACCGCTTGGATCTTCTTCAGACCTTGCTCCTTGCTTAAACCTTCCAAAAATTCTATCACGCTGGTGGCTAGTGATAGCTCGTGCATCTTCAACCAACTTATTTAAAACATTTAAACTCCTAATAAATACTTAACCTAGGCGAGCATGATGAGCAGAGATAGAGATTTCTTAGTGATCTGGCCTGCTTACTTCGACTCCCAGCGCACGCGTTTGGAGGGAAGGAAAGTTTCTAAAAATCTCTCGGTGGAGTCTCCTTCTGTTGAATTGATATATGAGGTTTGCAAAGAGCTCGGACTAAACCCAGTACTAGAGCTAAATAAACGCCTCCCGAGGTCCAACTGGGAAAAATCCGGAAGGATCCTGATTAAAAAAGTCAAAAAGAAGACAGATCTGCTGAGGGAAATCGGAAAAGCCCTACACGAGAAATCACTTAAATCCAAATTTAAATCCATTTGAAAAGGTCTCAAAGCAGCACTTTTTAAATACACCCTACCTAAGGCCTTTCACACTCTTAACCAAGGGGAAAAGAAGATTTCGAGATCAGGATTTAAACTACAGCGCAAACACTACTAGTTCATGTCCTAGAATTCGACACAGCACGCAAGCTCTCGAAAGGAAATCTCGAGCTGTATAAGAAAAAGTGGTGAATTTTGCCATAAATGAATAAACTTATTGACAAGCTCTTTGGCAATACTCTAAAATTTTATGATATACCTGCTTATATCCTTAGCAAAGAATATATTGATCTCCTTGTTTCTCTATAGTGAATTGTTTCGACGGAGATGATTTCTTGAAGGCTATGGGGTCAATTCTCGGGTTCTCCAAAAGCAAACTTTTAACGGTTCGAGTCTTGACCCCTCCCAAGATTGGCTCTCGTCTTTTTCTCAAAAACGGGTCTCCTGTTGGAACTGTTATAGACGTCTTTGGTCCGGTATCCTCTCCCTACGCATCCGTGAAGCCCGACAGGGGTGTTAATCCCGAAAGAATCGTAGGCGCTGAGGTCTACTGGAAGGAGGAATATTATAAAAGAAGGAGGAAAAGAAATTATGCAAAGTGATCCTGCTGAAACTTATGAAAATGTTGAAGAGATAGTCTGCCCAGAATGTGGGGGCAAGTCGTTAGTAAGAGATTATGAAAGAGCAGAAGTTACATGCACCCTGTGCGGCCTCGTCATAAGCGACAAAATACTTGATCCCGGTCCTGAGTGGCGGGCATTTGACAGCGACCAGAGGGACAAGCGTTCTAGAGCAGGAGCTCCAATCACCCTAACAATCCACGACAAGGGACTATCGACGATGATCGATTGGCGCGACAAAGATAGCTACGGGAAATCTTTGACCTCAAAGAAACGCGCCCAGATCTATCGCCTGAGAAAATGGCAGAGGCGCATAAGGGTCTCCGACGCCTCTGAAAGGAATCTGGCTTTCGCCCTGTCAGAGCTCGAGCGCATGGCCTCGCAGATAGGACTATCTAGGAACATACGTGAGGCATCTGCCCTCCTTTACAGAAAGGCTGTAGAGAGTCAACTCATACGTGGCAGGTCCATAGAAAGCATGACTGGTGCTGCCCTTTACGCTGCCTGCAGAAAATATAACATCCCGCTCACTTTGGACGAAGTGGCGAGTGTTGCTAGAGCTAGCAAAAAAGAGATCGCTAGGAGTTATCGTTTCATATCCAATGAGCTCACATTAAAGGTACTTCCAACCGATCCTGTGAATTATGTGCCGCGCCTAATCGCAAAGTTGGACCTTGACGGGGTCGTCCAGAAGAAGTCTATAGAAATAATAAAATTTGCTGGGAGCGAGGGCCTTACTTCTGGTAGGGGACCAACCGGAGTCGCGGCCGCCGCAGTATACATTGCCAGCATTCTTATGGACCGGAAGAGGACCCAACGTGACATAGCAAACGCTGCCGGGGTGACGGAAGTCACCGTCAGAAATAGGTACAAGGAGCTTTTAGAGAGGCTCAATTTGGAGATACATTTATAGTTCCTTAATTTTCTTATATTTTTGAGTGTGCCTCCATTTGCCAGAGTCGTTGGAAGACCGCATACTGCGTTTGCTTCAAAATTCCGAGGGTGATGGTGTGCTCCAGAGTACATTATCGAAGTCCCTTGGCGTGGACGGAAAGACCCTATTGAGGTCATTGTCCAAGCTCGAAAAGCGGGGAGTGATTAAGAGGGAGCCATATCAAGATGGAGGCAGGCGGACTTACAAGATATCTCTACTCAAGCGCCCTCAGAAGGTTGATCTAAGTGATGTCCTTTGGGTCTCTTGTACTGTTTGCCCGGACTTGGAAAGATGTGGTAGGGGTCAACCCATCTCTCCTGAAACCTGCGAGAAACTCACTGCCGCAATAAAGCTTGAGTACCAACGCCTCTCCTCAAGCGGGGCGATAAAAAGTGCCCACTAAGAGGCAGGTTCTCGGTGACTTTTATTATCGGGAAGCGAAGAAGAGGGGTTTCAGATCTCGTTCTGCCCTCAAGCTTCTTGAGCTGGCGAGGCGCTACCGCATATTCAACGAGGGTGACTGTGTCGTAGACTTGGGGGCTGCGCCGGGAGGCTGGCTTCAGGTCGCCCGTGATTTCGTTGGATCAAAAGGAAAAGTCATCGGCGTGGATCTGTCTGAAATTGAGCCTCTCCCTTTCGAGAATGTTCACCTCATAAAGGGAGACATCTTTGATCCTTCTATCATAAAACAAATAATCGAATTGGTGGGGGGGCCCGTAGACGTTGTACTCTCAGACCTTGCCCCAAAGTTCTCAGGGATTCACGATCTCGATCACGCAAGGCAGATAGAGCTCGCAAGGTCTGCACTGACCATATCTAAAACAATTATCAGACAGGGGGGCAAAATGGTTATCAAGCTCATCATGGGGAGTGAGTTTGATCAATTCTTAAAAGATGTGCGCCAGATGTTTCAATCTGTGAGCCTTTACAAACCAAAAGCGTCAAGAGAACGCAGCTCAGAGATCTACCTGATATGTAAGGGGTGGAAAGGTTCTTTTGGAAAAGACTTGGAAACATTTCAAAACAATAGAAACATTTCCAACTAATATATAAATATGGCATTATGATAGATGATTTAGGTGCACCGTGTGAAATGTTATATTGTGGAAAGCTTCCTTGGCTTCTTGGCCTATGATGAGGATCTCAAGGTTATTGCCTCAAAGCCTTTCAATGAAGTTGAAGATGCCGTGAAAGAGCTCGTAGAATTTGAGCGCTACGGATCTTCTCCATCGTTGGAGTCCCTCCTAAAGGATCTATTGGAGATGGGGTGCGACTCCATAATAGTCGAGGATGAGGGGGAAGCCAAGGCTCTAAAGGCAAAATATAATGTGCAAATACAGGTCATCTCTCCAAGTGCTGCGGGCAAGGTCTTTAGAGCCTCTGCAGTTCAAACGTGGCAAAAATCCGGTTTGAAGCTGGCTAAGATAGTAAGAATGCAAAAAGAGGTCGCAGAGAACCTTGCAAAAGCCAAGGTGCGCGCCGCCTCCGAGAGGCGTGACAGGCTTGTTGCCCAGGCGGTGACTGCGCTTGACGAGGTTGACAAGAACATCAACATCATGGTCTCGAGGGTGCGGGAGTGGTACGGTCTCCATTTTCCGGAACTCGACAGCCTTGTTCCTGATCACAGGCAATACCTGACCATGGTAACGAAATTCGGCTCTAGGTCGGATTACTCTCCTAACGATCTGGTTGAAATCGCTCAGAACGAGAATAAGGCTATGGCTATTTACGATCTCTCAAAGAGATCCATGGGGGCAGAAATCGGCGAACTGGATCTGGAGAAGATAAAACAACTCGCTGACATTTGTCTCAGCCTCTACTCTTACAGGGATCGCTTAGAGAGGTATATTGATGAGACAATGAAAGAGGTTGCTCCTAACATACGGGAGCTTGTCGGTTCGAGCTTGGGTGCCCGACTTATAGCACTCAGTGGAGGTCTAGAGACTCTTGCGAAAAAGCCAGCAAGTACAATACAGGTACTCGGAGCTGAGAAGGCACTATTCAGGTCTCTCAAGACTGGTGCAAAACCGCCCAAACATGGCATAATATTTCAGAGTCAGTACATACATGCTGCTCCAAAGTGGCAAAGGGGGAAGATCGCCCGGGCCTTGGCAGGCAAGCTATCGATAGCTGCCAGAGTCGACGCTTTTGGAGGAGACTTTGTAGGGGCTGTATTGAAACAGACCCTCGAGAAGCGGATAGAGGACATCAAGGCTAAGTATGCTCGCCCGCCGAAGGAGAAGTTTGAGCGAAAATGGAAGAAGAAAAGGAGGAGAAGGTAATGGTTACCGTTAAGAAGCACCCTAATTTCCAGGGCGTATTCGTAGTAGAAGATCTAGAAGGCAAAAAATTGGCGACCGAAAACTTAGTCCCTGGAACTAAAGTTTATGGTGAGCAATTATATCAATTCGAAAAGAAGGAGTATAGGGTTTGGGATGTGTTCAGGAGTAAGCTCGCGGCCTCCATAGAAAAAGGCATCAAAGAAGTGCCCATTAAGGAGGGCACATACGTTCTATACCTTGGCGCTGCGAGTGGTACTACCCCAAGTCATGTCTCTGACATAGTTGGCGAAAAGGGAAAAGTCTTCTGCGTGGAATTTGCCCCTCGCGTCATGAGGGAACTACTCGAGGTAACCGCTCTTCGATCCAACATGATACCCATACTTGCCGATGCTAGAATTCCCATCTCGTACCGCGCCTTTGTTGAGATGGTGGATACCATCTACTGCGATGTAGCCCAACCCGAGCAGGCAAAGATCCTAGTGGACAACGCTGAAGTTTACCTACGGAAAAAAGGTAAGATCATGATCGCGATAAAGGCAAGGAGTGTGGACGTCACCAAGGAGCCTACTGAGGTCTTCAAAAAAGAGATTAAAATTATGGAGGATAGGGGCATAAAAGTCTTGGATGTTAAGAGACTGGACCCCTTCGACAAGGATCACGCGATGGTTTTGGGGGAATTTCTCTAATAATGATGGAAGACGAGGATCGCCTCGCTAAGATCCTGTGGGAAGTCGAACTAAAAAGACTGAACGAGAGCTTACCAAAGGTGCGTAAGCCCCTCTCATCACTACTTGAGGAGAACGAGCCCCACTACACAACCGTTATCGGTGAGAGGGTCACTTTCAACAAAGCAGAGCTGAAGGATGTGGCCTCCCTCGTCCCAAAGGATAGTCTGGCTTCAATATCTCTTCCAATCCTGATAATTAAAGAGTGGGGCAGCAAAAAAGGGGTTTACACAATTCAAGGCAACGAATCTGAGAGGGCACTTATAAACGCAATATTGAAGAAGCCCCGAGAGAACCGTTACGTCTACCTGCCCGATATACTTGAGCTTTCAAAAAGGATCCCATCTTTAATAGTCTTCGGGTTCCAGTTCTCTTCCGACGAACTGATTCTATGACTTCATTGAAATTGCCGCAAGGAAGATCCAAGCTCCAGTCATGTAGAAGTTTATGGGATTGATTTATATCTCTCCTTATACTTCTTTTTATCTGAATGGAAATGAGGAAGGTATCTAGGGACGTACTTGTAGAGATCTTGAGAATACTGCACAGTGCAGGCTTCGCTCTCTACGAGGTGGACTCTGATTACTGTCTGCAGATAGTCGCCAAAAGAGGCGACACAAAGCTATTGATAAAGACAACAATTAACGTGGACAACGAGAAGAGAGAGACAACAGAAGACCTGAGCTCACTGGCAACGACTTTTTCAGCCTCCCCACTGATCATAGGTAGTAGAGCGCAACGCGGAAAGATTGAAGACGGCACCCTCTACGAACGATTCAATGTCAATGTAGTCAATCTCAACACATTCAAGGAGGCTGTACTATATCGCAGATTCCCTATCGCATTTTCAAGGAGGGGAGGGCTATACTTCAAGATCGATGGCGCCGCCCTTAGGAAGTTGAGAATGGAAAGGGGGATGTCCCTAGGCGAATTTGCAGCAAAAATAGGCGTGAGTAGGAAGGCTGTTTACGAGTACGAAAACTCACAAATGGGTGCCACCCTCAATACTGTCTTGAAAATGGAAGAGGTCCTGAACGCAGGCATAACTATGGATATCGACATCTTCAAATGGTCCTACAGAAAAGAGCTACCAGACAAGAGCCCCGCTGGCGCTGTGGCAAAGCAACTCCACTACAAGCTCAAAAAAATCGGGTGTAAGGCGATAGGCTTCAGCTATGCGCCAATAGACGTACATGCGAGAAACATCGGGATCAGCTTCCTAACAGACGAGGAGAACTTGGACGACGACACTCTGAATCGCAAGGTGGAAAATGCTACGAAGATCGGCAAGCTGTTGGGCGTCAACCCTGTGCTAATAACAGGAACTTTTGGTGGAGGAAAGCTTGACATAGTCTCGATCCCAATAGATGAGATACGGAAGGCAGAGACGATTAAGGACTTGGAGCGAATACTCAATATAGACCTGACCGGGTATTGCACGAACTGAGTTTGACGATCCTCTGAACGGTGCCCCAGCTGCTCCTAACAAATTCAGGTAACTCTCCTCTATTTATGACGTGTCTAAGGAACTCTACGGTCTTCGGGTCAGACGGGTATCCAGACCCAAAGTCCCCGTAAATTTCCCTTAGCTTTGCGACAAGTCTGTCTCTTGTGACTTTTGCTATTATGGATGCGGCTGCAACAGCTGGAAAGAGATCTTCTGCATGGTGAGCCGAGACAATCTCAGGGACTTCGACTCTCCGCAAGAGTTTATCCCTAAACTTTTCGGTCTTGAATTCTATACTTCCGACTTGAACCAAGTCTGGTCTCAGCTTAGAAATTATTTTGGCCATGCCCTCCAACTCGATTACATTGAGGTTCTTTCTGCCCCTTTCTAAGTCTATGACTTTTGCGTCTACAACTTCCACATGATATGACTTGACCTCCTTCAGAATCTCAGGATAAAGTCTCTCTCTCCGCTTTGGGGTCAATCTTTTTGAGTCCCTGACTCCCAAATCGTAGAGTACATGTACTCTCTCATCTTCAATTAGAACTCCAGCGATAACCATTGGTCCAATGACAGGCCCCCTACCCGCCTCGTCAATTCCCGCAACGAGCTTCGTGTTAACCACCAGCGATTTAAATTATCTCACCACTTTTAAAAACCATATTATCTTTTATCACCATGAACCAACATAGAAATTCTTAAACCGATGAACACTCTATAAAATCCTGATCATTTTGAAGGCGATAATAACCGGTCGTCCAGGCATAGGAAAATCTACAGTCCTCAAAGAAGTCATTAAACTCCTAAAAGCAAATGGGTGGCGAGTAGGCGGCATCATCTGTCCGGAAGTCAGAGTTGGTGCCAAGAGGATAGCATTCGAGATCGTTGATCTTCTCACCGGAGAGCGAGGAACTCTGGCATCCACAACCCCCTCAAATGGACCTATGGTCGGTCGGTATTACGTAAACATTGGCGACTTGGATAGGATCTCGACGAGTGCAATAAGCCGATCGTTGGATGAAGCCGACCTTACTGCAATAGACGAAATCGGTCCGATGGAGATGAAGAGTGGTGCTTTTCGCAACATCACCATGAAGGCTTTGATGAGTGATAAAAAGCTCATCGCTGTTGTACACATCGGTCTAGTTCGCAACATTGTATCAAATTTTCAAAACATGAGAGTCTTCGAGGTCACAGAGCACAATAGAAATCGCCTCCCTGGCGAAATTGTAAAGCACTTCATTGAGGGATCGCTTTGAGACTTATTGAAATAAGAGAGGGTAAGACCTCCCTCAGAGTGCCCGACTTCGCTGAGTATGCCAGAAAAGGCGCATACGATCCTTCGAGGGCTCCCGTGTTTTATAATCCCAAAATGGAATTCAGCAGGGATTTGGCTGTTTTGGCACTAAAGTCCTACATAAATAAAATCAATCATAACGTGACTGTTTGCGACCCGTTGGCAGGCGTTGGCGTCAGAGGTATAAGATATGCAAAAGAGGTTGATGGCGTTGAAAAGAGCGTAGTTGGCGATCTAAACAAAGATGCTATTCCGATAATATTGGAAAATGTAAAAATTAACGGGCTAGAGGAAAAGGTTGAGGTTGAGCATAAAGACGCCAATTTACTATTGACCACACACTCCGAGCCCGGAAAGAGGTTCGACTTTGTAGATCTTGATCCCTTTGGAACCCCCATCCCGTTTCTTGACTCTGCAATTAGAGCTATAAAGAATAAGGGAGTTGTCGCATTAACCGCCACTGATACCGCTCCCCTATGTGGAGTGTACGTGAAGCCATGCCTCCGGAAGTACGGTGCTTTCCCGCTGAGAGGCGAAATCTGCCACGAGGTCGGTCTTAGGATACTGATAGGCTCTGCAGTCTTTGCCTCAATAAGAGAGGACTTCGGAGTAGTGGTTCTGCTATCCTACAGTGTAGACCATTACTTTCGAGCGTACCTTCAGCTGGATCTGGGTGCCAAAAAAGCGGACTCTTCAGCCTCCTTGTTGGGATATTTGCTTTACTGCCCAAATTGCAGCTGGAGGGATACAGTTCCACTAAGCGGCGCAGTTATTACATCTTGTCCTTCATGCCAAAGACCTCTCAAGAGAGCTGGACCTCTGTGGTGCGGCCCTCTTGCAGACAGGCGTTTTCTACAATCTATGATGGAACAGGATCTCTCCTCACTTAATACTAAAAAGCGGATCGAAAAGATGCTTAACTTACTAATCGAAGAGTCTGGGATGCCTCCAACATACTATTCTGTGGACTCACTCTCGAGCAAACTGAAGCGTGGACCTCCTCCAGTATCATTAATTGTCCAGAGGCTTAAGGAGATAGGGTACGCCGCGTCCCCAACACACTTCAATCCAAAAGCCTTCAAAACTAATGCACCGTTGGAAATAATAATGAAAACTGTCAATGAAGCATAATCATAGCGTAGCAAACTTTTTATCTCACGCCTCATTCAGTAGTTTGGATGTGATTATATGCCATCACACGGATCTCTAACAAAGGCGGGAAAAGTAAGGTCTCAGACCCCAAAAGTCCCTGCTAAAGAACGTAAAGGTCTAAGACCGCTCCATAGAAACAGAAAGAATTACATTAAAAGAGTCCTGTACGCCCCCTCAGAGACAACCAGAGCATAAACTCTTTCACCTACAACTCTATACTCCTTTAACCATGGGTAGTAAGTCTTAGGGAGCTGGGGGCTACCTCCTCAGATTCGAACTTAAAACACCTCTTCTTCCAAAGTCTTTGATCGAGTGAAATTTTTATCATAAAGGGTTCGAACCATTAAAAAATTAGCTTTCTTTTTCCCGATAGCCGCACTCTCGAGGAAATGGTTAACTTTAAATACAACTTACATTTCTCTGCAAAATTGTAGAACTTTCCAATATGCGAGGAGGATCTCGAAACAAAAGTGATCACTGCCTGTGTCGATAAAGAAAAGCAGATCGTTGGCAAGCATGTATACGGAAACCTCTATGGCTGCGACCCGAACCTAATAAACAATGAATCATTTCTGAAGAGTATTGTTATAGAGGCTGCAAAACTCGCAAAGATGACTATCTGGGATACAAAAACTTGGAAATTCGGGGGCGAGAAGGGAGGAGTTTCTGTTATGGCTCTTGTTTTGGAGAGCCATATAGCGATTCACACTTGGAGCGAACTCAACTATGCAACTGTTGACGTCTTCACTTGTGGTGCAAAGAGCGATCCGGAACTTGCATTTGATTATATCGCTTCAAAACTTAATCCGAAAAATATCATAAAACACTTTGCCGACCGGTCAAGCTAAACACCTTAAGCTTTTTTTGTTTTTTAGGATACATTGTGGAACTATGCGCTTCCGTGATAATACTTAAAAAAATTGTCGGAGGAAAAATATATCATGATAGAGATCTCACAAATTGAAAATACTAATGCAATCGGCATAAAAATATCCGTGCCGGAGGCCCCTCCCCTCATTCTCATAAGGGGAAGAAAGGGAATAATCTTCTGCGGTTATTTAAATCCAGAGGTTGCCGAAAAGGTTGGTCTGGCTGCTGCAATTGTAAGCGGCGTGAAGAACTTCGACGAGATCTTGGAAAGACCCGTCGTGTATTCTACCAAAAAAGCTATGGGGCTGGGCATCAAGCCTGGCATCAGCGGAAGAGAAGCTCTCAATTTGCTAGTATGACCTTGCTACTCTGATGATCATATTGGCTTTGGAATTACAATTTACACATGAACCTTCTGGGTTCCTGGAATCTTCGTACGGAATTCCAAGTACTCTCGCATCTAACTTCGCCTCGAGATCCTGCCCACATCCAACATTACCGCACCAGTTCAACTCCACGATCCCGCCCCGACTCTCCAGCACTTTTTTCGCATCTTCAAGATCTTCCTTCTTTACGATCTGCTCATCCAGCCATTTCTTTGCCCTTTCCTTTAAATCCAGATCAATCCTCTCGAGGAGTGATTTTACCTCTTCCACCAGACTTGTCCTCTCAACAGTGACTTTTTCAAGCGAGTCTCTCCTGACGAGGACTGCGGTCCCTTTATCAAAGTCTCTTGGTCCCAACTCGACCCTGACTGGCACACCCTTAAGCTCCCACGTGAAATATTTGCTGCCAGGGGTTTCTTCCTTCCTATCATCTAATTTGACCCTAAACCCTGCTTTCTCAAGCTCCTCTGCAACCCCCACACAGGCCCTCAAAATCTCGTCCTCCCTACCTTTATAAACGATAGGAATGACCACAACTTGAATAGGCGCGACTCTGCTTGGCAACACGAGCCCATGATCGTCCCCATGTACAGATATGAGAGCAGCTATAACTCTCTCTGAGATCCCGTAGCAAGTTTGCCAGACGTTCTCATACCCGCCGTCTGCCTTCATGTACTTTATATCAAAGGCCTTTGAGAATCCCTGTCCTAAGAAATGAACTGTCCCAATTTGTAGAACCTTTCCATCTGGCATAACGGTATCAAATGCGACCGAGTATTCAGCACCTGGAAATTTATCCCAGTCAGGCCTCACTGACTTTACGAAAGGAATCCCCAACCTTTCAAATATTCTGCTGTAAATTTCTACGCCCTCTTTAACCTGCATCTCTGCCTCCTCTCTCGTTGCATGTGCAGTATGTGCCTCTTTGAATGTGCTGACCTCCCTGACCCTTATCATTGGCTTTGTGGCTTTGGTCTCATATCTGAATACGCTAACTATCTGAAAGATCTTGACAGGAAGATCTGAGTATGCGTTTATCCAAAGCTGGAACATAGGATATATCGCGGTCTCGCTTGTCGGTCTCAATGCTAGCTTTACGTCGAGAGGTGTTGTGCCGCCATGCGTCACCCAGAATACTTGTTCCTCAAAATTTCTGATGTGCTCCGCCTCCTTCTTGAGCATGTACTCAGGTATGAGTAGAGGGAAAAGGACCTCCTCATGGCCCCTCTTCACAAGCTCCTCCCTAATTACATCTGTTACCTCCTTCCTTATCTTGAATCCATAGGGCGTCCAAACCCCTGTGCCCTTAACAGGGTATCTGATATCGTAAACTGGAACCTCTGAGAGTACTCTGTGGAACCACTCTCCAAAATTTCCTGCCCACTGAGACCTGTCAGGAGCCTTGCCCATTGGCATCTACCTTCCTATCGTTGATATAATCTTCTAGGTTCTTAGGCCTCCTTAAAAAACTCACTCTTTCCATATTGCCATCAATTTCAATCTTTCCATAAACTCCATCATATCCAGGAATGATGCGGATGCGATTTTCTCGATTCATGATTATCAGTTTTGCCAGATCTCTTCCGCAGGCTTTTTCAAGCTCGTCCATCGGTACCTCCAAGAGAACTTGCAACTCGTTACTGAATTTTTTCAAGAGATCCCAGTACATTTTTTGAACATCTGCTGAGAAGGGATCTTTCCCAAGATAGGTTGCTATTATATCGCTGAGGGGTAGAATCTTCAAAAACCTCTGCCTTTTTTTTGGACCTTCGCCTTCTGGTCTATCGGCAAGCTCTTCGACCCTCTCGGCCACTCCTTTCGTCATTTTTTTACCACACACGGGACAAATACCCTTCAACTTGATGGCCTCATCTGGAGGGAGCGATACATTGCAATTTCTATGACCTGTCCAATGATACTTACCATAAGCCGGATCTACCTCTATGGTGGTTACTTTTTCTCCACCCTCCATAATGGCTTTAACGAGATCCGAATAACTGAGCTCTCGAACCTCTATTATGTTCGCCTCCCTGCCCAACCTCCAAGGACTTGGGCTGTGGCTATCGCTATTGGACACCAGAGTGAAGGAGTCAAGTGCGCTGACCCTCCAGTTCATGGGCGGATCCGAGGAGAGCCCTGTCTCTAATGCGTATACATGAGGCGTTTGATCCTCGTAGCACTCCTCAATCCTGTCTATACCACCCCTGTCCCCAAAAAGGGAGAACCAAGGCGTCCAGATATGTGCTGGAATGACGAGGCACTCCTCTCCAAACTCTACCACCTCATCGACCAACTCTGCCCCCGTCATGGATAGATTTGGTCTGCCATCCGCTTCCAAGTCTCCGTATCTTGCGAGTCTTTCACAGACCTGCTCAGCAACCTCAAGTGAGGGCAACAGTATCAGATGATGAATCCTTCTTGTTTTACCTTTATATTCAAAATTGGTGCAGACTTCGCCAGTGACTATGAATCTGGTATTACTATTGTTGGTACTGTAAAGCCCGCCCTCCTCTCTCAAATTCTTAAGCTCCTCCCTCCACTTTGGATGGGTGAAGTCTCCTGTGCCTAGAACGTTTATCCCTTTCACAGAGGCGCCCATTTCCAAGTTTCTCACTGTCATGTCCTTGCTCGTCGCTCTACTATACGTGCTGTGGATATGCAGATCTGCCACAATTCTCGTCTGTATCCCCTCTGGATTATCCTAGCGTTGCTTATGCAAAAAATTATTAATACGTTCTGCTATAAAACTTGGTTATCACAGGGACGTGCAAAAATGGCGCCCCCTATCTTTGCAAGGTTCTACATCAACGGTTCTGCTCTCTTCGAGAAAATAAAAGAAGTCGCATCCTCCGAAAGCTATCAAATTGCCTTTGAGGATCCGTCAAATAAAGTGATCCACCTCCACAAAAAAGTTAGGGGCAGAACTATTCACCTGATAATTTATGTTGGCGACGGGAAGGACCGCAGTATCGCAATCGAGGTCAAACCTGGATACGAAGGTATTTACATGGATTATGGGAGGAAGTTTCTTGCAAGTCTGAAAAAGGTTGCAAGGTGAGTCAACTTGGCATTTATGTGGGGAGTTCGTTTTTGGTTACGTCTGATAAGAGAAATAATGGCATCAATTATAGACGTCACGAAAAGATGCTTTAATGGGGATATTGACCCCGTTATTATTCCTATCGACTCTATACTTGCAAAGCCCATATCACAGACAATGCTCGCAAACAGCATCACCTATACCCCTGGCACCGTAACCATCGAGGTAGACGTTCCTGTGAAAAGACTCTATGTGGGGGCTATCAACCCGAGAACACGGGGGGAAGTCATTCCCTTAGAACCTCATATTGAAAGGTGGTTGGAGAAATGATGGATGTTGCATTATTGACAGAACTGGCTGATTCTGTTTTCTTTTGGGGCGCATTTACTTTCATGATTGCTGTAGCCATAGCTGGTTTGGGCGCACTGAGACTTGCACTAAAAGGAGAGGCTGTAACCTCTCTTATGGGCGTTAGTGCCCTAACGACAGCAGCAGGTGTGAGCCTTTATATAATCCAGATCATATTTGAAGTTGAATTTGCAAGGGACACAGCAATCGCACTCCTTGTTCTTGGCGCTGTGGGCACAATAATCTTTGCGAGATTATTCAGGATGGAGGAGGGCGAATGATAAACGAGATCTTCGTGATACTGTATGGGCTTGCTGTCATAGCTTTCGTGGCATGGAACATTAAGAAGGGCACCTTCGTAATAGAGCCAAGTAAGCTGATTCCATCACTAATAATCGTTTTTGTCTTGCTGGTCGTATTTCTAATATTCAATGGAATTCCATTTGACACAGCAATTAGCGTTGTTGGCAAGATCGGTGCTGGGGGGATAATGTTCGCTGGTGTCGTGCCTATGATAGGTGCTGCCGTAGGTCTCTTCAGATTTGGAGACGAATACGGTCCAAACATCTTCTACGCAAGGAACCACATAACTGGCGTTATTGACACCGTGGCCTCGTTGGTCATGATATTCGGAGGGCTGCTTATATTCAGGCTCGACCTTGTTGCGGTGGGGTTCTTCTTCTTTGTTTTAATACCGTTCTGCGGGAACGCTCTTGCGAATGCCTATTATTATAGCTACCAAAGGAGGTTGCAAAAATGATTGAACTATCTTCAAGTTTTATAGCGATGGCATATGTCATGGTGGTCGCAATAACAGTGGGCGCGGTTGCCGCCCTACTCCAAAAAGATCTTTTAAGAGCCGCCTTCATATCGGGTGCTGAAAGCATAGCCTTAGCATTCTTCTTCCAAGCACTCTTAGCCCCGGACCTTGGTTTAACACAGGCAATTGTTGGCACAGTACTGCTCCCAGGAATAATTATTCTGGGAATATTCAAAACAAGGAGGACTGAAGAAGATTGATAGAGGTTACAATCCAACTATTGGGCTTTATTGCGGCTGCCGCACTTGTTGTAATAGGCATAGCGGGCATGCTTTTCCTCGATAACCTGATCAAAAAAATAATATCTTTCACATTGCTCTCGGATGGTGTTAATTTGTTATTGGTGGCTTTGGGTTATGTGGAGGGCGGGGTCGTTCCCATACTGATACCAGGGATGTCGGTTTCAGAGTTTGCGACTAGGGCTGCCCTTGTCTTTCCAGTTGGGATTGTTCTAACCAACATTGTCATTGGAGTGAGTACAACCGCAATACTGGTCGCCTTGGCAATTATGCTCTATAGACGATATGGTACACTTAAAGCTTCTAAGGTTCTAAAGGGTGAGCGAAGATGAGCGCATATCCATCAAATCTTTGGTCAATCCCACTACTCGTAGTGATCCCTATTCTTGTTGCGGTTGTAGTTAATCTCGTGTATAATAGGGTCCGCCTGATAAAGGTCATTTCGATACTCTCTGCCGTATGTCTTGCACTAATAGCATTGTTCTCATCCTATGGGTACCATTGGTTTACTGGACTGCCAGCCTTGCGTCCAGAAACTCTAACCTTTACGTTTGACCCTAGCTTTCCAGCTTGGCGTCTAGCATTGGAGTTTTACTTTGGGCCACTCCAGCAGGTGATGATATTTGTAATGTCTTTAATTTTGATATTCGTGGTTGCTGTTGCTTCTGGTGGACTAACAAAACGCCAAGGTCCCTACATGGGTATGATCTTCCTGTTATTCGCTTCTGCAGTTATAATAATCATGGTTAATGATCTCTATCATCTATGGATCGCTGTAGAAATCGGCAGCTTGGTTGTAGCGGGTGTTGTTGTAGGTTCTGGGACTAGTGTTAGTCATAAGGCAGCTCTCAAGTATACCTTCTTCTCAGCTCTCAGCGGAGCAGGTCTCGCTATTGCATTGGCTCTCATATTGGGACTTACCGGATATTCGAACATCTCAGACGCCATAAGATATCTTCAATCGGTAAACCTTGGTGACATGTCTATAATTCTTTATGTAGCCTTTGCATTCTTTGTGCTATCTTGGATATATGCTGGTGGACTTGCGCCAATTCACCCACTTAAGTCAGAGGTATACGGGGCATCTTTTCCACACGGCACTGCAATGCTTCAGACTCAGTCAAAACTAATGCTCGTCGCAATCGGTATTGTCATGCTGCGGATATTCGGCACTCTGCCCTTTGTAAGGGAAGTCATGTTGGCCATTAGCGTCATTACTATGATGCTAGGCGTTGTCATGGCACTTATTCAGACGGACTTCAGATGGATCTTGGCTTATCTCATAATTAGCCACAGCGGACTTGTTACAGTGGGAATATCTCTGGGCACAACCGAGGGGCTTGTGGGAGGAATATTTCAAGCTGTTAATGATGTGATTTACATGACCGTATTGTTACTTTGCTGTGAGGCGCTTTACTATTTTGGAGGGAAGACCTCAACAAGGAATTCTTTGGGATTAGCCAAAAAAGCGCCTTGGCTCGGAATGGCCGTTATCCTTGGTACAATGGCAGCCTCAGGAATACCTCCATTCAACGGCTTCCAAAGTGAACTTATACTCATCCAGGCTGCCCTAAAGGTCGGTCTTCCAGAGGTGGCTGCAGTAATCCTAATGGTCTCTGTAACCACGTTTATAGCACTCTTCAGAGCTGTTTACAGATTGTTCTTAAAGCCTCCTGAAACTTCAGAAACTGTTACTGAAGTTAAGGTTCCAAGAGCCCTTTATATTGGACTGTGGTTCTTTGTTGCCATGACGCTAATTATTGGCGTTTATCCGACTATTGTTGTGAGTTTTATAACACCTGTTGCACAGGCGGTGAGCATCCCATGGTATCTGTAGATACTTTATTTGATAAGGTCAAGAAATGGATCAGTTCTTTTGTAAAGGGCAGCGGGTATACTAATATGATGACTGGGTACATGACCGGAGAGCTTCAGTCTTTGGTTTTTGCGTTGATCCTTGCATCATTTTTCAGAATATTTTCTATACCGCTGGGCATGGTCTTACTTGTCGCGGTAATCGCGGGAATACTCTATTTTGCTCCTCTCATAACGACCTTGGAAAAAGAGAACAGCAACGATCTCAATAGAGTTCTCTACTGGGTTGTAATTTACTTTGCAATCATAATTGCAGTTACCTTATGGGGGAGATGATGAATGGATCCATCCGAACTTAGGGGTAAAAGGGGCATAATAGCCGTAATTGCACTTCTCATAATCGGCGTAGGATTGTTTTCCTCTTTGGAAAAACTAGCAGGGAACGTAAGCCCCGGAATAAGTAGGATCTACAATATCTTGGCTTATTTGGTCGCTCCAAATAATATAGCAACTTGGGTCTATGATTGGCGTGGCTTTGATACTTTGATAGAGACTGCCGTTATTTATGTGGGCGCGGTGGTCTCCGCCCTCGTAATAGGTAGGGGTGTGGTTCAGATGAAGCATTATTCTGAAGAGGCTCCAGCGACCTCTCCGCCCCTAGAGTATCGGACTGAGTCCCTTACAGTTATCCTAAGATTCCTTGGTCTACCAGCTGCGATACTCTTATTCTCTTACGGCATTATGGTTGTAACGGCATCTTCTACCTCTGGAGGGGGCGGCTTCCAGTGCGGAGTTATAATGACCTCTGCTTACTTGTTGGCTGCAATATTTTACGGAAAGGATAACCCGATAAGGTTCGGCAAACGCTTTCTGATCGGCATAGGCGCCGTCGGGCTGGGCGGCTACACCCTTTTGGGTCTACCAGGTTTCCTGACTTCAGGATATTGGCAGTACAACGTGGGTGCTGATATCTGGAACATTGTCTCACCGACCCTGCACAGTATATTTGGAGATCCATTCAGGCTCTCGCTATACCTCCAAGAGGGCATATTTTACTCCACCCCTGGCATAATCCCACTCATTAACATCGCAGAAGCGTTCAACGTGGTCGGAGCGATCGGACTGATCTATTTTGCCTTCCTCTATGGCTGGTCTGAGCCGGCAGAAGACCAAGAGAAAGGAGGAAAATAGAATGTTAATTGGAGAGATAACACCATTCATAATTTCAATAATTCTGGGGGTTCTCTTTGGGACCCAACTCTCTGGTAAGATCTCGAAGGGGACGGCGGTGCTGGTTATAATCTTCAGCATTGTTGGCGCCCTGCTATTTGGCGCCTTCATGTTTACCTACTCGATTTACGGTGGCTACATTATGCCGGGCTTAGGGTTTGCCACCCCCCTAATTGGTGCAACTATTGGGATCCTAATAGGTAAGGCTCTGAAAGGTGAGTGATAATGTACCTAACAACATCTGATTGCGACAAATGCGGAAAATGTTGGGAGGTTTGCCCTACAGATTGCATCAAGCATCCAGATGGAATTCCTTTCAGCTGCACGACTTGTGGGGAGTGCGCGCGCGTGTGTCCGACCCAAGCCATAAGAAAGAATAGGTTTGGGGGTTGGTACGTTGATAGGGCGAGGTGCACCCTCTGTGGTCTTTGCGTCAAGCATTGTCCGTTTGGGTTTGCTAAGATCGTATTTGATGAGAATCTGAAGAAAGAGAGAGTTAGGGGGATCTGTGTAAGGTGCGGGTTATGCGTTAGAGTCTGTCCCAAAAACGCCCGATTCGATCTCGGCAGATATATCCCCCGCCCAATCGACTACTCGATTGTTCTTGAAATAGCAACACCTGAGCGGCTCAAAGAGATACTTGAGGGTAAAAAAGTGGAGGTTGTGGTCACAAAATGAGCGTTCAAGTTGCAAAGGCAATGCAAGTATCAAAGCGGAAGATCTTCCGGGACATGTCAAAGTGCATACTTTGTGGGAGATGTAGGAATATCTGCCCCACTGATGCAATAAAGTTCACCATCGAAGAGAGGGGTCTATGTACCCATTGCAACTTATGCGCCGAGGTATGCCCTGTTAAGGCCATTGATTCTTATGAGGGAAAGATCAAGCCCGAGGAAGCCGGAAAGCTGTACTATAACACGCAGTCTTACGCGGAAAGAAGCATAAAGATCACATGCGTCATGTGCATGGAATGCTACGAGAAGTGCCCGGTTGGAGCTATACAGTTGTACGAGGGCAAACTGAAGATTAAGAAGGGGGATGCCCGCCCATCTATAATAAACTGCACTCTCTGCTCCCTATGCGCAAGGGTGTGCCCTAATGGAGCACTTAGATTTGAAATGAATAGGATCAAGTTGAACCCTGAACTCTGCACGCTTTGTGGGGAATGCGTACGGGTTTGCCCTCCACAGACGATGTACCTCAAGGACCGTTACCCTGCGGGTTACTGTGTCATGTGCGGTCGATGCATAAAGTCTTGCCCTGTGGGTGCTCTATCCATAAAGAGCGTAAGTTGGGGAGGTAATATACTATGAGTTTGCCAGCAGATCTTTGCATAAGATGTGGCACATGTGTTAAGGTCTGCCCAACTGATGCGATAAAGTTTAACCCTATCATAGAGAAGAAGCCGGTTGTTGACGTTTCAAAATGTATACTCTGCGAGCTTTGCGCATCTCACTGCCCCGTTGGGGCTATCCCCATCCTGAATGTTCTGCCAACCCGAGAATTGAAGCAATGGTCTGTTTACATAAACAGGAACCTCTGCATTGGTTGTGGTCTTTGTGTAGATGCTTGCAAAATAACTCTGAAGGGTGACAATGCAGTGTACCTCAAGGATGGGCTGGCTTATGTCAACAATTCCAAATGCATAGGTTGTGGTGCATGTGCCACAACATGCCCGACGGACTGCATCCGCGTCGTAAAGGTTTACAGCACTAAAAAAGTTTCTGGCTATGCCAGTGAGGCGGTGGTAATCCCATGATAACCTTTTTGAGATTGATGCTTCAGGGTGCCTACAGAAATTTTGTTAGAATCGTGTTAAGATCCGACAGAGCCACCAGTTTAGAAATACGCAACAAGGTCCTCACACTCTCAGTCCCTGCATGGGAGACTGTGCTGGATGAGATGTGCATAGGTTGTGCTGGGTGCGCTAAGGTCTGCCCAACCCAGGCAATAACCATGGTTAAGCTCGATAAGCCGGTCGAAATTGCTGAGGGTTACATGCGTGAACAAGTACCTCGCATAGATCTAATGAAGTGTGTATTCTGCCTCAACTGTCACGATTTCTGCCCCATATATTCCGTCTTCGGTGAGGCGGCGCCCATCCATGCCAGGGATGTGGGCAGCCCGAAACTAACACTACAAGAGATCCTTAAGAAACCAATAAGAGCCCCTCCGGAGAAGATTGAGGAGCTTAAGAAGTTGATACCGCCAGAGACCCTCGAATTCCTGAGAGGAGGTAAGAAATGATGGGCTTGAAGGCTACCGCAAGAAAAAATGCTATACATGCCATGGTAGTATACACCGAAGGATGCAACGGCTGCGATATAGAAGTCCTGAACGCTTTGCTGTCTCCAAGGTACGACCTAGAACAGTATAGAGTCCTTTTGACATGGAACCCAAGGGAGGCTGACGTACTAATCGTCAGTGGATGTGTGCCTTGGCAGATGGTCGAGCCGCTCAAAAAAATATATGAAATGATACCAGAACCCAAGGCCGTACTCGCAGTAGGATCCTGCGCCGTCAATGGGAATGTATTTACGAACATGGTTGGCGATATCGGCCTTAATGAAGAAGTAGTTGGTCCTGTGGAGAAAGTAATCCCAGTAGATGTGAAGGTTCCTGGCTGCGCCCCAAGGCCGGAGGATATCATCGCGGGGGCGGTCAGGGGTGTACCAAAGCTTATGGAGGCGCCTTAAGATGTCCGATAG
>JARXPE010000016.1 GCA_029887795.1 Thermoproteota archaeon
AAGCCGTCTCATAATCTTTCACTTTCTTCCTTAATATCTTCAAATTCCATATCAACTAACATATTTTAGGAATTAGTGATCCATTTAACGTCCGAAATAATAAAAGTTATTATTTTAACCTCAACTCAACAAAATCAAAACTCTTATTTATGGGATAATGTTTTTGCTCACACTGTAGGAGTGATTAACCTTGCAGAGACCATTAGAAGGAATACGTGTTTTGAGCGTGACCGGTGCCCTTTTTGGACCTTATTGCGGAATGTTGCTAGCAGACTTGGGCGCTGAGGTTATAAAAGTTGAACGCCCAGGTACCGGAGAGATGAACAGAGAATGGGGGCCTTTTTTCCCGAATGTTCAGGGACCCGATAAGAGCGGATATTACGTGAGCATCCACCGAAACCATAAAGGAATAACATTGAACCTAAAGAATCCAAAAGCAAAAGAGATCCTAAAAGAGCTTGTCAAGAAGAGCGACGTACTCATCGAGAACTTCAAGCCAGGCACTTTGGACGAATGGGGGCTTGGGTACGAAGAGTTGAAGAAGGTAAACCCCCGCCTAATATACGCCTGTGGCTCAGGCTTCGGTCACTTCGGTCCATACAGCCAGTGGCCTAGCTACGACATCATAGGTCAGGCTATGGGCGGCTTCATGGATCTTAATGGCTGGCCTGACAAACCTCCATGCAGAGCTGGATCCTCGATCGGTGATATAATAGCCGGAATGTTCCTGTGCATAGGCATACTCGCAGCCCTCAGATATAGAGACATAACAGGGAAGGGTCAGAAGATTGACGTCGCACAGATGGACTCTATGATCGCTGTATTGGAAAATGCGGTCATACGCTACACGCTAGAAGGTAAGCCTCCAACAAGAATCGGAGCAAAGCACCCTACAATAACACCATTCGATGTCTTCAAGGCTAAGGATGGATACGTGGTAATCGCTGTAGGTAACGATGCTATTTGGAAGAGGTTCTGCACTGCTATAGGCAAGCAGGAGTGGATCAACGACCCAAGGTTCGCCACGAACCCCTTAAGGTGCAAGAACGAATCTGTGCTGAAGTCTCTTATTGAGGAATGGACCCAAGACAAGACCCGATGGGAAATAGCCAAACTGCTCCTTGCGAATGATGTACCGTCCGCTCCAGTATACAATGTAGCCGAAGCTGTGGAAGATCCGCACACAAAGGCGAGAGAGATGATCGTAGAGGTTGAACAGCCCCAATACGGAAAGGTCAGGATCGCGGGTTGCCCCATCAAGTTCTCAGAGACCCCGATAAAGGTCTTCAAGCCTGCGCCGTTGCTCGGTCAGCACACCGAAGAGGTTCTCACAAACCTTCTGGGATATACTAAAGAACAGATAGAAGCCTTAAGGAAAGAGGGTGCCATATAAAAGCACCCCCAATTTTCCAATTTTTGTGGTTCTCTTGTCTAACCGAATTGATGATCTCCTAATAACTGGTTCTTTCGTATCAGGTCAAAGAATTGCAAACGAGTTGGGGGTAAGCCGGACTGCAGTTTTCAAGCGGATCCAGCAGCTTAGAAAACTTGGCTACAACATAGAGGCAATCCGGAGAAAAGGCTACCGGCTCGTCCCGAGATTTGACGGTCTACTGCCCCTGGAAATAAAGGTGCGATTAAAAACGCGCTTATTTGGAAAAGAGATCATAACATTAGACTCTATAGATTCAACCCAAATTTACATGGGTAAACTCGCTGAAAAAGGCGCTCCCGAAGGCACGGTAGTCATAGCTTTGGAGCAGACCCGCGGTAAGGGTCGAATGAATAGAGTTTGGTCCTCCCCGAGAGGGGGGCTTTGGTTCAGTCTCCTCTTGCGCCCTTCGATGCCACCAAAGGAGTTGCATAAATTGACTTTATTATTCGGCGTAGCGATCGTTACAGCTCTCAAAACATTCGGAATAAAGGCATCTTTAAAGTGGCCGAATGACGTCCTCATAGATCAAAGAAAGGTATGCGGCATACTTTTAGAGGCATCAACAGAGACAGACCGAGTGGATTACATAATCGCAGGTATAGGCATAAATGTGAACACTTCACTCACCGACCTACCAAGCGAAATACGCAACTCTGCGATCTCATTACGCGATGTCCTTGGCACCAAAGTAGATAGAGCAGAATTGCTTAGCATGATTTTAAAAAACTCAGAGGACCTTTATCTTGAGGTCTTGGAAAAAGGCTTCTCTAGGGTCCTTTCTCTCTGGCGTTCTAACTCCTGCACGATCGGGCGGATGGTTGAGGTCTGCATGCCAGACGGGATATTGAGAGGACTTGCAGTAGACATCGACGAAGACGGCTCCCTTTTAATTAACTGCAAGGGCATTATTAAAAAAGTATACTCGGGCGATGTCACTCTCCTTTGACCTCAGAACCCTTGACGAGCCCCCTTTCAACCATGAAAAGCCTTTTTCTTATCTCCGCCTGCAGGCTCTCAGGTAGCCCTGGCAGACCAGGGTCCAAGAATCCCTTTACAAGTATGCTTATCGCCTCATCTGGCGGTATTCCTCTGGACATGATGTAGTGGAGCTGCTCCTCCTGCAGCTTTCCTATAGCTGCTTCATGTGAGAGCTCGGTATCTGAATGTTCTGCTATTAGTTCCGGGATGGCGATCACCGATGCAGTGGGACATAAGATCATTCCCCTACACTCTAAGTGTCCCTTAGTATCTCTGCTCTGACCGATTATCTGTCCCCTGTTGTAAACTCTTGCGGTTCCAGTAGCGACCACCTTGAATACCGACTCACCTGAGCTCCCCTCTTCCATGAGTATTATCCTGTTCCCTAAATCGATTAAAGAATCTTTGCTAGCGTAAATTATGGAGTTGAATTTTGCTTTTGCTCCCTTCCCAAGCAGATAAGCTGTGGGATAGCTCTGAATGTCACGGACAGGCTTGATGAGCACATAATTTGAGATGAAAACTCCCCCCTCCTCAACAATTGCGCCCGTCCTAGGTCTAACGTATGTTTCCTCTCCCCAGCTGTGTATCATTGTAAAAATAACTTTGGCATTCTTCTTTACGTAAAATTCGGTTATTCCTAGATGCGCCGCCCTCTTGGCTCTGTTTCCTACTGTACAACCAGTTACAATATTGATCTCGGAACCTTCTTCCGCTATAATTATGTTATGCGGTGCCTGAAGAAGCCCCTCAGAGTCGATAAAAAGACATGCCTGTACTGGCTGCGTTACCTTCTCATTTGCCAATGCCCTTATGAAATACCCTTTCGTCCTATTGAGTTCAGCGGTTGCGGTATATTTATCCTGTTCTACGGACAGTGCCTTCCAGTAGTATTGTCTGAGCCACTCATACCTCGAGAGGGCATCATCAATGGGCATTAATTCCAAGCCTTTTATTTTAGAGGCTAACTGCGACAGAACCACCGAGTGATCAAGTTGGAAATAAATGCCACTCTTTTTATCTGTCAGCTCTATGCCTACCTCCAGCGCTTTGTTAGCGGCGTCCTCGGGAATTGTTCCCCTAGAGATCGCTTGCCCAATAAAGCCACTCAGGTCGATATCATTTCCAAATGGCGCTCTCTTGGTTAGCGCCTCCATAGCCTTCATTTTGAACTTCTCTCTCCAACTCTCACTCATTTGGCGATGCCCCCTTTATCAAAGCCTCATAGCCTAGACTCTCTATCTTTGGTATCAACTCTTCGTATGTGCCGCTCAGCACTATCTTTCCATTGGACATTATATGGACTTTTTTGGGTTTGAGGTACTGGAGTATGTGTCTGTGGTGGGTTATGACTATAGCTGAACACCGATTAGCTTCTATGTACTCCCTCAATGAACCGCCAAGGATCCTGAGGGAATCTATATCAACGCCGCTGTCAATCTCATCCAAAATGATCAGCTTGGGCTTCATAGCAAATATCTGGGCCAGCTCACTCCTCTTTCTTTCTCCTCCGGAGAAACCGACATTCAGCTCTCTATCCCTGTAGAGAGACGGCTCTAGGTTGACTTTCCTCAGGACTCCCTCCACAAATCCTGTGTCCAATTTGTAAGTCCAAGGGTTAACCCCCCCGGCAAGCGCGATCATGTCTCCTAGTTTTATGCCCCTGATCGCTGGGGGCGACTGGAATGCGATGGCAAGACCTGCCTTCGCTCTCTCATGAATCGCCTTAAATGTAATGTCCTCCCCTCTGAATATGATTCTCCCTCTAGTGATGTTATATTGGGGGAATCCTGCGAGCGTCAGCGCAAGCGTAGTCTTGCCTGAGGCATTATGACCCATTATTGCAACTACCTCTCCTTCATCAACGACGAGATTAACCCCTCGTAGGAGCTCTTTCCTTTCAACCGATACGTGCAGATCTTGCACTTCAAGCATCACTTCTAGCAAACCTCCAACACTGCATATTGCAGCTCTTACAGTTCTCCTCCTCAGCCAAAACTCTCTCTTCGCCTTTAATCTTCATAATCCCCTTCCAAGCCTCCTCTAGATTCTCTCCTTCTAATAAATAGCACTTAGCCCCCTCGCCCCCGTTTACTCCTCCACCACCTATGGGGAAACATTCACATCCAAATAAGATGTTGAAGGACTCGACTTCTGTCACAACTTCTCCTGGCAGAAGCATCATTCCAACTGGCATTCTCATCGAGTAGCGGAACCTTCTGTTGCCAACTCTTGGGATGATCTCCCCAATCGGATATGGGATCATCTTCTCTAGGCTTACTGGAACCACCACCCTTACTCCTCTGGAGAGCACAATACCAATACTCATCCCTAGAGTGCCGCCTGTATGAGACCCCAGAAATACGCCTGCGTTTCCGAAGGGGTCTATGGCATTCGCCCCTTTTATAAACACGTCATCTGGTCCGAGTTCATCCAATACATCTTTCATGGAGAGTTCGGTTACCTTTCCATCCCTTATAACCAGCTCCTTCATCCTTCTATTTGGATTAGTGATACATGTCCCGCGGGGGGTTATTATCCCGATGGCAAAATTGCCCTTCTCCTTGATCTCTTTGCCTATGATTTCCTCAGCGACAAATGCGTTTGTCGTTCCGAGGCATATGATAATGGTGCCCCTTTTCATGGCACTCTTTACAGGCTCCATCATGGCAACAGCTTTTCCTATAAGCCTCTTAGCCTCCGATGGGGTGAGTGTTACAAGTGCTCTTTCCATAAGATATCCCGCCGTATAACTAAAACCTAAAACTAAAAAGTTATATGTTTTCTCTCTGAATAAGTCCCTAAGGTCATAATATGCGAAGGTTCTTTTTCCTGCCCATTGTAGGTGCTATGCTGGCTGTATTTTTAATCGTACTCGTTTTCATGATCCCCCTTGTTTTATTTGGAATTATTGGAAGGACATTGTACCAGTTCGGTCTCCCATGGTACGGTTTTTTGCTCTTCCTAATGTTCAGCCTGATGGGCAGCACAGTGAACGTGCCCCTATGGAAGATTAGAACCGATGTCCCAGTGGTAATAATGAGGTATGCCTACTTTATGGGAATCCCATACCCCATTCCATCCATCGAGTCTAGAGAGTCCTACACCATGGTTTGCATAAACTTGGGAGGAGCCATAATGCCTCTCATCCTCTCATTTTACCTGTTACTGGTCAACCAAGTTGTAGTTCCTGCATCATTTTTGGCCACACTTCTAATATCGGTAGTGACATACTTCATCTCTAGGCCCGTTCAAGGTCTGGGCATCGTAGTTCCAGGCTTTATACCTCCAATACTCACCGCAATAGTTGCCTTGTTGGTTGGTGGGGAGTATGCCCCAGTTGTTGCCTATGTGGGAGGTACAATAGGCACGCTTTTGGGTGCAGATCTATTTCACAAGAACGACTTCAAAAAATTGGGGGCTGCTAGCGTCAGCATTGGTGGTGCTGGGACATTCGATGGGATCTTCCTCACGGGCCTGATTGCTCTACTTCTTGCATCATGAGGTGGTCACATGCGGTTGGCAGTCTTGTACTCCGGAGGAAAGGACAGCCACTTAGCCCTCTATAGGCTTCTCAGAGAAGGACACGAAATTGCATCCCTTTTAACGATAATTCCTGAAAAACCGGATTCTTGGATGTTCCATCGACCCAATGTCGAACTTGCCCGATTACAAGCGGATTGCATGGACCTTCAATGGCATAGCCTCAGGGTATCTGGAGAAAAAGAGAAGGAAGTCACTGAACTGACTCATTCTTTGTCCCATCTCAAGAGTCGATTGGGGATTGAGGGCATAGCCACAGGTGCTATAGCCAGCAATTACCAGAAGAGCAGAGTGGAAAAATTGTGCAGCGATCTGGGTTTAAAACACTTGTCCCCGCTCTGGGGGACTCCTGAGTTGGAACTGTTGACCGAGATCCTGAATCTGAAATTTGAGGTATATTTCACTTCGGTCTCCGCCGAAGGATTGGACAGGGAGTGGCTCGGAAAACTTTTGGACTGGGACAGGGTCGATAGGCTGCTAAAGCTGAAAGAGAAGTATGGACTGAACCCTTCAGGTGAGGGTGGGGAGTACGAGACTTTTGTTTGCAACTCTCCTCTCTTTAAAAGGAGGCTTAAGGTTCTTGAAGCAGAAAGCGTTTGGCACCATAACTCTGGAACATGGAATATCAAACGAGTGCAGATTTTGGAAAAATCTTTACAATAATGGTTGGGCGAGTCTGACGGTTTCTCAAAAATAACAATTTTCGCCTTTATCAAAACCTACAAATCATTTACTAATCGATCTTTCACTGGCAATCCGCTCGCCTTGGAAACTCCAAAAGGATGATTATTTCTATTTGTAAATCTTGGGCTTTTCCGTAGGATATCTTTTTATCTATACTCTATTATAGTCTACAAAAACTGAGGGACGTTAAGGATGACTAAATTTATCTTCGTGACCGGTGGCGTACTTAGCAGTGTCGGAAAGGGGATTCTTACATCCTCGATAGGTAAGATGTTGCAGGTAAGAGGCTATTCCGTCTCTGCCGTTAAGATAGATCCTTACGTTAATGTCGATGCTGGAACAATGAACCCCTACATGCATGGTGAAGTTTACGTCACGGACGACGGTGGGGAAACAGACCTCGACCTAGGTCACTACGAAAGGTTCTTGGACATCAACATTCCAAAATTTAACAATATAACCACCGGTCAGGTTTACGCTTCAGTTATTGAGAAGGAGAGGAAAGGGGAATATCTGGGAAGATGCGTCCAGATAATACCCCATGTGACGGATGAGATCAAGAGCCGTATAAGGACAGCCGCAAAAATGGCGAAATGTGATATCCTCCTTGTGGAGATCGGCGGCACCGTGGGGGACATTGAGAGTCTTCCGTTCTTTGAGGCTGTCAGACAGATGCGTCTTGAGGAAGGTTACGACGACACACTCTTCATACACTTGGCTTTGGTTCCTATACTAGATGTTACAAAAGAGCAGAAGAGCAAGCCCTTCCAGCACAGCGTACAAGAGCTGAGAAGAATCGGTATTCAACCGGACATTCTGGTCGCTAGATGTCGTGTTTCGCTGGACGAGTCCGTCAAGAGGAAGATCTCGCTTTTTGGTAGCGTCCCCTATGAGGCTGTTTTCACCTCATACGATGTTGATAACATATACATGCTGCCTATGGAGCTTGACAAGCAAGGCATGGGCGAATATATTGTGAAGCGACTATCTCTTAATAACAACGCTCCTGACTGGAAAGACTGGAGCTCGATAGTGACATCCTTCAAGGAATCCCAAAAGACTGTCAAAATAGCGATGTGCGGAAAATACACAAAATTAGCGGACTCCTATGTGAGCATAATTGAAGCCCTAAAGCATGCGGGCGCAAAAGTGGGCGTAACCCCTCGTTTAGAGTGGATCGAGACTACGATTTTCGAGGACGATCCCTCGACCATTTCCACCTTAAACAAGTACGATGGGATAATGGTCTTGCCTGGCTTCGGTGCTAGGGGTACAGAAGGTAAAATAATGGCTATAAAATTTGCACGCGAGCATAAGATCCCCTTCTTGGGAATTTGTTTTGGCTTCCAACTTGCCGTGGTCGAGTTTGCAAGGAATGTATTGGGTTACAAGAATGCTGACACCACGGAAGTTAATCCAAGCACTCCATATCCGGTAATTGACCTTCTGCCAGAGCAGAAGAAGGTTGGTGCTCTGGGGGGGACAATGCGCCTAGGCGCGTACAAGATACTCCTCGAGGACGGAACTTTAGCCCATAGGTTATATGGGTCCAATGAGATCTCAGAGCGACACCGCCATAGGTATGAAGTCAATCCTGATTATTGGGAAGCCCTTAGAAAGGGTGGGCTTGTCCTAAGCGGATTCTCATATGATAAGATGCGGGTGGAGTTCATTGAACTCCCTGATCATCCTTTCTTCTTGGGCACACAGGCTCACCCAGAGTTTAAATCTAGACCTGGAAACCCATCCCCACCATATCTTGGTTTCATTAAAGCCACTGCTAGAATTTTAAAGACTTAGGGATGAGCGTAACGCAATAAATAACTAAAATTTAAAAAAAGTGATACTAAAAAAGAGAGATTGTAACGCTAATCCAGAATAAGCCTTACTTCTTTAACATTGGTAGTGCAGACTTTCTTAACTCCTCTTACTCCGGGCTTGTAAATGGTCTTAACGAGACCGGCCCCTTCAAGTATCCTCATCTGGGCGCTCGCATTTGCCTTGCTCTGCTTTATGAGCTCGGCGATCTGCTGCATGTCGACCTCTTTCCCTTTAATGTAGTTCAATATCTGGATCCTTGTGGGGGACGAGAGTGCCATTGCCACATTTGCCACGTTGTCCCCTTTCACTACTATAACGCCTTCATTAATCGAACCTGAACTTTCTGTTTCAGCCATTTATCCCACCTTTTATCACATGCTTGTAACTGATTTGTAAAACATACACTTTTAAACTTTTTGTTGCAAAAATACAATTATGAACCTACTTATTAAAAACAATAAATAGCTAATTTTATAACCCAATGTAGATTATACCTATCGAACAACTCCTAATATATAAATCTTTATTATGCTGATATACCATGATCCCCTACAAACTCGTGCTGGGTCTTGACAGGCTGCCTTCCTACGCCGGATTCTCTCTTGTATTAGCTGACCCGTCTCACATAATACTAAGGCAAGAGGTTGCATCAAAGGAGGACATATTAGAAATTGTTCGCCTGCACAAAGTTGATGCCATAGCCATTGACAACATTTACGAGCTAGGATCAGAACAGGAGATAAAGAGTTTCATGAGCTATCTCTACAACGCAGACCTGATTCAGATAACTGGCTCACCAATCCATGGTTTCAAGCCCCTATCCATAATCGGAAGAGAGCTAGGCATTACAAAGGGCGAAAAGCTCTTCCCTCTAAAGTCCGCAGAAGTTTGCGCTAGGGCTGTATTTTCAGGACAGGGCTTCATTGTTAAACTCTTCGATCCGGAGACTAAGGTCACAATCTCCCGCAGGAGGAGCTTCGGTCCCGGAGGCATGAGTGCCGGGAGATTCCGGAGGAGCATTCAAGGCGCGATTCTAAGCCTGACGAAGGGCATAGAATCTGCACTCCGTTTAAGAGGGGTTGATTACGACCTCTCCCTGAAGAGGGGCTCCCACGGGGTCGAGAGCGCATCCTTCATTATCTACGCTCCTAGGAACCAACTAGCGGGGATCATCAGACCTATACGCACCTCCAGCGTGAATGTAAGGGTCACTCCACTCTTCTCAAAATCCTTTGACTTCGCACCCATTGGTACAAAAGCCGAACAGATACATAAGCGCCACCTCATAGTGGGTGTTGATCCGGGCATGGTTTCTGGCTTAGCCGTCCTAGATCTCAATGGAAAAGTCATTCACCTATCCAGTGGGAGGGGGATCAGCCGTGGTCAAATAACACGGATCCTCTCGTCTCTAGGTCGGGCGCTTATATTTGCCTCCGATGTCCGTCCCCCTCCATCAATGGTTCTAAAACTTTCGGCATCCCATAACGCCATCACATATTTTCCTGAACAATCGTTGAAGACATCTGAAAAAATGGAGATAGTTGAAAAGTTGACACTCGAGCAGAAAATCAAGGTTGCTGACGCTCACCAGCGCGACGCACTATCTGCTGCATTTAAAGCATTCTCTTTTTACAAGAATAAGTTGGAGCAGTGCGTCTCACACGTTAAGGAGATGGGAGTACAAGTGAATTTGGACGACATTAAAGCTCAAGTGATTAGAGGCATGAGTATAAAAGATGCCATCGCCTCTTCAACAACTCCAATGCCAGAACGACCGCTCCGCAGAAAGAGGAGGACTTCTGAGAGGGAGTTGATCAGCGTACTCGAGACCAAGCTCCTCAATATTCAATCCGAGAGGGACTCATTGTCACTCAAAGTAAAGGCTCTTGAGGAGAAGATAGAAGAGCTCGAACTTGAGCTTCGCCTCGCCAAGAGGAAGGAACGTGCACCACATCTTCCTGAAACATATGAGATGGAGCGGCGAATAAATGCTCTCCTCGGAGAGATTGCAAAACTGAGGGCAGATCTCGAATCTGAAAAAACGAAGAACCTCAAGATTATGTCCGACATGGCCTCCCTCGCATCCGGTTTGTCCCTAATATTTTACAAGTTTCCTACGTTAAAGGATGCCGTAACTTCCTGCTCTGAGGGGGGCATTTTGGTAAAAAGAGCGGAACCTCCAAACGAGGAATTAAAAAAAGAACTGAAGCGCTTGGCTCCGAAGTTTATCATCGCCCAAGAGGGCTCTCCCGAAATTCTCATGTTGGAGCTCGAAGTTCCGGTGATACTCCTAAGGGATCTCAACTTCACGGAATACCCTGATTTCGTCATAATTGACAAATGCTCTCTTGAGCGTGCCCTGGGGTCATCTAGGGAAAAACTTGCCGAGTTATCAAAGGAGAAAAAGAGAAGGCTGAAAGCAATATTGGAAGAATACCAACTCGAAAGGAAGAAAGAGCTTAATAAAGAGTGAACTTTCTTTCGAGTATCCCTTCCGTTATCTTCTCTATCTGGTCAAACTCTTCATTCACTATAGCTTCGATCTCACCCTTGAGCCCACTAGTTAAACTGCCATTGTCCTCAAGCAGTAACTGCACGTTAGCCATGTGAGGATCGTCTATGGGTCTTCCTATCTGGCTTACGATCTTCACATAAGCCTCCTTCACTCCTTTCAATTCGGACACTTTGTTAGCTATTATTCCTGCGATCACATTGTAGATCTTGCCTATGTGGCTCACAGGGTTCTTTCCTGCCGTCGCCTCAAGCGACATAGGTCTTGAAGGAGTTATGAGTCCGTTGACTCTGTTGCCCCTCCCAGTCTCTCCATCATCCCCCATCTCCGCAGATGTCCCAGTCACCGTTATGTAAACGATACCCAAATCGGGCCTATCCGCATTATTCAAGAAGACCTCCACTGGCAACTCGCTCTTTTTTACGACGAAGTCCTCAAGCTCTCTCTTTAGCTGCTCCTTCACAGATATATAGTGATCCAAGTCTGGTATCAGCTTTGAGACCATCGCTACCGCGAGTGTCAGCTTTATCTCCCTTCCGCTTCTCAACCCCATGACCTTGACGTCCTCACCGACCTCCGGGAGTCTCTTTCTCATATAGGGTGAGTTTACAAACCTCTCCGCCTCGTAGACCACCCTCTCCAGCGAGTCCAGCGGTGCATACCCCACCCCAAAAGAGGTGTCGTTGGAGCACCTGTTCTGCTTTCTCGCCTCGAAATTGCAAACAAGGTCTGCGGAACCCTTCCCTACCCTGTGATCGACGATCACATGGTTCTCTGGATCTAGGAAACGCAGGTTCCCCCGAATCCAGTTCTTCGCAGACTCCAATGCAACCCTTCCGACTGGGATGTATTCCTTTACTCCATTGTTCGATACTTCCGTAGTAGCCCTTCCTGACATCAAGATGTATATGGGGGTCAGTACCTCGCCCCCGCCGAACTTTACGTTTGCCTGCCCGCCGACCAAAAGCACCTTGTCCACGTTGTGGTGCAGTATTTGACCGAACCTCTCTTTGTAGACCTTGCAGAGCTGAAGGCTAAACTCCTCTGACAAGCTATCCGCTATGTAGTCTGGGTGCCCCAGACCCTTCCTCTCCACAAATTCTACGCTATGTGACTCTACTGGCTGCTGGTCGAGCCTCTCAATGACGACATTTCTACCGATCAATCATGCCACCGCCTTGCCATGTGGTAAATATCCACAATTACTATTTATTGTTATCCTTGCTCAAATATTATTACTACAAGTAATATTTGTTATTCCGATCTTCTGACAAAGCCCTCATGCACTAGTTCTAATGTAGAGGATGTTGTTTCCCCTTACTAAGATCTTGCCGTACTTCGCAACCGGATTGCCATCATCAACAGCCTCAACAGCGTCAACAAGTATTAGGTTCATGGTCTGGTCATACTTCACCAAGTTGCCAATATATTCGTGCCCGTCCTTTAGCTTTACCAAGATCTGGTTGTGTAGGGCTTTGTTAAGAAGCCTTAACGGCTCGCTAGGCATCTATTTACACCGTTTTTATCATCGGGATCATTTATTATAAAAACCTGTCGCATGGCTTTATAAGGCACTATTCACTCCGCTCGCAACAGTCTGATTTGCCTTTATTCACATCCTTCTTGCCCACACAAAAAATGTCCCTCAGCACCTCAACATTATGTATCTCCGTCCCCTTAGGTAGCACGTTTGGGATCTTGGCTTTTTTGATTATGCCGATTCCAAAAGATCCTTGATCCTTGAGGACCCTCAAAACTTCAGAGACTGCACTTTCTTGATCTCCTGACAACTGGAGTGCAGTGATGCTTACGACAACGTCCACACTTTCACTCCTAATGGGCAGGAACTCTGCATCTGCAAGTATGAGCTCAACATCCTTTATTTTCCCATCAGATTTTTGTTTAGATTCTGCAGCTGCCCTCTTCTTGGCTTCCCTGAGCATATTTATCGAGATGTCTACCCCTACAATCAACCTACAGTTTGCCCTCTCAAATAGCAGACCCGTGCCACATCCAACATCTAACAAAATGTCGCCTTCTTTTGGTCTAATTTTGTCCAACAGAAAGCTGATCTTTGGCATCTGCTCATCCTTGTACCTATCATCGTAAAGGTGTGCCGTTGCATTGTAGCTTCTCACCAATTCTAGTTTTCCCATATCGCCTCAAAAAACTTAAAATTATGAAATTTAATTAACTATTCGCTGCAAACCAGTGCTTTCTGGGGGGAACTTTTTTGGCAGAAGCACAAAAAGCTGAATCACAAAAAACTGAAGCACAAGCTGCTGAAAAACCACCAATGCCAAAGGATGTTATTCTGGTCGGAAAGAAACCCGTTATGAGCTATGCCATGGCAGCGCTTATGCAGCTCACCAGCAGCGGAACCATAACCATAAAGGCAAGGGGAAGGGCGATCTCACGCGCTGTTGATGTTGCAGAGGTCGTTTCAAAGAGATTTCTTAGCGGCAACGCTGTCGTCAAGTCCGTCAGCATAGGTACGGAGACTGTCGGAGACCCGCCCAAGAACGTCTCAATAATAGAGATAAAGATCTCGGGGAAACCAGGTAAAAAGCAGGAATGACAGAATAATTCCTGTGGGGCAAATATCCTTCCAATTTTTTCTATTCTGTCTATTAGCACCGATCGTTGATCTAACTAAAGAGTGTATTTATCATCCTCCAGCAATTGGCGGAAATATCGAGACGCAGTCCCCATCAATTAATTCCGTCTCGAATCCTCTCAGCTCTCTTATGTCTTTACCATTCACCAAAATCTTCACCATATCCTTGACCCTCTCCCCCTCCATAACCGCTTCCCTGAAAACCTGCCCGAACCTCTCTATGAGGGCACTAATTACTTCGCCTACCGTATCAACATTATCCAAATCAACAGAATTTGTTCCCAGACTCTCCCGGAGCGTCGCGAAGAACTCTACCCTTACCCCCAACATCTCACCCGCCCTTCTATTGCCTTATCTTTTTTCCTTATTTACCCTTAATTTTATTCTTTGTTTTATAAATGACTAAACCGCGAAGCGCCTTTCGACAAGTATAAGTATACTCCACATTTTACGAGTAGTGCAGAGGGAACTTCATGGGCGGTTACATGGGTAAAATACTTAGGGTGAACCTCTCTTCCAAGGAGATCTCCGTTGAAGATCTCGATATGGACATAGCATCTTCCTTTATAGGCGGAAGGGGTTACGGGGCAAAGATCCTGTTCGATGAACTCCCCGTCGGAATAGATCCATTGAGCCCAGAGAACAAACTTATCTTTATGACCGGGCCGCTCACGGGCACTGCGGCTCCGACATCGGGAAGATACTCAGTTTCGACGAAATCTCCTGCCACTGGAACTGTGTTCGACGCCAATAGTGGCGGTCACTTTGGCGTGGAGCTTAAGAGGGCTGGGTTTGACGGTATAATCTTCGAGGGTGCTAGCGAGACTCCTGTATACCTCTCGGTCATGAACGGCAAGGCAGAACTCCGGGATGCTTCTAATCTGTGGGGGCTTGATGTCTTCGAGACCGAATCTCGCCTTAAGCAGATCGTCAATGACTCGTTCGCTAGAGTCGCCTGCATAGGACCTGCTGGCGAGCGCTTGGTAAAGATCGCAGCGATAATGAACGAGAAGCACAGGACTGCCGCCAGGGGTGGTGTAGGCGCCGTCATGGGCTCAAAGAAGCTGAAAGCTATCGTGGTGAGGGGCTCCTCCGAGATCCCACTCGCCAACCGGTACGCCTTCATGAAGGAGGTTAAGCATTCCATAGAGGTCATCAAGGGTCACCCCATTACTGGTGACGGCTTGGGTAGGTACGGTACAGCCGTATTGGTGCACATCATAAACAAGGCTGGCATATTCCCCGTGAGGAATTATAGTACTGGGGTGTTCGAGGATGCCGAGAAGGTTAGCGGAGAATACATGGCAAAGACCATCCTGAAGGGCAAGAAGGGATGCTTCGCCTGCCCCATAATGTGCGGGAGGGTCACCAAGGTAAAGCTCCCTTCGGGCGAGATCGTGGAGTCCGAGGGTCCTGAGTACGAGACCATCTGGTCCCTAGGACCGAACTGTGGGATTAACGACATCGAGGCCATAGCCTACGCGAATGATTTATGCAACCGGTACGGCATAGACACAATCTCCATGGGGCAGACCATAGGATTTCTAATGGCTTGCTTCGAGAACGGCAAGGTCAAGCCCGAGGATATAGGCTTCGCCCCGAAATTCGGCAACACCGAGGCTCTCCAGAAGCTAATTACAATGACTGCCTTTAGGCAGGGCATAGGCGACATTTTAGCAGAGGGCACCAAGAGGGCTGCCGCCAAACTGGGCGGAGAGGAGTATGCCATGCATGTCAAGGGACTAGAGCTCCCTGCCTACGATCCGAGGGGCGCGAAGGGCATGGCGTTGGCATATGCTACATCAAACAGGGGTGGTTGCCACCTGAGGGCATTCATGATAGCGCCTGAAATCCTCAGTGTTCCCAGGTACCTAAACCCCAATGCCTACGACAACAAAGCCGCACTTACAAAGGTGATGCAAGACGTATTCGCCGTACTAGACTCTTTAGTTTTATGCAAGTACACTACCCTGGCACTCTTCTCAACATTATTATTTGAGCCAGACTTCTATGCGCGACTTCTGACCACCGCAACGGGCTTCTATGTCGACCGCGAAGAGTTCTACAAGATCGGCGAGAGAATCTACAACTTGGAGCGACTATTCAACGTCAGAGAGGGATTCTCTAGGAAGGATGACTATCTCCCGAGGCGTTTACTTGAGGTCCCCATGCCTGAAGGTCCGGCGAAAGGCGAGACCGTAGACATGGATAGGTTATTAAATGAGTACTATGCTGTAAGAGGTTGGGACTATAATGGAATACCCACGGATAAGAAGGTGTCACAGTTGGGTCTGAAGCCACTTTATGAGGGTCCTAAACTTCAAGTAGCGGTAGACGAAAGGTACCTGAAGGATGCACTGCCAATAGCCGAAGCTTCGTACCGCGGGGGAGCCGACATAATAGAGGCTGGCACTCCATTAATAAAGTCCGAAGGGCTAAGGGCTGTCAAGGAGCTCCGCAGAATCTGTCCCAATGCGACGATAATCGCAGACTTGAAGACATTCGACACAGGATGGCTAGAGACCGAGCTGGCTGTGGAGAATGGGGCCGACATCGTCACGGTCATGGGTGCAACTGACGACTACACAATAAAGGATGCCGTCGGAGCTGCCCGAAAGTACGGCGTTAAGGTGATGGTAGATCTAATGAACCTTAAGGACCCGATCAGCAGGGCTGTGGAAGTCGAGAAGCTTGGCGTGGACATTGTCTGCATGCATGTGGGGATAAGCGCCCAAACGAGGGAGCGCGAGGTTGACCAAAAAATAGCTCTCGTGGAGAATCTAGTTAAATCGGTTAAAATACCAGTGGCGGTTGCTGGCGGTATAAAGCTAGAGGTTGTCCCATTAATGGTTAATGCTGGTGCGAAGATTCTGATTGTAGGGGGCGCTATCACAAAGTCCGCAAACCCAGAAGAGGCGACTAGAAGGTTTGTGAACTTAATAAGGACAACTTGGAACCAGCGCAATGTTGGTACGAAAGCACAATAAACACTATTTTTCCATTGATCCAATGTTAAGATCTTTCTAGGCAACCAAAATTCTTATCTTTATCTCTTTACGGTTCAATGGATTCGAAAGCCCCATTAAAAAGATTATTAACCCTTTTTAGAGTTTCTTAATGCCGATTTTCCTTCCTCTTTAAGATTTCTCCTTTCGAATCCATGGTGACTACACATGGTCCAAAGTTTTCAACTTCCATCTCCCAAACTGCTTCTGGATCGCCGAGGTCCTTCCAATAAACCTTATTTATTTCTTTGATAGCCTTAGCTGCTAGTGCACCTGCACCACCAGGAAATTCCATATACGCCGCTCCAAACTCCTTTAAGGCCTCCGCAGTCCTCTCCCCCATTCTTCCCTTTCCCACTATGCCTCTCACCCCGGTCAGCCTAATTAGCTCTGCCTCCATTCTCTCCATTCTCATGCTAGTCGTAGGTCCTGCAGAAACGACTTTTTTACCCCTCACCAAAGGACCGCAGTGGTAAATCACCTCTCCTTTTAGCTCAAAAGGTAGTTTGTCTCCTTTCCTAAGCAATTCCAACGCCCTAAGGTGTGCCATGTCACGCATTGTGAAAAGCTTCCCGGACAGATATACCACGTCACCGATGTTCAGCGCCCTGACTGTTACCTCGTCGAGTGGTGTTTTTAGCCTATATATTTCCATAATCTCACCTCAGGATTCTAAAATCACTCTCACGCCACTCTAATGAGATCCTCCTCAGAGCCCAACACTGAATATTTACGGACACTGGTAGGCTTGCCGTATGGCAGTTTCCCCATTCCAGTAATACACCCATCGCTGTGGTCCTCCCCCCAAAACCCATTGGTCCTATTTCCAAAGCATTCACTCTCTCCAACAGCTCCTCCTCCAATTTGGCTAAATTCTCGTCTGGGTTCTTGTGATCCAATGGTCTCAATAATGCTTTCTTTGCAAAATATGCCGACCTCTCCAAACTACCTCCCACACCCACGCCTACCACTATTGGCGGGCACGGCTTCGCTCCTGCCTTACTAACGGCATGCAAAACCGCGTCCTTAATACCCTCTATTCCCTGCGTCGGGTCCAACATGAACGAAGCGCTAACATTCTCCGAGCCTGCGCCTTTTGCGATTATGTCTATTTCCACAACGTCCGGCTCTTTACCAACACCCTCAAAATGCACTATAGGATGGAATCTCCCTAGATTTCTACCCTCATTCTCTCTTGTGAAAGGATTAACTGTATTCGCCCTTAAAGGAACTTCCTCCGTGGCTCTTTTGACGGCTTCCGTTATCTTCTCCCTAATCACCTCATGACCCTCTGAGCACCTGACGAAGAACTCTAGGATCCCAGTATCTTGGCATATCGGAAGATGCCGCTCCTTGGCATATTCGATATTCTCAATTATCGCCTCCATAATCATTTTGCTGAGCCCGCTCTCCCTTCTTAATGCCTCCCTCAGCCTGCGCTCCACATCAGCTGGAAGTTCGGTCTCCATTACCCTTATCGCATCCACCAGATCTTCAATCCTCATTCCACATCGGAGCTTTCATAAGTAACAAGTATTAGATAAAGAATCCTGTGGGATGATATTAATGTCGACATACGACGCGCTGAGAAAGTTCGCCCCCGACGCCTCGCAGATAGTGCGGTATGTTTACTTCAAGAGCCTTGCCAGGGCTGAGCAAGAGCTTAGCCCGATCAAATACAAGCTTGCGCCACTTGGAGAGATCGGTCGAGGGTTCTTTGATGCTATAAAGGGAGTATATGTTGCTGCGAAGGAGAGGGACAAAGCCTCACTCTTCATGAAACTTTACAGACATGGCGATCCGAAGGAGATCCTAGAGCTCGCGGAGAAGTTCAAGAACGAGGCTTTCAGATCCACCATCGATGATTACGAACGAGGCTTTCTCATATGTTGGGAGATAATGCTCGCTACACTATCGTCACTCAAGCAGGAGTATCCTGACTATCCACTTAAAGACGAGCAACAGCAACAACAACCCTCTCAATCAAAGACTGAAGATGAAGTCTACGAAGTAGCTCCTAGGAAGAAGGCTAAAAATAAGGATAAGAGCAAGAGTAAAAATACGAAGGGCTAAGCCATCCAAATGAGGTTGAAGAAGAGGACCCAAATAACATACCAGATTAAGAAGTATGAGAAAATCCCTGTCATGTAAAACTTCCTTGTGTCCTTAATCGACTCAGAGATGCTCTTAATCCCATATCTGAACAGCAGATAAGTCAAAATAAAAACCCCTATACCTATGGCGAGCCCCAACACTCCCACGACATTCAAGATCCCGCATATGAGCCCCGCCAGGAACGCAAATGCCACCCTTATATAGTACATCTTTCTCAAAATTGGTTGCGGTGCGGCCGTTGGCCTCTCTGAAACTTTCCCTGACATCTATTGACCTCCTCGCTATCTTAAGAGAACTGAAATCCATTCTTATAAGCACTCGCATTGAGAATGTATACAACTTAGACGACTGGGGCTTTCTCTTCCGCATTCACACCCCTCAAGGCAACCTAGATCTGCTTTTGGAATTGGGTAAGCGCCTCAACATCACGACATTTAAGTACTCAATACCGCCGACCCCTTCACCGCAGGCAATGAGCATGAGGCGTCTCGTCTCCAATGCAATCATAAAATCAATTGATCAGGTTGATCTCGACAGGATCGCCCACATCACCTTGGAGAGATCAGGGAGGATTCTGAACCTTTACCTAGAGCTAATTGGCGGAGGCAACATAATAATCACAGACGAATCTGGCAAGATCCTCTATGCGCTCCACCAGAAGGCAATGCGCGACAGAACTATTAAAACTGGAGTGATATACCGTCCCCCTCCAACCAGAGGCGAGAGCATCTTCGGAGAACCCAAAATCGATGAGATCCGTTCCCAGAAAGTCAGCATAATCCGCTCTCTGACCAAGTATTACAACCTACCCCCCGAGTTCGTCGAGGAATCACTGGTAAGGTCCTCAATCGACCCGAACCTTCCCTCGTCAGAGGTCTCCGAAACACTACTCAACACATTTCTAAACACCGCCAGATCCACCATCGAAGAGATCACATCCTCCCCTTTGAAACCTCATATTGTCGTTAGAGATCAGAATAGGATCTCAGTTCAGCCAGTGGAGTTCCTCTCCCTTCCATACGAAAAGATCCCCTTCGACTCATTCAACGCAGCTGTGGATGAATACTTCGAGCCACTGGTCAGTGCAAGGGAGGGAGAGAGACAGAGGAAACCAAAGGAGGAGGAGATAGAGGCGCTGGAAGGTGTTTTGAGCAGACAGAGGGCATCTGTGAAAGAACTCGAGGAGAGTCGGCAAAGGAACCGAGAGATCGGAGAACTGATAATGTCAAACTTAGCCAGCATCCAGAATCTCATAGACCACGTGGTCGATTTGCGCAAAAAAGGCACTGATTGGGTGGAGATTGAACGCACCGCCCCCATTAAGGTACTGAGTATAGATAAAACGAAGGGAATCCTAACGGCACTCATTAATGGAAGGGAAGTTCTCATAGACTTTAAGTGCTCGGCCACCGAAAACGCTAACAGGTACTTTTCCAGCTCGAAGGATGCTACCCGGAAGCTTGCAGGTCTTATCAAGGCTATAGAGGAAACTGAGAAGAAGATACAAGAAATAAAACAGGGTCTTCTTAAGTTAACTCAGCCCGTAACTCTAAAATCCATGAAGAAGGAATGGTATGAGCGGTTCAGGTGGACGATCTCTTCACAGGGCTTTCTGATAATCGGGGGCAAGGATGCGACCCAGAACGAGATCATTGTCAAGAAACACATGGAGCCCAAGGACATATTTGCACACTCAGACATGCCTGGCGGCTCCGTGGTCATAGTCAAATCGAAGGGGGAGGAAGTTCCAAACGGGACAAAGGAGGAGGCTGTCGCCTTCGCGGTTGTATACTCGAGGGCTTGGAGGGCTGGTCTGGGGGCCGCAGATGGCTACTGGGTTATGGCAGATCAAGTCACAAAGACCCCACCGGCAGGGGAGTACTTGGGCAAGGGCGCTTTTATGATATACGGCGAGAGGAACTACGTGCGCAATGTGCCACTAACTATCTTCTTGGGGGTTCAAATCAAAAACGAGTCCTTCAAGGTCCTCGTCGGGAATGAATCTTTCATCAAGAAAACCTGTGCGTCTTATGTAAAGCTTGTTCCAGGAGATCTCTCAGGATCCGCGCTGATAAGGAAGATAAAATCACTCCTCATTCAGAGGGCGGATCCCATCCTATCGCAGTTGATAAACGCCATACCAGATGGCGAGATAGCCGCCCAACTCCCACCCGGAGGTTCCATGCCCGCCTGAATTTACCCAAGAGCAACCCACATATATATCCTCAGAAGATAATAATATGGGGCTTTGGATGGTCCGCATCAGGGCTCGAGTGCTTGTTGGAGACGTTATGACAAAAAGCCTCATAACCCTGCCGGAGACTTCGACCGCGAGAGAAGTTGCCATTGCTATGAGCGGGAAGGACATCGGCTCGGTGATAATAACCCGCGATAGCCATCCTGTTGGCATAATCACAGAACGTGATCTGGTGGAGAGGGTTATTGCAAGGGGGCTGAACCCCGACATTACTCTTGCCAGAAACATAATGTCGTCCCCGCTCTCCGTGATAGACCCCAGGGCGGAGATAATGGAAGCCGCCAGGAAGATGGCTAAACTGAAGATCAGAAGACTTGTGGTCGTAGACAGGGGCGAGATGGTGGGGATCATTACCTCCAGGGATATACTCTCCACCGCGCCGGAATTGGTGGAGGTCTTGGCAGAGGCAAGGCGCAACAACCTCCTCCCATCACGGGAGAGCGAGGCGATGGCTGGATACTGTGACAACTGCGAGGAGTGGTCCGACTCATTGAAGGAGGTCAACGGGCAGTTTCTGTGTGAGGAATGCCGCTTGGAGCTCGGCGCATAGCCTTAAATGCTTCCAATATATGATCTGTAAAGCTCCAAAGTTGTGAAGTTGAGAAGTGATGTTAAGAGGATAGGTGGTTTACTTGAGAGTTGGAGATTTAATGAATTCCCCGGTTGTTGTTATAAATGGTACCGACAACTTGGCATATGCCAGGAATCTGATGTTAAGAGAGGGTGTAAGCCGTTTGGTTGTGGTGAAGGGCACTCGCCCTATAGGCACAATCACGAGAAGGGACATTGTCAGGAGCCTAAGAAACTATAAGATGCGGCAGCGGGACTTCGACTCCATACTTGTGAGCGAGGTGATGCGCACCCCTGTCACCACCATAGATGAGAACGCCCCCATCGCCGAGGCGGCGAGGAGAATGGTCTCCGCCAACATAAAGGGTCTGCCCGTCGTGAACCAAGTCGGCGAACTTTTGGGGATAATCACCAAGACCGACCTGACAAGATACTTCGCCGAGATGATGAAGGGCAAGTATACCGTAGGCGACCTCTGCCAGAGTGAGCGTCTCCCAGTAATAAATAGGCATCACACCGTGTATAGGGTTGTGGATGTTATGGAGGAGCTCGGCACCGATAGGGTAATTGTTGTTGAGGAGGATCGCCCTATAGGGATTATCACCGAGACTGATCTCTCTTTTATACGTCCACCCAAGGCCAGTAACTCCTTCTTGAAAGGTGCTAGGGCGGAGTCCGAGGAGGTCTCCTCCACCAGGTTTTACCTGATACCAGTTGCCGAGGACATTATGACGCCAGATCCTTTAACAGCTAACCTCTCTGAAGATGCTAGTAGCGCTGCGGAGAAGCTCATAGATAACGGGATAGGCGGTTTGCCTGTTGTTAACGATGGAGGTCTTCTTGTTGGTCTGATAACCAAGTTCGACTTCGTAAAAGCCCTAGCAAAGGAGGTTTGAATTTGAAATTATTGGACATTCTAGTTAAAGACGTGCCCACCCTCAACAAGAACCGTCCTCTTCTGGACGCTATAGAAGTCTTGGACAAGGAGAAAGTTGACTGTATATGCGTCAACGATGATGGCAAGCCCGTAGGCATTATCTCCTACAGAGATGTACTTAGCAAGATCGGCACACAGAGACTGAGGGCGGTTGCACCTGAATCTCTGTACATATCGGGGTTCATGAGATCATTCCCTGTAGTTCTCTCCAACGACTCATCCGTTAGAAGGACAGCAAAACTCATGCTCGAACTATCTGCCCCTGCACTTCCTGTGTTCTACGGGGAAACATTCCTGGGACTCGTCTACAAGAGGGAAATGCTTCGCTTCGTGAAGGACTCTACTGTGGCCGCACCATCAATCGTTCGAAAGAATGTTCCCATCGTCAAGTCTCACGACAGGGTGATCCACGCCAGGAAGCTTTTACTCGATCAGAACCTCTCCATGATTCCGGTTTTGAACGAGGATGGACGACCAGTGGGGATAATAACTGAGAGAGCGGTCCTCAAAGCCCTCATAGAGTTTCACAAATACGTACCCGAAAAGTACCAGAGGGCAAGAATAAGGCAACTCACCATATCCTCTTCAATGGTCGCCAACGTTCCCATACTAGAGGAGGTTTCCTTGGGAGAAGTCTCGGAGAAGATCCTGAAAGAGAACCTCCCTGGGATCATATTTTCCGAACAGTCCCAGAATAAGATCATGGGGATCCTGACCCCTGACGAGATACTTGACTACATAGTCCGCAGTTTCCCGGAGGAGCAGTAGCCATTTGCGGTTCGTAGTGGACGTGATGCTCGGAAAGTTGGCGAGGTGGCTGAGACTCCTGGGTTATGACACTATTTATGACCAATCCTACAACGATGAGGCTCTGCTTAAACTCTCCAAGAGCGAGAACCGCATTTTGATCACCCGCGATGTAGAGCTTTTCAAGAGAGCCTCCAAGGAGGGTATTTCCTCATTACTCATCCACTCCACGGATCTTATGGGCGCCCTCTCAGAGATCTCACCACTCATAAAGGATTCCTTCATAGATTCAATTGGCACAAGGTGTACCATATGCAACACACCTCTTGTCGAAACCGACCGTTCAAAAATACCGTCCGAGGAGATACCAAACATAAGCCCGCTCTGGTCTTGCCCTAGATGTGGAAAGGTTTATTGGCATGGTAGCCATTGGAAGGGCATAGAAGAGCGTATCAAAAATATCAAAACCAATATCCAAGATATCAAAAGGTGATATAATTGTTGAGTTTGGAGGAGGGCATCTTTCTTGTCAAGCTTGCAAGAACTACTGTTACCAAATACCTCACCGAGTCTGTGAAGCTCCGCCCTCCTTCTCCCCCCAGCCAAAGGCTACACGAAAAGTCAGGCGCCTTTGTCACGATCGAGAAACTAATCGGAAAGGAAAGGATCCTCAGGGGATGCATAGGTTACCCTCTACCCCACCTCCCTCTAATCGAGGCAGTCATTGAATCCGCCATAAGTGCCGCCCTCGAGGACCCTCGATTCCCTCCCCTCAAATTGGGCGAATTAAAAGAGGTGGTCTTCGAGGTGAGCGTTCTCACGCCCCCGCTACTCCTTGAGGTAAATGACCCTAAAGAATACCCCAAACGAATCAAGGTAGGCAGGGATGGGCTGGTCGTGGAGATGGGCTATTACAAGGGGCTTCTACTCCCTCAGGTTCCCGTCGAATACGGCTGGGACGAAGAAACCTTTCTTTCAGAATGCTGCATGAAGGCTGGTCTTCCTCCGGACAGCTGGCTCTCAAGAGACGTAAAAATCTACACGTTCTCAGCAGAAGTATTTACCGAGGTGTCCCCGGGAGGAGAGATCGTCCGAAAGGAGCTCCTGTGAATTTACCTGATGTAATGGGCTGGGTCTCTCCATGAGGATCTACTTCGCCCCGTGTGGAATAGCCCTAGGACATGCTGGCAGGTGCATTCCAGTAGCTAGGCATTTCAAAAACAAGGGACACGAGGTCTTCTTTTCAACTTATGGAGAGGCTACAGAATTTGTAAGAAAGGCTGGCTTTCCAGTCGAGGGTGTCCCCCCGCTCAAGTTTTACGAGAAGGAGGACGGGACCTTCGACTTTCGCAGGACATTATCGGCTGGACCAAAGAGCCTCTTGGTCTTCTCACAGCAAGTGGGCGCCGAGCTCAACCTCATAGAGCACTTTAAGCCCGACCTTGTGATCTCAGACAGTCGTTTGTCAACAGTCTTGGCTGCGAGAATGAGGCGGATAATACCTGTTTTAATACTCCACCAGCTTAGGATTATGATCCCTCACTCAAGACCCATTAAGCGTAGAATAAAGCAATTGATCAAAGGTTACACGGAGAGACTTGGACTCGAGATCTTGGGAAGTTTGTGGAAATTGAGCAAGGTCATAATCGTTCCAGACTTCCCCCCGCCCTTCACCATCGCCAAGGCAAACATAGTGCCCTCCTACCAATACATAAAGAAGCTAAAACTTGTTGGTCCGATAATCCCGAGACGCCCTGAGGAGTTGCCTCCTAGCGAAGAGATCAAAAGGGCGAAGGGCTTTGACGACCGCCCTCTCATCTTTGCCGCCATGAGCGGGACCCTCGCGGAGAAGAAGTACATATCCGATCTACTAATCAAGATATTCAGCGAGTTTCCCGACTCATATAATGTAGTTGTCAGTAGGGGTTACTCCGAGGGATCCTTCCCAGAGACAAACACTTTAGAAAATAAGAGGCTCAAGGTCTACGACTGGGTCGACGACCGATACCTCTATCTAAAAGCATGCGACCTTCTAATTACGAGGGGCGGTCACAACACCGTTTCTGAGGCTATTTACTATGGCAAGCCCATGCTAATAATACCTACCCCTGCCCACTCAGAGCACCAAGGCATCGCTGAGTCCTTATCTAGGATGGGCATGGCTATCTCACTGCAGCAACACTCGCTCTCAAAGGAAACGCTGCTTGAGGCTGTGAATGAGGCTTTAGGGTCCTCCATGATCTCTCTAAGGATAGAGGAGGCCAGCAGATACGCCTCGCAGTTCAACGCTGTTGAG
>JARXPE010000017.1 GCA_029887795.1 Thermoproteota archaeon
CCTATTGATAATACCTCTTTTAAGGATCTCCTCATTGTTCGGAGCCTTTATGAAAACCGGTACGTTCTTCTGCTTCGTTGCTCTGTACGAGACAAATAACCACTCTCCGGTCTCTAGGGAGACCGTGGCATCCACCAAGTCGTAGCTGAGACCGAAGGCTTCAGCGATGACATACCTATCATAGGATCTGGGGAGCGTGCTCACAAAGTAACTGTGAAGCTGCTGCAAGGCATTGGTGTTCAGGTGGGCAACTCTCTGACTGCAGATCCAGCAGTTCGCCCTGTACTTTCTGCCTTGCCGGAGCAGGGACTCCACTGCCTTGTTTGAGTCCTCTGTGGCGTCCGCCACAAATGTCTTCTGAGGTATGAATTCCTGTGCCTCGTCCAATACTGTCAGGACTGTCCTCTTGTATCCCATTATCTTCTTGAGAAGGAGCAATTCCTTGATGAACCTTGCAACAACCTTTCTTGCCTCTACCGGATCTGGCACGTAGACAACCCTCAGGCCGGCGTTTGACGCTGCACTCTTAGCCAGATCCTCAGGGATGAGTGCGGGTGGTCCTTCCTCGATGTCCAACGACCGGTCCGTGATGAATAACTCAACGGCCTCGAGGCGCTTATATGTGGCGCCCATGCTGTGAACCATTGACTTGAATCCCTTGAGTATTCCGAGGAGCTCGTTCAATGCCTCAGAGTCCTTGGCGATCTCCTTAAGAGGTTTACTTGATGGGAAGTTCCTTCTCTTGCAGAAAGCATCGAGCCTCCTAAGAGCAACCATGGCCTGCTCCGAGTCCCTACCCTCATCTATGAGAGATTTAAAGAACTTGTACAAGTCCCCAAGAAGGAAATCGGACTGCGTCTCGAGGGAAAGGATTTGAACCCCGTTCGAAGATATGAGATTCTCGATAGCCCTCCTCATGTGACCCCTCATGCCCTCGAGTCCTTCCGGAATGGCTTGGGCATCCAGGAGCTTATCGGCAGAGTCAAAACTCTCAGTGGAGATGAACTCGGGCTTAAGGTCCAGCAGGTGTATCAGGTACTCCCCGGATACATCGAAGACTACCACAGACACGTCCTCCGTAGATGACAACGTCTGCCTAATGAGGTATGACGTGAAGTTAGACTTCCCACATCCTGTGAAACCGAATAGACCGGAATGGTACTTTACGATCTCATCAATTTTAACGGTAAGCGGTATTCCGAGCCCCTTAATCTCGCCCACCTGGGCACCGCCTTCCACGCATAGGAAAGTCCTGACCGCATCCTTCGACAGTATCTTTGCCTCACCGCCCACAAGCGGCGTGAGGTTCGAGCGTTCGAAACGTGGGATTCCGCCAATAATGTCCATGCGGTAGCCAGTCGGAACAGCCACTATATCGATCCATGTCTCCTCGCTCGCCCCCCACCCACGGTCTATGGTCTCGAGGAATTCGCGCCTGATCACCTTCGGTACGCTTATTCCCATACCAAGCATCTGGAAGTGAACTGGACTGACGCCAGTGGTCTGGTAGACCAAGAAAGTCTCACCATTCGAGGTCATCCTCTTTATTCCGATGTAGGCAGGCTCGTGTAGTCGATCGAGGACTTTAAGTGAAAACCTCGCCTCGATGGTCGCCTCGCCCGTGCTCAGGGTGAGCTCCTCACCCGAAACCCTCACGGTCCGGTAAGCCATCCTGCAGCTCCTTAGCCTCCCCTCAAACTCTCCACCTATGTTGTCGAAAATTTCCATTCACACAATCCTCCAGAACCTTGATATTCTCGTGACTGCAGGAATAAAGATCAAAAAGAGAATAAAAATGCAAATCGAGTTATGAATCTGAATTAAAATCAAGATCAAAAACCTCCAAACCTTTCAGAACCACCGCTCGTAGACACAGATGTTGATTCTAAACCAGACCTTGATCTAGACCTTTCCATCTCTGACCTTATATCCCTGAACCTCCGTGCTATCATGAAGAGTTTGTACTTTCGAGAGAGTGGACCGAGCTCCAGCTCAGCCACAGACCTCAGAAGATCCTTCATCATTTTAATCTCGGTCTTGACCGCCTTGTCTGCTAGGTAAAGGAGTTGGTTGTGACCCATCACCTCGAGGACTTCTGGGTTGTCGGAGGCGGAGAGAAGAGCCAGTATTAGGTCATCCAATGGGTTACTCCCATAGCCTTCCCAGTAGGGCGAGACTGTTATCTCGGATCTGCCCTCCGAGACCCGCAAACTGGTCACAAATTCCGAGTCGTATTCTGGGATGAAGAACCTGTCGTACAAGAATGTCGGGGAGCGGAGCTCTCTGTCTCCTTGGAACTCACGGAGCTGGAAGTATGCCTTGACGAACTGGCGTTCCATGGAAACTCTCCTCCTTGCGGCACTCAATTTTCCAGAGTAAAGCATTGTTGTGAAGCAAGAATCGTAGGATATGGTCCTCCAAGGTGCTGAGCAGATATCGGGGTTGGCTCCGCTGAGGATTGTCAGGAATGCCCTATCGTGCCTGATGGCTGGAAGACCCCTTCCGCCCTTCACGAGGCCTGACGCCATAGCATAGGGGACCACGCAGGATATGAAGTCCGATGCGGTTGTGTCCTTGGCTATTCCTACAAAAAGCACCTCTCCCGACCTCTCCCTCAGCATCTGTACCAGTATCAGGTTGACCGCGTTTAGGTCCCACACGGTCAGCCAGTCCTCTCCACCGCCTAGTATGAGCGGGTGCCCAGAAGAGAAGAAGATTTGTTTTACCACATTCATCGCCAGTTCCTTCATCCTTGGCCAGTAGTTTCTGACATGATCCTTAAGTCTCAGCTTACCTTTGAAGTCCCCCTCGAAGAACTCCTCTCCAGTCTTCTCGACGAGCCACTTCGCAATCTTTTCCAGCTTCTCAACATCTTCGCCGAGTCCGAGGTGCTTGGACAACTCGGTCGACCTGACCTCCTCACTCCCCAATAGGATTTTTACCAACAAATAGGGGAGGTAGCGACTCCTGCTGGGCAGATCGCCCTTCCCAAAGCCTAGCACCAGAACCAGACCCAGATCGAGCAGGCTAGGTCGACCGTAAGATGTGTTGAAGTTAAAGAGGGCAGACCTCTTGTTCTTCAGTATGGTTCGGACGTCCCTCGCTAGCGGTGAGAAGGTCCCATGTAGCGGTCTGTCGAGGAAGACCACTTTGACGTCTGGATCCTCTGCAGCCTTAAGGGCGAGGTACAGTTCAGCCATGGTCATTATCGCAAAAGGGACTTTCTCGGCAGACCATATGAGTTCCCTCTCGCTAGAGCCAGTGTCTCCAGTCACCGAAGAGACGTCCTCCATCCAAAGTGGTACAGATGCGGAAGCCTCGAGCCTTGAATCACGAAAAACCTCATTCAGGTGGAATTTTATGCGCCCGTCGTCGCCCACGCTGAACGGGCATCTGAAACCAGTGGCGCATGCGTAGAAGAGCATCATCTCCAAGAGCTCGTCGTACTCCATCGACCCGTCGACTCCGACGGCAGAGTACTCTCCAGGCGCCATGATCTCTTTTCGGGCTACTGGGTTGGTGGAGCACCTGAAGCACGGTTTCAAGTCGCCCCTATCTCGGAGGTTCAGCATCCTTGAGACAAAGACCTGAGCCATTTCCGAAGTCTGAGATCTTAGCCTTTCTGGGACTCCCAACCCATTTCACTTGTTGAATATTATTCTATGAGGGAATATATATTACCTTCAAGCCTATATTAACTTCAAGTCAGTTTACAGACGGCTTTATTAATCGGTCACCTTTGACCAAACCTTAAAAACACGAGATTAATTGTACTTAAACAATTGTGCAAAAACTGAACTAGGTCAAGTATTTCGACTTCTATGAAGGAAAGCTTTAATCAGATTACTTCCTCGATCAAAAAATCATATCTACTTGCAGCATTTTCGATGCTTTCCCGAGTTGCCCTGAAAACATGGTCTTTGCTCGCGCCGAGCGCTATGGTGTTCACAGTCATCAGAACGGAAACCTCTGGCTCTTTCAGAGAACCGCCGATGTGGATCCCATATTTAGAACCCAAAGTATCGGCATGCAGATAGCCGCTACGCCCCTTTATGTAGAGCTTTATGTGACCGACGCCTTTTGCTCCGCGTTTCATGAGGCGCTCTTCAATTGTCTTTATGAATTCCGCTGTAAGACTTCTGATCTCTTTGGGACTCAATGGCTTCCTGAATTGAAGTTTGAAGGTGGAACCATACCCTGCTATTCTGAGGGGTTCCGCCTCGTGGGGGATCTCCTTATCTTCTTCATGATCCATTGAAATCCACCATCTCATGCGATGAGTCCTACCAGCTCGTCGAGACCAGTGCCCTTTTTTGCCGAAATTCTTATGATTCTCGCGTTTTGGTTTATTGTTTTTATCAGAACTTCAATAGAACGGACGAGTTCCTCTTGGAGAATGTCAATCTTGTTAATTGCCACAATGTCGCCTCCAGCAAGCTGCCTCTTTATGAACTTGCCGAGATCCTCGTCCATTAGTTGTTCTTGTCCGCGCTCCCCATCAAATAGTACGATAACCGGACCACATTCAATGTCGAAACTCTTTACAAACCCGATGCCATTCTTTATTGATGAAGGTATGGATACTCCTGAGGGCTCTATAAAGACGTAGTCCGGCGAGTGTGATTTTGCTAACTCCTCCAAAGTGTAAGCCAGGCTCACCAACAACTCGCAACATATGCAACCACCGCCTATATCGCGCACATTCAGACCGTACTCGCTCACGATTTTTGCGTCGACGGGGACGTCTCCAATCTCGTTGACAATTATGGCAACCTTTTTTCCATCGCTCGCTATTCTTCTAGAGATGGCTATTATGGCGGTAGTCTTCCCGCTCCCCAAAAAGCCTGCCAATTGAATGACCTTCATAGTCCCATGCTTCCCAAACACTAAAGAGCGAATCGCTATATAAGATGTATCAAAACTTTAATTAATACCATTGAGAGAATCAGTCCGGTAAATCACAGCTGCTATGATGAGTGTGGCAAAATTGGCACAACCAACTTTTGCTAATCAAAACACTGAGGCTCAATATCCATCATATTTTATTGAGTCGAATCCGTCAGCATTATTGTATACAAATCAAGGAAAAAAAGAGCGAAAGGCGGTTTATCCTGATTTCCAAAATCAGTAATTCTAAACTAAAATGTAAATCAATATGTTTAAGTATTACTTTTTGTTTAGGTATTAATAGTGATTTTGTTGGTTGAAATTGTAAGTGTCACAAAGAAAGGGCAGGCAACAATACCTAAGAGGCTTAGAAAGAAGTACGGAATAAGGAGCAAGGTCATCGTAGAAGAAGACGAGAAAGGCATTTTATTGAGGCCACTTCCATCGCCAGGCGAGGATTTTGGTTCGCTAAAGACAATTTTCAGGGGGAAGAGTTCGAGAGAGTTGCTACAGGAGGCTCGAAAAGAAGAAACTGACAAAGAAAGGGAGTGGATGAAGAGTGTCGGAGCGGCTGACCTTTGACTCTGAGGCTATTTTAGCCTTCTACTTAGGCGAGGAAGGAGGAGAGATCGTTAGGGATTGCTTAATAAAAGTTCAAAACGGGGATGCAGAAGGCTATGTAAATGTAATCAATTTGACCGAAATTTACTATATCCTTTACCGAGTCGATCCTAGATTGGCAGAGGAGAAGCAGAGAAAACTGCGTCTATATGGGCTAAAGATAGTTCCAATCAATAATGACAGTCTCTGGCGTGAGGCTGCCAAGATCAAAGGAAAATATACATTATCACTTGCAGATGCCTTCGCAGCCGCCACAGCGATTGTCCTAAAATCAAAACTTGTAGTTGGTAGCGACAGAGATTTTAGGGAACTGAATGTGCAGCTCTTAAAAATACGAGATTAGTCCATTACAGTATCCCTGCCAGAATTGAGATGAAATATATTTTACGCCAACACTCTAAGCCTAAGAGCGGTGCTGAGATGGGCAAGAATTCCGAATTAAATTCGCTGCTATTATTTATCTTCAACTTTGCCGAGGATGTTGATTCCTAGTAAAACTAAAGTCAGACCACTAGCCAGTCAAAATTTTGTAAAAATTAGAGCAATCCATTGTGGAAGCCGAATTTCTTGTAGGGTAAAAGAGGAGAAATAAAGAAAATAGAAAAAATATGACGGTTTCGGTAATTCAGCCATACCTGCCATATTCGCGAGAGGCCTTTATCATGGCGTATACGTTGATGGGCGGTGCAAGGGGAGGCATCTCGCACCCAGGACCAAGGATGTAACCAGAAGGGTTCTTGATGCCCCTCTCTATGTTTTCTTTGCATAGGAGGAGCACTTCCTCGAAACTTCTGAACTGGAAGGATGGCGGATCCACGTTGCCCATTATGACGTCGTGCTCCCCGAATTGGGCTATCTGGGTCTCCAGCGGGGTCTCAGGACCGAAGTTCCATACATATTTGCCCCTCCACCCGCACTCCTCCCTGAGCTTCCTGTACCAAGGCATGTTCTTGTTTTGGTCGGCGCATGGGTGCTCGAGGATTATTTGTACGCCCATGTCCAAGATCTTCCTGTGGATCCTCAGCATGTAAGGGTACACGAACTCCTCGAACTGCTTGGGGCTAATGAGTTTGTTGGACTCTATGGGACCTCCTGCGAAAGCTATGCACCTATCCGCCCCGAAGGTCGAGGTGAAGTACTCTGCACAGGCAATCAGGAATTCCTCTACTTTTTTGCAGACCTTATGAACCAGTTCGGGCTTTCTGATCATCCAAGTCAGCAACCTAGTAGGTCCCATTATGTTGCCTGCATATGTCAGGACTTCTCCCGACTGAAAGACGGCAGGCAATCCAGAGGCGTAGCACTGGCGTGCGATCTCCATGGCTATGGGCACAGATCCCGCATTCTTTGGGTCTGGGACCTCTAGCCTATCGACATCCTCCTCGCTCTCCACTGGCTCCTTTATCACGTAAGGCGCAGATTGCCCGGGCTCATAAGGGAAGCCAACCTTTCCTCCAAATTCCCAGGCGCCAACAGCAGCATACCCGTACATGGGTGAGGAGTCATAACCGTGCATCTCAGCGCATAGTAGCTGCGCCCTGAAGCTCTTCTTTGGGTCGGTGTAGAGGTCTCCTATTGGCAGACCCACGATCTTAGCTGCGTAGCCCAAAATGAACGGGCTGACGGGCACACGGTCTGGCTTCTGACCCATCAGGACTGCGACAAGTCTCTCGCCAGGTTTCATTCGGTCTGCACTCACATGCCTCCCCTCCTGCTTAAAAGCTCTTTTGCGACCCTGATGGCGGCGGCTGCGTCCTTTGCGTAGCCGTCAGCCCCGTAGGCTTTTGCGAGTTCTTGGCTCAGTGGACCCCCGCCGACCATCGTGATCGTCGCTGGCGCCTTCTGTTTGAGCTCCCTTATTATCTCAGGCATAAATATCATGGACGTGGTCATGAGCGCAGACATGCCGCAGATGTCCGCCCCCTCCTTCAACACAGCCTCTACGAAGCGCTCGTTTGGGACGTCCCTACCCAGGTCTATGACTTGGAAACCTGCGGCCTCCATCATCAATTTCACGAGGTTCTTCCCTATGTCGTGGATGTCGCCCCTCACTACCCCCAGCACTACCTTCCTGGGCGTTCCAACCCTCTCAGTCTTTAAGTGGGGCTTGAGCACGTCCATGGCGGCGTACATCGCCTCTGCCGAGCAGAGGATCTCAGGGACATACATCTCACCCTTCTCATACTTCTCGCTGACTAAGGACATCCCCCTCGCACACCCCTCCATTATAGCCTCGTAGGCATCTATGCCCGCCTCCAAGGCCCTCTTAGCATACTGGACGCACTTCTCCACATCGCCAGAGACAACTGAATCGGTCAAACCCCTGAGAATCTCCTCCTTCATCTTTTACCCCGTATAAGAATCTGTTTTTCAAAGTTTAAATAATTTTAAAATTCCTTGAAGTCCTTTACCATTAACTGTGAACTGAAGGTTGTTTAACTACTTAATTTATGTCTCCAAGATAAAAAATTTGGGTTAATTAGGTCGATAAATTGATTAAGCGAGGTTCTGCAGGACGATTTGGGAGAGTGTCTCTATTTTAGGCGCGGGTGGTTTCGCAGCACCACTCATGTGATACATGCAAAATACGCACCCCACGCCTATGTCCGCACCCCTCTTGGCTGGTTCCTCTATCAGCATCTCCGCAAGTCTGTTCGCGATCTCCGGGTAGATGGGCTTTACCCCGGCGGGTGCACCACAGCAAAGGGCGTCATACCCATTTTCTCTGTACTCTACGAGCTCCGCTACTATGCTTATGACTTCTCTCGGGGCTTCTTCTATGCCATTCCTCCGGACTAGAGGGCAAGGATCCTTGTAAGCGATCTTCCTTTCTGATTTTTTTACCTTCAACCTGCCTTCCTTAATCAGATCGCGGAGCATCTCTGATATGTGGATCACGTTGTATCTGGGTTCCCTGAACAGTTCCGGGTAGACGTTCTTGAAGACATCGTGGCAAGAGGGGCACTCCGTGACCACCGTCTCGGCACCAGTAGACTCAAATAGCACTGTGTTCTTCTCCGCAAGCTTTCTAGCCTCGTCTAGCAATCCGGTGTCTATGAGAAAGAGCCCGCAGCACCACTCCTTATCGCCAAGGACCGTGAAGTCCACACCGGAATGCCTGAGAAGTTCCACAGACGCCCTAGCGGTCTCTGGCAGGCGTATTCCGGACCAGCAACCGGGGACATAGAGGTATCTGGCTTTTTTAGGGGGTGAGAATCCATCAGGGATGTAAGCGAGGCGCTTTTCAGGCGGGGCAGCCATAGGAGAGCCGAATCGAATTATGGCTTCGGCTATCTTATCATACTTCTCTGGGACCTTTTTCAGCCGCCGCAGCTCAGACCTCGCGCCCTGCACTATCACGGATATGGGGATGTTCATCGGGCAAGACTTATGGCACTGGTCACACCTCGTGCAGAGAAAGATTGTCTTTAGATCCTCATCGTTCAGGGGCTCGCCTCTGAAGAGCCTTTGCGATGCTTCGACCTTTGCCATTGCCCCATATTTTAAGTTGCCAGTCACACGGAAGAATGGACAGACTTCGGCGCACTCCCCGCAGAGAGTGCAAATTTCCGAGAGGTTCCTATAGTCAGGAATCATGGAGAAAAACTCCTATCGAATGAACCTATGGTGTGATATGTAACTCACGACTAAAATAATTTGACCTAGAGCGATGAGCGAAGGTTAATTATATCGGAAAAAAAGAGGGCTTTATTCGACTTTTATAGTCTTGCCCTTCTCCTTCACCTCTTTCTTCGGGAGGACAACTTCGAGGACGCCGTTCTTGTAAGTGGATTTTGCCTTCTCTATGTCCACTTCGACGGGAAGCTCAACCTCCTTGTAGTACTTGCGCTGCGGGTTGTCAGCGGAGATTGTCAAGGTGGTCGGAGTTCCTTGGAGTTTGATGTCCTCCTTCTCTATGCCAGGCAGTTCAGCGAAGACCTTCACCTCGTTCTCGGTAGTTATGACATCTACGAGCGGTTCACGCTCCTCCCTGATGCCAAGCCGTGGCCTTATACCTGGACCCATCTCTTTCTTGATGTTTCCGAATTCGCGTATGACTGGTTTGCCGTCAGGACCGATGGTCATGCTATACCCGTAAATTATAGGACCAAATTCTTGTATCCTGGTACCGTCTGGAAGCACCCGCTCCCTGAGGAGTTCCTTGTCCTTGAAGAGCCTGTCGAACTCCCTCTCCATCTCCCTAAACATCTCCTCGGCGTCCCTGAAGAACTCATAGAACGGGAACCTTCTCCTAAACCATCTTGGGAAAAATTCCTCGTCAAACATGGTGATCACCCAATAATATTCTCGCTCAAAAATTAAAATATATTGACCAAATTCTTTCAAAGGTAGTCACAGGGGAGGGCATTGTTATCAAGATGCCGATCATCAAAAACATTATTCAATCCTTCATGAAGATCAGGTGAGTTGCTCTCGAGCTCGTGAAAACGCATTTAGATCTAGATAAACGATTCAATAGCGCTGAACAAGAACCATAGCGAGAAGGCTATCAATAGGGCAGTTGAAGTGTAGCCCACTATCTTGTAGAGCTGTGGAACCCTACTTTGGGCAAAATGTATGACCATGGGAAAAGATACGATCCAGAATAGTATCCCACTAAAGAAGCCAATTATTATGATTAACCCTATGCTCGATATGAGTGAGAGCCCCACGCTCATCCACCATGCAATCTGGAACGGGTTGGTCAAGCCGATGGACAGACCTGTGAAGTATGGTATGGCAGAAGCCCTCTCTTCCCGTTTTCCTGATACTTGCAGTTTTTTGATGGACCTTAACGTCAGGTAAGCCAAGTAGGCCAATAGGGCTGAACTTATTAATGACAGTGCGCCCCTGAGTGGGCCCTCGATCTCGAAGAACTGCCGCATGTTGTATGTTATGAAAAGAAAAGTGGCATCCGAGGTCATCGCACCGAGACCGACAAGGAAACCCTTCAGCACCGACCGGGTAGACTGAACTGCGATCATAGCATTTACGGGACCGGGCGGTGCTGCTATTGATAGCCCTAGGGCAACGCCAGCCAAGAACACGCCGAATATCTCTGCGCCGACTTGCATAACTGCATTTTTTGCATGTGCAGATATATATTGATAATCAAAAATGGGCACTAAAGTTTATAACTGAAATAGAAATGCCATAGATTGATTTGAGGCTTGGTAGATATTTCGAGGGGAAGCGCGAGCGGCAACATAATAATTGTCTATAAATTTAGAGTTTTGAATTTTTAGTAAATCTTAAGTCGGTATCCAATCACATTATATTCCACTTATTATTCCCAAATTAAGGTGAATTGGGGCTTGTCAAGATCAGATGCCGCTGCCCTTTGGCCAGGACTGCTTTACTGCGCCGGGATAGCGACGCTCTCATTTGCAACATGGCTATTTTTTAAGCCCATAAGCAGCCTCATGTGGGCATTCATTTACAGCATAACCATCGCAAATCTGGTGAAATTGCCAGACAAGTTCACACAGGGGATCAACTACTGTGCTGGAGACCTTCTGAGAGGGGTAATCGCTTCCCTGGGGATAGTCACCAGCGCCCTAATATGGTTGCAGGTAGGACTTGGCGTACTTAACGCCCTAGCAGTCGTATTTTTTTCGTATTTTTTTGGAATTTGGCTGGGTAAAAAGTTTGGACTCAACAGAAGGATCTCCACACTAATTGGCGTGGGGACCTCCATCTGCGGGGCTTCGGCGATCGCGGCAACCGGACCAGCCATCGGAGCAAAAGAGGAGGAGATGGGCGTGGCTTTGGCATGCATAACTTTATTCGGGCTCATAGCAATGTTCACTTATCCGTTTCTCTATCTCAGTACAGGGGTAGGCGTACTGCTCAGAAACAGCCCTAGCGTCTATGCAATTTGGTGCGGCTCCGGAGTGCACGAAACCGCACAGGTAATCGCGGCTGCGGGTGCATTAGACTCGAACGCAATAGGACCGGCAATTATGGTCAAATCTGTAAGGATATTTATGATTGGCCCGATGATTCTGCTCGCGACCTATGTCCTGAGCAGGTCAAGCCAGGGTGAGACTGGCAAGTCCAAGACAAAGGTTGTGATTCCAGCATTTGGAGCAATATTCATAGTCAATTCCATATTCTGCGCATTGCTCGACGCCAACGCCTCCTTTATTAAGGCGATGGGATTTGATTGGTCTCTCGTGAAGGGTGTACTATCGGGGACAGTATTTCCATTCCTACTGGCCACGACCTTTGCGGGTGTGGGCTCTAAGGTCAGGTTTAGGCTTATAGCAAAGATAGGATTAAGAGCCTTCGCCTTTGGGGCTTTAATGGCAGCTCTCGCAGGGGCTCTCGCTTTGGTGTTGGCTATAGCGGTCGCCCCCTTCGTGAATTGAAATGGTGTGCCCGATAATATATTCGGGCGCTGGAACTTCCAATTTTAGTGCCAATTTCAAATCTAATTTCGATGGTCTCAAAATCGTTTCAAATACATTGTAAAGCATTTATAGCATCTTAACCCTACAAAACCTAGAGATGATTTTGATGAAGACGTTAGACCTCCAAGAGGTCAGCCATGCAAAGGTCCAGATACTCTCGGATAATTCTGTGCTTGCCAGCTCCAAGAACATACTCGGTGAACATGGCTTCTCGGCATTAATAACCTCTGAAAGGGGAGAGGTCCTATTTGATACAGGACAGACTGGAAGAGTCCTTATAAACAATTTAAATGTCGTGAAGGGGGGAGAGATAAAAATAGGGTCGGTCGTCCTAAGCCACGGGCACTACGACCACACCGGCGGGCTGCTTACCATAGTAAGGAGGGGTCCAGACAAATGCGAAATATACGCGCACCCCATGGCCTTTTACAGAAGGTTCAAGAAGATCAGGGGAGAGATCAAGGAGATAGGCATGCCCTTCTCCAAAACCGAGCTCGAGGACGCAGGAGCGGTTCTAAGGCTCTCATCAGAGGTGCGATTGATAAAGGGGTGGCTGTTGACGACAGGAACAATAGAGAGGAGTAATAATTTCGAGAGACCTGAGAGCGAATTTTACATAGAGGTGGATGGAAGGCTTGAGGTAGACCCCTTCTTAGACGATCAGGCTATAGCTTTTAATGTTAAGGGAAAAGGGACAGTAGTTGTCACAGGGTGCGCCCATTCTGGCGTGGTGAACACGCTAGAGTATGTCAAAAAAATCCTGGGAGGGGAGGAGGTGTACGCTGTTATTGGTGGCTTCCACCTCAATGACGCGTCCCAAGAAAAATTGAACAAGACGGTAGACGCGCTTAGGGCGGCAAATCCAAGGATGATCGTCCCGTGCCACTGCACCGGAAGGGATGCGGTCTATCTCTTAAGAGAAGAGTTCGGTAGCGCGGTAATATATGGGGACGCGGGTCTGACCCTCGAGTTTTGATGAAATATTCGGGCTGATTATTTCAATATGGAAGCAGGCTTCTTTAAGTGAAGAACCATTTTTATCTTGATAAGCGATACAATGGGGAGACTCGTGCGAATGCGAAACATCATTAATCTATGGAGGGGTTATGGTAAAGTGAAAAAATTCTCAGGTTAGGGGAGGGCAGAGTCGACTACAATCCTTCAGACATCAATTCTCTGCTTATTCCATCAGTGAGAATATTCTGGTGAGAACCTCCTGACCATTCATAGTCCCCAGAGATCCCTTTGCGCAATAGGACTCGCCAAAACTCACTGTACCATCGTTCTTGATCCCGCCGCCCGAGACCATTAAAGGAACGGGATCGCCTGAGTGTGCCTTCAGCATGCATGGGGTCGCGTGATCTGAGGTGACGGCGAGGACGGTATCGGAAAGATCCAAGTCTAGGTTGCCGAAGAAATGTTGATCTATCATCTCAATTGCCCGCACTTTGCCTTCGCAGTTGCCATCGTGGGCAGGCTCGTCCGGTCCCTTTATATGCACGTACACCGCCCCATATGCCTCAACCAGTTCGCTTGCAAGTTGAGCCCTCTTTTTGTAGTCCCAAGCCTGATCTCCCGTGGGCGATGGGAGTTCGACTAGGTCCATCCCGCACAACAGCGCTATGCCCCGCTCAACAGGCATCTCAACCATGGAGGCGAACTCCCTGCCGTATTTATCTTTTATGTGCTGGAAGTTGGGTAGCCTAGATCCGGCATCTCTCGAAAGCACAGCGTTTGCAGGTGGCTTACCTTCCTTACTCCTTATAATGTTCACGGGATGATCTTTGAGGACCTCGTGGCTCTTTCTGGTGAACTCCTCCAAGAGTTCCGCGGCACGCCTGGCTTCGTCTGAGCTGTCGAGCGGCTCGCACTTAACCACCTTGTTGACAAAGTTTTGTGACGCTATGCCGAGCCCCTCCATACGCTGGTATGCCGGGTCTGTGTTGGTTATATTTCCGGACAAAGGACCTTCCTCGGACTTTATTAGGAGGACGGCCCTGTGACCTACGGTGTTCTTAAACTCAAAAGTTGCCGGGTGAGATTCTAGAGAGACCGCTCGGTTTATGGCTTCAGCCAATACCTTTGCCTCTCCATTTGATAGGGACCTTCCAACCCGCCTGTCTATTATATTCAAGTTCTCATCCACGGTAGCAAAGTTGCACCTGACCGCGAGGTCGCCGTTGTCCATCACCATTCCAGAACCAAAGACCTCGATGGGCCCTCTGCCTGTATAAGTCTTAATGGGATCGTACCCGAGCATGCTTATGACTGCCACATCAGACTCTGGCGCTATCCCCTTCCCAACCGTATAAACCATTCCAGAGATTCCCCTCTTAGCAAGCGAGTCCATATTCGGGTGGTCTGCCGCCTCAAGAGGGGTTCTATCACCCAAAGACTTGACTGGCAGGTCTCCCAACCCGTCAAGGAGTATGTAGAGGAGACGCTTCATCTTTCATCATCCCGACCCATTATCCCAGCCGACCCATTATTCCAGACTCCTATTTATCGGTTTAGTCTTTTGGCAATGAAATAGCACACTCATGCAAATTAAAGAAATTTCAATATTACCTTTTTCGACCTTGCTTTAATTACAATTTTAATTTAATTTTGTCATTATTTTATTTCATTTCTTCTTAGTTGTACTGCGTATTTAGGACTTCGCCCTCCGGAATATCTCCTCTTGAACTGTGGCTGGTGGTTCTGATGTGTTTGCGATGTAAACCTCAACCATGCTTAGCAGGCGCCTGAAAAAGTCCGTTCTGAGGGCGATCTTTCTATTGTCTCTGACGAGCTGGTGAGGGTTGTAGAAGTTGTTGGCAACTAGGATTTGAATTGCCTCTTCCGCGCTCGCCTCCCTTACTATTGTTGGGTCCTTGCTGTCCCTCTTCAGGAGGAAGATCTTCTTCATCTTTGTGAGGGGCACGACGCCGTCAATGCCCACCACCCACCTGGCGTTTACGACGGCGCGACCTCTTTTGTCCAAAACCACCCTCTCTAGTACTTCCCTGTACTGGGCCCATATCTTGCCGAGGTCCGCGTCCACGTAGCAGTTCTTCTCTGAGCCGTATGCCAAGGCGCTCCTGTCGTACACCCTGACGAAGAACCAGTCGTCGGCAACGAGCCTCACACCGCTATTCCTCAGCATCCCCCAGCTGTGGGTCGTCTTCCCAACACCGCTTGGGGCTATCAGAGCAACCCCTGCGCCCTCCACATCCAAGACGGCGCCATGGACTGAGTGTATCTCGTGGGCATCCTCCAGCATATCTCCAGCTATGGCCAGTGCAATGCTCTTGATCCACCCGTAATAGTCAAAGTTAAAGGCAAAAGCCGTCTTTGTAAGAGGATCGTACTTCATGTGCAGGGGCTGACTCGGGTCCTGGATGGCAATTAGCCTTCCGTGGGACCGGATATTCTCGTCGGCGGTGTAGAAGTTGTCGGACCATATGTCTGCAAAAGACCTGCTGTCAGTGAGGAACTTAATACAACAACCGTAGATGTTCGCCTTCCTCGTGTAGAGCGGCAGCCTTATCAGCTCAGAATAAAGCCTCCGCTTCTCCTCTGGTGAGATTAACTCAATGGGATAGGGCATAGGCACCACCTAACCAGATATGTAGGCAAGACCGTCGGCCACCGCCACGAGCTTTCCATCCTCGTCTGTCACCTTTATCCGGTACAGGGCGGTGGTCTTCCCCCTACTCTCCTCCCGCGCCTCGGCAAAGAGCCGCTTGCCTTTACCAACGGGTCGACGGTAGTGCATTGTGACTGTGAGGGCGACCGCCTTTTGACCATATGAGTTGCAGGCAACCGCGAACGCAACGTCTGAGAGGGCATAGAGGGCAGCGCCATGGGCGGCGTCGTAGGCGTTCAAGGCTTCCTCCTTGACAATCATGGATGTCTTTGCCCATCCACTTCCATAGCCCTCAAGCGTGATTCCGAACATACGGGCTATTCTGTCATTCTTTACCAACTCAGACATCTCGGTATAAGGGAGCTCCCTAAACAAGTATTTAACACCCCTAAGGTCCATCGCTAAGTTATATTAAGGCTTAAAGAATATAAAGTCACTTCAAAAAACAGCGGATGTGGTTTTAATGGACGGGGAGAGACTCCTAGAGTTGCTCATGAAGGAGGGGGCAGATTACGCCGAGGTGAGGTTCCACAGAAATGTTGAGGTCAGTGGGCTCCTAAAGAACGGGGAGCCAGAGTCCCCTGAGTATGTGGAGGTTTATGGGGTCGGTGTGCGAGTTCTCAAAGGTGGTTCCCTAGCCTTTGCCTCGACAAATGTGCTGGACTGGGATTCGCTAAAGGCTACAGGTCTGCGGGCATTGAGGATGGCAGAGGCCTGCATGAAGTACTCCGCAAGGACAGGCATGTCTGAAGAGGCAACCGTAGAGAAAAAATGGGGTGTAAATTTCAAAGAAGACCCCACAAAGGTCGATGCACACTCAATATTGGAGGTCCTAAAGTCCGTGGATTCATCCATCATGGAAGTTAAAGGCGTGAGTTTTCCCAACAGGCTGCTCGTTTTCGGCGGGTCTATCGAGGAGAAGGAGTACCTCAACAGCGATGGGACCAGAATAAGTTCAATGGTTCCCAGGGTTGGAGGTTACTTCATACTAACCGCTTCCGCGGGAGGCAGGGGAACCCTCCAGAGGATTTTGCAGTTTGGGGAGTCAGGAGGGTGGGAGAGGGTTAAAGGGATGAGGCTTGCGGAGGTTGCCAGGGAGGAGGGAGAGGCGATGGCAAGGATCCTGCAGGAGGGGAAAAGTGTGTCGCCTGGCAGGTACGATGTGGTTGTGGGAGGGGAGGTCTCAGGCATCATTGCGCATGAGGGGTGTGGTCATCCACAGGAGGCGGACAGGATAATGGGCAGAGAGGGAGCACAGGCAGGAGAATCATATGTTAAGAGGGATATGATAGGCAGGAGGATAGGGAGTCCTGCCGTCAGCATATCAGACCTGCCTTCCTTGCCAAACTCCTATGGTTTCTACCTCTACGACGACGAGGGCGTGGAGGTAAGGAAGAAGAGGCTGATTGTGGGTGGTGTGATAAACGAGTTCTTGCACAACAGGGAGACTGCCAAGGAGTTTGGGATCAAGAGCAACGGAGCCGCGCGGGCTACCATGTACAGTAGGGAGCCCATAATCAGGATGTCGAACACATTCGTCGAACCTGGGGATTACTCCCTAGAGGAGCTGCTGGAAGGCATCAAGCACGGGCTTTACATAAAGAGTTTCAGGGAGTGGAATATAGACGATATCAGGTGGAACAACAGGTACGTCGGATTTGAGTCTTACATGATAGAGAATGGTGAGATAGGGCAGCCGGTCTTAGCCCCGGTGATAGAGGCCACCACTGAGGTGATCTTTTCGAGTATCGATGCGGTAGGTAAAGACCTGATTTTCAAGGCAGCGACCTGCGGCAAGGGGCAGCCAGAACAGGGAGCACCCGTCTGGACGGGCGGCCCGTCCATGAGATTGAGGGATCTTTACATAAAGGGGAGATAGGGTCAAAAACTTGAGATCAAACATTTAAATTTAAGATATTGTCCGGGTTTTATTACTCATAGTAATATATAGATAAGTTAAAATACAAAATTTGCATAATTCAGTTGGGATCTGCCTTGAAGAGAGAGGAGAACACCAGAGGTCTAGCGACGAGGGCTATACATGAGGGAAACTCAGAGGGCATAGACATTATACCTCCCATCTACCAGACAGCTATATTTAAGCACCCCTTTGGCGCCCAGATCAGAGGCAGGGAGCTGAAGTACTCCCGCGAAGACAACCCAACGGTGAACCTTCTGGAGAAGAGGATGGCTGCGCTGGAGGGGGGAGAGGACTGTCTGGCCTTCTCCTCAGGGATGGCCGCCATCTCCACGCTCGTCATGGGCACGCTTTCCAAAGGAGATACCATACTTACATCGAAGGAGATCTACGGGGCGACCCTGATACTCTTCAGGTCTCTCGAAAAGTTCGGGATAAAAGTTGAGGCAGTGTTGAATGAAAGTGTAAAGGATCATATAGGACGCAACACAAAGATGGTCTTCGTCGAAACAATAACCAACCCGACATTAAAGGTCTCAGACATACCATCATTGATAAGGGTCTGCAAGGAAAATGGCGTCATAATGGTCGTAGACAACACATTTGCAACCCCAGTAAACTTCAGACCGCTCGAGTTGGGCGCAGACTACGTTGTGGAAAGCGCCACAAAGTATCTGGGCGGACACAACGACGTGATAGCAGGCATACTGGCAGGGTCTAACCTTGACCAGATCTGGGAATGGAGAAGGAATCTGGGAGGGTCACTCGATCCCTTTGCGGCATACCTAGTCATAAGGGGGTTGAAGACCCTGAAGCTTAGGGTTCAGGAGCACAACAGGAGGGCTCAAGAGATCGCGGAGTACCTAGAGGCTCACAGGAAGGTGAAGAAGGTCCACTACCCTGGGCTTAGGTCCAGCAGGTACTTCGAGACCGCAAGTAAGTTCTTAAGAGGATTCGGCGGTGTGGTTGCCTTCGAAGTGGACGGTGGCGAGAAGGCTCAAAGGCTGCTCAGATCTTTCAAACTCATCAAGACCGCACCCAGCCTTGGAGGGGCTGAGACTTTAATAACACATCCGGCTTCATCATCGCATAAGAACATAAGCCCAGCCGAGAGGAAAGAGTTGGGCATCGAAGACGGGCTCTTGAGGATATCGATAGGTCTCGAGGACGTTGAGGACATAATCAAAGACTTGGAGCGGGGTCTTGACAGCATTTAATCTTATTCATTAAGTTCGCCCATTTTGGCAACTCATGATCATGGAATTTGAAGTTAACTCTAGCAACTATTTTAGGGATCATTTCTGATCCAGTCTCATTTATGGGGATTTATTTAGCCATAATAACGAAAAATGTTGGGCAATCGATGCATAAAATTTTATATAGGCAAATAAAATAGCACCAATGTGGGCATTCCATTGTATCAATTCTTTTAAATTAATTACTCAAAAAAATTTTAAAAGGCGCGAAAACTTATTGTAGAGTGCCCAATCTGGTGTTTTATGATGACAGAAGCAATTTTGAATGGCAGATTACCGCCCCCAGTGAGAAGGAGCGACGGGGTGATAGAGCCCTTCGATAAGGAGAGGATAGTGAAGAGCCTTGTCAAGGAGACCCAACTGGTCAAGGTCCTTTACAACTTGCCCCCAATGAGCGAAGAGGACGCACGAAAGATAGCAGAAGAGGTTGAGGAAGATATCAAGAACATGAAGTTACGCTTCTTGAGCGGTCCATTAATAAGGGAGCTCGTGAGCGTAAAGCTGCTCGAGCACGGTTTTGACAAATACAGAAACGTTTACACGAGGGTGGGTATGCCCCTCTATGACGTTTACTCCATAGATCACTCAGAGGGTTACGAGGCGAAGGAGAATGCCAACCTCCAGCCTAACCCAGAGACCTTCCACAAGAAGAAGGCGGACTTCCTAAGCAAGGAGTCATACCTACTGATGATGCCCCCTAGGATAGCCGATGCGCACCTGAGGGGCGACATACACATACACGACCTGGAGTACTGGGGGACCCGCCCGTTCTGCCAGGACCATGATCTCAGGTACTTCTTCTTCTACGGCTTGATGCCTGATGGGACTGGGACTCACACATCAGTCGCGGGTCCTGCAAAGCATGCCGAGGTTGCGATACTTCACGCAGCCAAGGTCTTGGGTGCGGCTCAGACAAACTTTGCCGGCGGGCAGGGATTCTTCAACTTCACAGTATTCATGGCACCATACCTAATGGGCTTGGACGACAAGAAGATCCACCAACTCGCTCAGATGTTCCTTTATGAGATGACACAGCTCTACGTGGCGAGGGGTGGACAACCGGTCTTCTCATCAATACAGATAGAGGTTGGGGTCCCAAAAGTGTGGCAGGACGCCCCAGTGGTCTCCCATGGCAAAGTCTGGAGAGATCTCACATACGGCAACCTCGAGGATAGGGTTCACGCGTTCGCAAATGCTCTCCTTGACGAGTACTTGAAGGGGGATGCCATGGGGAAGATGTTCAACTTCCCCAAGCCAGAGGTCGTGCAGAGGAGGAGGTACTGGACCGACAGCAACTTTGAGGACGTCATGTTGAAGGCAGCCCAGCTCTCAGCTAAGTACGGATCGACGTACTATGACAACGTCGTTCCGGCCTACAGGGGAGGCGAGGACGGTGTTTCGTGCTTCCAGTGTTGCGCCTACGCGTTCGCGGAGGACGGATCTTCGGAGGACTTCAAGAGAAAGATCAACTTTGAGGACGGGGCGCACTTCTCCATGGGCGGAATGCAGGTAATCACGCTGAACCTACCGAGGATAGCGTACAGGTCAGGAGGGGACGAGAGCCGCCTGTACGAGATCCTGAAGGAGACCATGGACATCGCAAAGGACGCCCTCCTGCTCAAGCACAAGATAATGGTCCAGCAGTTCGAGAAGGGACTGATCCCATTCGCATCACAGAGGCCGAAAGGTGCCCCTCCGGCTGTGGACATAGAGAACCTTACCCACACTATTGGTTTTGTCGGTATGAACGAGCTCGTGGAGCATATGACTGGCTACGAGCTGCACGAGGATCCCTCGGCACAGAAGCTGGCTCTGAAGGTCCTTATAGAGATGGACAGGATAAGGAAGGGATACTCAGAGGAGACTGGGCTGAAGTTCTCTATAGCCAGGACGCCAGCAGAGTCTTGCGCTCAGCGCTTCGCCGTGGCAGACATGATCCACTACCCCAAGTATGCCAAGGAGTATGTCAAGGGAGACCTCGAGAGAGCCATGTCCCTGTACGGCGAGACGAAGGATGTCCCGATATACTACACCAATGGAGCCCACGTCAATGTGGCTGCAAAGGTTCCGCTATATGAGCGCCTTGCCATAGAGCAGCGATTCTTCCCGATACTTAAGGGCGGGGACATATTCCACGTTTGGTTGGGAGAGGCTAATCCAGACCCAGAGGCGCTCCTGAAGCTGAACAAGAAGCTGGCATTAGAGTCATGGATAGGATACTGGAGTCACACGAAGGACATAACGGTATGCAGGTCTTGCGGTTTCGTGGGCGGCGGGCTGAACGAGAGTTGCCCGATGTGCAGAAGCCAAGACATAAGGGTCTATTCGAGGATCACAGGGTACTACCAGGATGTTGCTTCCTGGAATGCTGCGAAGAAGCAGGAGTTGAAGGACAGATATAGGATTAGGCTGTCGGCATAGTATGACGAAGAAGATGGTTTATGCGGGAGAGATCGTCCCGCTCTCTCTTTCTGATTATTTGGGAGAACCGGCCTGCGTAATATTCTTCTCCGGATGCAATTTTGACTGCGGGTACTGTCAGAACTGGAGGCTTAAGAAGGGTTCGGAAGAGCACCTTACGGATGTAGAAAAGATAAAGAAAGCCATCTCGGAGAACAAGCTGGTGACGGCGTGCAAGGTAACAGGTGGTGAGCCGCTCCTTCAGCTGGACGCGCTCCTGGAGATCGGAAGGTTTGCCAAGTCAATTGGGCTGAAGTTTGGGATAGACACCAATGGTTCGTTGCCGGATGCCCTCGCAGATATCCTCCCCCTACTAGATCTGGTCTCCATAGACATAAAGGCGGAGCTTGACGAGGAGAGCTACAGGGCGGTGACCGGACTAACATCGCCTCCAGTATCGGCGGTGATAAAATCACTTGAAATTGCCATGCGTTCGGACGCTTACGTGGAGCTCCGAATGGTTGTCATACCAGGCTACAACGATAAGCTCAGTACGGTTAGATCCATATCAAAAATCCTGAGGGGGATGGGATATGAGGAAAAGGCATCAGAGGGCAAGGCATGCTTCAATCTTATTGAGTTCGTTCCTGAAAATGCGTTCGATGAAGATTTCAGAAGGATCAGAAATCCCTCAGCATCTCTACTCCGCGACTTGGCTTTGGCCTCCGGACTTAAAAATGCCAGGATCACGCACCGGGGCGTTGGGATCCTAAAACCGGTGGACTGATCATACTTCTCTGAGTTTATATAATCCTGATCTCTACGAGGAAAAATGAGGGGTTTTAAAATCAATAAAATTGATAGAAGAGGGGAGATCTCCACACCGATAATTACAATATTAGTCACGGTCGCCGCGCTAGCGGTCACTGGAATGGCGATAACGTGGATGGCATCTACAGGATCCGCTGCATCGATGCAAGGAGCATTGATAATAATAGGCACCCCAGTGGTTCAGAACGACACGCTATACATGACTTTGAAGAACATAGGAACAGCAGACGCGAACTTAGTCTCCTGCACTCTTAATTTCACTATAAGTAGCAACTTTATACCAAGCACTATAAAGGCAGGGGAGAGCGTGGCTCTCCAAGTAAAGTTCTCGCAGTCCTTTGCACATGGACAGACAATAAAAGGATCGCTCAGCACCAACCAAGGGACGTTGCAGTTCAGCGCATTTTCCCAATAACCCTCCTTTTTTGGGATGATGCGGGTATGAAGTTGAGGGGTAGGAAGGGATCTAGACCCGAGTTGCTGGATGAGGTTTTGTCTGCCCCCTTCGATAGGTTGGAGAAGAGGGCATACGAAGCGCTCGAAAAGAGCAAAAAGAGAAAGTTTGACCTGCCCATGCTGAGCATTAGGACCTCGCAAGTAAACCTCAGCAGGGTAAAGGTGATTGAGAGTTACAGCGTCGGGATGAGTACTATTTACATAACTAGGGATTATGAGTACCTAGTTCATGACCCGCCCCTTACGACGGAGGAGCAGTCGAGGCTGAAAGAACTCGCATCGAAACTTCTCTTCCTCATGCCCTCGTCTGTGGTTGTTGATGAGACCAAGTTTGACGAGTATCTGGTAAAGGCAGGTCTTAGGGATCGCCGTTATGCTTACTTCTTGAAGAGAGAGATTTTGGGTTACGGGCTGCTTGACCCACTAATTCATGATTTTAGGGTCGAGGACATCGTGGTGGCATCTTCCAAAAACCCAGTCTCTTGCATACACTCGGACTATGGGACGATGCCCACCAATATATCATTCTGTGAGGACGAGCTCGACCGTTATATTGAGAAACTTGTTTATGCAAGCGGTAAATCCATATCCTTGTACAAACCGATTGTGAGCCTCCGTCTGCCGGATGGGAGTCGCCTTTCAGCCTCCTACAAAAAGGAGGTCTCCCCGTCAGGCTCAAATTTCATCATAAGGAAGTTCCCCGAGAAGCCCTGGTCCATAACCTCATTGATGCTTTTGAACACTATTCCTCCGGAGATGGTGGCTTGGCTCATGATTCTGCAAGAGTACAAGAAGGCATTACTAGTGTGCGGGGCTATGGGCACTGGGAAGACTTCCCTCATCAACGCAATTTGCAACCTTATACCAGAGAGGTCCGTGATCGTTACGATTGAAGATACCCCAGAGCTCCGGTTAGTTCATCCCAACAGGATCTCACTCGTGGTCCGAGAGTCAACAACCCTTGAAGATAGAGGCGAGATCGGGATGTTCGCCCTAGTCAAGGAGGCGCTGAGAATGTCTGCGGATTACATTATTGTTGGCGAGGTGAGAGGGGAGGAGGGGAGGATTTGGGCTCAAGCAATCATGACGGGGCATGGAGGAATAACTTCGCTCCACGCCGAGAGCCCGAACGCAGCTCTAGAGAGGTTGGTCTCCCCTCCCATATTGGTCGAGAAGGGGGCACTCAGATCTCTGGCGGGAATAGTCTTTGTAGGCAAGACAACGATCCGAAGCAATGATCAGATTGTCCAAAGGAGGAGGGCGATGAACTTTTACGATTTGGGGAACGATTTTGAGCTTAAGCCATTATTCGGATACGACCCAGACAGGGACGCATTTTCTTTCAGTGAGGAGTCGATTTTGCAGTCAAGAGGTGCTGAGAGGATAATCACCGAGACTGGAATCTCAAGAAAACGGCTCCTCGAGATGTACTTGAAGAGGGTGAAGTTCCTCGGAGAACTAAAGAACATTGCAAAGGTGAGGCCAGAATTCAGAGAATACGGCACCGTTACAAAGGTGATTTGGGCTTTTCAGTCCTCTCCATCGGGATTGGACTTGGACTCCCTCGTTATAACTTCAGAGGGCAGACTCGAGAGCTTTTCAGAGGTGGCGGTTAAAAGGAGGCATCGCGACCGTAGGGACGACCAAGATAATGAAATGCCTCAAGAAGAGTTTTTGATGAGCGACAATTGTCTGGAAGGGGAGGCAGCAGATGTCGCCCAGTGAGCAGAGAGCCACTCATCAAGCTCAGGATTTAGGGATTGCATATCAGTCTAGTTTTAGGGCTATGTCAATGTTTAGTTCAATGTTTAGTTCAATGTTCAGCTCTAAGCCTAAATCTAATTCTATGTCGAACCCAGCGCATAATCATGCCCAAGAGCATGTCCAAAATGCCTCCATCATTTCTCGCATTAAGTACAGGGTAATTTTGAGTCTGTCTGAAAAGATCTCCATTACTCTTTACAGTAGTGGAATCTCCACTAGTCCAATAGATTACTCCATAAAGATCCTCAAAGGTTTGGCGCTATTCTCTGCCTCAATTTTGGTGCTTCTGTCACTGCAGCCACTTTTGCCTTTGGCAATATTCCAGTATTTATTGATGGGTATTATCATGCTTCCTGTTGTACTGATTCTGGATTTTTTCCTCAGACCTCTGATGGCAACTTATGCCAGAAAAAAAGCCTGCGAAAGAGAGCTCCCCTTCTTTGCAACTTATCTGACAATGGCGTCTGCGTCTGGGATTCCGACACCAATTGCATTCGAGCACTTGAAGGACTTCAAGCATCTGCCTCAGTTCAGAAAAGAGTGGTTCCGGATCGAGAAGGTGCGAAGATTATACGCCCTGAACCCTTTTGAGGCGATCTTGTTCGAGGGGAGACACCATCCCCTAGACTCGGTCAAAGATCTTTACATAACTTCAATTTCTGCCCAAAGGGAGGGGGGAGAGGTATTTGCCGTTATGCGATATGAGCTGCTTAAACTGTTCTCGATTCTACAAGGGAGATTGAAGACATTTTCAGACAAATTCTCCTTGATGACCTCCACCGAGATCATTGCATTCATAATGCTTCCCATGGGTACAATAACAGTGGGGGTGCTGTTTAGTGGTGTTCTCGGTCTTCCAGTACTATTTTTTGCTTGCTTTGTCTTCCCCACAATAGTTGCGGTCTTTCTTAGCCTGATGATAGATACTTACACCCCGAAGGAGCTGACGGAGGATGTAGCACACGGAAATTTTATCAAGTGCCTCATGCCAGCACCGCTATTTGCATTACTTCTCGCGAGGTTTGTTGGTCCGGCTATTTCGGTATATTATGCGTTGGGGGTCTCCCTTGTGACATTCACCCTTCCAGCTATAATGTATTACTCGCCCATGAGAAGGAGGACAAAAGAGATTATTTCTGCCCTACCGTCTTTCACGCGATCTGTTGCAGAGGAGGTTAAAAACGGAATTTCTCCGAGGATCGCAATGGTAAAACTTTGCGAGAGTAGAACTTTTAACGGATCGTTTGACAGGCTACTTCACAGGCTCGCAAGTTATCTAAAGG
>JARXPE010000018.1 GCA_029887795.1 Thermoproteota archaeon
GCGACCACCGCGAACCCCCTCCCAGCATCGCCAGCCCTGGCAGCCTCTATGGCGGCGTTCAGTGCTAGTAGGGATGTCTGGTCTGCCACGTCCTTTATTGTTCCGACCAAAGATGATATTTGAGTCATCGCCTCTGCCATTTTTTTAGCTGCATCCCCAGCTCTCTTTGTGCTTGAAAGAAGTTCATTTATACTCTCCACAGCCTCTCGACCTTCTTTACCAGCTGATCTCGCCTGCAGCTCTGCCTCTTGTGAGCTGGTCATAATCTCTTGGACCGACTTGGAGACGACCTCATTAGTTTCCTTAAGCCTTCTAGACTCGTTCGCAACTTCGTTTAAAGAATGAGACTGAGACTGCAGTCCAGAGCTAATCTGCTGAATTGACTGAGCAATTTGCTTAGCAGAGGAAGAAAGCTCTTCAGAGAAGGATCCAAGTGTCTCAGCACAATCAGTTATTTTCCCTGAAGCTGATGTGACCCTACTCATAAGAATCTTAAAGTTTTTCAACATCACTTTCAGGTTCTGGGAAAGCCTTTCTAGATCATCACCCCCGCCTATATTTAGTGGCTTTCCGTAGCATCTTATAGCAAGTACATTTCCTTCACTGTCTTTAACAGGCTCGTTTATCCACTGGAACCATATCCTTTTGCCATCCTTGGTGACGTTTTCGTTCACATTTAGACGGTACGACTCGTCCTCCGAGATTTTCTTTACAAGATAGCTCATATCAATTCCAGATGAGGAAGTCTGAGGAACTATTGTTCCGAAAGCATTTCGACCAATAATCTCTTCCTTCGTATAACCAAAGAGGCGTAAACCGTAATCATTAAAATCTATAATTTTTCCTTCTGCATCCATCTTAAACTCAACTTTCTCATCCTTATCCAAATCTTCGTATTCGATTTGGGTTCTGCCATTTATGATGTCTTCAATATATGATGTAAGTTTTGAGATCCGAAGCTTCATCGCCCTCGTAATATAAAGACCTATTACCAGTCCAATCAAACTCATAATTGAAGATATCAAAAGCATGTCACCTATTGGATAGGGCTTCATGGAGTACGCTAAAAATGTTAAAATTGGGATTAATGCGAGCCAAAGGTATATTATTTGTAATCTAGAATATACACCCAGGCTCCCCAAATTACACACCATCATAAGTCTAAAATCAATAAATATTTATAACAAAAACCCAATTAGGCGACCACTTGTAACCATTGCTCAAGTTAAGGATCCTTTGAATGTCTGGGTTCAGCTATCGACCAAGTCATAAATAGATCTTCAGAACTTCAATAGTGACGGATTTATCCCAATTGATGGAAATTAAAATAAACAAAAAATAAAAAAGATAAAATATGTTTTATTTAGAATCTATTCGTGGGTGTGGGGAAACACTTATATAATGATAGGCAGACTTTAGTGATACCGTGATGGTGAAAAAAGTGACTGGGGTCTTTGGTGATACCCTTCTATGTCTTCTCTGAATCCAACCGTATTTTTAGAAGCTCTTCAACCCTGCGTAATTCTGTGAGATGCCGAAACAATCACACTAAATGGAGGTTTTACCATGAAGTTGTCTGGTGCTAAGGCTATAGTAGAAGCCCTGAAGAGGGAAAAAGTTGAGGTCATATTTGGGATACCGGGCGGCTCGACTATTCCATTTTATGACGCTTTGTATGAGAGTGATCTAAGGCACGTCCTCGCCAGGCATGAGCAGTGCGCTGCACATATGGCTGACGGGTACGCCCGCGTCAAGGGCGTCCCAGGCGTCTGCACGGCGACGAGCGGTCCTGGCGCTACAAACCTAGTCACTGGAATAGCCGTGGCTTATATGGACAGCTCCCCCATAATCGCGATAACCGGTCAGGTTCCCAGATCAATGATTGGAAAGGACGCTTTCCAAGAGGCTGATATAGTCGGTATAACCACACCCATAACCAAGTACGCATTCCAAGTCACATCCGCATCCCAGATACCCGACGCCATAAGGACGGCTTTCCTCCTCGCGTCCACAAACAGAAGGGGTCCCGTCCTAGTGGACGTTCCAAAGGACGTTCAGCTCGAGGAGGTCGACCCAGACTACCCTGAGAGGATAATGATTAAGGGCTATGTGATCAGATCTGGAGATCCCCACCCCTACTCCATAAAGAAGGCGCTCGGTCTCATAATGTCCTCCGAGCGACCTCTTATAATAGCAGGAGGCGGGGTTATAGCCTCCAACTGCTCTGAAGAATTGGTCAAATTCGCAGAACTCATATTGGCTCCGGTAGCAACGACACTAATGGGGAAAGGGGCGATCCCGGAGAATCATCCCCTCTCCTTGGGAATGGTCGGTATGCATGGGAGGGGAGAGGCTAACAAGGCGGTGGAGGAGGCTGATCTGATAATAGCTGTTGGGATGCGCTTCGGAGACAGGACCACCGGAAAGTTGGATGAATTTGCAAGAAACTCCAAAATAATTCACATCGACATAGACCCCGCCGAGATAGGCAAAAACATTAGGGTTGACGTCCCGATCGTAGCGGATGCCAAGAAGGCCCTATCTATATTGCACTCTAAGCTTTTAGAGGTTGGCTCTAAGAGGACGGAGAGCGAGTGGATAAAAAGAATAAATTCGCTCAAGGAGTCCTTCGCTTCGAATTATACAGAGAGAGGCGACGGGCTGAAGCCGTCGAGGCTGATGAAGATCCTCAGGGATTGTATACCAGCAAAGTCCATTATCACCACAGGAGTGGGTCAGAACCAGATGTGGGCTGCCCTCCACTTCAGGGTGCTCGAGCCTAGGACCTTCATTACTTCAGGAGGGCTCGGTGCGATGGGCTTCGGTCTGCCAGCAGCAATCGGTGCAAAGGTGGCCTCACCGGACAGACCGGTATTCAACATCGATGGCGATGGGAGCTTCCTGATGACCGAACAGGATCTTGCCACCGCAGTATCAGAAGCTCTGCCAGTGATCTCGATTATACTGAAGAACAGGGCGCTTGGAATGGTCAGGCAGTGGCAGTGCCTCTTCTGCAATAAACGCTACGCACACACCGATCTGGGCAATGTCCCCGACTTCGTGAAGTTAGCAGAAGCCTACGGAGCGGAGGGCATCAGGATAGAGTCGTATGAATCTTTCGAGTCCGCTGTTAAGAAGAGCTTGAAGGCGGAGATGCCAGTGGTGATGGAGATCCAAATCTCCCCGGACGAGAAAGTCCTGCCCATGGTTCCGCCCGGAAAGGGTCTTAAAGAGGTGATATGGTATGGCTGAGGATGCTCAAATGCACATCATAGCAGCCCTGGTTGAGGACAGACCCGGAGTGATGTTCAAAGTCACCTCCCTGATAAGGAGGAGGGGCTTTAACATAGACACCATAACCGTCGGGAGCACGGAGAAGGAGGGGCTCTCACGCATCACGATGACCATGCGCGGTGATGAGAGTGTTGTCGAACAGCTCGTAAAGCAGCTGAGCAAGATCCCAGATGTTGTGAAGATAAGTGAGCTGAAGCCGAGCGAATCGGTCTATAGGGAACTCGCCATGATCAAGGTCTCAGCGCCAGACCCCGCGAAGAGGTCGGACATACTAAACTATATCACCATATTCAGGGGAAGGGTCATAGACGCATCCAAGGACTCTTTAACCATAGAGATGGTAGGGAATCCGAAGAAGATCAATGCATTCTTGGACCTTATGAAGGGGTTCGGCGTCGTGGAGCTCGCCAGGACGGGAATAGTGGCCTTATCAAGAGGATCCAGGTCTACATCCGAGGGGTAATTTTTGCCAGCACATAAAGTTTAAGCTTATTAATCTGGAGGTACAACCTTTTGTGGGGTGTAAATCATGGCCGTGATATTTAAGGACAAAGACGCCGACCTGTTGGCGCTGAAGGGGAAGACCATAGCTGTGCTTGGCTATGGCAGCCAAGGTAGGCACCAAGCCCTAAACATGAAGGACAGCGGTCTAAACGTCGTGATAGGGCTGAGAAAAGGAAGCAAATCATGGGATAGAGCGGTCGAGGACGGCTTCAGGGTGTTTGAGGTCTCTGAGGCTTCCAAGATCTCCGACTTCATAATAGTCCTGATACCAGACGTTCAGCAGCCCAAGATATACAAGGAGGAGATAGAGCCTTACCTCAGCAAGGGTAAGATCCTCGGCTTTTCCCACGGATTCAACATACACTTCGGGCTGATTAAGCCTCCAAGCGATGTGGACGTAATAATGGTCGCTCCAAAGAGCCCTGGAGTGAGAGTGCGCGAGGAGTACCTGAAGGGGTACGGAGTCCCCGCCCTAGTGGCGGTCCAGCAGGATGCGACTGGTCACGCCTGGGACGAGGTTCTTGCCTGGGCTAAAGCCATAGGCTCAACCAGACCTGGTGTCATAAAGACAACATTCAAAGAAGAGGCAGAGACAGACATATTCGGCGAGCAGTGTGTGCTGGTGGGAGGGCTCATGGAGCTCATAAAGAAGGGCTTTGAGGTTCTTGTAGAGAACGGCTACCAGCCTGAGCTTGCCTATTTTGAGGTTCTCAACGAGGCTAAGCTGATCATGGACCTCATACACCAAGGCGGTATGGAGGGGATGCTCAAAGGTGTTAGCGACACGGCGAAGTACGGCGGTCTCGTCTATGGTCCGAAGGTGATAGACGAGGAGGTCAAGGCAAAGATGCGCCTGGTCTTGGATAACATAGTAAAAGGCAATTTTGCTCAGGAGTGGATGGGCGACCCAGAGGAGAGCAACAGGCGTCTCAAGGCGCTCATGGAAGAGGTTCCGAAGCACCCGATAGAGAAGACGGGCAAAGAAGTTAGGCGACTGATGGGCATAGAGAAGTGACTTATCCATCTTTAGGGTCCGCTCATTTTTTCATTTTTAGTTTTTTGTTTCGATTCACATCCATTTCTGAGATCAAACAGTTCTGGAGACAAAAAAGTTATTAGCAACATTCAATAATGGTGGATACCGTCGAGGGGTAATTAATGGGGGATCACCAAATCGAAAAAGAGAGTTGTTGAAATCTACGACACCACCCTACGTGATGGTGCTCAGTCGAAAGATGTGATCTTTTCCCTCCAAGACAAACTCAGGATAACCTCAAGGCTAGACGAATTTGGGGTACAGTATATAGAGGGAGGGTGGCCCGGCTCAAACCCAAAGGACGAGGAGTACTTCCGAAGGGTAAAGGATCTATCTCTTAAAAATTCAGAGGTAGTCGCTTTCGGTAGCACACGGAGATGTGGCATAAACCCTTCCGAGGATAGCAACCTAAATGCCCTGCTCGAAAGCGGGACCAGAACCGTGACGATCTTCGGCAAGAGCTGGGATCTACACGTGGAGAGCGTTTTGAAAACGACCCTACAGTCTAATTTGGAGATGGTATACGACTCAGTAAAGTACCTGAAGGATCATGGTCTAAAGGTATTCTTCGATGCCGAGCACTTCTACGACGGTTACAGGTATAACAGAGAATACGCCCTATCGGTTCTTAAAACTGCCGTGGAGGCCGGCGCAGACCTCGTAGTACTATGTGACACGAACGGCGGGACTCTCCCCCACACCTTCTTTGAGGTTACAAAGGAGGTTGCGTCTTCAATCAAGACTCCCGTGGGCGTGCACTGCCACAACGATGCAGGGGTGGCGGTGGCGAACTCCCTCCTCGCCGTAATGGCTGGAGCAAACCACATCCAGGGCACGATAAATGGTATAGGGGAGAGGTGCGGTAACGCCGATCTTGTTCAGATAATACCCGCACTGGAGCTGAAGATGGGCATCCCCACATCGGAATTGCCAAGAGAGAGATTGAAGTTCCTAAAGTCACTTTCACTCTACGTATATGAGGTCCTTCACATGCACCCTGATCCCTATCAGCCCTATGTTGGTGAAAATGCGTTTGCACATAAAGGCGGGGTGCATGTTGATGCCGTTCTGAAGAACTGTGTGGCTTATGAACACATTTCACCCGAAGACGTGGGCAACCTCCGCCTATTCTCAGTCTCGGAGCTTTCCGGCAAGGCTAACATACTGGCAAAAGCGAAGGAGTTTGGTTTCAAGGTGAACAAGGACGACCCGGTCGTTAACCGCTTACTTAACAAGATAAAGGAGTTGGAGTTCCAAGGCTACCAGTTAGAGGGCGCAGATGGCACTCTCTATTTACTAATGTCGAAAGAGATCGGGACATACAAGAAGCTCTTCTCCGTCCTACAGTGGAGAACGATAAGCGAGTCGCGTGATGGCGGGTTTTCAGCCGAGAGCTCCATAAAAGTGAAGGTGGGGGACAGGGAGATCTTTGTGATATCGGAAGGGAACGGCCCGGTGAACGCGCAGGACCGAGCTCTTAGGAAGGCTATGTCCGAGCTATTCCCCGAGATAAACAGGATCCAGCTCATCAACTACAAGGTCTCAATAGCCGAGGCCGCGCAGGGGACAGCTTCAGCGGTTAGGACTTTCATAGAGTTCTCAGACGGAGAGACCAACTGGATAACGGTTGGGGTGTCGACCAACATCTTAGAGGCGAGCAAGACTGCGCTTATAGATGGTTACGACTACTATCTCCAAAGGCTGCGAGCACAAGGGCAGAACTAAAGATATAATCAGAGTATTTTCAGAGAAACGATTTCTCGAAAAAGTTTGTGACTTGACGTATTTTGGAAGGAGAAGCTTTATAGTTATATATGAAGAATTATCGAATGTGAATTTAGATGAGTGAAGAGCTGAGGCGATACGTTGAGGATGCCCTTTACAAGTGGATAGCCAAGCAGATAGAGCAGGGCAATTTCAGGGCAAACCTCAGAATCGAGATTGATACCCCCATAGAAATAAAGGGATTGAAGGGCAGAGTTGTTGGGGAGATACTGCTCTCGGAAGATAAGACGACATATGAGGTAAAGATGCCCGCTCCTCAGACCTCGGAACCTATCAAACCTATCGAAGGGAAGAAGGCATCGACTGATGGAGAAGAAATGAGCCTCCAAGAAGTCGAGAAGCTATTGAAGTCTTTGGGAATCTGATTGGCATTTTTAGACTTTTGAGTAGAGTTAAGACACAATTACCTACACGATTACCTCAGAATCATTTATTTTATTTCATTTTTGCGATTCTTGGCTCATTTAAACTGGTTGTATTATTTTGCAGGATCCATTTATGAGGGAAAATTTATTACTAATAGGGTCTATTAGTTACTAACAGGGGGGGTTAGTAATGCTCTTTGACCCAGAGCCGAAGACAAGGAGGGAGGATCTATACGATCGGGAGAACGAGTTGAAAAGTTTACTAACTTACTTGAAGAAAGAACGCTTAATCATCATTTATGGCGTAAGGCGTGTCGGCAAGACCAGTCTACTCAAGGTTGCCCTCAGCGAGGCAGCGATACCATACGCATACATCGACATCAGGGGCATGTATGATAAAAGTGGAAATGTCAGTCCTTCGCTATTCCTAAAAGATCTTGTAGATTCGTTTAAAAGAAATTTAGTGTTCTACGAGAGAGTCAAGTTTGACATAAGGGGAGCGCTTAATAATCTTAGAGGGTTCAGGTTTAAAGATTTTGAAATAGAATTTTCCCCGATTGTGAAAGTGGATCTCCATGATTTATTTAAAAGAATTGATGATTGGTGTATAGATCATGGAATTAGGTTTATATTGGCACTAGATGAGGCACAATACCTGAGATACTCTAGGTTCTATTCATTATTGCTCAGTTGGATCTTCGATAACTTAAAGGAAATCACCATCGTTTTGGCAGGCAGCGAAGTGGGGCTCCTGCAGGACTTTCTTGAGTCGAGCAAAATCGGTAGACCTTTAGGAGGGCGCGTTAAGTTCGAGATAAAACTAGACCGATTTAACCTTGAGCAAAGCATAGACTTTCTTGAAAAAGGCTTTTTGCAGACAAATGTTCGCCCGGGGGTTGATGAAATTGAGAAAACTGTTAGGGAATTGGATGGTATCGTGGGCTGGCTCACAATGTATGGGCGTTATAGAGTCTCAGGATTGAGTCATGAAGAGAGTTTAAGCAAGACGATTAAGGAAGCTGAAAGTATTGTGAGGGATGAACTCTATAATTTGATAAAGGACTCTAAAGAGCGCTACTTTACGATTCTTAAGTCTATATGCCAAGGGTATAACAGTTGGGCGGCAATAAAGGACTATTTGGAGATGAAAGTATCTCGCATGGCAGACAGTCACTTCAACTATCTCCTTAATCGACTTGTAAAATTTGGGTTCATAGAGAAAAATAGGGATGGATATTCTATCACTGACCCTATTCTAATTCGCGTTCTCAAGTCCTAAGGGTTGGTTTTTGTTAAAATCGATTTATGTCTATAGATTTCTAAAGATGGGGATGTGTGTCCAGAGGCATAAGGAAAAAGGTTCATTTTGCCATATCCTTTCGAAAGAGTATTATGGGCACCACAACAGATCTCCTAGCATGTACAAAAAGGATAAGTACGGATCTCTGGGTGTAGATGTTCATAAGACTGGAATCGCTTCATTTAAGCGCATTATAGACGAGCTCTTCCCGGAGGCATTCTGTCCAATCCTCAAACATCCACTTGATCCGTCAAAAGGCATCATACTCCATGAGGATGGGGCAGGCAGCAAGCCCATAGTCTCCTATCTTCTGTACAAGGAAACCGGCGACCCCAGACACTTTCGTGGCTTGGCAAGGGATGTTGTAGCGATGAATGTTGATGATGTTGTGTGTGTAGGTGCCACCCCCCTAGCGATCTCAGACTACATAGCTCTAAATCCTTTCACACTCAAGAAGGAGGAGTTATTGGGCGCCCTTGCCGAGGGCTTCTCGGAGGTGCTTCGAGAGCTTCGAAGTGTTGGATCTGACCTTTGCTTCTGCGGGGGAGAGACCGCGGAGTTGCCAGACATAATCAGGACGTTCGACATATCCTGCACGGTTTACGCAGAGGTGCCCTTGAAATATGTTATAACGGGATCGCGAATCTCCCCAGGAGACATAATAGTAGGGATCAGGAGCGGCGGGAAGTCGTCTATGGAAAGTTTCGAGAACAGCGGGCTGATGTGCAACGGGATAACATTAGCCAGGCATGTGCTTCTCAGCGGCGAATATCCCAAGAAGTACCCTGAGATAATGTGTCCAGAGGTAAAGGGCTATACCGGCCGCTTCAGGCTTGACTCCTATATAGAGGAGCTGGGCATGACTGTGGGTGAGGCGCTAATCTCACCTACCAGAATATACATGCCCCTAGTTTTGGAAATCCTGAGAAGGGCGGAGGTTAAGGCGTTAATCCATAACACTGGAGGGGGGCTCACGAAGTGCCTCAGGGTGGGCAGAGGAGTTGCATACATAAAGGACACGCTTCCAGAACCAGACCCGATATTCCTGCTTATACAAAGGGAAGGGAAGGTCGATTGGAGGGAGATGTATCAAGTATTCAATATGGGCGTTGGAATGGAAGTTGTTGTTGACAAGGAGAATCTGAACCAGGTCATCGATGTTTGCGAGAAGTTCGGGGTTGGCGCACAGCCAATAGGACGGTGCGAGCGCTCATCCGAAGGAAATTCTTTACTTATAAATTCGAAATGGGGGATCTTCAGCTATTAATGTTAACTATTCTCATCCCCAAGCTTTCTTAGATGGGGATGGCAAATGAAAATTCACAATGTTTTTTAAATTCCTTGGACCAAAAATCTTCGGTGATTCCGTGTCAATACCAGACATTCTCGACAGTATACCTGAGTCCGGAATAAGGAGACTCTTCGAGCTTGCGAGTAGGCAGAAGGATGTAATATCGCTAGGAATAGGCGAGCCTGACTTTGATACGCCTCAGCACATAAAGGAGTACGCATTGGAGGCTCTCAATAAGGGCATGACCCACTATACTCCCAATAATGGTCTCAAGATCCTGAGGGATGCCATCTCCGAGAAGCTAAAAAAGGAAAACGGTATAGACGCTGATCCTGACAAGAATATTATGGTAACTGTGGGTGGAAACCAGGCCTTCCTCTTGGCTCTGTCAACCTTCATTAGACCTGGCGATGAGGCGATCGTTCCTTCGCCCTACTTCGTGACCCATGCCGCCGCAGTCAGGCTTGTTGGCGGAACCGTTGTTGAAGTAAGGACATGCATAGAGAATGATTTCAGAGTTGTATCAGAAGATCTAAAAAAAGTAGTAACAAGCAAGACGCGCTGCATAATAATAAGCACTCCAAATAACCCGACTGGGTCTGTACTCAAAAGGAAGGACTTGGAGGAGATCGCCGATATCGCGGTGGAATATAATATCAAGATTATAAGCGACGAGGTATATGAGAAACTGATCTATGATGGCGCAGAGCACGTTAGCATTGCATCCCTTAACGGCATGTCGGATTTAACCATAACCGTGAACAGCTTCTCAAAGGCATATGCCATGACAGGATGGAGGCTGGGGTACGTGGTGGCAGATCCTGCGACGGTTGCTAAGATGACCAAGTTCCAGATGTACCTTGCCGCGTGTCCAGTTTCCTTTGTACAGTACGCCGCAGCTAGAGCTTTACAGGACCCAAGGAGTCGAGCCGCAACCGAGTCCATGAGGCAGGAGTATCAGAAGAGAAGGGACTATCTCTATAAGCGCCTCTCAAATGTTGATGGATTAGTTGTGAACAGACCGATGGGCGCATTCTATATGTTCCCAAGGGTGGACTTTGAAGACAATGTATTTGCCGAAAAACTCCTTTCTGAGGGGAGGGTCGTGGTCGTCCCTGGCTCAGCGTTTGGGACTTATGGCAGAGGGCACGTGCGGTTGTGTTATGCTACCTCCATGAGCAATATCGAGGAGGCAACAAGTAGGATAGAGCGTTTTATGCGTTCCCTACGAAAATAGGTTTAAGAAGTTCATTAACGGCAGCCGTCGTCTATAATCTTTCATTCCCGTCTTTCATAGTCCTTAATTTGTTGATTCATTAATTTTTATCATCTATTTCTCATCTCTTAACTTGTTCTTATATTCTGGCACCACATACTTCGTGAATTATCTGCAATCGCATTAAAATCGCATAGTCCAAGTCTTTATTAACTGCAACATGTGTCTAGGATCAAAACAGTCAAACTTGAAAATAATAGAGTTTTTGCATGGATCTATTGCAAGATTAGTTTCAATATGTCATAGCATATTGATTCTTTTTTAGCGTTCCTTTAACTTGCTCCAAATGTAATACGCAAGACCTGAGATGACAAATCCATAGTACCACGCCAACTCTAACCCTGGCAGAGGAATGCCAAAGGCGTAGTGAAACTTTCCTTGGATTATTGCAGTTATGTACTGACCCACAATTCCTATAGTGAAGGCTCCGACACCCGCCCAAAAAACGCCATTGTGGTAAATGCTCCCTCTGCCATTGTTGTAAAGTTCTTTAATTATTATCTTTCGCCTTCGGACCAACCAGTAGTCCACTATCATCACCCCTGCCACGGGACCCAAGAACATGCTGTAGTACCATGTAATGTTTAGCAACTGGTACGCTATCCCCAATGAGTCCTTAATGTACCATGGTGCGATGAAGAACGACATAACCGTTAGCAAAATGATGACCTTGTTCCAGTTTAGCTTAAATATCCTAATGAAGGCATTCATTATGCCTGGGAGGTAGCCCGTAAGGGCAGTGGTAGCTGTTGCCAGAAAAGCGAAGAATAGCCCTACCGCACCTAATAACGGTGCAGGCGAGTATAAGGCGATTATGTCTATAGGACTGTAATTCCCGCCCGCGAGGTAAGTGCCGACAAACCCAATAGCCGTGCCCACCACTTGGGGAAATACTAATCCCAAGACATGCCCATATGCCAGAGTCCTCGTTGATTTGTTGTACCTGCAGATGTCGGATATGTTGGGAACGATCATGCCCCACCAAGCGGTCTGAATGGCAGTGTTAAGCAGAAACTCAGAACTTAACCATGAAACTTCTCCCTCCCAAACAGGTATGGGTTTACTCGCAAACTGGGGCATTCCCATCATGTATAACACAAACCACCCAAAGAATATGAAAATCAGAGGCCCAGATAGTATGTCAACCCATTTTATTGACTTAATCTTGCCCATTCCGAGGATCGCTACGGCCACCAAGTACACAATCAAGGTGAAAGGTGTGTAAGCCAAACCCTGTGCCACTATCTTATCGGAGGACCAACCCAATATTACCAAGATCATCTCTGTCATCGCCCAGGCCGCTATGAAGCCGTCAATAGCATACCATATCAGGTCTACCAAAACCACCATCAGCATTGGTAATAAGGCACCCCTGTAGCCAAATGATAGCCTGAGCTGGATCGGGTAGGGTATTCCTTCTTTGACGCCCACGTAGCCATTCAGGTACAACAAAACCGCGACAACACCACTGCCTATGAAGGAGCTTACCACAGCCTGGACTAATGACAACCCCAGTATCTGGGAGATCCATCCGAGAAAGAATATGGAGGTGGCTATAGTCAGTGCTACTACCATCATAGTGTAGCCTAACGTTCCGACAATGCGCTCATTTGGTTTTATGGGAAGAAGTTCGGCACTTATATTGGAACAGCCCATATGATATCATCGTTTTTACTAATGCCAATTTTATGATTTATTGGTTCATATAAATAAATATTTATAAATTTTCCTTCGTTTTCACTATTTATATCTAATTATGCCCATAATTGGAATCTTAATGAAATCATAGGACGTTAGCGAATTAACTAATCATTAGCCTAAAGATGCTCTTAGTTATTATAGATGCCCCAACGAGCATAAGGAAGCCTGCAAAAAGTCCAAACCAACTTAAGGTATTACTTGCTATCATTCCTAAGAAGAAGCCCATACCCATCCAAAAGATCGCTCCAGACAAAGTTCCACCTATCTTCTCCAATGTATGAAGCACGATCCTGGCTACTAAGATAACGATTTGAAATGCTCCGAATGCGAGGCAAAAATACGAGGCTGCATTGTACAAAACTGGGTAATGAGTATCAGGCTCTGGGAAGAATATTTTATGATCGACCTCTGACATGTGCCAGTTCTCTTGAGAGAGAAATGCACGGAGGTGCTCTCCAATATCAGGGGTTAAAATCCAAACCAATCCGAGAAGTACTAGGAAAAACCCTAGAGAAATTATGCCCAGCTTATCCATCTCTTCTTCTTGCCTCTTTCCCATAATCTGACGCTCGACAAAACCAAAGATGTACCAACGCTCTTAAATTCCTTTTCCGGGCGTGTCTCGTATGCATTTATAAAAAGTTATGGGTATAGATTAATCCGATTGGAGAAAAAATAGATGCGCATTCTTTTCATAGAGCCGCCTAAAGAAACATGGTTCGTCATGGGCGAGTATCTATCCCCGCCCCTCGGAATAATCCAGCTCGCCGCCTATTTAGAGAGAGAGGTTGAAGGTGTGGAGGTAGAGGTTCTGGACTGTAATGCACAGCAGATCGACTGGAAAACCATGGAGGACAGAATAGCCTCGTTCAGCCCAAACATCGTGGCATCAAGCGCACTCGCCACTTGCAACACCTACACCGTCGTTAGGACTCTTGAGACTTCAAAGCGGGTCAACCCAAATATACTCACCGTGGCAGGGGGGCAACACTTCACGGCGACCGCTCAGGAGAGCCTTGAGGTCTACCCCGAGATCGACGTGATAGTTAGAGGAGAGGGCGAGGAGACCTTAACTGAGGTCGTAAGATCTGTCACGAATTGTGTTAACGACGTAAATGAAATTAAGAAGGCATTTGCCGAAGTCAGGGGAATATCCTTTAGCTACAATGGCAAGATCTTTCACAACCCACCTAGACCTCTCATAAAGAACTTGGAAGACCTTCCATACCCAGGGTATCATCTAGTCAGGGATTCTATGAAAAAATACCATTTTGCTGCTATGGCGGGAAGGAGTACACCCCACGCATTGGTCGAGGGTTCACGGGGCTGCTTCCATAACTGTACATTCTGCTCACAGTGGAATCACTGGCAGGGCGTTTTGAGAACAAAATCGCCTAAGCGGATAGCAGATGAGATGGAGTTTTGCTACCGCGAGTTTGGGAGCAGGTTCATTTGGTTGACAGACGATAACTTTGTGTTTGGGAGGAGGGCGGAGGAGCTGGCTGATGAGATACTTAGACGCGGGATCTCCGACGAGATTATGTGGTTCACGCAGGCGAGGTGTGATGATCTAGTCAAGAACGAGGCTTTGCTGCCGAAACTCAGGAAGTCAGGTCTCAGGTGGGTTCTTCTAGGTGCGGAGAGCCCTAGGCAATCCACCCTCGAGGCTTTCAAAAAAGGGATTAAGCCCCAAGATATTACCGGAGCTGTCAGGGCGCTGAAGAGGAACGACATATTCGCCCACACCATGTTCATCATTGGGGAGCGTGAGGATACGGCGGAGTCTATAGCGCAACTGAGGGAATTCACTAACGATCTGGATCCAGACATGGCAATATTCGGCATCCTTACTCCTTTTCCTGGAACAGAGCTCTTCGAGGAGGCAAAAAGGAATGGTTGGATAGAGGACTACAACTGGTCCCACTACGATATGATCCACGCGATAATGCCGACTAAGACACTTTCCAGGAGGCAACTACAGGAGGAGCTTTACAACTGCTATAAGCACTTCTTTGGGTCATGGGACAGGCGCTTCCATGGTTTATTCTCGACAAATGGAATGGTGAGGAGGATATATTGGTACATGGCCTTTAGGGGCATAATAAATCAGCTGCGGGACATGGTTTAAGGTGTGCATCATGCGTAAGGGTAGAATCTTAAGTATGCCCTACATGAACTGGTTTTACATATCAGTTTCATTTTTGGGAATTTTCTTCGTGCTTGTTTTAGGGCTTAACCCTCCCCACTCAAGTGGAGATCTTCCATTCCGAAAACCTGTTATTGGCTTATTGTTTGTACTGATCTGCACATTAGGTGCTTTAGCTTCACTGTCACCTAAAAAATGTTCAACCTTTCCATATTATGGCAGCAGAAGTGCCACAATTCCACATGACCTTCAAAGATTGTCGAAGGGCCACCATCCTGCATGTAAGCAATTCACATCCCACACAATAGTTTTACACGGTCATGTGATCTGTGCAGGGTGTACCGGCCTGTTCATTGGGGCGTTGTTGTCTATCTTGGGCGCGGGTTCGTACTTCCTCTTGGGAGCTGAGGTAGTTAATGCACATCTCTTTATTGTCTTGGGAATTTTTGGATTAATATCAGGCTTCGCACAGTTCGCATTTAGAGGATATTTTCGCTCGCTGATGAATGTGTTTTTTGTTTTGGGCGCACTACTTGTGTTGATTGGGGAGGACAGTCTTACTCAGAACTTCTTCATCGATCTCTCTGTACTAGCCATAACTTTATTTTGGATTTTAACGAGAATTGCATTATCAAAGTGGGATCATAACAGGGTCTGCCAGAGGTGCATTTCCATAAAAAAGGGGTGTGAGTTGTTATCAAAGTCGCAGCCAGAGTCCGGTGGATTTAAACTTGAACTTTATATCCGCCTACGACGCAGACCGTAAATGGCGCCTATTATTATCAAGATTCCAAATATCATAATGGCGATGGGCCAAACATCAATGGTCTTAGGGAGTATCTGGACCTGTTGGAGTAGCCATATGAGTCCTGAGAGCAGTAGTATGATTCCGATAGCTAAACTCACAAAGGCACCACCGCGAGGAATCCCAAAACATTCTTGCTCTAGATCTTCTCTTTTGCGCTTTTCCACTTCGCTCACGGCATAGAGCGGCGCGCCGCATTGAGCACATACCTTAGCATCGTCTGGGTTTTTAGTTCCGCATTTTGTACAATAGACCATTTTTATCATCAATTCCTTGGCAATTCTCGCTCATAAAAATTTTGATCTTTATTTTTGCTGAGATATGGTATGATTGCTAAAATTTTCAAAATTTTTGTAAAAAAATACACTTATCATTACCAGCAGCAATGCACTCTACTTCATTCAAATGTATATTTTTTTTCAGGTGAAAGGACAGAACAGCTTCCAAGAATCCCTTTAGGAAGGAGCACTGTGGCATGGGGACAGGCTCTAGGGATTTATTAGGCATATCCTTCATAGTATGAGGGGATTTTCCAGACCAGCGATAGGATCTAGCCTCGAAACTATCTCTGACAACAGCATTTTTAAATTCTCCATTCTCGAGACTGATCTCAAAATTGCCCCATCCTTCCTCGCGCTTAAATTCAAATATTTGTTCAAGAATATTGCTTGAGGATGAAACATCACTATTAAGTAGTTGCTTATAGTAATAAATGCCATACATTTTTCCAATGGCGTAGAGGAAGGCTTGATCTGCTGGTCCAAATAGTGCCTTGAGAGCTGACTTGATATCTGCCAAAGTTTGATCTTTTAAGATTACGGCATAATCATTTTTAATTTGTCGAGTATTACTGGGGTCATGAGTGTTCTTCAAGTTCTCCATTCGATCGCCCTCCGTGACTATTCAGGGATGAACAATCAAAATAAAATCGTTTTTTATGCTCTTTTATATACAGCCAAAAAATTTTCCTCATGCATTTACCAAACCTCTGTCCAAAATAATTTATAACCTTGTCATATTTTACTGTTTTTATGTTTTACTTATGAGTTGTATTTCGTCCAATCAATTAAAGTGGTTAGGAATGTGAGGTCATTGTAAACTCATTGCTCATTCATGCGATCGATAGTCGCCAGACTATGGTAGTTTTATAATATTTTAAGATTACTACACTTTAAGGGGAACTCGATGTTTTGGAGGCGGGGGTTGGGTGGGGCACAGAAATTGACGGGAGAGCACTCAAATGAAAATATTCAGAGCAAACCAATAGAATTTCAAAAATCAAGAGATATTTTAAATAAGATTAAAGAATATAATCAAACAATAAGTACGGCAATGAGGCAGATATCGCAATCGGTACAGCAGATCGCAAAAAGCGCGCAGACCACTTCTTCGGCCATACACAATATTCTTTCTGAGACCGAAAAGGGAGAGGCAATCATTCAGGACTTCGTAAAGTCGAGGCGGGGATTGGAGGAGAGTGCAAAAAAAGGGAAGAGCTTCTCCGAAGAAGCAATGTTGGGCGCCAAGAAGTCAATGGATGCAATAAACAGCCTTTCAGAGATGATACAAAAAGTCGCCCCCTCGCTGAACTATTTGGATGATGCCAGCAAGAAGATAGGTGACGTCATAGGGACGATAAAGGATGTGGCAGACCAGACATCCCTACTAGCACTGAACGCCGCCATAGAGGCTGCCAGGGCTGGCGATGCTGGGAGGGGGTTCGCGGTGGTCGCAGGCGAGATCAGAAAGCTCGCTGAGGAAGCAGCCAACTTAGTTAATAAGGTTTCCGATATAATCAAAAAAGTTGTAGAGACAATAAAAGAGGCTGTAACTTGTGTTGAGGATGTGGAAGTCAGGGCGAAAGCAAGCAATAAAGAGGTTCTAGAGGCGATCTCCGTTCTAAACAATATTGCAGAGGCAGCTAAGAAGTTTGCTTCTACTGCGGAGTCCGTAAGTTTAAGAATTAAGGAAGTTAGATCGGCGTTTGATAAAATAGAGAATAACATATCTGGATTAGCTTCGGTCTCAGAAGAGTCTGCCGCCTCGTCAGAGGAGATCTCGAGTGCTGTAGAAGAGCAGACAAGCGCAATAGATCGACTCTCTTCCATGGTACAAGATCTTGTAGGTGCAGCATCAGATTTAAGAGAAATTACCAAGAAACTCAAAATTTAACATATTTGATGGCTTTAAAAAATGGTACGCCGTCCTCTCAATATGATCTTTGAAACTTGAGTCAGCATTGAGGGTATGAAATTTTATACTATGTCTAGCGCGTGGTTGTATATTGGAAAGGGAGACAGAGGTTGGATTTTTTGGGTTGGCAATTCAGTAAAAAACCATTGAAAGAGGCATAGAACTAAGAGGCTGACATACATGGATTGCACATTCTATAGGGAGTTCATAATGAGCTTTGAAAACATCTTAATGAAGATCGGCAGACCCCAAATTGGGCTTGCAGATAATCCTCCAGATAATTAAGAAGCGCCCTCTGCCCTCTCTTTCAATTCCATAACTTCTGAAATAGGGCTTTCTCATTTAACGATTAAAGACTATGTTGAGCGATTTGAAGAAATGTTTATATCGAAAATAATTTACTGGAAGGAAAAGTAAATTTCAGGAAGGGAAAAGATCATTTTGAGATCCAGCCATAGTGTGTCCATCTTCGAAAATATTTGACATAGAGTTGAGGAAAGACTTCCTTTATGAATGGTTGGTCCAAGAGCATTTATTCAGAAAGTTTGGGTCGGTTCATTACCACAAGAACTCCTGCGAGATAGATTGAATGGCCGAGAATTTGAAGGTCGAGGTCGAGGCTGGAAAACCACACAGAAGGTATCCGATGGATGTGTTAATTTTGGACGAAGAAAACATAGCGTCATTTCTGGCAGGTCTTTAGGTGAGGGGTTTCAAAATTGAGACTCACAAGTGTAGGTATGGGAGGGAATCGCTAATCAAAGTTTTTCCCGACATATGCGAGCATCTCTTAATAGTTCACTAGTACTTCAACTATACTAAAAATAACGATTGTAATTGATTAAGCCTTAAAACAAATTATTGGCATTACTCGACATCCGAAAAACTGGTCCAATACAGACCAGTTTTATTTATAAGCTGGTCTGATATAGACTAAATTGGTGTAGAGATTGAGGGTCGAAGACTTCAAATATGCTATCGCAGAGTGGCTGAGCCAAGGAATACCCGACCTGAAAAATAGAGAAATCACTCTTCCTATAGACTCCAATTTGATAATCTCAGTCACCGGAGGAAGGAGGAGCGGTAAGACATACCTGCTATTCCTTACCGTTAAAAGGATAATTGAAAGTGGAAAGGCGAACCTCGATGAAATTATATACCTAGATTTTGAGCATGTTCGACTAAAAGGCGTAAGGGCGAACGACTTGGATGATATGCTTTCAGCTTTCTATGAGCTTACAGCCAAGAAACCAAAATACTTGTTCTTAGACGAGATTCAGACCGTAGAAGGGTACGGGAGTTGGTTGAGAAGGAGGTCGGATTCTAAAGTCTATATTTCAGGATCATCATCACTCCTAGCCCCTAATGACATAGCTGAGGAATTAAGAGGAAGATGCATGAGCTACGAAGTTTACCCCCTTTCCTTCAGAGAATACCTGTCATTTTTGGGCTATGAACCAAAGCCAGAAATCCTCCTATACAGTGAGGAGAGAGGCAAAATTCTATCACTTCTCAGGGATTATCTTTATTATGGTGCCTATCCTGCAGTTGTATTTGAAAGTGATAAGAAGCGCTTACTAAAGGCTTATTTTGACTCGATTGTTGTCAGAGACCTAGGAGGGACGCCGCTGGCAGAAGCCTTTGGACTGTATATTATAGCAAATTACGCTCAACCAATAACAGAAAACAAAGTCTATAATTATCTAAGATCTATGGGCTTCTCGATAGGCAAAGAGAGGGTATTTGGACTTTTTAATAGAGCAAGGGCGACTTACTTCGCATTTCCCGTTGAGATCTTTCAGAAAAGCGAAAGGAAGAGGAAAGTAAACCCAAAAAAACTCTACATAATAGACACAGGCTATCCCACAGCATTAGGATACGAATTCTCAATCTCTAAAGCCATGGAAAACGCCGTCTACTTAGAACTCTTGAGGAGAGAATGCCCTGTACATTATTGGAAGGAGTATGGAAAGAGCGAAGGTGCAGAAGTAGATTTTGTGATAGGAAAGGGTTTCGAAGCCGAAGAACTCATACAGGTGAGCTATTCTGAAGGAACTATAAAGGAAAGAGAAATTAACGCTTTGAAGAAGGCTAAGAAGGAGTTGAAGCCAAACAAGACCAAAATAATAACGTGGAATTACAAAGGGAGGATCGATGATATAGAAGTAGTCCCGCTGTGGTATTGGTTGCTTACCTCTGACAAATGATCCGATAAACTTCAATATTTTACATCAGGATTTTTAACAGGTTTGCAATACTGCGATTCTCATTTAACTAAAAATTGGCGATTCGTCTGAGATCACTGTTTGCTATAATTTGTTAATCTCGCCAAGGTAATTTAAGACTAACATAACCATTGAAAGGTTCAGAAACATTAGAAAGTGTAGGTTCAGTGTAGTAGGAGCACGAGGAAAGTTAACCGCATGCCCTAAGGCCTCTTCAGACAAGCCATCATTCATGTAACTGAAGGGGGAAGGTAATTGTCACTTAAATAGAGCCAAGCTACACAAGCCAGACCTACCCGATTGCGAGTATGTAGGCGAAGAGCACTGATGAGCCAAATCCGCTTCAAATGCACTAAATGTGGTTATGAGGCAGACAAGATAGAACAATAAACCTTAACATCACCCCATCCGCGCTCCAAAAGTATCCCCTCTCCAAACGCCATGTATCGAGCCAGATTAGGGGGCTCGTCCGTCAATAATAGCGACTTGTAGGGTGTGGAAGGTGGCATCAAGCCACCCGGAGCTTCAAGCCCATGAATTTATCCATAAGTTGTTAAAATCTCAGACTAGTTATAGCAAAAACTAAACTAATTAATAATTACAAAATCGAATTTAATGTGGCGTATATCCTATGTACGTTGTAATATCATCATGCACTGCCAGGAAGGACGATTCCATCGCAATTCCTGATAACTCGAGACTCGTTGAGCCAAATTACTACTTGGGGGAGCATTTGCTTTCGAGGTTGTTAAAAACCAGAGATCGCATTTTATCCGATCCAAGAACCAGGATAGGGAAAAGAACGACCTACGCATTCGACCTTTATGTCAGGGCAGGTAAGGCTTACAAGGATGTTTTTAAAAATTATTACTACGAACTAAAGTCACTACTGATCTCTGGCAAAAATGTCGATTGGTTCTTCCTTTCAGGAGGCTATGGCATAATTCATGCACTGGAAAGCGCTAGAGCATATCAAGCCACTTTTAGCCGCACAATCGCTCATCAGAAAAACATCCCATACACTGGAGATCTTTGGAGAACGGTTCTTCCGCAGATTATCGATGCTATCCTATCGAAGTTAAGTTATGACTGTGTATATGTATTCGGGAGCAGAGACTATACGGATTTCGTAAAAGAAACGAAGTTATGGAGAAATGCGGGAAGTTCTGGCACTTCTGTTAAGATTTTTGAAAGCTCGGGCTCGGCTGGTCCTATTTGGCTCTCCCCGATACTGTGCGAGCTAGTTGGGGCGATTTTAAATGGCGAGATAGAGAGCTTCAATTCGAGGTACGGTGGATTGACTAGGCAACGGAGTTGAGGGATACACCGTGTCCATGGGCGACATAATCAGGTTTGTTGAGGACATACACTTTCTTACCAGTAATAAGGGAATGCTCTTCAGAGGTCCGAGCGACTCGCTCCCGCTAAATGGGCTCTACATGTTCTTCGAGGCTGGGCAGAAGATAATTATAAACAACAAGGATTACAACAGGATAGTGAGAATCGGGATAAACGAGAGACCGGATAATTTCCGCAACAGGATTAGAGGTCATTACCAAGGGAATATAGAGGGGAGTGTTTTCAGGGAAAATGTCGGCTGGGCACTGCTGGACTTAATGGGCAAAAATCCGATTAGCCTTTACAGAACCAAGAGAGAGTACAAGAAGAGGAATTCTGGAGGACCCCTTGAAGAGGAGATTTCAGATTACTTCTCTAAGTACTTCACCTTCAAGGCTTTTAGAATCCCATATTCGAAGTTGGAGGACTATGAAGCGACTTTAATCGGTGCTTTTTCAATCTACTATCAGTACAGGATCTCAAAGGGAGATCTAGATCTCAAAGGCTGGCTCGGTCTACACACTTACTCCAGGCAGGATAGGATTAAGAAAAGTGGACTTTGGAACAGCGAGAACGTCATATTGTTGGAAAAGAATTTTTTAGGAAATCCTTTTGAAAAATTTGATTTCTCTGAGGAAAAACTAAATGCTATCTTACTGGACTTGGAACGAAGCCTAGTATGACATAATTTACATGGTCTGTGCCCGATCATGTAAGACTTAAATCCTAAAAAGAGGATATATTTTAGGTGATATTTTGAATAACATTCCGAGAAGGAAAAGGTGGATTACCGACTGGTGGCCAGACCGGCTTAACCTGAGAGTTCTGCGCCAGAATTGCTCGCACGCCAACCCATACGGGCAGGGATACGACTACGCCTCTGAGTTCGAGAGCCTAAACCTTGCCGAAGTAAAGAAGGACCTTAAAGAGCTCATGACGAGATCTCAGGACTGGTGGCCCGCCGACTTTGGGAACTACGGTCCACTATTCATACGACTAGCCTGGCACAGCGCAGGGAGCTACAGGGTCTTTGACGGCAGGGGAGGAGCGAGAAGCGGCGATATCCGCCTGCCCCCGAGGATAAACTGGCCAGACAACATCAGCCTCGACAAAGCAATTCGCCTACTCTGGCCAATAAAGCAGAAGTACGGTAGGAAGCTATCATGGGCTGATCTCATTGTGCTGGCTGGAAATGTTGCCTTGGAGTCCATGGGCGTCAGAACCATTGGCTTTGGAGGGGGGAGAGAAGATATCTGGGAGCCGGACGAGGCTACGGACTGGGGACCAGAACAGAAGATGCTATCTGGTAGGGAGCGCTTCAAGGAGGGCGAGCTCGCAAAGCCATTCGCCGCAACCGAGATGGGTTTAATATACGTCAATCCCGAGGGACCGGAAGGAAAGCCCGACCCTGTGGAGTCCGCCAAGCAGATTAGGGTTGCTTTTTCCAGGATGGGAATGAACGACGAGGAGACCGTGGCTTTAATAGCTGGCGGGCACGCCTTCGGCAAGTGCCATGGTGCTGGTCCGGCTGAACACCTGGGTCCAGATCCCAGCTCCTCCGATGTGAGTGCGCAAGGTCTAGGATGGAAGTACGGATACGGGATGGGGAAGGGTCCCCACACATACACGAGCGGCTTCGAGCTGGCTTGGTCGCCAACCCCTACTAAATTCGGCATAGACTATCTGAAACTCATCTTCACCTACGAATGGGAGCTGACGAAGAGCCCCGCTGGGAAGCACCAGTGGGTGGCAAAGGACGCGCCAGCTATAATCCCTGATGCCCACGATCCAACAAAGGATCACCCACCAATGATGCTGACCACTGATCTAGCCCTTAGGTTCGACCCCATATACTCAAAGATCGCCCGCAGGTTCTTGGAGAAACCATCTGAGTTTGAGGCAGCCTTCGCCAGAGCTTGGTTTAAACTAATACACCGCGACATGGGTCCCAAGGAGTGCTATCTCGGTCCAGAGGTACCGAAGGAGTCTTTCATATGGCAGGATCCGCTACC
>JARXPE010000019.1 GCA_029887795.1 Thermoproteota archaeon
TACATTGATCCTGTGGAGGTTGGAAAAATCGCAGAGTTCATTGGCTCTATAGATCGCACTATCCCATATACCCTCCTCGCATTCTATGGGTGCTATGCCATGATTGACCTTCCGACAACAAGTAGATCGTTAGCCATCGAGTGCAAACAGGCTGCGCTTAAGCACCTGGACAACGTAAGTATTGGCAACGTCCATCTCCTCTCTTAATGCCCGCTATAACAACCAAAAACTCATATTCTAAGGAATTGCACTCTCTCGTTCGTATATATTCACGGGAAGCCCCTTCCTTAAGGAAGGGGCGAAATCCGGCGCTCTATAATAAAGACCTGAGAGGGCAGGCGCTCCAAGGTGATGGAATTTGGGGCAGGTAACCGATAAGTCAGAAGAAAGCCTCCGTAAAAATCCAGAAAGTCCATTTCAAAGTGAGGAGCTACGAACTCCTCAAGAAAAAGCCGAGCTTTGTGGAGCCTGGTTAACCCAGAAGGTCTGAAAACAATGAAGCCAGAGGGGTACTTGTGCCCGCCAAAGACTACGCAGCCACCAATATTTCACATTATTAGGAGGCTCTTCTCGCTCTCAATGGGAAGCGGAATCAATCAGCATCGAGTAGCTGTCCTCTATGTCTTTTAGCAGGGAGGCTCTGGTGACCGTGCCTCGCGACGACAGCATTGCTGCTATGCTTGCGCCTCCCGCACCTACGCCCTCCTTTGCCACGCCGAGCTCGTAAGCCCTGAGACCCCGATACTTTGAGGCGGAAAAATCCAAGTCTGCGGCGAGTAAGGGGACTGGAGCGACCTTCGATACGAGCTCTCTTATATCTGATGTCTTGTCCTCTAATATCCACCTAGTGGTCCCTATTGCGAGGTTTCCTAAAACCTCGGGCGAGATAGATTGTAATAATTTAAGTACGGCACACATCTGGGTGCCTCCAGCCATTATCACCGGTACTTCTTCCGCGGCCCCAGCAATCAGTCCTGCCGCAGCAGGCATCATTGGATCGCCCACCAGCGAGATCGCCTTAAAGGGGGCGCGTTCCAAAGAGCCGTAGGAGATTCCAGCAGCTTCGAATGCGGCTTCAACTACCCTCAGCTTTAGGTCGTGGGGGTTATTTGGCATACTGCTGCTGACCTTTAGTTTGGCATCGACTCCCATTGCCAAGAGGACTGCAAGGGCAGTGGTTGTACCCCCTGGGATACTCTCCCCCACGACCAGATAATCGGCAGCCCTCGAGAGTTGCCTGCCTATTATTGACGACCTCTCGTATACTTCCTCAGAGTTCTCCACCGCACAGCCGGACCTGATGTCCTTCCCTGGGCTCCCACCCACTTCAAAGAAGGGCACTTTTGGCAGAACTTTGGCTCCCCCGTTAAGGACAAAGTAGGGTATATTGGATAGTCTGAGGGCAGACATTGTGATCAGGGCCGGTGTGGGGATACCATCCGGCGTAACGGGAACACCTTCTATGCAACGGCACCTCCCATAAAAGAGCAGTTCGACATCAGCAGCTGGAGTGTAATCCGTGAGCTCCGGCATAGCGCCCGCTGCGGAGAGGCCTGGTATTCTTGCAGTCTCGGTAGTGGCTATCACACAGACAAAAATCGGTCTGGATCCCTCTATCCTCCTTATGAAATCCTGGCATCCTTTTTCATTATACCCGAATTTTATGCCGCTCTCCATCATACGCATCTACCACTAGGATGGTTTATCCGTCCTGCAAAATCAGTCTTTCGGCTATGGAAAGGTCATGAAAGGTGTTTACATTTACGCATACAGAGGGATCCTCCACAACAAAGTAACCTTCTTCTATGTACGGCTCATCGATCTCAGCACCTTCCACTAGGTTAATCCCGCAAGGCACGAATTTTACTCCCCCTAGATCCAAGGTCCAAGACGGACTGAGACCAATTTTTTCGAACAATCTCAAGGGAGCAATAACCGTCAATGAAGGCTTTCCAATCCTTCCGTAGGCGCATACAACTTCCTCTATGATCCTTGAGTTTAGCATTGGTAGATCGGCAGAGACTACAAGAAAGCAACCTCCACCAACTTTTTTAATCGCGAGACGCATATCGTTATGGTAGCCAAGACCTGGGGTGTCAATCACAGACACTGCACCAGTAGAGAGAACGAAGTTTTTGGTTCTTGGCGTATGTGGGGAAACTGCTACGTAAATATTGGAGACGGATGGAGCTCTCTTCAGGGCTTCGATCACATACATGATCATCGGCTTTTTATTTATGCATAGGAGGGGCTTTTCCACAACACCACCTAGCCGAGTCCCCCTTCCTCCCGCCATCACCAGACCGACGAATTTCATAGAAACACCTCAAGGAAACCCACGAACTTCAGTCGTGTGAGGAATTGAGGTTAAAAGTTTAAAGTTTAAATATCTAAATTGCATATATGCTTTTTGATGGATCTCTCTAAAACCGTTGTATGCAAACTTAAGCCGAGCGTTGAAGAATCGGAGAAACTGCTTACAACCCTTGAGGCTTTTCGAGATGCCTGCAACCATATTTCCAAGGTAGCGTTTGAACGGAGAGTTTTCAATCCAGTTGCCCTCCACCACATGGTTTATCGAGAGACCAGAGAGAAATTTCGGCTTCCAGCGAACCTGGCTATAAGAGCCAGAGATAGGGTTGCTAAAGCCTACAAGCAAAGGCGAGACAAGCTTCTTGAATTCAAAAGCCTTTCCATGGACTTGGATGAGAGGATCTTCAGGCTTATCTATAAGTCGGAGGGCGTATACGTTTCGATTTCCACACTTCAAAAGAGAGTTAAAGTTTTGCTTGATATTGGAGACTATCAAAGAAAGCTTCTTGAAGGCACTAGACCTACACATGCAGTTCTGGTTTACCGAAACAGGGAATTCTACATTCATGTTACCATAAGCAGAGAAGCCCCGGAGCCAAAAGGTGATAATCCAGTGGGTGTTGACATCGGCTTGAAGAACCTTCTCGTTGCCTCTAACGGCTTCAAAGTTAAAGGTGGAAAGCTTCTTTGTAGACGGCATCGTTTTAGGGAGCTCCGCTCCTCTCTCCAAGCCAAAGGCACAGCCTCCGCAAAGAGGAGGCTGAAACGGCTGAGTCGAAGAGAGAGGAGGTATGTTAACGCTGTTCTCCATCAGGTTAGCAGGGCTTTCACCAACAGCCTCAAAGAAGGCGACATAGTTGTGATGGAAAAGCTGACTGGAATCCGCAACAGAGCTAAGCATAGGAAAAGCCAGAACGGAGACTTCCATAGTTGGGCTTTTAGAAGATTGCAATCTTTTATCGAATACAAGGCTCTTGAAAGAGGAATACCGGTCGTCTATACTAAAGCCAAGAACACTTCTATTACATGTCCAAGGTGCGGCTATATTGATAAAGTCAACAGGAGGAGCCAAAGCCTCTTTCGCTGTGTAAATTGTGGCTTTCAGCATAATGCGGACTATGTTGCCTCTCTCAACCTCTCCCGTATGGAGCTGGCTCCAACGGGACGGGCTGTCGTCAACCAGCCCATTGCAGTGATGAATGACTTCAGCCATTATGACTCACCTGCAAGCCCACGGTCTTTAGCCGTGGGTAGTTGACTAAAGAGCACCCTGAAGGATGTAAAATATCAAAAGCGCTAGGAGGCGCGTAAGCTCGCCTGTGCATCCCAGCATATCGCCGGTTATGTACCCGAATACGCTCTGGAGGTAGAAAGTCCAGAGGGCAGGGAAAAGGATGGAAGAAGTGAGAAGTATCACAGCAAATGTTGGACCGCATGAAGCGAAAACCAAAATAGCTGTGATGCCCATCCCTAAAACAAAGTTCGTTAAAAGCCTCTCTTTAATCTTAGAGATGAATGCGCTACCCACGCCCTTAATGTAGGGTCTGCCCAAACCGGCTGCGATTAGCATTGCGCTCTTGCCAAGCGTCTCAGCGACCAGGAGTGCAAGAAATATATTGGAGCCGAGCAAAGACAGCACCGACCCAGTCAGTACGAGCACAAAGAAGAGGGCGGTGTACCCTCCTATACCATGGTGCTTGTCGTGAAGTACCTCGAGGCGCCGCTCCGGAGACCCCCTGATCATGAGGGCATCTCCTAGGTCAAGAACCCCGTCAATGTGGTTAAAGCCGGTCAGAAACAGCAGTATCAGGAGCGTGAGCCATCCTGCCAGACTTTGATCAAGAAACCTGAACAGGATGAGGGCGGCGCTGCCACTGATGGCACCGATTATGGCACCAGCAACAGGGAAGAAGAAGGCGTACCGTCCCATCTCATCGATCGTCCCTGATCCGATGGGCAGGATCGTCAAGAAGGAGAATACTGATCTTAGCCCGCCGATCAATCCCATATTCAGCGCTCCCCCCGTTTCAACATATCGGTATACATGCGGCTCGAGGCACCAGCTATGAGCGCCCCGATGGCATCATCTACAAAGGGCGGGAGCCTGCCCAAGATCCCTGGCTTCTTCCTATCGAACCGGTAGAACTCGAATAGCCCATAGTAGCCAGCTATCAGGAAGGCGATAGATGTGCCCAAGATCTCGTCCGCAACAAGGTAAACAGGATCGCCCTTGAAGGAAACCTTATCTACGCCTGGAAGCAGACCCCTTTCTCCGTCCTCATTCATCCTGAACGCCATCATGACAAGTGCGGAGACATTGATGTCTGACATGACCTCGAGAAGGTGCCGTTCAAAAACCTTTCTTGCCCTCTCTCTTGTGAACTCAGGGTGCGGGATGTACATCTCCATTGCCGTCTCAACGAGATCATCCGTGGTTATCCCGCGCTCAAGGAGCCTCGAGAGGAGGGGGCGGTGAGGGACGAGACCGTCATGCGCCTCTACCGCTTTTCTCACCGCCTCTTCGACACACTCGCCGACCAGCCTTCCAAGCTCGGTGGCGGACCCCGCGTATCTTAGCGGCTCCCCGGCCCCAGTCGATGCGACGAGTACCGCATCTGAAGAGGTGCCGGTCGCGACCTCTTTACTGGAGGCGCTGCGCACATCCAGAGAAGAGAGCGCTTTGCATTTGGCTTCGGTAGCAGTCATTATTATGTTTGCCATGCACCCTTCTGTAAGGTCATTGTCGACCAAGATCAGTGTATTTATTGTACCGATCGTTTCTGATGGAAATCTGTCACCAATCGAGGTTGCGTTTGAGATCCCGGCTGTCACCAAGGCCACAACATGAACGCCACCATGTCTTTCCGTCACCTGTAACTTCGTCAGGTCTGCCGCGGTCATCAGGCAGACGACTTCTCCCGATCCGAAAGACTCTGCCCGAGACTTGAAGTATCTCTCAGGATCTTCAGAGAAGTTCTTGTCAACTTTAAGGACAACTATCCTTTGGGATACCTTAACGCCGCCGTTTACAGGTGCCGAGCTCAATATCTTCATAGGGCGGTTAGACTCTATAACAATCGCCTCTTGACTCATGACCGCATCTATACCATCAAACAAAGTACGCCTCATAAACAACCCCTCCAATAACCAAAAGAGATGAGAACAACAGCAAGGTGATTAGCGCAGAGACCACGTATACTTTTAGAGACTTCATGATCTTTTCAGAAGACAGAGGCTCGATCTCCTCCCCTATACAATAACATCCTAGCTTTTCCAGCTTAACCCGCAGCGCGCCAGCCATAGAGGACATCGGCCACCCCGCATTTACACTCTGCGTCGAAGCGTGGTAAGCCCTGCTGAATCTGATCGATAATCTCCAGTCCAGTTTAAGTAAGGCGGCAGCGAGAGCAAAGATCAAAGGGGTCAGCCTCGATGGAATAAAATTTGCCACTGTGTCAAGTCTTGCTGAGAACCACCCGAACCTAAAGTACTTGATGTCCTTGTACCCCACCATGGAGTCGAGTGTGTTTATGACTCTGTAGGCAATTGCGCCGGGCAGTCCTAAGATGCAGTAGTAAAAGATCGGTGATATGAACCCGTCAACAAAGCCCTCAGCCACGGTCTCAACAGCACCCGAGGCGACTAGGCGCTTGTCTAGGGTGCTTGTGTCCCTCCTGACCACGAGGGAAAGGCGTTTCTTTGAGGATTCCAAGTCGGAGTCGAGTTCCTTGGCTATTGGTTCCACATGATTATACATGCATTTAATCGCGAAGGTCATTTTCAGAAAGATGGAAGAGACTAGAATATAAAGTGGTCGGCTAATGTTCGAGATGCCCAATACTAAGAGCGCGAGCAAAGTGAAGCTAGCTATAACCAAGATTGCCAATGCTGTGCCCCCGATCCGCTCATCCCTGAAGAGTTTCCTAAAGTGAGGCTCGAGCTTCTCTATCGATTTTCCCGCCCATACAGTCAGGTGTATGCAGGGGGGCGGCTCTCCAAAAAGCAAATCCAATAAAAATGCTAACCAGAGTATGAATAAAGAATCGGTTATGGGGGGCACGCTCTCAGCACCTTCCTCCTAATGTTTAAGATTGTCTCTGGATCGTCTGACCTTATGTTTATGCGCGAGATTTCTTCGAGGATGGCATCAGCAACCTTGGTGTAATGTATCCATTCGCAGTACTTGCAAGTCCAGACGACCCCTCCTTTATCCCTGCTGACGAATCTTCCGCGAGTTAGATTGTCTAGGCACGGGTAAAATGGGCAGAAGCAGAACCTGCAGTCCTCCACCTTCTTGTGACATCTCCTCTCACTGCATTCCGTGCTATGTGGGTATATCTTTTCAAAAGAGTTGATCACGTTCCTAAGCGCTTCAAGTAGAAGACTGTTCTCCTCAGGCCGCCTTACACAAATCCTAATGAATTTGTTGGGCAACCCCCTCACGGAGCTGAGCTCCCTCACCAAGACTCCATATGATAGGAGGCGCCATCTAAGGTTTCTCGGATCGAACCCTGCATCCGAGATGTCCACCATGAAGAAATTCGATTTCGATTCCACTGGGCGGAGTCCCTTTATCGAGCCCAATTCCCTGACGAGCCTCTCCTTTTCCGAGTGTATTCTCTTCTTCGTCTCCTCTAGAAAGGATCTCTCCTCCAAGGCTGAGATTGCAGCCGCCTCTTCAAGAACCCCAACCCGCCAGCTGATAGCGGTTGACTCGAACCTACTCACTGAGGAAGGGTTGCAGACAGCATACCCGACCCTCAGACCCGGGAAACCAAAGGGCTTTGTCAGAGATCTCAGGACAAACAGATTGCGGAACTCCTTCGCTGCAGGCGCCAGGGTCAAACTCTCGGAACCCTCGCATAGATCAAGATAAGCCTCGTCTACCAAGATAATGACGCCCTTTTCATCAGCCGATTCTATCAGCTCATTGACAAGCTTGAGGTTCAATAACTCCCCTGTTGGGTTGTTAGGGTTGCAGAGGATCACGCACTTAGCACCACTTTCCCGGACAACCCTCAGGGTGCTCACCAAGTCAACGCTCAACCCAACTGGGCTGATGAATCGTGTATCTAGACCTAGTGCGGTGGCAGCAGCCTCGTACTCGCTGAATGATGGAAGGGGCAGAATCACAGGCCCGTTCCTTACGAACCTTGCGAGTATTGAATGTATCAGCTCAGTGCTACCACACCCCACGATCACACACTCTTCCTCAATCCCGAAATATTTCGCGATTGAGGACCTCAACATGCTGTAAGACCTCTCAGGATAGAAGCGTATTTGGTGTGAATACTTTTTAATCGCATCATATACGGAAGTAGGGGGACCATAGGGATTGACATTGAGGCTGAAATCCATTATGGAATTTAGAGGTAGCCCGAGCCTTCTGCTCACTTCTAGGGCGTCTCCACCGTGCCTTGCAATAGGGGCTGAAATCACTTTTTACACTCCGCCCTGAATTTTTCCACTTTAAGCATCACGCGGTCGCCATATTCTATTTTTGAAAATTCTTCTATTATAACGCGACCAGACATGAGGGGTGCCTCCAGAACTATCGTATGGTACTCGCCCCCCTCACCACACGGGTCAATGAGATCTGCCAGGGACTCGGCAAGGTCATAGTCTATTACACGACCAAGGAATTGGGCGGGTAGAACAGATTTCATTATTCCGCAGATCATGGCCTTCACACCCGATTTCAACTCATCTATTAATATCGATAAACTTGATCTCCCGTCTCCAGACCACAATGGGGCATAGAGCGCCACACCGGCTTCGAGGCAGAGCCTCTCGTACCATTCTATCTGGTCTCTGACATTGATGTTGCCGATGACCACGACCCCTATATCCAAGTCTGAAAATAGCTTTACTAGCGAGGCGTACTCCCTTCCTGCCTCAAGATGTAGTACCTTCAAGGGAACCCCTACAAGTCTGGCGATAGACCCTACTAACTGATTGTTTATTTCATGAGGGTTCGGAGTTGGAAAGCTGTGCGTGTTGAAGAGCAGGTAATCAACAGGGATGTTGTTCTCCCTTGCCTTCATCACCGCAAAGATCGAGTCTTTGCCCCCTGAGAAGAAAGCCACCCCGCGCAACCAACTCACCTTCTGTATCCATAGCAGAAGCCGCAGTAGCTGCAAACGATCCCTCTCGCATCAAGGAGCGCACCACACTTAGGACAGCCGGGCTCGCCATGCGGCGGTCGTGGGACCCCTCCGAATATGTCCTTGAATATCTTGTAGAAATACGCCTGCTCCTTGCTCCAGAAGCTGACTCCATCTCTCTCAGCCTCTTCCAGTATTTCGTTCACCTCACCGCCAAGCGCCTCGTTCAGCAACCTTGAGATGACCGCGCTACCGCTCCCCAGCTCAATGGGCTCCTTAGCCCTGTATGCAATTTCTGGAAAACCGAGATCTCGTAGCATAGATCTCAAAATCCACTTTCCCAAGACCCCACTAGAATTCCTTACCCTCCAGCCGTATGGGAGCCCCCGCGCGAATTCCACAACTTCTGGATCGAGATATGGCTGGATGGTCGCGACCCCAAACCGCGCCCCCAGACGGTTGGTGGAGAATGACCATCTCCCAGTGAGCGAATTGATGTAATTGCTTAGCTCGACCTCCCCCATCTTTGTCATGAAGTCGTACCCAGCAAATAGCTCATCCCCTCCATCTCCGGTCATCACGGAGGTGATCCCCTCCTCCCTGCACACCCTCATTCCGAAGTAGATTGTGATGCCGTTCCTTATCTCCACATGGTCAAAAGTCTTGAGCAACCTCACTATCTCTCTTGCAGCTTTGTCAGCCTCATCGAGGTCATACTCATAAAGAACATGCCTTATTCCGAGACGCTCCGAGACGATCTTGGAGTAGATCGTGTCATGGGCATCCGAACCTTTAAATGAGGCGGTTATGCCCCGTCTCAGCATATCCCTCGGAGCAATTACCGCGAGGAGGCTGCTGTCTATTCCGCCAGAGAGTAATACTCCTTCTGGCCTACCCCTCAGGATCGCCTCTTTCAAGAGCCGTCTTAACCTTTTCTTTGCCCCTAAATAAGGCAAGATAACTCACCTTTAACTGCCTGCCCCTTCTTTGGCAATATTAAAGGGTAGTCAGTCTCTTCGTCCCACTTTACTGCAACCTCTACCCCATACACTTTGCTAACAAGCTCTGATGTGATCACTTGTTTTGGTTTTCCAGCAGCCACCACCCTTCCATGGCTGAGGATCACCACTTTATCGCAGTACTTCAATGCGAGGTCTATCTCGTGGAGCGTCACCAAGATGGTCTTGCCCATGTCCGCAAGTGCCCTGAGGACTGTCATTACCTCCAACTTATGCTTCATGTCTAAATATGCAACTGGTTCGTCTAGCAGTATTATCCCGGTTCTCTGGGCTAGCGATTTAGCGAGTAGTACCTTCCTCTGTTCGCCGCTGCTCAGCGTCTCAAAGTCCTTATCATACAGGTCTATAGCGTTCAGGATTTCTAGCGCTGTGCTTACGATCTGTAGCTCTCGGTCGCCCTCCCACCATATTCCTTTGGTTTGGTTCCTGCAGCCCATCAGGACTATCTCATACGATTTCATGCTGAACCCGCTAGGCCACTGTGGGAGCATCGCACTGACCCTCTTGGAGTACTCGCTGTTGCTGTACTCTCCGATGGGTCTGCCATAAACAATTATCTCCCCACTCTTTGGTGTGATTGCCTTAGAGATACACTTCAGCAGGGTTGTCTTTCCAGAGCCATTTGGACCTATGATCGCCAGCACCTCCCCGCTTCTTAAGGCGATTTCTACATTCTCCAATACCCTGCTGGACCCAAATTCAACATTAATCCCATCAACCACCAAATTAAATACCAAAGCTCTTACCCCTCTTTATTAAGAGGTACACAAAGAATGGGACCCCTATCATAGAAGTGACGCTCCCAATAGGGGTCTCTGCTATGGGGTTGATCGGACTCCTCACTATGTCGTCCGCAATTACCATCAGTAGGGCACCTGTAAATCCACCCAATGGAAGAACGAATCTGTTGTCCGAACCGACGATCAACCTCACCATATGCGGCGCAACCAGCCCTATAAAACCGATTATCCCGCAGAAAGATACGCAGGACGAGACCGCCAGGCTGGAAGATAAGAGCATTAAAAGCCACAGCCTTTTAGAGTCGATTCCCAACTGTGCGGCGTGCTCCTCCCCAAGCAGGAGGATGTTCAGATCCCTAGCGTTGTAGAGCATAAAAAGGAGGGCTGGCAACGATACTGCTAGAACTATCTGGAGGTCCCTCCATGTGGATGTCGAAAAAGACCCAAAGAGCCAGTAGAGTATGCCATGCGCCTTCTCAGAAGAAATCGAGATGACCAACATCAAGAGGGCACTTGCAAACGTTCCAACCGCAATACCCGCCAGGATAAACCCCATTGAACCTGCCCCTGCCTTCTTTGAGATGAAGATCGTGAGAAGTAGCATTGATAACCCTCCAATGAACGCCATAGCGGGGACTGCAAAGTAGGGGAAACGAGGCGTTACGAAAGCTACCGCGGCTCCCAGAGCGGCGCCTGAGGACATTCCAGTTATGTAAGGGTCTGATAGTGGGTTCCTTGTTAAGGTCTGTATGACGCCCCCAGAAACCCCCAAGACGAAGCCTGTAAGCGATGCAAACAGAACCCGCGGAATCCTGTAGCCCAAGACAATGCTTCTAGTTACTGCATCGCTCCTAGGATTGATTATTGATTCAAACACGGCGTAAGGGGACAGTTGCAGGGATCCAATCGTTATTGAAGTTATGATAGCCGCGCTTAAAAAAATGGAGAGTGTAGTGATGTACAGGGCAAGTCTTAGCCTCTTGTCCTTCTTTCGGTGATTCAACGGTACTACCTCGCCAAGTAAATAGTGTAGTTCCCGGCGAGTACGTTAGGAAGCTGCACATTGAAAACCTCTGGATGGAATATGTATCCCAAGATGTAGACCCCGTCGACGACCCTCGGACCTGCCCTCTCCAGTGCATTAGCTGCATCTTCTGTCAGTATGTAGACCCTGTTATTCTTAATGGCGTCAACATTCTCAAAACCAGGTAGGGATCTGAAGTAAGCAAACATCTGTTCGGGATCCAATGGGAGATACATGGAGCTCAATATCAAAACGCTTGGATTTGCGGTAACTACTTGCTCAGGGTTGACGACGACCCATCCAGTCCTATCACCGGCAATATTCATCCCTCCTGATAAAGAGATCAGTTCATTCAAATACGTGCCGTTCCCAGCGCTGTACATCGGATTGTGCCACACAAGGAAGAGAGTCCTCGTAGGGCTGGACGAGGAGACCCTGCTCGATATGTTTTGAATGGCAGCGTTCAGACGTTCGATCATCTGAGCTCCCTCGCTGAGCTTGTAAGTGATCTTGGCAAGGAGCTGGAAGTTGCTCTTTATGTCCTCAACACTCTTCGCCTCCAACGCGATCACTGTTAGACCGAGGTCTTCGAGCGCTGGTATGAACTTGCTTTGAAGGCTTGCGTCGATTACGACAAGGTCTGGTCTTAGGGCTGCTACTTTTTCAGGATCCAGCGTGGTCACCCCGCCTACAATCGCTATTTTCCCCTGCTCTTTGAGCTGGAGGAACTCCTTCGGGTAGTCGGAATAGGAGTCTGCGCCTACGAGTTTTCCGGAGAGGCCCAATGCGAAGAGCGTCTCGGTGATCGACGGAGCCCCAGAAACGATCCTTGCAGGCTCAGACTTTATGGTGACAATCCTTCCCAAGGCGTCCTCAACCATAAGCGGATAGTAGGATGACCTGATTGTATTCAGCTCGGTTTGGAGCGATCTTAACTCGCTCCTGAGACTACTCAATGAAGTATTCATCAGCTGCAACTGGGATTCCATCGCTAGAATGCTACTGTTGTTTGAGATTGCATAGGAAACGCTTATTAAGCTAATGATTATGGCAATAGTGGCAATTGCTTTTAGGCCCTTCATATCCAACACCCTTTTCCTTGGATGGATTATCCATCCATAAATATATAAAGTTATTTAAACAGATTAGGGCTGTATGCGTTTCCTACTCATAATTGCAGATGGGATGGCAGACCTGCCCATTCGAAAGCTGGGCGGAAAGACTCCGCTCGAGTTAGCAGGGGCTGAGAACTTGGACATGCTCGCATCGAGCGGATCCTCGGGACTCATGCATCCGCCTCTTCTCGGTGGGTCGCCCAGCAGCGATGTCGCCATACTGAATATTCTCGGATACGACCCATCAAAAGAATATACTGGTAGGGGTCCGCTCGAGGCCGCTGGGGCAGGTGTAGACATGGCGAAAGGAGGCATCTTCTTCAGGTGCAACCTATGCGAGATAGATCGGGAAGGTACGATCATCAATGAAAATGTAAATCTCTCTCCCAAAATCTGGACCAAAGTCGAGGTGCGCCTGAACAGTGCGCTCAGCGAGGAATTTGAGGAACATGAGGTCTTCTTCAAGCATACGCATTCCTATAGAGGCGTACTGGTAATCCGTGGGAACAGAGTATCACCCAATGTTGGATTCCCGCAGCCTAGGCGTTTTAAAAGGATCGCCAAGCCGGAAGTTGCCACAGGCTTAGGCGGAAGCCCGAGCGTGAAAGCCGAGGTGGAAAAAACCGCTAAAATACTCAATCGCTTCAGAGAGATGAGTTCAGAAATCTTCGCTAGCTACAGCTCTGGCTCCAGAGTTTTAGAAATAATCCCGTGGGGTGGTGGCACATGCCCGCGGTTTATGGACTTCAGCAAAAAATACGGCATAAAGGCTGCAGGGATAGCCGGGGTGCCACTATTTAAAGGGATATGTAGGTTATGCGGTATCTCGGTAGTGGAGGTCCCAGGAGCGACTGGTGGGCCTGATACGAATACGTTGGCCAAGGCTGAGGGGGCACTCAAAACGCTGCAGAGTCATAAACTTGCCATGATACACATCGAGGCTACCGACGAACTGAGCCACAAAGGGGATCTAGAGGGTAAGATTGAGATGATCAAAAAAGTGGACGCAATGGTTGGGTATTTGCTGGACAGGGTGAACCTGGAAGAAACCCGTATAGCTCTGCTTCCAGATCATGTGACCTCAACCGAACTGCGCATACATACTGAACACCCCGTACCGGTTGTGATCGCGGGTGGGGGCTTCCCTACGGACGGCTTGAAAGTTTACTCGGAGTCGTCTGCGAGGGACGGCGGATTATGTCACTTTTTAAGGGCGGAGCTCATCCCGACTCTTTTAAGGCGTTGAATTGTCGCTCGAAAGCATGGAGATCTGACCTATCCTAAATTTATAGTCGCTCACCATCTGATAGTGGGTTTTCCTTTTTGGTTTCTGGCAATTCTTTCCCCATTCCCGATTAGATATTGCTACAACTGCTTGATCTGGTGTTTAGCGAGATTATGAATTTATGAATATGCGGTCTTTCTTTAAAAAAAATTATAATTTATGGCGCCGGGGAAGGGATTCGAACCCTTGCTCCCCAAAAGGGGAACCGGCTCACCTGTGGGTGAAACTCAAGGCCGGCGCCTTAACCACTCAGCCACCCCGGCTGTGGGAAGATATAGCATTCCAAATCTAAATCTTTATCCTTATACTTGTATTTTCTTTTTCCCAACCTTTCTATTCTTGGCGCTGGAGAGGGGATCACAACAATCTAATTTATATGGGCATAAATGTTGGGTTCCTATCCGTGGCAACCGCGGCGTCTTTTATAATCGTTTTCAGCTCTTTGGATAGCGTGAATAGAGCCCTGTGGGTTGCTCCCTCGTAGAACTTCAAGTCGCGGATTCCACGCTTTACCAACCTATCGTCGACCTCGTTTTCACTCAATACTCTTGGGTCTGGTCCCTTTGTGCCATACACAAAACCCCACATGGAGTCGTACGCCGGGATCCATGCCTGGTAGCCCCCAGCCCTCCCCAAAGCGCTCTCAACGGTTCTATATATCGTGGCGAAGCAGTATGCGCTGTAATAAACTGAGGTCGCTTGGGTCACCACTATCCCATCTTCTCCCAAAATCCTCTTTATTCCCTCATAGAACTCCTTGGTGTAGAGAAGCTGCGCTGGTCCCCCCTCGAGCGGATCTGTAACATCCACGATTACCACATCAAACCTTGACCGACACCCTTCCACAAACCTCCTCCCGTCCCCCACCACCAACTCTGCCCTATCATCATCGAAAGCCCCACGTGAGAGTTCTGGCATGTGCGTCTTCGAGTTCTTTACCACCTCTATATCTATGTCCACCATGACCGCTCTTTTTACCGTTGGGTGCCTGAGTACCTCCCTCAGAGTCCCTCCCTCTCCTCCTCCGATTATCAGGATCCTCTCAGGTCTAGGGTGGGCGATCATGGTCGGGTGGACAAGCGCCTCATGGTAGAAGTGTTCATCTCTGGTGGTTGACTGGACCTTTCCGTCTAGGATGAGCATCTTCCCGTACTCGCAGCTATCCACTATGTCTATGCTCTGCATCCTGCTCCTCCCGCTATATATCACGCCCTTTATGCCGTGCATGTGCGCGCTGTGGGGCGTCTGGTACTCTATGAACCACTTCCATCCTAGACTCAAACTTTATCCCCCATGAATAGCCCTCTCTTAAGCTCCATGACCGTCATGGACTTCGGCTTGAGTACGCCCTTCAGCCTTCCAAAAGCCTTCATGGGGTCTGTGTTAGTACTGCAAGTGAAGACATCCACAGCGGCGTATCCCAGCTCTGGCCATGTGTGGATGGCTATATGAGACTCGGCTATTATTACGACTCCTGTGACGCCCTGGGGGCTGAACTTATGAAAGACTCTGCCCAGCACCCTCATCCCTGCGTCCTCCGCCCCTCTCTCCATCGCATCCTGTATGCCCTTCAGGTCGTCCAGGCCTTGGGGATCGCATCCAAACAGCTCAAAAACAAAATGCCTCCCCAACTCCCTCATAAGCCCACCCCCAAAACCTAAAGGTAAAAAAACATAATCATATAAATATGTAACTACTCGCCTATTTTTCTCTGCATTGCAATAATTCTCGCGAAATTCTCCTCTGTCAGGAGTTTTCTAACCAAATACCGCCCATTTGTCAGTGCGTTTACGCAGCTTTTAATTCTGTCCTTCGTCCTACAGTTTTTTGCCTTTATTTTAATTTTATATCCCTGTTTTCTTCTTATTGAGGCTTTTTTGTTAAATGGTGAGCTACCGCCCGCCGCAGCTGGAGGAAGTCCTCAACAAACTCAGGCATTCTCGCCTCCGACGAGCTCTGCTATGTCTATTCCATGTGCGCCGATTTGGTAAAGATACATTGACACCGAGTCAATTATCGCCGAGAGCCGCGGCTGCTTCGCGAGCAGAAGCTCGCTCACCGCCAGGAGCTTCTCTGTGAGCTCTTGGTTCTTCAACAGGACCTGATCTGCCAGCTTTATGTCTCCTTTGAAGAGAGCCTGGGAAGCCTCCTCATGTATCTTGTAAGCTGTCCTGCTAAGGCTCAAGAGTGCCTCCATTATCTCTCCCTCGGTCTCCTCGCCGCTAAGCTTCCTTACACTGTTTGCAACAGCCTCCGAGTAGTCTGCAATCGTCTCTACATACTTTGCCGCCATCCTCAGGTCCAAACACTCGGCAGGCCTGACGCCCAACTTCTCCGCTATGCTCTGGTTCCTGATCGCCAACCTGAGCTGCCTTACCAACAAGAAGTATAGCCTGTCTACCTCCTCGTCCCTTTTGCTCACAGCTTCAGCCAACTCCACATCGCCCTTCATGAGCGCCTCTTCTGCCTCCCTGTGCATGTTGGCAGCCAGCGAGTAAGCCCTCCTGAGCGTGCTCCTAACCGGCATGGAGGTCGGCTGGAGGAGGCACTGGACCGTCATGCTGTTAGCCTCCTCCTCGACTATCTCGAGCCCTATCAGCTTCCTGATCGCTTCTTTGACCTCATTCCTTATGGAAGGCGTCATCCTCCTTCCGAGATCGATCACTATGGAATCCACACCGAGCAAATACTGTGCCCTTATCTGCCTCTCGATCCCCTCGGGATCCCTTATCACCGCCGTGCTCCCCTTCTCGCTCTCCCCGCCCGCCTCGAGGCTTATTAAAAGAGCCCCTCCCTCCCCCTCGGAAAGCCTAATTATCGATCCAGCATCAAGCCCATTCTTCTTTACCCAATCCTTTGGGAGCGAAAGCAGGAAGGAGCCTCCCTTGCTCCTTTGTAGCCTTCTATACTCCATATAAGCATCCTCAAATCCAATATCTCTGCATCTTCCATTAAGGTTTTCCTGAGATCACACTTAATACCCAAGGTATAATGTGCGCCAATACCGCATCCGATCCAAATTAATAATAGCCCCCTTCTCCAATTTTCCCACGGGTGCCCTCTTTGGGAGAGTCCTTGAAGGCGGCATACAATGCGCTTCTGAACTCCGGATATCAGCTCTCCCCAGGCGCATTCCAGCTCCTCAAAGAAACCCAGAACCCAGAGTCCTTGGTCTCCGCCCTTCTCAGGCAACTCGAATCCCTAGAAAAAAAGCCTGTCATAATCGAGAGGTCTCACCTAGAACCTTTAATCAGTAAGGGTCCTCTTACTGCGCCTTCCCCACCGACCAGAGCGCCGCAACCTCACTCAATCCAAGTGATAAGCGGCTCAGAGGGTCAGTACATAGAGGGCACGATACACGACTTCAGACGCTACTTTATGGACCGGTTCAACCGCCTTAAGGAAATGCTGAAGTCTAGGGCGGACATGAGGGATGCCGTCACACCTTCCTCAATGCCCGAGGTGAACAGACACACAAAGGTCAAGGTCATCGGGATGGTCTCTTCCAAGAAAGAGTTTAAGAACGGCGGCGCGGTGCTCGAGCTCGAGGACGATGTTGATACAATAAGGGTCTCCTTCAGGGGTGACGAGCTGAAGAAGAAGGTCTCCCGCGTGATGCTCGACGAGGTCATATGTGTCTTCGGGACGACTTCCAACGGTAAGAGCGTCTTCGCCGAGGACATAGTATGGCCCGACGTGCCGCCCAAGATAAGATCTCCGAGGTCCAAGAATGACGTCTACGTGGTGCTCACCTCCGATCTCCACATAGGCAGCAAGCTCTTCATGAGGCAGCAGTTCGAGTCCTTCCTGAAGTGGCTCCGCGGGGAAGATGTCGGAGCGCCACAGAGGGAAATCGCAGGTAAGATCCGTTACCTGATAATAGCCGGCGATGTGGTGGACGGTGTGGGGGTATACCCAAACCAAGAGGACGAGTTACTTATAAAAGACCTGAACAAGCAGTATGAGGAGGCAGCCCACTACCTCTCCATGGTCCCGGACCACATCAAGATCATAATAATCCCGGGAAATCACGATGCCTCGCGACCCACCCTCCCCTCCCCGCCCATATACAGGGACTTCGGTGCCCCCCTCTACTCCCTAAAAAACGTAATAATGCTCGGTGATCCAGCCGTTGTAAATATCGAAGGCGTGACCTTCCTACTCACCCATGGGAAGAGCTTGGACGACGTGATCCCCGCACTCCCGGACTGCAACTTCAAGGAGCCCCAGAAGGCGATGGTTGAGCTCCTCAAATCGAGGCACCTGGCGCCCATCTACGGGGAGAAGACCTCCTTGGCACCTGAACCCAGGGACAGCCTGATCATCGACCCAGTCCCAGACGTATTTCATGCAGGTCACGTCCATGTCTGGGGCATATCCGAGTACAGGGGCATCCTTGCTGTCAACTCCGGCACCTGGCAGAAACAGACGAACTACCAGCTTTCAATGGGTATAGAGCCCGCTCCCGGCGTGGTGCCGCTGATAAACCTCGCCAACTTCAAGGTCACGACCCTGAACTTCTTATAACCCTGCTGAGTTGCCTAGCCACCATCCTTGCTATTCTTAGGGGCTCTGGCAGCTTGCCGAATATAGTCAGCCCCTCCACGATCTTCTTCGCCTCAGCCTCGCTTACTCCAACAGCCTCGATGAAGATCCTCTCTCCCTCGGCGAGGACAACCTCAACAACTGGTCCTGCCGCCTCTATGACCTCCAGCCTCCTCCCCCAGTCCTTGAAGTGTCTCATAAGTGCCGACCTAACGGCATCCTTATCCGGGCGCTCCCTTAAGACGAAGACTGTCGGCAGTCCAAACTCCCTCAAAACTTCTCTGGCGTCGATCAGGTTGAACCCTGCAATAGGGATACTCCCAGCAATGACTATGCCCTCTTTCATCTCTCCCTCCCTA
>JARXPE010000002.1 GCA_029887795.1 Thermoproteota archaeon
AAGAGACCCATGGTGATTTGTACTGCTACAAGAACAACACAAGTTTGCTAAAGGGCGCGCTTGGCTACGAGTCTGTGGCGTGGGGCACACATGTGAATTTCTGTGTTAAGAGAAACACATTCAACTTCGACCGATGGAACTCATTAGAGGAGATGCTGGTCCCATTCATGATCAGCCGAATCCCTCTGATAGGAGGGGGAGGCATACTTCCAAAGAGGGATGAATACGCCTTTGAGCCACCTACGAGCTCAAGACTGCGTGGAGACAGGCTCGTATACGTATTATCGCCAAGGGCAGTTTTCATAAAACAGATCTCTTCTATAGACACCACAGTAGAGAGGGGTTTCTTGAACCTCCGCGATGAGCCACACGCAGACCCAGAAAAGTATTGGAGGCTCCATGACATCAATCACGAGGCATTAAGAAGTGACTTTCAGATATTCATTCGAGATGCTCTTGAAGTATTTGTCCTGAGGGCTGCCGAAGAAGGTCTACTTACGAATCCTCCCAAAATAAATGATCCGTTTGATGCTGTGAAGAAAGTGGCCTCTGAGACTGAAAATCTCGACCAGTTCTTGGAACTGGGGGGTGGCGGAAGAGCCAGGACGCTGTCTGACATTTTTGCATTTTACATAGGAGCCGCTGAGAAGTTGATAGAGGAGAAAGGAGACGCTGATGACATGCGCGTACTCAAAATCATTGATGGTGTGGTACAAAAATTGAGAGAAGGTAAGTTTGAAGATCTAGGTGGAAGCCTGGACTGGGTAGCAAAGATGTTGCTCATTGAGGACTACGGGGCAAGGGGAGAAGACATGGTGACCATCTGCAATCAGTACAGTCTGCTGGATGAGTCCACGGGGTTCTACACAAATGAAGAGTACCGGGGTGCAGACTCTCTATTTGACCCGGAGGCATCATCATCCTTCTTGGCCGCGGTGTTTCCTCAAGCTGGCGATATTAAAGATCGGGTGAAATACGGATTACTGAACCCTCCAAGCGATACAAGGGAATACCTCAGGACAAACATAGTGAAGAAGTTTGCTTCGGAGATCACAAAAATGAACTGGTGGAAGATCTATTTCAAGGGAGGACTGATACAATTATCTGAACCGCTAAAGTATGGAAAGGATGAGTCTGATACCCTCCTTAATGCGAAAAGTCTGAATGAACTTGCTTCAATGATTAAGAGGTGAGATTGCATGAGTGACATAGTGTTGCCGTCGTTCAAGAGAAAAGAAAGAGCTGATAAAAAACTGAAGAAGGAGCACTCAGAGGTTATAGCCCCGCCTGGTGAATGAACATCCTTTATCTTTTAACTTGTGATTTATTATAATAAACAGTTTATAAATATATTTATAATTTGGACAACGTTATTTTTAAAAACTACATAAACAAGGTCTGATTTTTATTATCATAAAATTCGTAAGATGGTGATTTTAAAATCTAGTTGATAACCGGGTTAATTTTAACGAAACTATTTTTAATACCACAATAGAAAAGATCTATCGGGTATTCCAAATGCCTGAAAAAAAAGTATCTATTAAAGTGGTAGACGTTGCAGGCAACGAAGGTGTTTTCAACCCAGCTGACTTATCTGCGCTTGGAGCAAAGGCTGGCGACGATGTGGAGCTCTACACAGCTACAAGGGCATGGACTGTGACTGCAAAGACAGACGCCTCTGTTCCCGCAGGCACTGTTTGGGTCGGTAAAGGAGTTGCCGCCAGACTAGACGTTGAGGACGGTGCTGAAGTGACCTGCTCATGGACGCCTCCGGTGACCGAAGAAAGGTATGAGCCGCCACCATGAGGTGAAAAAGAATGGTAGTTTTAGCAGTAGAATTTGATGGAAGAGGGGTTACGCAGACCGCTCTCCTGAGGGCTGCAAGCGAGATCATATGCAGTGCAGCCGACAAAGAGGGCAACCCTGCCTTGGGATATGAAAGATACGACGATGCCCCCGACAGGGTCGGCATACCCATCAAGGGCTTCGCCGTAGTCTCAAAGCCACAAATCTCAGAGAAGGCCTTCTGGGCAGATGCGGATGATGTAGCCGCGGAGCTAGATCAGCTCGCACCCCCTGTGTGTGACCTAACCCACTTCAAGATGTGCTTTGACGAGCTTGCCCCAGAGGCTATGCTCTACGAGCCAAGGTCTGTGGACGCAGTCTTGGTTCTTGACGACACCCTAGTAAAGGGTGGAGAACCTTGGGCACACATCGGACTTCAACCAATCCATGACAAGCTGAAGGATGGAGGGGCAATTGTGGTCAACAGCAAGAGAAGCCCCGATTACCTCCAGAAGTTCATACAGCCCACCGACAAGAAATACAAGCTTGCAACAATAGACGCCGACTCCATGGACAGAATCATCGTTGTCCCGCTGATCGGCGCCATGTTGAAGGTAGCACCGGGAATAGTTTCCTATAGGGCGGTGATAGCAGCCGTGAAAGAGAGGTACAAAGCAGAGGGTCTAAAGAAGGCAGCAGTAGTTAGGGAGGCATATAATAAGGTCCAGGTCAAGGAGGTATAAGAATGACAAAGAAATTTGAGGAGTTTCCAACTTGGAAGGAGATGCCAGTCGGACTGGTCGTGTTCGCACCCCCAGTAAACGGCCCCAATCCGCACTATAAGACTGGCACCTTCAGAACATTAAGGCCTGTTACAGACCCTGCAAAATGCAATAAGGACGGTCTCTGCTGGCTCTATTGCCCCGACTCCTGCAGAAGTTCGGATGCTGAAACTCTGTTCGCAGTGAACTTGGACTACTGCAAGGGTTGTGGAGTCTGTGCAGAAGTCTGCCCAACTAAAGCAATCAGCATGATAAATGAGTTGGAGTTTAAGGAGTGAGAAAAAATGGTGAAATTAATAACAACTGGAACCACCGCAATAGCAACAGCAGTAAAACACGCAGATGTTGACGTTATCTCAGCATACCCCATCAGGCCATACACAGGAGTCATGAACGAACTCGCAAGAATGATCGCCGACGGAGAGTTTGATGCTGAATATATTGTTGCAGACTCAGAGCACACCCAATTTGAGATCGCAAAGCATGCGGCAGCATGTGGCGCCAGAGTGTTCACAGGGAGCGCTGGCATCGGATGGGCGTTTGCCCACGAGCCGCTAGTAGTGACTCCTGCTGATAGGGTGCCCGTTGTGGCTATGGTAGGAAACAGAGCCCTGGACGATCCTGGCAACTTTGGTGTTGAGCACACCGAGACTCTTATCACTAGAGACACTGGATGGATGATGTGCTGGCCAGAGAACCCGCAAGAAGCTTATGACTTGACCCTGATGGGTTACAAGATCGCAGAAGACCCGAGCGTCCTCCTGCCCTATGTCGTATGCTGCGACGGAAACTTCATCACGCACGTAAGATTCCCAGTAGACCTCCCAGATATGGAAACAGCTAGGGAGTTCCTGCCACCGACCCCACCACCAAGGGTGAACGTCCTACACCCAGACAAGCCGCTGTCAATCGCACCCCATGTAGACTACTACTGGGGAACTGAGATCAGAAGACAAATGGAAGAAGGCATGAGAAATGCCATAGAGGTCACAAAGAGGGTCCACGAGGAGTTCTACAAGGTCTTCGGTAGGGGAGGTCCACCGTTCATTGAGGAGATCGCCACCGAGGATGCAGACGTGGCGTTGATAGGGCTCGGCGGCATGGCGATGCCCGCCAGGGCGGCTATCGCACAATTGAGAAGCCAAGGAAAGAAAGTCGGATACATAAAACTCAGGAGATTCAGACCGTTTGCCACTGAAGTCATAAGGGACGCCCTCAAAAAGTTCAAGGTTGTCGCGGTTCTGGACAACGACTTCTCATTCGGTTCAGCCTTCCACGGAGGCATAGTATTCCAAGAGATCCGCTCTGCGCTGTATGACGTCTCCGAGAGACCTAAGGTGGTCAACTACCTGATCGGTCTTGGAGGAAGGGAGATCACCGTGGACGCCATGAGGAGCATATACAACCAAGTATTGGAGATCGCTGAGACTGGCGAGGTCAAAAAGCTAGTTCAGTGGGTTGGAGTTAGGGAGTGAGAACATGAGTTGGGAGAAACTTGAAATAAGGACCTTGAAGGACGCGCCAAAGGACGAGTACTTTGTAGCCGGGCATAGGACATGTCAAGGTTGTGGTCCAGCTCTTGCGTGCAAACTAATAGCAAAGGCTGCAGGTCCAAGAGCTGTGGTGATTACAGCCACTGGATGCATGTATGTTGCCAACTGCAGCTACAACACGACACCTTGGGCAATACCTTGGATGCACGCACAGTTGGGAGGTATTGGATCTGCAGTCTGTGGGGCGGCAGCCGCATACAAAGCAATGATGCGTAAGGGTAAGTTAAAGAAGGAGGAGATCCATGTAATAGGTCTGGCTGGCGACGGTGGTGCTGCAGACATCGGACTTTCGGGAATCTCTGGTGCAATGCTATCAGGCGAGGATCACCTTATAATTACATATGACAACGAGTCTTATGCCAACACAGGTGTGCAAGCATCGAGCCTTACCCCATGGGGTGCTTGGACGACATTCACCCCGCCGGGCAAGATGCTCAGGCTTGGAAACGTGAGGGTAAAGAAGGATCTGCCCAAAATGATCGCAGCTGGCCACCCGAACGTACGCTATGTCGCCACAGCAAGCACATCCTTCCCATTCGACCTCATGACTAAAGTGAGAAAGGGTCTCGCAGTTAAAGGACCTGCGTTCCTGCAGGTACACACTCCATGCCCCAAGGGATGGAAGTTCTCACCTGAGCTGACCGTGAGAATCGGCAGACTCGCCGTGGAGACGGGCATGTGGACGTTATATGAAATAGAGGACGGTCAGTTCAAGCTGTCATACAAGCCACCAAAGAGGAAGCCCGTATCCGAATATCTGAAGCTCCAAGGCAGATTCGCGCACCTGAGGGAGCCCGACTACCGCTACATACAGGAACAAGTGGATGCTGCCTGCAAGCAGCTAGGCATCGACTAAATCCCTTCTTTTTTTATTTTTTGTTTTTTTAAATCTATTTTAGTCTTTTTTCTTAATTATTAGATTATGGATTATTAAATAAATACTAAATTGACTTTTAATATGTAAACTAGTTAATATTTAGACTATATGTAACGAAGTTTCGGATTAAGCCAGAGGGTTAAAAATACTTTTCAATTCGAAGGTTCGAGTTTAATGACCACTAACTTGGTTTAGCATTTACAAAACATCTCTATGGCTTTTCTTACAGTGGGAGCGGTCTCTATTTTATCTAGCTCATTAAAATCAAACCATTTAACGTCCGTTACATCAGTCCCTGGTTGTAGTGTACCGCCAACAACCTCGCCAAAGTAATCTATTATCACATAGTGATATTTTATTTTAGAATCTGCGTCTTTAATAATTACATTGAAAATTCCTGCGACCGCTCCGATTGAGACCTCAAGCCCCGTCTCCTCCTTGACCTCTCTAATTGCTGCCTCTTCAGCAGTCTCGCCCAGCTTTATCAATCCGCCAGGAATAGACCACAATCCTTTGTTCGGCTCGTGCCCCCTCTTAACAAGTAAAATCTGGCAGTCCCTGATCAGAATCACACCAACGCCAACTAAGGGTCTTTCAGGGTATTCCCTCAAGCATTACCACCATAAGAGTTTTGAGGTGCAATAGGGAGTATAACCACCAGTCGATATAAGATTAATCATCGTCACATTCACGATCACTCGTGCCTCAGCGCCACCACAGGGTCCATTTTTGATGCCCTTCTGGCGGGATAAAGGCCTGCAAGCAGGCTTACGGCAATAGCAAAGAAGAAGACAAGGAGTGCCATCTCGGGTCTTATCACCGGAAGGTATGAGAAGGAGTTAGCGCCACCAAACTGGGCAGACTGGGAGGAGAAACCTCTAGAGACTAGGAGCGGCATTATATATGATATTGCTGAGCCCACTGTTATTCCGAGCACTCCGCCTATCAGTCCAACAACCCCTGCCTCGGAAAGGAATATTGCTAGAATGTTGTGGTCCTTGAACCCAAGTGCCTTTAGGACTCCTATCTCCCTTGTCCTCTCAATAACCGACACAAACATGATGTTCATTATCCCAAGCCCTGCCACAAACAATGAGATTGCGGCGATCGAACCGAGAAGCACGGTCAACATCCCTGTTATTGACGTGACGATCTGTGTTATCTGCTTGACTGTCATGATGTTCAGGCTGTTTCCATAGATCGCCCTTATGTTGTCCACAACCCCATCGACAGCCTCAGGGTCGACCGCCCTGACAAAGAGTGCTGAGTAACTCGTCCTACCCAGAAAATTCGATGCCCCCTTTAAAGACATGAAAATGCTATCGTCTACAGAGACCAAAGCTGTCATACCATAAGGCTTTAGAGAGCCTACTACGCTGGTTACCATTCTGCTAGATCTCGAGATTGACTCCACCGTTGCAGTTTGCCCAACACTCACGAATGGTGAGGTCAAGTCCTGAGGTTGGTGGACGTTAGCACCCACCACAATCTCCGAATAACTCAGGGGCTGGTAGAGACGACCCTCTTCTAACTCATATCCTGAGACAAGTATCCCGAATTGTGAAGGATCTATTCCCACAAGCTGAACGTTTCTTGAGGACTGTGTTCCGTAGACTCTTACAGTGGAGGTCACAACCGGTATCACGAGCTCCACGTTTGGGATCTGTAAAATTCTATTTACGTCCTTTTCAGTCAATATCACAGTGCCAGTTGCAGGTCTTAGGCTTATTGTGCTTGGTCCTAGCTTGTTCATTTGACCTACTATGCTGGATTGGATACCCTCGGTCTGCGAGACCAACGCGATTACTGCAGCTGTCCCAACCATTATTCCGAGTATCGTGAGTGCTGCTCGTAACTTTCTCTCCCGTATTCCCCTGACTCCCCACTTCAATATGTCGGTCGTTCGCATCTTCAAGACCTGCGCTTCTTGAAATAGATGAGCCCTACTACAATTACCGCGAGAACCAAAACAACTACTATGTATATAGGACTAGACACCATTACTGAGGCAGATCCGGCAGAACTGTTCGTGGAACTCGCATTGGTGGCGCTAACCACAATATTTACTGGAACATTAAGTGTGCCCGTAAGTTTCTGACCTAGGTTATCTCTATAACTGTACTCCAAATTCAATGTATATCTTCCGCTTGTAATATTCGTGGCGGAGTATGTAAGAGTGAAGGATGATGGGACGTTGACTGCCAAGTCACCCAGAAATATCTTATCGTAGCCTGCTGGTTGGAGACCTTGGCTGGCGCTGGGAGTGACCATGACGCTCTGTGCTGTTGTGGTTCCAAGGTTTATGAGGCTAACTGTAATGGAAAAAGGCTTTCCGAGCGTTATCTGAGAGGGGAAGGTCGACGTGTCCAAAACCACCAGATCGACCACGCCTCTCACTACCATTCCCAAGTAGTTTACCTGTTGCTTACTCTTCAAATTTGCATCTGTGTAAGAGGTTGTCACGGTAAAAGTCGTGAGGGTTCCTGAAGCAGAGGGTGAGACAAAGATCTTTAGTGGTATGACGGCACTCTCCCCTGGACCCAGTTCGCCAAGATACCAACTCCCGTCACTCCCAAGGAGAGCCATTGATGTTGTCACGCTCTGAACGCCTGGAATCGTGAGGGACACAGACAATGAGCTAGCTGTTCCATCTCCAGAATTCTTAATGGTAAGGTTCAGCTCGTTTACATCTCCTGACCTGAGCTCGTTTTTGTTTATGCTCACATCTATTACTGCCAAAGGCGAGTATACGGCAGGGACATTTAAAGAGAGATATCTAGTCTCCTGTCTGCTCCTGGATAGCGAATCATAGTAGGTCATGACAAGCGAGGCCTGATATGCGACTCCGGATGCAGACGGGCTAACGTATACGTCAGCCTCCAAAGTAGCAGAAGCCCCGGACTCAATTTTCTCTATAAGCCAGCGACCGTCAGAGCCCTGCAGAACCATTGGCAGTCCTGCGGCAGTGGACGGCGGCATATTCAATACAACTTGAACGTAAGACGCGTAACTATCTCCTTTATTGTACAGCTGGATGCGGATTCTATTTGTCTCTCCCGCCTTTAGATCCTGCGGGGTTACACTTATCTCAAAATTCACAGATGGTGAAGTGTTGAATGGGACGACCAGCGTCAAATATCGGGTCTCGGACTTAGTTCTGATGTAGTCCGAATAAGAGAGTGACACGGGCAATTGGTATGTCTGACCGGCGGAGGAGGCTGAGGCAAATAATGTTAGAGGGATTGTTACTTCCTCACCAGGTCTTATCAACTCAAAATTCCATCTACCGTCACTGCCTATCAAGGATAGTGGTGAAGATCCAGAGGTTGCACCGGGCATGGTGAGAGTTACAGAAACAAGTTTAGCATCAGCGTCGCCCACATTCCTAATTTTGAGCAGGACTTCGTTGTATTTACCAAAATCTACTTCATAAGGGGAGAAGGACGCCGATAAAACCGCCCCCTGTACAACCAAGGGAGGAACATATACGCCAATTGTTCTAGTCTCAGTTCTGGAACCGTAGTATTGATAGCTCAGAGTTACAGTAAGTTGATATGCGCTTCCTGCCGCGCTCGGGCTCACGTAAATTGTTATGGGAATGGATTGCGACTCCGCCGATGCCAGACTGTCAATATACCAGCGCCCGTCGCTACCGTTTAAGATCATTAGCGCCCCGCCGGTGGCAGAGGCTGGAAGCGACAGACTGACCCAGATCTGTAATGCTGTAGTATCACCGAGATTCTTTATCGTTAGGTACACTCGGTTGTTAGTACCCGCTGTGAGGGTTGCATTGTCAATACTCACATTCAGGTTGGGAGGAGCAGATACAACAACCGGAACATTACTAAAGGGGAGAATTACTAATAGAGCACAAAAAATTGACGTCGTCAATTTTATTCTTTTTTCATCATTCTGTGACACTCTGTTCTACCTCCTTTTCAACTAACCCGTCCTTCATCCAAAGGACTCTATGACAATGCCTTATGAGGTTTAGGTTGTGAGTGACCATTATAATTGTCACGCCCTTCTTATTTAAATTATGTAAAACCTCTATCACTTCCGCAGCGGACTTTGAATCTAAGTTGCCTGTCGGCTCGTCCGCTAGTAGGATTTGTGGGTCGTTAGCAAGTGCTCTCGCTATGGCAACTCTTTGTTGTTGACCACCGCTCAACTCATTAGGTCGATTCTTCTCAAAGCCCTTCAGCCCTACTATTGCGAGCAATTCCATGGCTCGAGCACGCCTCACCCTAGGAGACACTCCCGAGGCCACCATAGGCACTTCAACATTGTCGATGGCACTCATATATGGAATTAAATTGAAGGTTTGAAACACGAAGCCCAACTTTTTGTTGCGAAGCTCTGCCAGTTGATCACTTCTCAAGGATGAGATCTCCACCCCGTCGATTATCACTTTGCCCCTTGTGGGTCGATCAAGAGCCCCAAAGAGGTTTAGGAGGGTCGACTTGCCGCTTCCTGACGGACCCACGACAGCAACAAACTCTCCCCTCCTAATTTGCATGTTAATGCCTCTGAGGGCAGGATACTCGACCTTGCCTAAGCGGTAGATCTTCCAAAGCTCTATAGCTACAATTACACAATCGGATAGATCCTTTTCTTTTTCAATGGGCTGGCTCTGAGCTACGCTCAAAAATTATCCTTCCTGTTGATAATATTTGTGTTGATATTGTACATCTTGTATAAAGATTTCGGTGGTTTGTTTAACTTAATTTGATAATTTATCAGATAATGCACGCAAAAACTTCCAGCATTCAAACATCGCAGGAACGAATTTGCAAGTGATCAGACAACCGAAGAGTTCATTATATTAAGGAGCAGGCAATGATAATGGGTGTGATAACTGTTCGATGAGAAAGATGATGGTGTTTGGCTTTGCATGAGTTCGTTCTTTCATATGGCTATTTTGGGACATTCATCATATCGGTACTCGGCAATCTTATACCCTTCCTTCCAGTTCCATATCTTGTACCGATCTTTTTGCTCTCGGAAGTGCTCGAGCCTTTTTTTGTCGGCATCACAGTGGGCATCGGCGCCAGTCTCGGAAAATGTGTTTCCTACGCGATAGGAAGGGGAGGGCGGGCAGTTCTTGACGAGAAAAAGAAGAAGGAACTCGAATGTTTTGGCAATCTGCTGGGAAAATATGGTGCCGTAGCAGTCTACTTATTTGCATCCCTGCCCCTCCCGGACGACATAATTGTGATGCCGTTCGGAATCATAAAGTACAACTTCAAAAGGTTCTTTTTGGCTTTGTTGTTAGGAAAATTGACATTAGGGATGCTTGTCGCTTACACTGCAAGATACTCATTCGAATACGCAAAGATCTTTATCGGAAATGGAGATCCGTTGCCCACAATAATAGTGTCGGTCGTATTTATGCTAATCATGACATGGGTAATATACAAGATCGATTGGATTGAGGCAACACAGTATATCGAAAAGAACGGTGTGGTAGCATACATAAAGTTCATGATGAGCAAAAGATCAAGATGAAAAACGTTTGAGATGACTTATCAGAAAAGCAATAATGCCACTTAATTTGTGTTTTTGGGTAATGGATGATTAACTTTTAAAACACAGAAACATAGAAGCTATTCGGCGAGGGTGCTTGAAGGTCACACTTTTGTCATTTACGCCAGATCCAGAGAGGGTTGTTGCAGCCTCTGCCAGGCAGTGCTATTCAAAATTCAGTGCAACAAGGGCTCTAAGGGATCTTACTGACGCGGACATCCAAAGATTGCTGAAAAAGGTAATAGAGAGCGGACATCACTCCGTTCTGGAACACGCCAGCTTCACCTTTGCGATAGAGGGGATCTCCAGGGCCTGCAGCCATCAATTGGTTCGGCACAGGATAGCCTCATACTCTCAGCAGAGTCAGAGGTACGTAAAGCTAGACGAGATAGATTTCATTATCCCAGAGAGTATCAACAGGGACGATAAACTCAGAAGTGAGTTTTATGAAGCTTTAGAACTCTGCAAAACTTGTTACAAAAAACTTCTTGAAGAGGGCGTGCCGGCTGAAGATGCAAGGTATGTCCTGCCTCAGGCAACGCCCACTAAGATCGTAGTTACCATGAATGCCAGATCTCTTATGAACTTCTTTGAGCTGAGGTGCTGCCTCTCTGCTCAGTGGGAGATAAGAAGGCTGGCGGAGGAGATGTTGTCTCTAGTTAAACAAGTTGCTCCACACATCTTCGAGAATGCAGGACCATTCTGTGTAACGAGAAAAGTTTGTCCGGAGAAGAAGTATGAGTGCCCAAAATGGATAGAACTGTATAAAAAATCAACTGTATAATAAAAACTAAAAAGGCAGCATTGGTCTTGGCATCGCTCATTAAACATTAATATTCAGTCATTCATCATCTATCAAGTAAATAGTGCTTTCACGGCTTCTAATGACCCTTCTTTCACAATTAGTTCTAATACATAATCAGGTTGTATTTTGAGAGAGGGATCGACCGGGATGTATCGATCGTTTTTATCCTTCGCCCGTAATATCATCCATTCGCTCTTGAGGGGAAGCTCGCTTATTTGCATGTTGACGACGGGAGCGTTTTTTCCAACTTTTACCCTCACCCTCTTTATCCCAAGGCTCTGATAGGACTGAGGTAATGCCCCATCTTCATATTCTATTGGTCTTCCTTCTTTAGTTATCTGGAGGATTTTCTCGGCGGCAGCCTCCTCGGGGCATATCGTATGGGTTATCCCTAACTTCCCCGCGATTTTAGAAAGGCGAGGGTCACTCACCCTTGCGATTACTTTTTGGATGCCCAGATCCTTTGCCAGCAAACAGCCCAATATGTTCTTTTCGTCGTTCCCCGTGACCGATATGAAGATTTCATATTCCTTAATGTTCATGTTGCTGAGATCGTCTATGTCTGTTATGTCTCCCTTGAAAACGAGGACATCAAATTCGTTGGAAATCTCCTTACATCTCTCCTCGTCTATATCAACTACCGCTACCTCATTTCCGTTTTCCTTCAATTCTCTTATTAGGATTTTTCCAGTCCTTCCCGCACCAGCAATTATTACCTTCATGAAGGAATACCTTTTATAGACTAATATTATTGAATTGCTGTAAATAAACCATAGGATAAAAATCTTGTGTCAGTAGGGGATCAGTCATGAATGATAATGCGCATGAAGTCCTATCAGGTTTCGTCGGTCTATTGTTGGTCACGGGCATTATAATCATGATCCCCTCTTTCCCGGCGCTACTTTATTCCGAATATCCGGTGCTACCATTCTTCCTAATACCAGGTATAATCGCGATCAGTTTAGGACTGTATCTTGGGATCAAATATCCACTAGTTGAAGAGTTCTCTATCAGGGGCACCATAATAATAGCCTGTGCCGGGTGGCTCTTTATCTCCGCTATTGGCACAATCCCATTTTTGGGTATTGGTATGCATCCATTAGATGCTTTTTTTGAGTCGATCTCGGGTTTTACGACAACTGGAATGACTTTGCTCGTTAGTCTAGAGACCTGCCCAAGGTCAATTCTCTTTTGGCGGAGTCTATCTGAATGGGTTGGAGGGGTAGGGGTGATTTTGCTTTTTACCATACTGCTGCGAGGAGGGATGAGCACATGGCGCCTCTATACGCTCGAGGGCAGGGAGAAGTTCACTCCTAGTGTCAAATCTAGTGTTAGAAACATTCTTTTAATTTACTTGTCACTGACGACAATTTGTGCAATCGTACTCTACTTTTGTGGTCTGGACCTTTTCGACTCAATTAACCATGCAATGACCGCCCTTGCCACTGGAGGGTTCTCCACAAGAACCGGAAGCATAACAGATTTCGATGTTTCAGTAAAGATCGCCCTTATGATATTCATGATCCTTGGTGCGACAAGTTTTGTGCTATTCTACAATCTGATAAAATTCGAGGTCAGAAAAGTGATAGGGGATGTAGAGTTCAAAACCATGCTTTTCATGATCTTTTTGGGAGGGCTTGTCGCATCGGTATCATTGTTAGTATTCCAAAATTCGCCTCCCACGGGCTTTGTTGATGGGTTCTTCAACGTCGTATCCATAGTCACTACCACAGGGTACACTAGTGGTGACATATCAGTATGGCCAAACTTAACAAAGGTCCTTCTTCTAATCTTCATGATCCTTGGGGGGAGCGCAGGATCTACGGCGGGAGGAATAAAGTTATGGCGGGTAATCGTACTATTCCGCTTGGTCAAGAGAGAGGTGCAAAAGCTTACTCTTCCACACTCTGCCGTGATACCAATTAAAATAGGCGGGAAACCCCTTGATGATGAATACGTGATGAAGATAGTGGCGCTCTTCACGGCATATTTCTTATTCCTATTTGTTGAGTTCTTGCTCCTTAGTTTATCCGTTCCAGACCTCTTTGGTGCTTTCTCGTTAGCGGTTTCTTCTCTGAGCAACATCGGTCCAGCCTTCTACCCGGTTGACTTGCTCGACCCGTTCTCCAAAATAGTTCTTATATTCGGGATGTGGTTTGGGAGGCTAGAACTTCTTCCCGTTATGGCTTTTATACTCAAAGAACTTCCGTTGACGTTTAAAGAATACATCAAAGGGAGAGCCGAATAAGTCCGAATTCTTATCTAATTGTCTGCGATCTCAGACGTGCCTCGCGCCTCTTTTGAGCCTCAATGAACCGTCTCTTCTCATCTTCGGTCTCGGGTATTAGCCTGGGCACCCTTTTTGGTTTTCCATTCTCGTCGAGCGCCACCATGGTGCAGTAGGCAGACGCGGCATGGACTGTTTCGCCTGTTCGAGGATTCTCTGCTTCGACACGAACTCCGACCTCCATTGAGGTATTACCAACGTAGTTAACAGATGCCTTGAGTATTAAGAGATCGCCAACACGAACCGGTTTGTGAAAGTCCATTCTATCCATCGAGGCGATCACTACATTAGAACGAGCATGTCGCATAGCTACTGCTGCCGCAATCTCATCTATGTACCTTACAATAGCGCCACCAAAAACATTTCCAGCAGGGTTCGCGTCCGAAGGAAACATCCAACGGACGGATGTTAAGGCTGAGTCGCTAACTTTTCTAGCTTCTTCAACCATGGATGACACCTAAACAATGATGAGTCCACATCCTTAAATATTTAGTTTTTCAACCTCAAGAGCAGCACCCTCTAATTAACCCACGCCAGATCTCTTTCTGAGGACCGCGGATCTTTTTGAGAACCAAACATCGCTTTCCCAACTCTAGGGAATGGTACTAGAGCGGGGCTTGGGTAAGTCTGCATACCTCATGCCATGAGTCGTCCAACTTCAAATGCCCTATTACAAGTGTCGCAACCTCACAATCAATAGGTGTTAAGGCGACCATCTTTTTGGATTCGTAATCAATATGCGAGATGATCCCTAGCCCGGCAAAACCACCGTCTGGGGAAATCAGACCCAACATAATCCCTTTCTCGAAACCCTTAGGCATGATTATTATATCATTCATTCCCGTGATCTCTCTAAGCTTATTTATTTCCATAGGATCGGCTTCTCTCTCTGTGACTAAAAACAGGAAATCGTCGCCCAATTCTCCATAAAGAAGCCTTAATCGTAGCTGTTTCTGAATATCTTCCAGCAAGGTCGAGGGCATGATCCTACCATAGGTGTAATGTCCGTTTAAGAGCGGGGTTTCTATTAGATTAAATACTCTGGCCTTACTTTTTGCAAAATAGCTTTGATATGCATCCTCACGCCTACTCTTCCTTTCCTCCCTGCTTCTAACCCTCGATGCCGGGGAGGTTGAGATTTTAAGAGTTTTTATAAATTTAAAATGGTCCAAAACCGTGATCAGAGGCGCTAGTTCCGACCCTTTCTGAATGATGACCAAAAAGTCTGGCGCTATGGATTGGATTAAGGATATTTTAAAATCTCTGGCCCTCCTACCTGAAACCCAGCCACATGTGTTTATAATAACAAGGTTTGCTCCTTTGGCAAAAGCTTTATCCACTAAGGCTCGAGCGCCTATTATTATACGCATCTGCGAATCTAGATCTGAAGGAGTTGTTGAGCCCACAAAACGCATGTCTTCTGAAGGAATGTTGTTTAGAGAAATTATGCCACTCTTTAAAATTCCGAGCCCTATTGTTGTAGGAGGGGAGATCTCCCCCTGTCCCGGGTCAGCGTCTACTACAGCTACTTCGAGACCGCGATCAAACCCCATATTAGATAAATAAACCGCGAATGTGGTTTTTCCGCTGTCTACACCTCCAATGATCATTACTTTTAAAGGTGCCTTGCTATTCAAAATAGTCTCAACGGCAGTCTTCCAATCATTTGGTATTGCGCCCACAAACTCATTGATACTCGCGCCAGAACCAGGTCTAATTTCAATAATGGATTCTGATTCTACCTCTAAGGGTGCCGATTTGCCCTTTGGGACGATCATTTCTTCACCGGCCACAACCCTTTTGCCCAATAGAAAGGATTTACCATCATGAAGAGCAATAAATGCAGGACCGTTTATTAGAAAAGAACTCCCACGATTGCACTTCATGAGAGGCAATTGACCACCATCCTGCATTATTTTAAATAGGATTTATCCATTTATCTAAAGTTAGCCCTTGTTAGACTGGCAGACGATATTAATTACTCCCCGTGTCCATCAAAAATGATAGTAAATATCCTTAAATTTCAGATTTGTTGGAAAGAAAATAGCCCTAATGTGAATATTACATATTGCGAAAGGCTGGGTACTATATGGAAAATGAGGACCCTTTTGAAGAGATCGCAAAAAACATACTCACAATTCTCAAAGAGAAGGGCGGTCGAGCAGACTTTTCAGAACTTGAGAAATGGGCAGAGCTTACTAATTTGGGAAAATATACGCTTAGAACCGTAGTTAACGAGATGATCAGTAGTGCGAGGCTTAAGGCACCCGAGGGTTTTTATGATGCTGAGACAGAGATCGAGCCCCCAATTCCAAAAGTAGTTGAATTGCCAAAGTTCTCCCCTGCCGAGCTAGAGAAGCTAAAGGATTACCTACGCGAATATCACAGCGTTGGCTTACTGAGGTTGTTTGAGGACTTGAGCAGAGCAGGACTTAAAGAGATAAACGAGATGCTCAAGGAAGTCATTGAGGGGGGTTACGCCGAACTCACACCCTCAGGAGTAGTTAATGCCACAAAAAAGTTAATTGCTGAACGAAAACGCTAACTTCCTAAAATTCACGTCTTTTGTTTCAAAAGTGTTTCAATTTTCCAATTTTGGCCAGTCCTGCGCTCTTATGTGTTAGCGCAAGATCCATTCGTCCCTTTCATGTTACAAAAATTAATTTATTGCCCTCCACGGGTATGTGAGGCAAAAAATAAAGGGTGCCGGAAACTAAATTTGCACGTGATTAAAAATGGCAGAGAAAACCGACGAGAAAACAATCGGGATATTCAACGGGACCGCAAAGATAGGAGAGATCCTAGCAGGCTTCTCCCAATTGACCCTCACGCCGCAGGACATGACGAGCCCAGTTGCTCTGCAAATGGCCATAAGTAGGATTTACGAGGCGATGACGAAAGCAATAGCTTCAGGACCAAAAAAGAAGTATGTTGCCGAGGTACGGTTTACGGACTCTTTGGGCAATCCCGTAGTCTTAGCATTGGACCTTGGCGAAAGGATGCCACCCTTCACCAACAAAGAAGTCAGGGCGAGGATTCTTATCGAGCTCTTCGAAGATCCTCAATAACTTATGTCAATTTTCCTCACACTAAAGAAGTCTGGGGAGCAGCTCCCTAAGGTCTTTTATGAACCTCCTTCCTTTTTTCTTGCCCTCCCTGTCTAGGTAGAAAGCAAGTATGCCTGCCTTCCTAGCTTTAACATAGTCTAGTTCCATGCTGTCGCCGACATGGGCCATCTGGGATGGTGTGGTTGAGAGGAGTCTGCAGATCTCGAGGTATGCCTGAGTGTCCTTCATCATTTTAAGGTCTGAAAGGGTCGAGTATATGTGCTTGAAGTAGCGCTGAAGGGGTCTCGTGGTTATGTCTAAAAAAAGCCTAGAAGAGTTAGATATTATTACGAGCTCATAGAAATCCTTGAGCTTCTCAAGGACTTCGATCACCTCAGGATAGAGCGTAACTGCGTCCTTATACTGATTTACGAAAGACTTCGGATCTATCTTCAACCTATACCTTTTTACCCAGTACTCGAGGTCATACCACTCTGGTCTGTTGGGACCTATGGTGTTGTAATCGTTGTAGAGCATCTTCTTTGCATCCTCCAATTGAATTCCCCACTCCTCTGAAACCACCTGCGGTAATGCTTCGAGCCAAACAATATCAGCAAAAGAAGGTGTGACTAGAGTTCCGTCAACGTCAAACGATACAAATCTGATTCTTCTCCTCATAAAACCACCACGAAGGCACTGGATTTATTATACATGTTTAATGTTGAAGGTGGACATCAATATAAAAATAAAAAATGAGCTTTGCGTGTCCAGTCATGGCGGACTTGGAGGCGGAGGCGGGGGTGGTGGAGGGGCTGAAGAGGGGGCGGGAGTCGTAGTTGGAGGTGACGTTGGTGGCTGTCCAGCGGTTTGCTGTGTAGTTGGAACACCCACAGCTGAATCATACATTAACCCGATGCTCCTTGCAAGGAATATCAACAATATTATTCCCAGCAGATCTGATATGATCCCTCCTATAAGGGGTATCATGTTAAATGCGCCCACGATTGTACCAAGAACAGCAGCCACCACCATCCAGAATAGGTATCTGAGAAGACCGATCTTGCCCACTATATTTAGCAGTTCGCTCACCGCAAATGCCTTGCCGAAAGATCCTGTTTTGAACATATGGACTATTCCAATGCCTGCCAGTATGAAGATCGCGAAGGCTATGACGAACATTAGGAGTACCAGGACGAAAGACGTGAACCTTAGGAGTGCGGTGGGTTGCGTCATGTATGTCATCATATGCTCCCAACGCATAATACTGAAAACGGGGATGAATGTGAATAGAAATATAATTATGACAGGGATAGACCATATCAGAGCCGCCACGAAGACCTTAAGTCCGTCAACAAAAAGTGCCCAAAATTCAGAGAGCCTCGGAGGTGCTTGAGAATCGGGGCGGTCCTTTATGACCCTTCCATAGTATCCAATTGCAATTAAATTTACAACAGGAATTATGGATACTACCAAGAGTATCAGTAGGTCGCCAAACCTTGACAAAATTGCCTTAGTATAGTCTGCAGCTTTTGAAAAAATTTCAGAGAGGCTCATAACAATCTTAAAAAGATTGACTAAACGACTATATAAACATCTTCCCTAGTAGGCCTGAAATGTAAGTATAAAAAAAGGAAAAGGCTATCAAATTAGGTTTGTACTTTTTCTACTTCTTTGTTGATAGCTTTATCTCTATAGTTGAGACGTTTCTGGGTGGTTCGCCGATCAGTTCGGTGCCTATCGCTACGTCCTTGACAACGGCATCGCCGCTCAGGAACCTCTTGGAGACCACCTCGGCTACATCAACTGCAGCAGAGATAGCCCTTCCCCTTGCCTTGATGGTTATCTCGCCACTTTCCTTTAGCTGCATTAGGGCTGCCATAGCATAGCTCATGATTGGTTTCTTGCCCACCAAGATAACGTCTCTAGGCATAGCTTGCCTTTCCTTTGGTTGTGCTTCCTTCGCTGGTTCTTCAGCCACATTGTTCACCTCCGAAAGCGATGTTAGTAGAATAAAATAGGCGTCACACCTTTTTAAGCCTTAGCAATGAAAAGAAAAGTCTTAAACCAAAATATGACAAATAATTAGTGGGAAATATGGCACACGAGCAAGAGATAATGAAGGTGGATTCGAAGGGCAGGATAACAATACCCTCGCACATGAGGGGCGAGCTAGGGATGAAGGAGGGGTCCTATGCCTCGGTCATGATCAACAGACAAGACAAAAGCATTGTAATAAGACCATTTGCTGGCTCGCATGCAAAACTTGTAGAAATGAGATTAATGATACCCGACAGGCCCGGCGCATTGGCGAGAGCCGCTAGGGCGCTCAGCGAAATGAATGTTGATCTGCTGAGTAGCAACTCAAGGACGATAAAAAAAGGGGAAGTTGCTGAGTGGGTGGTCGTGGCTGATGTAGGTCAGCTCAGGATTGGTATTGAAGATTTAAAAAAGAATTTAATCATGAGCAAGGACGTATTATCCGTGGACGTGAGAGAGCTCAGGCTTTAGTCAGCAATTCTCATAATAGTGACGACAAAAGATAGAATCATAGGAGTAAGTGATCTCATACCCCAATCGCCTGAACATTATTCTAGTCCTAGCGCTTTTCTCTTCTCGAGGATATGGGATTCTATGGCTTCTGCAGCCTTTTGCATATCATTTTCAAGCAACAAGCGTCCTCCAGTAATATCCTTGAGATCCTCTGATAGTAATTTCATCAATCTAGCTCCGCCGGTTATTGGAGGTGTGGGCGAGACATGTGTGAGTACTCCAAAGGCTAGCGCGAAGATAGCGTCGATGGTGGCTTTTTGCTCCATATACTGTGGTGCAGTAACAGCTACGGGCAGGTCAGGCACATCCACGTTAAGCGCCTTCGCGACCTCTGAGACCAGTATGGAAAGCCTGCCAGTGTCTGTGCATGTGCCAAAAGACAGAACCGGAGGGATTCCTAGCGCCCTGCAGAGGGAGCTTAATCCCGGACCTGCAAGCTCGCAAGCCTCAGGGGCACATAGTCCACCAACCTGCAGAGCTGCATTACCACACCCCATGGAAAGCACAAGAATGTCTCGTTTTATCAGCTCTTTTGCCATGGTTATCGTCGGCACATCATGAGGGCCGTTCCCGATGCTGGTACAGGATACTAGACCCACTACACCTTTTAACTGCCCTCCCTTTATTGCTTCTAGGAGAGGAACAAGGGTGCCCCCCAAAATGGAAAGGATCGACTCAATAGAGAAGCCTACAATGGCTGACTGAACCTTAGTCGGTATTTTAAGCCCTGCTCCCCTCCGCCTCTTGAAGTTTTCAATTGCGAGTTTCACGATCTGTTCAGACTGGGCAGCCACATTCTCAGGCATATAGTCGATGTGTTTGTCGACGCCCCTTATGTTTACGAGTGGTGAGACCGACACAAACGTTGTTGGGTACTTTGGCACGTACTCCTCCAAAGACGGAGGCGAGCAATTCATGTCCATGGCGAATACGTCAACCGCGCCTGTAGCTATGAGCGGTTCTATGGATATCCAGTTCCCTGTCATGCCCACGAAGACATCATCCAATTCCCTTCTCTGAAGGATCTCCTGACCGGTCTCGATTGATCCTATGATCCTTATCCCCTTGGCTCCCGCCCTCTTTGCAGAGTCCTGAACCTCCGGTCTCCTGCAATACTCTATGAGAGCCATGCCCACAAACGGCTCATGACCGTTGACAACAATGTTTACGTAAGAAGGATCCAGAATGCCAAAATCGAAGTACATTCTGTGAGGACTTGGAGTTCCGAATAGTATGTCTTGACCGTACTCCAGCGGTATGAGCGACCCGTATATGCAGGATAGGGCAAGCCTCATCGCCGTCTTTGCAAGGGAGACATAATCGCCATCTACGTTTGTGAGGCAGTGTGATATTGCATCTATCTGCTCGTTCGCAGGACCTCCCGGTATTATTCCCAATTTTTTCCAGGTAGCGACCCTACCGGGCGTGGCGAAAGTCTCAACAGTCTTCAGACTTGCATTCGAGTCACTGTTTATAATAGACAACATGAGGTGTCCAAGCTCGATAGCAAGTCGATCGGCAGGGCGGTTAACGTCAAGTCCAAGCCTGCCTGCAAAATCTTTGAGTTTGTTTGTGTCAGAAATCTTGAATGGGGTTTTCCCCTCTCCGGTCGCGATCAAGGTCTTTGCGACCTCGCGAGCGTGGTAGGTGTAAGTAGAGAGGCCCATAGCGTTTCTGAGGAGCATGTACCTAATTGCCATTCCGTCTCCGTCCATCCCGCAGGCACCCCTCTCCAGCTTCCCAGGTATTATCCTGCAAGGACCATTGCTGCAGAATTGGCAGCTGAGCCCTTTAGCGCAGAACGACTTGCATCGTATCTGTTCCTGTGCTGCCCACCTATCCCACAGGTTGGTCATGCCGTCCTCCTTCAATTTCTTGTACATTTCTTTTATAGACTCATGTGCACTTATTTCAAAAGACAAAATAATCCCCAGTTTTAAGTAATCATACATCGTTATAAAAGTTCGCCATATATTCACCAAGTTATTAATTTGCATATCAACCTGTTAATAGAGTCATAATTCGTGGAAATTCACAAATTTGGTTTATTAAATTAGTCGCCAGCTCGATAATTTCAATAAAAAAAAGGTTTTAACTCATGAGCACCCGTTCGAGTTGCTTAGGAGACTTTAGAGCCGCAAGTCTTGCAGTAAGCAGACTCTGAAGGGATCTCAGAACCGCATTTGTGGCAGAATATTTTGGCAGCCTTCTGCTTAGTCAATCTCAAGAACACCTTTAGCCTTATTCCTAGAGATTGAGATATAAATACTTTTATTGCGTATATTATAAATTAAAAAATTACTTGAGGCTATAATAATGAAAAAATCAGTATTTTTTGGTATAAGTGCGATATTGGTGTTATATGGAGGCATCTTCCTTGCAATTTCAAGAGCTCAATGGTTCAGTTGGACAGAGAATGCTCTCAGCGACCTAGGAAACCTGAGGTATGACACTGCCCCTATTTTTAATGTAACTCTTCTCATAGCAGGGCTTTTGTTAGTATTGTATTCCTCTATCGCCTTAAGAGAACATGCTCCTAAAACTGCTTATTTTTTGGCTTTAACTGGTTTTGCCATGCAGCTAGTTGGACTACTCTGCGAAAACTACGGGCGTTTGCACTTCTATGTATCAGTCTTGCTATTTGTTTCTCTGCCATTTGCCGCAGTATCGTATTTTATCGAAAAGAGGTGCTACTTGACTTGGTTGGTCTTTGCCGCAGTTCCGGTATGGGTGCTATACTTTCAAGGTAACCTGTTCCCAGGCGTAGCCATACCAGAGATTTTTTCGTCATTCGTGATGCTGCCTTGGCTCGCGAAAACACTTATTAGTGTATGGAGGGGGTAGCTCGCAGTTTGGTGAGTTTAATGAATGAAAAGTTGAGGATGAAGGATGTTATTGATTATCATACCGGAGCTATAGTCAGCAAGACTTTGATAGACAAAGAGAACGGCAGTGTAACGGCCTTTGCCTTTGACGAAGGTCAAGGTCTGAGTGAGCATACGGCACCCTATGATGCCTTAGTTTATATATTGGAAGGTGAGGCTGAAGTAACAATCGCTGGTAAAAGCCACAAGCTCAATGAGGGAGATTACATCATCATGTCGGCCAATATGCCCCATTCCCTAAGAGCATTGAACAGGTTCAAGATGTTGTTGGTAATGATAAAGTCGTCATAGCCACATTGAAAATAAAGATGGCCCAAGATTTCGCAACTCATTTGTTTGCACATATCTTACATACATTTTTCTTGAAAACACCGAACCTCTTTATCTCGACCATACATCTTGGGCAGACCTCGCGCCTGCAGTCTGGACAGGTACTAATATGAGCTGCACACAAAGTGGCGCCGCAGAGAGAGCACGTCAATCTGTCCGATTTGCAGAGAGCTTTTCCACAGACGCTGCACTTGGATTGTGTCTCCAGTAAACAGAAGATCTTTCCACATGCAGAGCATTGCCAAGAATGGGGCTTACAAACCTCCTGCCCACACTCAGAGCACCTAACCGTGCACCCTTCGCAAAATACTTTGCCACAGATCTTGCACTTCACCTGCTCTAGAGTGCATAGGCCCTTTCCGCAATTAGAGCACCTTTGTATGTGGGCATCATAATGTGTGGTACAGTACAAATTCTTGCAGACCTTGCACTCTCTAACGTGTTCTCTGCAATAGGCTTTATCAATGCATTCGTTGCACCTATAGACGCAGTCAGTGCAGAGCTTCTTCCCACAGGCGCTACAGATGTGTGGCTTTTCGTCCATGCAGTAGGACTTCCCGCAGTTCGGGCACGACCATACATGATCAGCGCATACGCCCCTCCCGCAGAGGGAGCATACCTTTAAATGGGATGGGCAGTACATTTCTCCGCATTTGAAACAGATCAAAGGCCCTTCCAGCGAGTCTATGGATCCTCCGCACTCGGCACAGCTACCGAATATTCCTCTCCCATTCACGGCATTCCACTCAAACCTGAAGTCTTTGCTTGTTCCCTCAAAGTGGAGGCGGTATAGTGCCTCGATCATTGGGATCCACACTACTTGTATAACCTCTACTTCCACCTCGTCATGCTTTGGTTGAAATACCATGGTCTGTAGTGGGGTCTCGAGCAAGGAGTCGACTTCTGAATTCACATTGGCAATCTCCTCACGCATCTGTCTTTCGAGCCGATCTCCCTCCTTTCTCAGATTGTTGATCTTCGAACTCAACTCCATAATCCTCTTCTCGAGCCTGGCCAGCCGTACCTCTCTCGTCTGAATCTGTTCCGAAAGCTTGAGTATTGATCTCCCTTCTCTTTCGGCTTTGGACCTCTCCCTATTGAGAGATCGCAACTCGTCCCTTATCCCCTCAACCAGTTTGTTCAGGCTTTCGTATTCTTCTCTGACAGTGTTTATGGAAGATTCGACTTCCTTAATCTTAGAAGCATATGAAGATTTTATCTCAGCGGACCTGTTATTCTTTATTTCATCAATTTTTGCCTTTAGCCTCTTTTTATACTCCTCGAGCGACTCTCCTGGCCTAGAATACTCGCCCAAGTCCTTATGGTAGTAGACGCTTTGTGTGAGCTTTGATATTGCGTAAGTCTTGAGTAGTCCTTTCAGAGCCTCTACGCTGGAACTCTCGAAGAGTACAGAGGTTGGCAGTTCGTGCCGACCATCCCTAGAGGGAGATGGCGAGGAACCTATTTCGACGACCTCATTAGCCGTTAGTTTGTAAGCAGATTCGTGCCTCCAATCTACAATTGATATGGAGGAATCTGCTGGGACGAGCCTTCGCAGACGTTCCTTGAATTCGAGAGATGGAATTTTTCTGACAGAATTTACCGTCGCCTCAGCAAACAAGGCAGGCATATAGCGGAGGTCGGATTTTATGACCTCCGCATGGTCCAAAGTCTTGTTATCCTTGAGTGTCTCCAACATGCTGTTTTCGTCTACTTTGATTGGCATGTAATTGACAGGAAGGGATGGAGGCAGGGAAGGAGGCGCGCCCGGAGCGCCCCGCATCTTGGTCAAGCGCTCCTTAAGTGCGACCATTCTTTTTCGCATCTTCTCCCTCTCTTCAGGGGACACAAAATCTAGTGGGTTGAAACCGGGAGCGCCGTGTCTTGTTTCCCTACATCTGACCTTCACATGGAGGGGGACCCTCTCCACTACATCCCCTGTGATTATGGCGTCTCCGGGCTCTAGCCAATTTATCTCGTAAGCCCATTCATTGCCGAGTCCTCCACTCTCTAATGCTATTCTCACGTCGTTGGGGTCTGTCAGTTGGTGAATTATCCAAGTCGCGGAGAGGCTTCTCACGGTCATGTCAAGAAGTTGTGGTCGCTGGGTTAGGACTATCAAGTTTGCACCAAACTTTCTGCCCTCTTGGGCAAACCTTCTAACAACATCCAGCGTTTCCTTGACCAGAGGATCCTTTTGTTTGGTTCTCCCAGCAAATATGTGTGCTTCGTCCAAAACAAGGTAGAAGGGGGGGATTTGCATGACCATTATAGCTTCAAGCAGCTTGTTTAGTAGCTTTCCAACAATAGAATATTGATCTTGGGTTGGAAGACCTCTCAGGTTTACGATGGTGCACTGCATCTGGCTGACCAAGTCCTCTGGTTTCGCACCGTCGATGGCTGAAATGTCTATGTCAGCTCCGGGGTTGAAAATTATGTCGGCAAATTCTATTATTTGTTCTGAGTATGACTTTGGCTCCACCTTAAAATCCTTTGAAGGTGACTCGGCCGGAACCTTGAGGCTGGAGTACTCTCCATGAGCATCGATTATCACGAGAGGGACTCCTTTCTTGATTAGTTCCTCTGCCATAACGCCCATTGTGTAAGATTTGCCAGCACCTGGCTTCCCAACAATAAAAACTCTGGTCAATTTCTTGACTGGGAGCCAAACCATCAGGTCCCTTGACTTCAACTTTCCAATGTACAATCCTTCGGCATCTGCAGTAAGAATTCCGAGCCCCCTCCTAATAGTCTCATCGGAGGCCATATAGACCTCAGATCCAGGTGGAAAGGGGGTCTTGGGCGACGGACCTACCACGATACAGCTTCCCAGGAGCTTATCCCCGCTCCTCTTAACTTCTTTTATAATGAGTAAAAATGGCTTACCTTCGTGAACTACCTCAACATAGTCATTCCTTCCGTAGCTTTCGTTGGTTATAATCATTGAGAAGGAATCTGTGCTCGTAATGCCCTCGATCTTACCTACGACTACGGGGTTAGAGATCAATTCAAAGACCTCTTCATAAGAGTATGAACGTATAGCTTAAAAAATGTTCGGAGGCAACCCCAGTCAAAAAACGATTTGCGTCTACTAAAGTAAAATATACGAACTGATTTTATGGAATAAAATAAATAAATAGTATGGTAAAAGACGAAAAAATTTATATAAGGTTCGAAAACAAATATTGGCGGTGCGATTCGATGAGAAAAGTAATGATACTTGACACGACCCTTCGAGAGGGCGAACAGACACCTGGTGTGTCCTTTACTGTAGAAGAGAAGTTGCAAATAGCGAGGGCCCTCGATGAGGCAGGGGTCGATATGATAGAGGCAGGGCATCCTGCCGTTTCAAGGGACGTGGCCGAGGCCGTTAAGAAGATAGCCTCGGAAAGACTCTCCGCAGAGATATTGGCTCATAGCAGGGCGATCATAGCTGATGTAGATGCCGCCCTAAACTGCGATGTGCAGAGGGTGGCCATATTCCTAGGAGTGACCGAGGCAAAACTAAGATCTATGAAAATGACAAAAGAGGATGCAGTCAGCACAGCCATCTCATGTATAGAGTATGCCAAATCCCATGGGTTAAAGGTCAGGTTCACCGCAGAGGATGCGACGAGGGCTGAATATGAGTACGTGGTGAGTATATGCAGGGCGGCAGTGGAGGCGGGTGCTGACAGAATAAGCATACCAGACACAGTGGGGTCGATGACGCCGAGCAAGACAAAGGATCTTTTCACAAAACTCTCAAAGGATTTAAAAGCCGAGCTGGATGCCCACTGCCACAATGATCTGGGGATGGCCGTTGCCAACGCGCTGGCTGCTGTGGAGGGAGGAGCCACAGCGGTGCACACCACCGTAAATGGCCTCGGGGAGAGAGCGGGCATAACCGCGCTCGAGCCTTTCGCGGTGGCCCTCAAAGTTCTTTATGATGTCGATACCGTGGAGCTTGACAAGCTCCCTGAGCTTTCGGCAATGGTTGAAAAGTTCAGCGGCATACCAGTCGCGCCTACGCAGCCCATTGTTGGGGAGAACGCTTTTTCTCATAAAGGAGGGGTCCACGCAGCCGCGGTTATCTTCGATCCAAGGACTTACGAAGCATTCCCTCCAGGACTTGTGGGGAGGCAGAGGGAGATCGTTATCAGTAAATATGCGGGGAGAGTGGCGGTTGAGGATAGGCTCAAGAGGCTGGGCGTGGCGCTTAATGAGGAGGAGCTCCTGAAAGTACTTTCTGCAATAAAGGAGAGACCCGAAATACGGAGTTACAGGGATGTAGATCTTTTAGAGTTGGCAGAAAAGGCTACGGGAAGGAGGCTCGAGGTTCAGGTTCCAAAAAAGATAGAGGCAATAGTTATGGTCAAGTGTGAGTCCAACGTCTACACTACTTCTGTGGCGAGGAGGATCCTTTGGATTAAGGGGGTTGAGCGGGTTCTTGAAGTGAGCGGGGACTTTGACATTGAAGTCTTGATAAATGTTGACTCTATAACGCAGATGAATGAAGTACTTGAGAACATCAGGTTAATCAAGGGTGTGACGGGGACCAACACAAGGGTGGTTCTCAAAAAATTCAACTCACTCTCCAGGCAAGAGTGAGATATCAGGGATGATGATAAATAGAAAAATGTCTAAAGAATAAAAGCCAAAAGATAGTATTCAAAGGGAAGTGCCCAAAAACTCACAGAACAGGATGATATTGATGATGTCCAGAGAAGATGGATTAAGACTGATAAGAGAGTACGTCTCGAAAGAAAACAACATAAAGCACATGATAGCGGTAAGCGGGATAATGAAGGAGGTCGCAACGAGACTGGGAGAAAATCCTGCGGAGTGGGAGCTCGTGGGGCTTCTTCATGACATAGATTTCGAGAGGTGTAAGGGCATAGAGGACCACACGTTAGTGGCTAAAGAGTTACTTCAAGGGAAAATTAGTGACCGTCTGATAGAGGCGATAATGGCACACAACTTTGAAAATACCAACGTTCCCTTGGACAGTGTGATAAAGAAGGCGCTTGTAGCTAGCGACGCACTGTCGGGCCTGATCGTTGCTACCGCGCTGGTGATGCCCTCCAAAAAGATAGCCGAAATAAAGATAGAGACCCTAATTAAAAAATTCAAGAGTAAGGATTTTGCGAGAGGTGCGAGCAGGGAGAGGATCGCCCTCTGCTCGGAGCTAGGGCTATCCTTGGAAGAATTTATGGAGATTGGTTTGGAAGGTATGAAAAAAGTTGCGCCTGAGCTAGGGCTATGACATAGGATCGTTAATGTTGCCTGAACTGTTGCCTAAACCAGAGCCCCCTCAGAGGACCTGCTGCACTGACAGCTTCGCTCTTTGGGGAGTTTTGGTATAATCTCCATCAGGAGCTTTCTGACTTTTTCTACATTTGCCTTTAAGGTCGTAACGACCTCCTCTGCGGTCACGGGCCTCTCAGCCCAAACATCATAATCTGTGACGGTAGCAAGTGTTGTATAGCATATCCCGCTCTCTCGGGCCAAGGAGACCTCTGGGACCAAAGTCATTCCAATTATGTCGGCACCCCAGCTGCGGAAGAGCCTAGACTCTGCCCTAGTAGAGAACCTTGGACCTTCTATGCATATGTATGTGGCCGGATGATGGCAGGACAAACCCAAAGCTTTAGCAGTATCTAGGCAGATTTTGTTGAGCTCTGGGCAGAATGGATCTGCCAAGGAGAAATGCCCAACAACAGCGCCGTCATAGAAAGAGTACGTTCGCCCCTTCGTGAAGTCAATGAATTGGTCGGGAATAACTAGATCTCCAGGTCTGACTTCCTCTTTCAGGCTTCCAACGGCCGATGGGGCGAGTATTCTCTTCACACCAAGGTCCCTCATCGCCCATATATTCGCACGGTAGTTTATGAGGTGAGGGGGTATGGAGTGCCTCTTTCCATGGCGTGGAAGGAAGGCAACCCTTACGCCCTTGATCTCGCCTACGGTGATTATATCAGAGGGAGGGCCGTATGGTGTGTGGATCTTGACCTCTGTGACAGACTCGAACATGGCAGGGTCGTAGAAGCCACTACCTCCTATAATGCCGATCTCGGCGCTACATATTGATGACAATAAAACCACCGATTGAGCTATGGTTCAGAGAATATAAAACTATTTGGAAACTCGTCGATACATATCCCCTTCTTTTACAAAAAATCCAGTACTCACAAGGTAACTTAATGCCCTCTCGTAGTACCACCGGTCGAATGTCACCCCAAACCATTCTGGAAAACGGCCCGCGAGCGTCTCCAAGTCCCACGATTCATTTTCTTTTTCTTCGCTCACAATCCTTTTAAAGAACCCAATGATATCCTCAAGGCGTGTCCACGGGTACTGGTACCAGACCCATTCCTTGACCTCTTCGGCGTAATAGTCGGGCTTAATCTTGCTGCTAGTGGAGATCCACTGTAGAGTTGCCACCCTAAGCTCGTCGGGCTTGCATTTTGTCCATATGTGATCCTTGGCGATTATTATTGATTCGCCCGTATCAGCAATGTCATCTACAATAAGTGCCCTTTTGTGGTTCAGATCACACTCTAGGGGGTACTTAACCCCGGCCTCCTTCGCAATTTGAGCTGCCGAGGGCCAATGTGAGACCTGTAAGGAGACAAGTTCGCCCACAACAAGTCTATCGCAGATCAGACGTGCTGGAACATAACCTCCTCTCGAGATTGCAATGATAACATCTGGTCTCCATCCCGATTCTAATATCTTATCACTGACTATTCTGCTCCATGATTCAACTTCTTCCCAGCTGACTTTCTTCGTGTTGACTTTGGGCAAATCCTTCACCTAAAGGTCAATATTATGGTCAGCGGTTATAGATTTACCGCCCTAACTTTATGATAACCAAGTTATATAAAAATTTTTATTAAAATATGAGAACTATGACAAGGGGACAGTTTTGAAGTATTCTGAGTCGGCGATATACCCAGTTGAGCCTAGGGACAGGGTGCTTACGGGCATCGACCTCGCCTTGCTTTGGGCGGGCTCAGCGATAGTGGTCGACGTCTGGTACAGCGGGGGGTACCTTTATCCCATCGGATGGGTCCCAGGAATTTTATTAATAATCCTCGGCTCATTCGTTGGGAGTTTCATATTTGCGGCTGCAGGTGTGATAGGCTCGGACCTAGGCGTACCATCAATGGTCACAGTTAGGGCAAGCTTTGGTTTGAGGGGATCTTACTTAATGAGCGCATTAAACTACATCACGCTCATCGGATGGACAGCATGGATGTTGTTTATAAATGCTTCCGCCGCAGATCAGATTGGGTCTATCCTCTTCAATTTCACAGGTTTCCCCTACTGGGTTTTAATTGGAGGCATTATATGCACAGCTCTGGCCATATTTGGGGCTGAGGGCTGGAAGGTCTTCAATAGGGCTTCAGTCACAGCGTTGGTTGTGACAACGCTTGCCATAAACTTCTTCGTTTTTGCAAACTATGGATGGGATTACTTGGCATCAAAGCCCTCGTGGGGGATGCCCCCTGGTGTTGCGTTCGATCTGGCATTGATAATGCCTTTATCTTGGGCGCCCTTAGCAGCAGACTATATGCGCTTTGCCAGGTCTTCGAAAGGCGGGTTTGTAGGGTCTCTTATCGGACAGGGCAGCGTAAACTCGTGGTTTTACATAACAGGGTTGGCCTGTGCCCTCGCATTTGGGATGTATGATCCCACCGTCTACGTGACTCAGGTGGGAGGTTTCACTTTTGGAATAATAGCGCTTTTTGTGATCTGGTTTGGGACGATTACCACTACTTTCTTGGACATTTATTCTGCCAACATGTCAATCATAAACATATTCCCAAAGGTGAAGGAGTGGCAGGGAAGTGTTATTACGGGGATTGCTGGAATAATAATCGCATTTCTTCCGTGGCTTGATGCGTTCGTTCAATTCCTTTACATAATTGGAGCGGTCTTTATTCCATTATTTGCGATTGTTGTGGTAGACTACTTCCTGTTGAAAAAGAGAAGATATAGCATCCAAGATCTCTATGCTCCGTCAGGGAGTTACTGGTTCAAGAGGGGTATAAGCCTAGTTGCCCTAGTTGCTTGGATAATCGGGGTAGCAATTTACTACGCCGTACAACAGTCCCTTCCCGACCTTGGTGCGACTTTACCTTCATTCATAGCCACATCTTTAATATACTACATTATGAGGAGGGGTTTTGGTGATCTCTAAAGTCTTTAGAGAAAGAGCAGATCCCATATGGAGAAGCATACTCAAACACCCATTTCTTGAGGGGCTAAAAACTGGTACGCTGCCTAAGGAGTCCTTTAAGTTCTTCGTCGCTCAGGATTTCCTTTTCCTGCAATGTATGATAAAGTGTCTTAAAATAACTGAGACAAAGGCGACAGACAATTACTCGAAGAGGCTCATCTCGAGTATGAGAAGTTCGTCGGAGGGTGTTGAGATGGAAAGTCTAAGTAGATTAGCGGATAGGCTCGGAGGCATAAATTTCAAGGCGGTTGAATATGCTCCCACCTGCTATGCATACACAAGGCATCTCTTGTGTACAGCTTCTTTGGGATCCTTTGTTGAGGCGATGGCGGCAATTACGCCCTGCTACTGGAGCTATATGGAGATCGGAGAGCACCTCCAAAGCTCACCAGATCCTATCTATGATGGATGGATAAAAACGTACATCTCCAAAGAATACAAGGATCTGGTCTCTGAGATACTTGGAGTTCTCGACCGTGCTGGTATAGGACAGTCTGAAGAATCAATTAATGCAGCCATGAAGGCGTTTTTGGTCAGTAGTGAGTATGAGTATATGTTCTGGGACATGGCACATAATAGAGAAAAGTGGCGCCACGATCTATAATAGTTCGAGGTGCCAATCAGGAGTTTTTTCAATTTTGTCAATCTTGTTTTTATTATCATTATTTTCAAACTTAAAAAACAGAAAATGGATTTAAGCATGTATTCGATTAAGACAGTTTATGGTGCGAGTCATAGTCGTTAGAGATCTTGTGAAGGAATACCCAGGCAGGAGGGCACTGGACGGCATAACATTTGAGGTTGAAGAGGGAGAGGTCTTTGGTCTGATAGGACCGAACGGTGCTGGGAAGACTACAACTCTGAGAATACTTGCCACGATTATAAAGCCCACATCTGGCTATGTGGAGGTTTGCGGTAAAGATGTCCTCAAGGAAGACATGGAGGTCAGAAGGCTTATAAGCTATCTACCCGAGGAAGCAGGGGCCTATTCCAACCTCTCGGGGCTGGAGTACCTTAGGTTCATGGCATCATTTTATTATAACGATGAGAAAAGTGTCAAAAGTGCCATCGAGAGGGCGATCGCGATATCTGGACTTGGAGAGAGGTTGAAGGAAAAGACTTCAAATTACAGCAAGGGGATGAGGCGCCGCCTCCTGTTGGCCAGGACGCTGATGGTCAGACCAAAGCTCGCGATATTGGACGAACCGACCTCCGGGCTGGATGTAACACATGCATATCACTTGAGAAGAGTCATAAAATCTTATTCAAAGGATTATGGCATAACGGTTCTGATATCAAGCCACAATATGCTGGAGGTAGAGTACCTCTGCGATAGGGTTGCACTTATTGACCAAGGTAGGATCATTGAGACCGGCAGCCCAGATGAGTTGAAGAGTAAATATTCCACAGTCAATCTAGAGGACACCTTCATGAAGGTGGTTGGATTTGCCCAAGGGTCTTAAGCTTTTGGTCATAAAGGAGGTTAAAGACCTACTCAGGGACCCAAAGATACTCATCGGAATGATCCTGTTCCCAGCACTGATACTCCCAATCATGGGTGCAGCCATCAACATCTCAACGGGGTCATTGGTGGAGAAGAGTTCTGGTCCTCTAACCATCTACGTTTTGGACCAAGATGGGGGGAAGATCGCTCAGAAAGTTATGGGGTTTCTACGGGATAACAAAGTTGAGATCATAGTATTGAGTGGATCTTATCAAGATGCCATCAGGAATGTCGCTGGTGGGGGGGTATTGATGGTGCTCCCTGAGGGACTATCACAAAAGATCGAATCGGGTACGAGGGGCGAGATTCTGATTTATTATGGTTTTAAAGACTTTTCCATACTCGAGTCTCTGAATGCCCAAAGGGTGAGCGGACTCCTCAGCACATTTGAAAATGTCTTGGTGAGGGATCTGATCTCTGAGAGTGCGCCTAGCGCCGACCCGGACTCGATACTCAACCCGCTCTCACTCAATGAAAAATCAGTGATAAAGGGCGTTGCCCAGCCCATATCTCCATACGTTTTGACCAACATAGTAAGGATGCAAGGTCTGATGGGGCCATTGGTCATAATGATAGTTCTGATACTTGCGATGCAGGTTGCCGCAACATCCATCGCTATTGAAAAAGAGGCGAAAACCCTTGAGACCCTGCTCACAATACCTGTCAGTAGACTAAACATATTGTTCGGAAAACTTGTGGGATCTGTGACGATAGCTTTGCTAGCAACCGTCGCCAATGTTTTTGCGTTCACCTACTATATCAGCTCAATAACTTCTCAGGCAATAAGTTCCATTGGAAATATTGATCTGGCCAGCGTTGGTTTGATACCGCCTCCCGAGGGGTATTTTCTGCTGGGTCTAACGCTGTTTGGTGCCCTCGTATCGGCACTTGCCTTAGCACTCACTCTCGGAACTCTAGCAAAAGATGTCAGGGGCGCCCAGTCTATAATAGGGATCGTAATTGTCCCAGTATTCCTACCCACCATATTTCTGATGATGGGCGACATGCAGACCCTACCTGCCTCGATTCAGGCAGCGCTTTATGCGATACCATTCACTTACCCAGTCCTTGCTTCGCAGTCACTAATCACTGGAAATTATGCTCCAATATTGGCAGGGCTGGTTTACATGGCATTTTTCACTCTGTTCACCCTTTACATTGCAGCCAAGGTTTTCACCACAGAAAAAGTCATGACGGGAAGACTCTCATTTAAGAGGCGCAGTCCTTAGCAAGTCAAATATTTACACCATTTTGATTTTCAGAGGTCTATCTCTAATATCAAAAATTATGGTGCGATAGGTGATATCCTGACTAGATTTGGGGAGGCGGTGATCTGGAAGACTCTGCCCGTGCCGCCACCTTCCACGTTAACGCCAATATAAATTGATCTGACGGAGCCCTCAAGTCGTAATTTTAGATGTCCACCCTCACCCTCAACGACAATTGGATTTTGAAATGATATTGAGGTGGTAATGTTCTTGCCCGATGTGATCGAGGCTGCAACCGCGCCTTTTATTGTTCCAGCAAGATAGTACAGAGCTTTTTCTGAGGAAAGTTCTTCTGTGAGCTGCGTGGCTCTAGCAAAGATCAGCGAGGAGGAGGTCGTGATAACAGCTGAGAGGGAAAGTAAAGAGGCTGTGATCAGAACCTCTACTAAAACCCGGTCCATACGCTCAACTCCTAGGCATAGGTCTGAGTCGCACACTGTAATGCAAAGACTCTACCAGCAGCTTCTCGCCTGCCTTTACTTCGAAACGAAGGCAATTCACACCATTCACATAAACACTAACAGTCCCATCATAAAGGAATACCCTCTCATACAGGTGCCTGTCAACCTCCGTGCTCTCCTTGAGAAGGTCAAATGACCCTGAGATCGTAATGTCTGACAGGTAACAGGTCCTTATTGATATGAAATACAGTGGTGTATTGCTGATATCTACGGATTTTACTGGCGGGATTACTATCACCTTTGGCTGGATATAAAATCCATCAGAGGTGGAGTAGAGTAGCAGAGGGTCAGAGGTATCCGTAGATATCTCGGATGCGAGAGGTGATGCAAATTGAGCCCCTCTCACGAGTAGGGCATTCTTTGGGACTTGCCATTGGATTAAGTCCCCCGCCAAAAATACAGTTATGTTATTTTCGCCAACCCTTATAGCAGTCATGGTCCTAGACCCTGTGGAGAAACCATAGACAACTTTTGGATCTTTTTCCATTAAGTAGGATCCCAGTTCTGCAGCCTTCTCACCTATATTCTCTAAGCCGACATCTCTATTGATAATTAGGGGGGCATATGTGGCAGAGTAGGAGATAAGCCCCACAATGGCGACCGCGATTAAAACCCTCGAGAGCGCCTGTTCCATGAACTACCAACCCTCTGGAATGTTTAGCGAGGCTGCTAGGAGGAGTATCCCCTCCTTTGCAGGACTATAAAGGATGTTTGTGCTGTGCGGGGGAACCAATGTGAGGTAGAGATCCCCGGGATGATCTCTCAAAAAATCTTTGAGCGAAGGATGTGTGATGAAGAGGGCCGACCCAATCTCAGTTAGTCCTTGAGGGATCTTGACATTATCTTGGATTTTCCACCTCATCCCTGATGGATCGACGGCAAACAAGGAATCGCCAGACCTCTCTAACGGCGCTATTACAGATGATCCATGTGTGCAGTTCGGCAAAAGTCCATTCATTCCATCCCATTCCACGGGCGAATTGAGCCAAAGATAGGCGGTCGCGCCCTTTAGGTCAGGGCGGCTGGGAGATCCCAAATCAAAGGCTTCAAGGAGCAGGCAGGTTTCATTGTGCATTAAAAACTGGACCGACACAGTTGTGAATTTCACGGAAGGGCCTCGGAACCAAGTCATGGAGGACGGATGGTCTCCGTTATTTGAATATAGAGCGACGTTCCAAACGCTTTGAAGGTAAGGTATGTTGACAAGCCTTTGATAGGGAATTCTCAAAGTTGCTGTCCCATTATTGTCAATCGGGGAAGAAAATCCGAGATCCCACTCCTTAAACCCGAATATGTATGATCCTCCTCTGTTTTTAACCGGCGTTCCTGAGGTGAAGAGCATTGAAAAGCGGGCTTCCGTCCCAGTTAGGTCATATTCAAACTCCACCACTGTAGTTATATTTTCAGAATGCCATGTTCCGACACTGTTCCATTGAGATGTTTGAGTTCGGATCTCGGCATACGCATAGTAAGTGCCCGGAAGATCTTTAGCAACCCAGCATTTATCTTCGAGCGAACCCAGTTTTATGGAGAAATGCCCAGAGGAGTTCGTGGTGGTGCGCCCCTCTAGCTTAATTAAATGGTCATCCGTAATTTTAGCGGCGCGGGCGTCCCAACAAGAGGCGCCCTCCAAGTCTAACCAAGCTAGTACGGTGATCTCCGTTGGGGAGATTATACCAGGAAGCTTACCTGTCACGTTCACCCCCACAAACTCGCCCAAAATCACTTTCTTGATGATGGCCCCGGATACAAGATTACAAGGACCGACATTGATCGCCTCAGGATTAACATAATCAGTGTCAAAGATTGCTAAGAGTTCGTGATCGGAGTCCATGAATATAGAGCATCTCTGTCCACCGCCGAAGGGGGTGCCATCTAAGATCCAGCCTGAGAAGTAGTATAGGCTATCTGTGACGAGTGCCTCAACAGTTTGGTTGCTATATCTTGGAAGAAGGTACTCTCCAGGGGACGGCAAGGTCGTCCCGCCCGACGTTGCGGATACTCTAAGCTTAAAGGTCGGTTGGACTGGTGTGAAGTAGACTTTGACAGTGTGGGGCTCTTTCACATCGTTTATTGTAACTTCTTCAGAATAGTAGGTCTTCCCGTCCACAACCACTTTGTCGACGTAATAGCCCGAGTAAGGCTCGACCCTTATGGTTATATCGTAGTTGTGATCCACTAGGTAGATCCCCCAACGGTGTACATCTTGATGATACAATGAGAATGAGGGGGAATTTGAGGAGATGGTGACTCGTCCCCAGTCGGGCGTATCAGTGCTGACGTTCACAGGGTAGTCAACCCATTTCAAGTTCAAGGTTACCAGATATGGCGAGTAGCTTGTTATCCATAGCCCATAAGAGTTCGGGTACATCAATTGTTGAGGAGGTATTTCTACCTTAGTTGCCCCAAAAATGTAATTTGCAGAAAAGATTTTTGCAATAGGCGAGCCGCCCCAAGTGTCAACCAATAATCCCTCTCCATTCCTTGGTATAAATTGGAAATATACTGCATCGCTTATATTTACGGGATATGTTGCTGGGTTTGAGAGTACAAGACCATATCCAGCGAGGCTCACAAAGCCATACATGTAATAGTCCGCGGTTTTCCATCCGAAGCCGTCCCAATACCTGACATCAAGTGTAATGGAAGATTGGGGTTGCTTTTTAATTGGTATGAAAGTTGCTTCCAATGTGTGGTTATCGTACATTGTTAGGGTGAAGGGGTTCGCTGAGCCGCCGGAGCTCCCGTCGAGCGTCCATCCATTGAATTGATGTTCAGCATCAGGAATAGCCTCTACGACGACTGTCTGACCTGATGGGTAGCGATATACACCTGGCTGGGGGGAGGTCGTTCCGCCAGTCTCTGCCCTCAAATCCAAGAGATACAGAGCAGGGGAGATCCTTATCAAAACCTCAACAGATCTTGTTATCTCTCCGGCTACGCCTTTAACCAAACAGACATAATCGCCTGGCGGCGTCAAGGGGGTAGTGGAGACCGATAAAATTGAGGTGAAATTCGTCAGCGAAGAGGGGGGAGATATCTTAACCGCAGATCCAGTAGGAACTAACCCGACCCACTCTAGGTTGAGTGTTACTGGTATAGCTGTTGAGGAATTCACGAAGATTTTAGTTGAAGAGGATTCGCCTGGTCTCAATGAAATGTCGTGTTCTTTGGTAATGGTGAAGTCAAAATTGGAGATAACCGATATTGGACCAACCTCAGCAACGCCCTTCCTACCAACACTGTCAAAGACGGTGACCTTTGCCATATACGAGCCGGGATGGGCGTATACGTGGTACGGGTTCTGCAGATTGGACACTCCAAAGTCTCCAAAGTCCCAGCTGTATGAATATGGAGGAGTGCCTCCATAAGCAGAACAGGCAAAGGTGACGTTTAGTGGTGGAAGGCCTTCGGTTGGATGAGCCGACGCAAAAACTTGAAGTGCTGATGTAAACTTAGCCTTCAGGGTATGATTGGAGTTCATAATAACATTAAATGTCTTTTGAGATCCTGAAGGTACACCATCAAGGGTCCAGTAATCCAAAGAACATCCTTCATTCGGGACGGCGGTGACCTGAACTTGTTCACCCATCTTTTTGATGTATTGTCCTGGAGGAGGGATCGTTGTGCCTCCACCCTCGACCTGTATTGTAAGTGCCAATGAACTTACTCTAATCGATAGAGTCTTTACGTCTGATACTCCAACAGAGTCTGTGACCGTGCAGCTGACTTGATAGATTCCAGGCTCATAAAACGTCCATAATGGTTCTTTTTCAGTAGAAAACCCATTACCGAAGTCCCAAAGGTAAAAGTAGGGTGCAACACCGTCCTTGGCCTCAGCGCAAAAACTTATGGTGAGGGGAGCGATGCCCTCTGACGGATAGGCCTGTACATCCAATTCGGTTCGATGTAAAGTCACTCTCACCAAAGAGAATCGCATTTCGACCTTGGCTTCTGAATACTCTACGATATGTTCGTTGTTTGGATACCAAAAATCCGCGAGCGCCCATAGGGACGGACCATCGAATTCTATTGTTCTTGATCCTAAGACTTTTGAGCCTGAAATGGTATAACCGTAAGAGGTCTGACCCATGCCGTAGGGAGGTTCGTGGTACCTCTCCACATCAATCGAGATCCCTTCGGCGATCCATTCTAGGTATGAGAATACTGTAGAGGTCTCACCCACAAATTTGTAGAGACCAGAGGAATTTACGTTGGGACGGGTTGCGGAGCCTATTGGTACCATTGCATAAGCGTAGACAGATATCCCATTAGGCAGAGCTACTGAATGATTATATCTTATGGGATCACCACTGTCAAAGCCGTAGATCTGAGAGAGTGCATTTCCAGCAGGATAAAAACCATTCTGAAATACAAAATCGCCAGGATTTAACTCTAGCGTTTTGGTGTAGGCAAGTGCACATGGTATGTTTCTGGCTAGTGCTACGACCACTGTAAATAAAACGAATATCAACATCAGTCTAATTATCCGTTCATTTAGCATACGAATCACATCATAACTCGATAGAAAATTGAACCCCTCTGGGACCTAATAGTGTCAGATAAGCATCAGGGACTTCCACAACGCAAATGCCCTTTATGTGCCCTAACTTGGCGATCCCAAACTGTAGCGGAAGTGCTGTCCCATTTATAGCAATATGTGATGGACGACCATTCATCAGACCCAATATTCCAGAATAAGTCACTTCAATGTAACATCCGCCATCATTGTATAAAACTGTATCAGAAAGTACGTAAACGCCGACCACTTCGACCTCGAGATAAGATGTCCCTTTGTCTCTGGCCATAATGGAAAAAGCTGGAATGAAGTCCTCATCAAGAAAAAGTGTTGAGACGTTATAGTCCTTAGATGGAGATACTGCCCTCCAGACACGTGTGGAGGTACATTCATAGATCTCTCCCAAGGTTCTGGAGGTTCGGTGGAGGGCGTATTCTAACGGGGCTGCGGTGCATAATAGGATAGATCTTGATCCATCAGGAGTTATCACGACCAGACCAACTCCGACCGTATCTTCGGGGGCGCCTGCCATCGGCTCCTCCAGCGTCTTGTTCACCAAGCACCTGATTCCTGCAATCGGCACAGAGTCATTGAGCAGTCTTGTCGGCGCATTGGGCAGTCTTATTAAAGTTTGGGCGGGGAAGCTCTGCACATCCCTCAGTTTCAACTCCACTGATCCCATCATAAAAGGACCAAAAAATAGGTCGGCTCTGGAGCATCTCCTGCCATCATAGGAATACAGGACTGTAGGGTTCATAACTGCAAGGATTGTTAGGAGAAGCGGAACTAAGACAATGAATAACGATACTTTTTTAGAATACAAATAACTCAACGCAAGCCCCCCAGAAAAGGTCAGGTATTTAACCTCGTCGGGGGGAAGAATCTGCTGTGGAAATTTCCTGTAGATTGAAAGACAATGGCTTGAGTTTTAAGAGTTTTTAACATTAGAAGGGGGCACAATTAAGAGGGGACATAGAATTTTGGTCTGATCTGATATTTAAGAAAAAGTTTTATTGAAAATTTTATTGAAGGGAAAACTACCTCAACTTTAGGCGAGCACCTACTCAAATCTTATATATGAGCGTTCATTATTTCATTCTCAAATTTGAGGGTGAGAAATTGGCTAGAGGAAATAAAGAAATTCTTGCCAAGCTCGAGCAGATCGTTGGACCGGAATACGTGAGCAACGAAGAAGCCAACCTAATACCGTATTCCTGGGATTTGACATGGGCCGAGCCGAGAATGCCAGACTATGTCGTGATGCCAAAGACCGTCACAGAGATCCAGAGAATTCTGCGGCTTGCAAACCACCAGAAGATCCCGGTGATCCCATACGTGAACGCCACTAACATTGGCGGGCTCTGCGTGCCCGAAGAGGGCGGCATAATAATGGACCTCAAGAGGATGGATCAGATCATCAAGATTGATCCAGAGACTTGCTATGCAGTCATAGAGCCAGGCGTGAGCCATGCCCAATTATCTGCGGCGCTTAAGGCAACAAATCCACAATGGGAAGGTGTGGAATTCTCTAAAGGTTTTGAGTTCGGCTGGGGAGTACACCCAGCATCAGCATCAGTCTTAGCCATGGCAATAAACCACGGCATCGGACATCTAAACGGGAGATTAGGGATAAACAGCCAGCTCCTTTCTAGCATGGAAGTGGTTCTGCCCACTGCAGAGGTAGTCAAGATCGGATCCTGCGCATACTCCGACTCTTGGCACTCATTCTTGCCACTTCCTAGGATGGATGGCCTCTTCACCGGTTGGATGGGCACGACAGGTATCGTCACAAAGCTCGGCTTATGGATCTTCCCGATAAGGCCATACAGGGATGTGTTGACCATAGCGGCGGCTAGTGCCAAGGACATAACGAAGTACATGGTTCACTGGCGTCACTACTCGCTCTGTGACGAAGTCACCGCGGTGAGCTGGTGGCTTGCTCAGATCCCAATCACGTTCCCGTACAAGGACAAGCCCAAAGACGCGCCGGAGTTCTTCAGCTACACAGTGATCAGCGGATGGACAGAGGAAGAGCTAGAGTACAAGCGCAAGATGTGGAAGAAAGTTGTGCAAGAGGAGAAGGCAAGAGGGACACAATTGATAGACTTTGAATATCCTGAAGAGGCGAAGAGAGGAAGGACCGAGCTACCGAGCAGGATCGTAGGCTCAACTAAGAACTACTCCAAGTCATGTGGTGGAGGACTTGCTTGGCCAGGAACCTTTGCGCCTTGCAAGAGCTGGCCAATCCTGTACGAGAAGTGGAAGGAGATATACATCAGACACGGTCTATCGCCAGCCACCAGGTTCACAGATTACCAAGGCGCTCACTACGGTATGCTCAGGTGCATGACTCCCTTCGACAAGAGGAACCCAGAGTCAGTCAAGGCAGCAAGGGACGCCATGGTTGAGTGCGTAAGGGCTGGAATTCCATTGGGTATGCTACCGTACAAGCCACCAGTGGAGTACATGAATGAGTTGAATGCTGCTGCAGACGCTGGATATGTCTACCTCATGACTAAAATAAAGGACATGTTGGATCCAAACAACATCATGAACCCAGGCAAGCTAGGGGTTAGATAAGGGGGGCAATATCAATGGCACTTGAATTGAAGAACACTTCACTTAAAGAATTAGCGAAACTCTACGATTACATTTCAATGTGCACCCACTGTGGAAACTGCAAGTATGGATATGAGTGGGGCAAGACAGGAAACTTTGCAGCGATGTTATGCGTCCAAGGCGACAAGTACAACTTCGACTCATATAGGGGCAGCAGAGGAAAGGCTGCAATAGCAAAAGGTCTGCTCAGCAACAAGTTACAATGGTCTGATGCGGTTTCACATGTTCTCTTCACGTGTACTGGATGCGGTGCTTGCCAACAGATGTGTGAGACCGACATAAAGCCTTACATCTTGAGGATGTTTGAGGCCCTCAGAAGTGAGGCATGGAAGCAGAACGTAGCCATACCAGAAGGTATAAAGAAGTGGAGCTCCACTATAGGCGTAAACCGCAACCCATACCTAGAGAAGCACGAGAACCGACTTGACTGGTTGCCCAGCAGCATCAGATCCTCGCTCCCGAAGAAGGCAGAGTACATTTATTTCGCGGGCTGCACAGCCTCCTACAGGCAGAAGAGTGTGGCACTAGCCACAGTAAAACTGCTTCAGAAACTCAAGGTGGACTTTACCGTCTCAGAGGATGAGTGGTGCTGTGCCTCACCGTTGCTCAGGACGGGACAGTATGACCTAGCAAAGGAGTTCGTGGAGCATAACAAGGAGCTCCCCGAAAAGTACGGTGCGAGTGGCTTCATCACCACATGCGCAGGTTGCTACAGGACCCTTTCAAGGGACTACAAGATGGATCCGCCAGAGGGCTACATTGACAAGTTCGGCAAGATGGAGAACGTAAAGGTCGTGCACACAATCCAGCTAATAGAGGAGATGCTCAACAAGGGCGAGATTGAGTTCACCGGAAGCTTCAACAGCACTGTCACTTACCACGACCCGTGCCACCTCGGCAGGCACGCTGAGGTGTACGAGGCGCCACGCAACGTCCTCAAGGCAATCCCCGGCGTTAACTTGGTCGAGATGTACCGCAACAGAAAGTTCTCGTTCTGCTGCGGCGCAGGCGGCGGTGTGAGAGGCGGATTTGCGGACTATTCCCTAGAAACTTCGGCGAAGCGCGTACGAGAGGCTGAGTCCACGGGCGCATCGGTACTAACGAGCACATGTCCATTCTGCTGGAGAAACCTCACCGACGCCATTGAGATGACAAAGTCTCCACTCAAAATGGTGGACATCGTAGAGATACTCGAGCCAATCGTCAAGCGGAAATAAAAATCAAGGCATAAATATCCTTTTTATTTTTTCTTGTTAAAGAAATTTTGCTGACGGCCTGATTATGAATTTCAAGATCCTGAACGGGCCACTGGATCCGGATGAGAGGGAGGCTTACATACAAAGAAAAATCCTCGCTTGTGAAAACGGCTACAGTGGCATCCCCTTCAAGGATCCTGTTTGTGGCATGTTATCAGAGCTTAACCTCCCTATCAACTACATTAAAAATCAGGTCGAGCCTTGGTTAACGCCAACACCTCCTTTTGACATGCTCTTCATGCTGACGGTGGAGAACTTTGTCACATTTATAGATGCTAATGGATGCCTAGATTATGCAAAAGAAATAAACAAAAAAGTGAAGAGCGATGTGCTTCCGGACATGCCCGTGCTATTTGGGGTTGATCACTCCTTATCTGGTGGCGTGGTTAATGCCCTATGTGACGAGTACGGCGGCGAAAACCTTAGACTTATTGTATTCGACAGTCACTTCGACTTTATACCTCCCACCATAAGATGTGGACTAATACAGTATGATCTGGAGAACAACCCGGAAACTAAGTTTTCGCCCAAGGATCCTTACATCTATAACAGACCGGATAGCTACAATGCCGACTCTTTCCTCGGCTACCTTACAAAGAAAATTCCTATGGAGAACATGTACATAGTAGGTGTATCGGACTATCCCCCCAGGGTAGCCGAGGAGATTGAGGATGAAAGGGTTAGGAGGTACGTTGAATTCTACAAAGGAATCGAGTCCTCTGGGGTGCATGTGATAAAGAAAGAAGATATTCAAAAAGACTTGCAATCGGTTATTTCCATTCTCTCAAGGACGAATTTGCCCCTCACCTATGTTTCTGTGGATGTGGATGTATGTGCAAACACATCAATCAAGGGGGCCAGATTTTTGGACTACTCCGGGATCTCGCAGAGAGATCTTTATGGTCTGATCTCCTCCATATCAAAGTCGAATTCTAAGATAATTGGTGTGGACTTCATGGAATTCGACGTTTACACCGCGGGATCCCTTAGCGCTGGTAGGCAAGATAGGACTTACGCCATAATGGCAGAATCGTTTAGGAGGATGGTATTTAAAAATAGACAAAAGTCGAATTAAATAACGATAATAGCCGAAGAAAAACATTATATACTTCGACAACAATCTATTCTTTGGAGAAAAAATGTCACTCCTAAAAGTAAGGCGCAGAATTTACAAAACTAGGAATCTTGGGCGAGGCAGAGGTAAAGTGAAGCCTATAAACCAGAGAATCTCTGCTCTTTGGGACAGCCCAATGGCGATATGGGAGCCCCAAGAGTAAAGTACATATCCAGCCCGTCCTATATTTAGGTAGGGGTTTATTTCTTGAGCATTTTAGGAACAGTAAACCAGATAATTCCAACTTCATTGGCAGGCCTGGCCAATCTTGTTGTTTACATAATAATCCTAGTAATCATACTCTGGTTCCTGTCTTCTGCCATAAAGATTGTTAAGGAGTATGAGCGCGCCGTCATATTTAGGCTGGGACGACTCCTTGGGGCTAAGGGTCCAGGAATATTCTTCATAATACCTTTCGTTGACTCTCTTAGGAAAGTGGATCTCAGGGTCCTGACGTTCGATGTGCCAAGACAGATGATAATAACAAAGGACAACGTCACAGTGCAGGTTGACGCGGTGGTTTACTACAGGGTCTTTGACCCAGTAAAGGCAATAGTCCAGGTCGAAAACTACATGCTCTCCACAAACCTCCTCGCTCAGACTACCCTCCGAGATATACTCGGACAAGTGCAGCTTGACGACCTACTCACAAAGAGGGAAGAGCTAAACCAAAGGCTGCAGTCCACACTTGATATACCAACAGACGCATGGGGCATAAAGGTAACGGCAGTTGTGATAAAGGACGTGATCCTGCCAGAATCGCTCCAGAGGGCTATGGCAAAGCAGGCGGAGGCTGAGAGGGAGAGGAGATCAAGGATAATAATAGCAGAGGGAGAGTACCAAGCGGCTCAGAAGATGAGCGAGGCTGCGGAACTCTATAAGAAGACGCCCATAGCGCTGAGGTTACGAGAGTTCCAGATGATATCCGAGGTTGCGAGGGAGAAGAACCTAATACTGGTGACCTCCACGGGAGGCACGACCGTTGCAGAATTTGCTGGTCTGGCAAAAGCTTTAGACAAGAAATCAGTGAGTACGGAGAAATAGATGAGATGGCAAGAAAATCCCTAACAATTTTTTTAATTCTTTCCCTGCTCATTGTGGTAACATCATCCTCTCCAGTAGTTGCTTATGGTGGAAAGGTCTTAGTTTTCAAAATCAGCGGCACCATCTCCATGGCTCATTCTGAGGCTTTGATTGATGCGCTCAGCGTGGCCCATCAAGAGGGTTACTCGGCAGTAGTACTCATGCTCTCGACTCCGGGCGGAAGCCTTGATTCAACGCTTCGAATGATCACTGCAATAGAGAACTCCCCTGTTCCTGTGGTAGGCTACGTGTATCCACCCGGAACGACGGCTTGGTCTGCTGGTACGTATCTATTGATGGCGACACATGTTGCCGCAATGGCGCCGCACACAATAATAGGTTCCTGTCAACCGATAGCTTATTCGCCATTTGGTAGCGAGCCGGTTAATGATACAAAGATTCTTAACGCTGTTATTTCCGTCATGGCGACTCAGGCGAGGGCACATGGAAGAAACGAGACTCTGGCGATCAGCTTTATCACCGAAAATGTAAACGTGAACGATGAACAGGCATATGCTCAGGGCGTAATAGAATTCAGGGCGGAGAGCCTTGAGTCCCTACTGAAATTGATAAATGGTTTGGAGGTTAAAACGGCTGCCGGAACAGTAAAGTTGAACACCGAAGGAGCTGCCGTAACAGAGTATACCTTCAGGATTAGGGACAGTGTGATAAATGTGGTTTCCGACCCGACAATTTCGAGCCTCCTGTTTTTGATAGGAATCTTTGCGCTAATCTACGGACTCTCTGCGCCAGGGCATGGGGGAGAGATTCTGGGAGCGGCAGCCCTCCTTCTTGCTCTTATAGGGATGGGCTTCGACGTAAACATAGTCTCGTTAATAATGATGGCAGCAGGGGCGATCCTTTTGATTTATGAGCTTGCCACACCTGGATTTGGGGTCTTCGGCTTCTCAGGAATAATACTTCTCACAATAGGTGCTCTCTTCATAGTGCCGTTCAGCCCTGAGAAGTGGGCGATCTCGGGAGAGTGGTATGCCACATTTACATACTCCATTGTTGCGGCAACACTTGTAATCGCAGGGATATTTCTGTTTGCCATTATAAAGATACTACAAGTTAGGCGAAGACCGCCTCTCATAGGGAGGATCATAGGCGAGGTTTTAACTTCAACGGAGGATGCGCCACCTAACGAGGTAGCTTTCATTACCTACAGGGGCGAGTACTGGCAGGCAAAATGCAATACAGGGCTAAAGAGAGGCAAGAAGTACAAGATTGTTGGTAAGGAAGGCCCTGTTCTGATACTCGAGGAGATCCTAGAGTCCACCTAACTTTTTCGAGAAGTTTTTTAGTATCCCTTTCCCTTATAGAATTTTAGTGATTGAAATGGTTTTTACCGTGGATGGAGTCTCAATCATGGAGACAACCGAGATCAAGGCAAAAAATCCAGTTTTAATGTGCGGCCTGCCAGACGTCGGTCTGGTGGGGATAATTGCGGTATCACATATAATAAAGGGGCTGGAGATGAAGGAGGTAGCCCACATAGACTCGGACATCTTTCCGCCGGTTGTGGTATTCCATCAAGGAATACCAACTTACCCTCTAAGGATATACCAAAAAGACGACCTGCTGGCTCTCTTCTCCGAAACCGCCCTCTCGCCAGAGTCTATATACCCTCTCTCCAAAGCCATTGTGGAGTGGGCAAAATCGAAAAATGCATCCCTTCTCGTGTCACTGGGCGGGATCGGCGTCCCTAACAGGATCGACATAGAGACCCCGAAGGTATATGGGGCATCGAATATGCAGTACATAAGGGACAGCATAAGGAAGTTCGAGATCCCCGTGATGGAGGAGGGGTTTCTAGTCGGACCCTACGCACTAATGGCGAAGTTCTCCATACATCAGAACCTCCCAAACCTTCTCCTCATGGCAGAGTCATACCCCCAGTACCCTGACCCAGGGGCTGCTGCCTCGGTCATATCCGCCTTGAATAAGTTCGTTCCTATAAACGTCGATGTCAAGGCGCTGATAGAGCGTTCCGAAGAGATCAGGCTCAACGCCAGGGAACTGATGAGAAAGACCGCTGAGAACCTGAAGAGAATGGGCAAATCCCAAGAGTATGAGCTCCCGCTGATGTACGTTTGAGGTGGTCTACTTGAGTATCAATAAAAAGTCAGGCAGAGAACGGACGGACTTCTGGATCACAGAAGTCATGTGGGACTCTACAAGAGGTTGCCTCGAACCACTCACCGAAGTCTATGACAACGAGAACGAGCTCATCATAAGAATCGACATGCCTTGTGTCCGGCGAAAATCAGACATTAAAGTTCATCTGACCGATGATACGGTCTCAATAGAGGCCCAGATGAATAGGGTGATACAGTATGAGAGGTGGGGCACTTTCCAGCGAGAGGCAAAGTTCTTCAGATATACGAAGACGTTTACCCTTCCAGCAAAGATAGACCCGGAATCCTCAAAGGCGCGGTTCAAGGATGGCATTCTCGAACTTCGATTACCCAAAAAGGAAAGGCGCTTTACCATACCAATCGAATGACCATTGTTTTTCTCAATAACTAGAATAAATTTATTTTTTGTTGACATGTTAGGAAAAAGAAAATAAAAGACCAAGCTCTAACTCCTTACACCTTCTCTCCCACTTATTTCAGTCCATGAAGAGGAGAGTTTCTTCAAAACGTTAGTGATTATCGCAATACTGTCCAAATACTCCCTTATTGAAACATTTTCAATTGGAGTGTGATCCAATTTTGAGTTCCCTGGTCCATAAACCACCGATGAAATCTTAAATTTCCTCACGAAGTCATTCACATCGGCAGTTCCTGTCTTCCGCGAGAGTCTCCCATCCCTACCAGTTACCTCCCTTATGCTCTCAAGGAAGGATCTCACGAGTAGAGATTGTTCGTTCTCAAGGTATGGCTCATTCTCGTCCAAAAATTCCAATTTTACATTTGCTCTCTCTTCCCTGAGCTTAAATTCTTTTATAATAGACATTAGTTTGTCCTTGATCTCTACAATGGTCATGGAGGGCGGCACCCGTACATCCACCAAAATCTCGCAGAACGACGGGACGGTGTTGTCCTCCCTTCCTCCCCTTATCCTCGTGACGCAAAGCGTCGGCGTCTCAAACAGATCGCCCCCTTTCCCTTTACTCCAATCCTCACCCAGCCTCTGCAGCCTTTCTATAAGCCTAGTGGCTACGTAAATTGCGTTCTCAAAGAGCATCGGTGCACTCGCGTGACCTGGTGCGGTTTCACATAGAATTCTGACTAGTATCCTTCCCTTGTAGCCAACTGTGAGTGCATAAGCCCCACTCGGCTCTCCAAATATGGCATAATCGTACTTCTCTTCACATCTCGAGAGAAAATGCCTCATGCCCCGGCTCTTCCCTTCTTCATCCACAACCGCCAGCACGGTCACCTTGCCTTTTCCTCCTTCCTCCATGTATTTCTTCGCACCGCAAATTAAAGCCGCAAGTGGAGACTTCGCATCCACAGCACCCCTCCCGAATATGACCTTGCCCCTCTTTCTTGTCTTTATCTTGCCCCTCACGGTGTCCATATGCCCGCACAGTAGAACGCTGGGCCGACCTTCACCCAATGTGGCTTCAACATTACCAACCTCGTCCACCCTTACCCTGAAACCCAAGCACTCGAGCTCTTTCGATAGGTATGTGGAGATCTCTTTTTCCTTTCCGCTTGGGCTGTAGATCTCCAGAAGGTTGAGCAAAAGACGCTCCGGGTAACCTTCTTCCATCATCATCCACCGAAGACCCGTCTCTCTTCTTCTTTGATGGACTCGCTTACTACTGATAGGACCTTCTGAACATCCTCCTTAGTGATGACTAGTGGCGGGAGAAGCCTGAGCACGGTCTTGCCAGCCTCCAAGACTATGACCCCTCTCTCCAAAGACTTTAGAATGATGTTCATGACCTCAAATCTCATGTCGATACCCAGCATTAGCCCTAGTCCCCTAACTTCCCGTACCAATTTACTCTCGATCTGGGAGAAGCCATTCTTTAAGAGATCCCCCATTGTCCTTGCGTTCTCTACTAGTCCATCTTCTAATAGTGCCTCTATAGCCCCGGCGCAGGCTGCACATGCCAATGGGTTTCCGCCGAATGTATTCGAGTGCTCACCCCTCTTGAGGGAGTCCATAATATCGGCGCGTGCAAAGGTTGCCCCTATGGGGAAACCTCCACCCAGCGCCTTACTCGAGCAGAGTATGTCGGGCCTTACGCCGAAGTGTTGGTGCGCCCACATCTTACCCGTCCTCCCGAACCCGCTCTGGACTTCATCGAGTACCAAAAGGACACCCTTCTCGTCGCAGAGTTCCCTAACCTGCTTTAGATAATCTGGCGGAGGTATGTTGATACCACCCTCCCCCTGGACCGGTTCAACAAAGATCGCGCCGACGTCCTCGTCAACAAGTGCCCGGAGCTTATCTATCTTCCCATAGGGGGCAAACTTTACGCCATCGAGTAGGGGCACGAAAGGCTCCCTGTACTTGGCGTTCCAAGTTAGTGAGAGGGCGCCCATGGTCTTCCCATGGAAGCTGTTAACCATGGCAACTATGCCCTTCTTCTTAGTGAACTTTCTCACCAGCTTTATTGCGGTCTCAACAGCCTCCGCCCCAGAGTTGGAAAGAAAAACCTTTTCGGTTCCGTCCGGCTTTATTTTTTGAAGTTTTGAGAGGCACTCCTCCCTCGCGTCGTTGTAAAAAGATCCGTGGCAGGTTATAAGCCTCTCAGATTGTCGCCTTATCGCCTCCACGACCCTCGGGTGGCAATGTCCAAGCAACGCGACACCGTACCCGCAACTGCAGTCTATATACTCCTTCCCCTGAGAGTCCCAGACTTTGGCTCCCTTGCCCTTCACCAATGTGACGGGACGCTTCCAGAAAGTATCAGCCAAGAAAGTATCCTCGAGCCTACTCAAAGAGAGATCACCGTCCCACGCCTCCCCTCCAGAGCGTCCAGAATAGGTCTCTCCACAAATCCAGAGGTTATTATCGCCCTGCCGACCCCTCCCCTAACAGCATCTACTGCCGCGTGGATCTTGGTGGACATGCCTGCCCCAATCCTCTTCAAGAGTTCGTCAACTTCAACTATGCTGATCTTCGGAACAATTTTTCCGTCCAACAAAACCCCTTCTACGTCGGTGAGGTAAATGACAGCATCGGCCCTTATCGCCTTCGCAACTGCGCTGGTGGTTCTGTCTCCGTCCACGTTTAGGGGCTCAAACTTCATCCCCATTGCCAAAGGTGAGATCACTGGGGTGTATCCCTCCCCCATTAGGATCTCGAGTAACCTTGTGTTCACAGATGTGATCTTGCCAGTATAGCCTCCCTCTATGGCCCTCTTCCTCCCTTGTTCGTCCACAATCACAAGTCGCTCTTTTCTCTCAGCCCTCAGGAGACCGCCGTCGAATCCAGACAGACCTATGGCATTTATGCCAAAGGATTGGAGGAGACCGACGATCTTGGTGTTGATCTCGCCAGCCATGACCATTGCGTATATCTCCGCGGTCTCCCTGTCAGTGTACCTGCTCTTGAAGCCCTCAGGTGAAACGATGAATCTCTGCTCCTTGCCGAGCCTCTTAGCCATCTCCGTTACCAGATCTCCTCCGCCGTGGACTATTGCGAGCCCCCTTCCTTCAACGAGCTCCTTTAAGTCTTCAATGAGGGGTACATTAGGGGCATCTCCCTTCAGGAGGTCCCCTCCGATCTTGACCACGACTCTCATGTTCATATCGGTCTTACTCCAGCAAACCTGATGCCAGTTCGCTCGTCAACGCCTATCATTAAGTTGAAGTTCTGGACTGCCTGACCGGCGGCGCCCTTCAACAGGTTGTCGATCGCGCCAAAGGTAACCAACCTCTTGGCATGGGGGTCAAGCTCGAAACCAACATCGCAGAAGTTCGAGCCCACCACATTCTTGGGATCAGGAAGTTGGTGAAGTCCCTTTTGATCCCTCACGATCCTGACGAAGGGCTCGTTCTGGTACAGCTCTCTGTAAGCCCTCCAAAGCTCCGGCATTGTGACCTCTCTACTGAGGAACGAGTGACCAGTCACCATTATCCCCCTGACCATGTCCACTGCGTGGGGGGTGAGTGCCACCGTGACCCTCTCTCCGCCCGCCTTAAGGGAGAGCTCCTGCTCTATCTCTGCGGTGTGTCTGTGCATGACGGGCTTGTATGCCCTAACTATGTTGGAGTGCTCTGGGTGGTGGCTCGCCTCGCTCACGTTAGCGCCAGCCCCTGAAGATCCGATCTTGGCATCCAAGATCACCCTGTTATCCTCAACCATTCCAGCTTTAATGGCGGGCGCGACGCTGAGTATGCTCGCCGTGGCAATGCAGCCCGGGTTTGCAACAAGCTTGGCATTTCTTATCTCTTCCCTGTGGAACTCCGGCAGACCAAAGACCGCGACCTCGAGCAGTTCCGGGCATGGGTGCTCCCATCCATACCACTTGGGGTAGTCGTCCTTGTTCTTCAGCCTGAAGTCCGCGCTGAGATCGATCACCCTTACACCTGAGTCCAAGAGCCTCTTTGCAACGGGTGCGGAGGCGCCGTGCGGAAGTGCCAAAAATACAAATTCACAGGATGAGGCGATCTTCTCCACATCCGGCTCTATAAACTTTAAATCTGTGAGCTTTCTCAACTGCGGGTGCAACTTGAAAACGGGCTCGCCCGCGTGCTCCCTCGAGGTGACTGCCTTTATTTCGACCTCTGGGTGATTTATAAGTATCCGGAGGAGCTCCCCTCCGGTGTAACCCGATCCTCCGATTATCCCTACAGTTTTCATCTTTTTCCCTCCCTGATGGCGTAGTCCACAATCATTCCAGGTATATCCACACCAGTAGCTGGAACCGTATTCTTAAACTCGACGGTGCTGTTTATCTCATGTACAACTAGACCACCATCGTCTTCCATCATATCAACCCCGAATACCCCTCCACCCACAGCCTCTGCAGCCTTTAGTGCCAGTTCCCTGATCTCAGGCGTTATAGGACACCTTTCCACCTTTCCACCTCTGGCGGTGTTTGTCCTCCAGTCCTCGCCAGTATTGACCCTGTAAATCGCAACTGGCACATCCTCACCTATAACGAAGACCCTAAGATCCCTTGGCGGCCTCTTTACCATTTCTTGCAGGTAGTAGATCTGGTATATGGGGAACATCAACTCGCGGTGCTCGAGCGCCACCATTGCCGCCGTTTTGTCCTTTAGGAGCGAAACAAGACGCCCCCAGCTACCCACGACCGGCTTCAGGATCGCAGGATAGCCGAGCCTTTCAAGTGCTTCAAGAGCAGAGTCGGGCGTGAAAGCCAGATATGTCCTAGGCGTCGGTATGTTGAATTTCTTGAAAGTGAGCGTGTTGAGAACTTTGTTACCGCAGATCTCGGCGGTCCTATAGCTGTTTATAACCCTGACGCCGTAACTCTCCAATGCTGCGGTCGCATGGAGCCCCCTGAAGTGGCTCACGCACCTCTGCAGGACAACCTCGCCCAGGCCCTCCGGCTTTTCTGCAGATGTCAGGTCAAGGAACAGTCTTTCAGCATCCATCATGGAAAAGTTTACACCGCGCTTCTCACATGCTTCGTATAAGGCTTTCTCTTCCCATCTCATGTGGTCGTACAGAATATTGAGCTTAACCATTGGAAGTCAGACCCTGATAGATTCGAATAACGAAATTATTTAAACATTTCGTCTTTGCCTAAATAACTATTTATACGTTTAAAGTACTTAGAAGTTCGAATTTCAAACCCAAGACCTGAGCACAATCATAGAACTTGTCTTGGATACCCCCTCTATCCTCCTTATATCGTCTATGTGTTTATTGATCTCTTGTATGCTCTTGCCAGAGGCCACTGCTATTACATCAACGTCCCCCGCGACCTCAAAGACCTGATCGACCCCCTCAATCTTCTTGACTGCCTGCGCAACCTGAGGGTTCGGGTAAGACGGCTGGACGGATATGAGTATGAGAGCCTGTACCCTCTCCCCAGTCTCGATCTCGACCGTGAACTTCTTGATTATTCCTTCGTCTCTCATCCTCTCCACGCGTTTTCTGACCGCAGCCTCCGAGAGTCCTATGTCTTTGGCTATCTTGGTATAAGGTATGCGGGCATCCTCCTTTAAGAAGGAGAGGATCTTCATGTCGATGCCGTCGACATCCTTCATAAAAACTCACTTTATTTTCATATTCTAATTTTGAGGTTTAAAAACATCTCCCCTTCAATTAGCCTAGGGAGGGGTGATTTAAATGTCTGATGGACCTCAATATCTTTTTTAATGAGACCCTCTAAATCCTTTAACGGAGGCAAACATTTGTCAATATCGCTGGGAGGTAGCGTGGAAGGGAATGCCACAAGCCACACATGGAGGCGCTCCATCACTCTCGACATAAAAGTCCCACCAGACCAGATAAATCAGTTGCTGGATTATCTCACCACTGCAATAGAAAAGAATCAGTACCTTTCCTATTTAACGAGATCCACTGCAGAAGGAGTAGCAATACTTCAGTACAGGCTTGTGGCTGTCGACGGTAGTCTGTTAGATGTTGCCGTGAAGTTCTTACCGGAAAAGATAGAGATCTACTATGCTCCCTATCCCCCCGATTCTGTATCTGAGAAGGACTACATCGGACTGGACATGGAAATGGAAACCCTAATCAGGTCGTACTTTGCCGACCAGAGCAAGGCATCACTCTTCCTGGTTTTTTCACCCAAAATGAACCTCATACCTGGGAAGAAGGAAGGCGGGATCAAGAGGCTTATATCCTCAATAATTTTCGGAAACTTCCTTTACCTCTTCATGCTCATCCTTCTTGTGGGCATATTCCTCTACCAGTACTTCCAGATGCTTACTCCAATCTTACTCGTTGGACTCCAATTCATCATAGTGATATTTGCAAACAAACTCATAGCTTACCGTGGAGAGTTCGACATCACTGCGGATAATGCGACGATACATATCGCCGAATTGAGGATGAAAAGGAACGAATTCGAACAAGTGGTGAAGAGCTGCATACCAAAGATGACGTTGATAAAGAAAGAGATCTACGATTTGACGTTGGCTCTGGGAAGAGAACTGGATCCTGAAATCATAGTAAGGACTCTAAACAAGCACGGCCCGGTATGCACTCCAGAACTCGTGAGAATAAAGACCGTAGACATCTACAAGATAGTGAGCGACCTCGCCTCAAAATTCAGGTTTCATATCCCAAGAATAACGCTGCTGAATGTACTGCCCCCAAACGCCGCAGCTACAGGAATCTCCCCTTCGAGGGCCACCGTTCTTATAACCAGTGGGTTGATCGCACAGATGGAAGAAGATGAGATAAAGGCTGTTTTGGCGCATGAATTCAGTCATGTGAGAGCGAGGGACCCCCTCATACTCATGAGTCTAGCAACCTTTGAATATTTGACGAGGGTGTACCTAATATGGCCCTTTTTGGCATCCTTCGGGCTATTTATAGACCTTGCGTACCTCTTCTTATCTTTCACATTGCTCTTCTTCGTGGCAAAGTTCTTAGAAGCGAGGGCTGATCTCGACGCGGCAATAATAACTGGGCAGCCTAAGACCCTTGCATCATCGCTACGTAAACTAGGGCTCTGGAAGTACCAGTCACGGATATTCGAACTAGTGAATAGCGGGGAGTGGCTCAAGTGGGACCCGCACCCGCCCCTCTACTATAGAATTAGGACTTTGGAGAACCTCGATCCATCCAAAATAGGAAATACCTTCGTGGCAGCCATTAGGGGGTGCGTTAGGGGGTTTCTGGACTCCCTCCATGGTCGATGAAATATCTGACCCAATGGATACTTGAGGGCGAATATTACAAACTCTATAAGTAAAACGAAAATAAAGAATGGAATAATGGGAAATTGGGAGAAAAAAGTAGATTTAGAGGGCTTCTATTTTTCCGCCCTCTATTTTGCCCTTCTTCAGACCTTCTATGAATGCATCTACTTTGATAGCGGGCATAGATAAGATCTGGACCGTCCCCCTGGAGCCAAACTCTGCCGATATGAGATATACAGTCTCGTTGCCTGGAGCCTCAATTATGGTCACAAAGTCGTAGGGTCCAAGTGTTGCAAACTGATGAATTATCCTGGCGCCGAGCGCCTCGATCTCTTTGTTCACCTCTTTGATTCTGTCAGGTTTTTCTTTTATGGTCTTCCTGCCCTCTGCTGTTAGGTTTGACAAAAGAACATAGTAGGGCATCTTTACCCTTGTTATATTTTGACTAAATTTACTATTTAGTATTTTGGTGGAAAAATTGGAGGATATGGAAAAACCAGAAAATAGTGAGAAAGTTCCTTCTCAACTGCGGAGCTTTGGCGAATCGAACCAAAGCCCGGACACATACTGCTTGCCTCCTGCCTCGATAAATACTACCTTTACCGTAACTTCAGACTCCCCCGTATACTTTGCCTTGTAATAAACCACCGTGTAGTTGCCCTGGAGTTCTGCCTTTGAGAATTCTTTTGAAACATAGTTTCCAACCTTTGATTTTATTAAGGCCACTGTCTGCTGAAATACCGGTTCAGTCATGGCATTCTTCATGGCAACATCCATGTCCTTAGAGAACTTCGTATAATTCCCCTCATTCATCGCTATCAATATGTCCTCCGTGATAGGGTCTGCATAGGCCCTTACCTTGTTTACATCCACTGCCGCTGGTTGACTGACAATATAGGCGCCCACCGCCACTACAATGAGGGCAACGAGAACTATAACCACGTCTTTTCTCATGAGTATCACCACCTTATTTGTTAGACTAAAAGAGCTCAATAAACCTTCTTGAGGACGTAGCCTGCGTATATCGCCAGAAGTAGAGTGTAGGCAGCCACCAATCCCTCTACTTGCCAAACCGAGAGCCTCATCACATAGTAAGTCAGCCCGGCTATCAGATCCAAAACAGCGTGCGCAACTATGGCTAGAATAAGGTATTCCCTGTAAAGTATTGACTTCATTATTATGAAGGTCAGTGCCACGTGAGCTAAGACAGCCACGTACCTTTCAAAGACGCCAGGCAGGAGGTCCAAGAAACTTATGGTTAATGCCGTCGGCGAGAGAAGCACACTTGGGAAGAATATGACCAACGCCTCAGCTATCCCCCAGCCCAGCCCAAAGGTCAATCCAGCCCTGAAGTCCGAGGTCTTGGTCCTCTTAACGAGCCAGAACCTCATGCATTCCTCGAATAGACCCGCCAGCACAGCGCTGTAGATTATGACCACCAAGATGTCCCCAACCAGTAGTTGAAATAAATTTAGGGGGATTATCCTGAGGATAAGGGCTAAAGTCCAACCAACTCCACCGAGCAACAAAAGCTTTGGAGCGCTTCGACCTAAATAAAATCCTAAAATGAAGAGGGGAGCAATTGTTAACAGTGCCCAAAAAAGACCTTCCATGTAAATTGCCTCCAATATTTTCGATCGTTTTCCAGATATTCCGGTCCAAATAATAAATTATTCCAATCAACACAAAATGTCAAAGCTTGACAGTTCACTGCTTCAAATGTTGCCGCTCAGAAAAAACCAGTTTTGGCTAATAGAAACCTATGCCTAATAGAAACTGATAATAGCTATAAGAAAGAAAAGATGATTGACGGGTATGCGGATCTTACTTGTGGTTAGCGCCCCTGCCTATATGTCTCCTTCACCAAAGGATACGAGCTACATCGGTGCACTAAAAAAAGCTGGATTGAAGATCCCATCCTTGGATATTGAGAATGAGAGTGCATATCTTGAGGCGGTGCGACCGTTCTCTAGACGGGCAAAAGATCTATTCCAAGGTTATTTCAAGAAGATCATGGAGGGGGCAGGGATCGCTAGAAGTCATGGGATCAAAATCGACGTGTACTTGTTGAGCCCTAGGTACGGTCTTATCGAGGAGGACAAAGTCATTCTTCCCCACTTGGTAGAGATCAAGGGTTTGAAGAAGAAAGAATTGGAGGCGCTCAGAGACCGCCTTAAAATTGTTGAGAAGCTCTCCAGTATTCTTCAGCAGTCCTATGACCTATTAATTCTCGTTTTGAAGAAGGACCATTTACCGCTCTTGGGAGTCCTTGGAAAGAGTCTGAACCTTCCGATCGCCGCGTCAAAGGTAGTTTTGGTCTCAGCCCCGTCCTTGGCTAAGCTCTTCGGAGAGCCCATCAAATTCGTCGGAATTAGGCAGATAGGAAGAAGGGCTGAAGCTTTTGTCAGACTGATAGACTCGCTGACAGTCAAGACCCTGAAGGACTATTTTGAGTCGGCACAATAAATTTCAGTTTCTTACTTAAATCTGCCGACTACTTCCAGCCTTATCACGAGATATGAAAGGGTTGCGGCGACAATTCCTAAAGATAGTGATATGAATACCCCATTCAATGAGTATTGGACATCTGCAGCAATCGAGGTTTTTGGCGGGTAAGTCTCATTCTCTGTTGCACGGTATGAAGAGTCGTTATTTAAAATCGCCTTTTGGTTGTCAGGGGCGGTCTCGGGCTTTATCACTTTGATCCTCAAATCCGTCGGGGATAAGCCAGTTAGCAGCAGGGGAGAGGATACCAATACCACGCCGATTAATACCGCCAAGAAGGCGCTATAAGCCAGCCTCAAAATATTCCCCTCTTCAAAATAACTCTCGCATACTCTATAAATCTACACATTAGAACGGCCTCCTGAGCCACGCTCTGATGGTTTCTGTCCATGCGATGACCGTTGCTGCAATCCCAAAAATTATCGACATTATGGTCTGGGGGGTGTTTTCGATGGGATATATTATTAGGTACGCGATCAGCATTGTAGTGAAAAGCACCGAGTAGAAGAAGTATCTCGGCAGGGCAATGCCCGCAATCCTGATGAACTGGGAGAAGAGCTCAACCTTAACTTCCTTTGAGATAACATATTCTCCTCCGACCTCTTTTTTCACCAAACCAAGATGGGCGAGCTTTTCCAAGTGGTAGGATGCCACGCTTGGGCTGCTCAGTCGTAGTTCCCTCATTATCTCCCTAGGTCCTGCCGACCCTTTCTTTAAGAGTACCCAGTAAACCCTAAGGGTTGTGCCCTTAAGCTCCGCCTCGACACTCTCTCTATTGAGCCTCACAGTAGAACTTTTGGAAGTTCGTATTTAATAACGTTTGATGAAGTTTACCGTTTTTAGAATCATGCATGAGATCAAACGGTCATCACCATCCATGAATTCATTAACGAAGAGTTCCTAGAAGGACCTCCTCTAAAAATCGTTTGAATTTTACACTCGGATCTGTTAGAACGTCCTGATCTCTATAAATGGGTCCATGGGAGTTATAAGGGCATATGCCCCGCTCTCCAGACCATAGACATATTTAGCCGAGAAGACGGTCAAAACCCTTCCTGCATGATCCCATTTGTAGCCCTTTGTGACGGGGGAGTGCCCCCTGACTAAGTATCTTACGCCGAGTTTGTCGAGTACTTTAAAGGATACGTCCGGCCCGAATAACATACCCGCTCCCCTATTTGAGGGAGCCGTACCTTTTACATAGTCAGAAGGGTCGCTCCATAAGATGGTCTCCAACTCTTCCTCGGTCGGATCTTCCAGACCCTTTAAAGTTATCTCAGGGGATATGCCACCGTGCAATAAAAGCGCACGGGTTTCGACAATAACCGCTACAGGCAAAGTCTTGTGAAGTTCTATTAGGGAGCGGTAGATCTCTTTCCACCCATCCCCATAGGCATTTTTGATGTGCCAAGGCAAGTCATGAGGGCGAAACTCAATAAAGTCTGACGCCTCGTGGTTCCCCCTAAGCAGAAAGACCCCATCCGGATAGGAGCATTTCATCTTTAGGATTCTTTCATAGACATCTAAGGGTGACGGACCTCTATCAGCGTAATCACCAAGAAAAACTACCTTCTCACATTCTCCCTCACTCTCGATCCTCTTAGTAATGGTTTCTAAGGACATGTAGTCTCCATGTAGGTCTCCGATTACCACAATTGGCAAATCCTTGATCCTGAGGAGTTTGCCGATTCTGAATTCTTTCGTCTCCTCCTCAAGAATGAGTTCTTTGGTCTCATCAACGAGGCGCCTAAACTTTTCAGCGTTCTTCATTTTTTAAGCCACACTATCATAACTATATGTTGCAATTGAAAAATTAATCTTATCAAGGCAAATTATGGCGATTTTACTTATATGATACATAAACGAAAGACCAACCGACGGACAAATTAAAAGAAAAACAGATCAAGAATGAAATAAGACGGCAGAACAAAATAAATCCCTCTCTGACCAAGAGTTTATCGTATGTCCCACACAGGCTCTGCCTATCTTCCGCTACACGGGGGATGGGCTCCTGCATGGCTAATCAGGCGGATGAAGGCCCTAGCCAAGAGTATTGTCCTAATAATGGTTGAGGAGTTTGGAAGAGCTGAATTTTTGAGGAGGGTCTCTGACCCATACTGGTTTCAGGCTTTAGGCTGCACATTAGGTTTCGACTGGCATTCTTCAGGGGTCACTACGGTAGTCACTGGTGTTTTAAAATCCGCCGTGGATCCCCAAGAGACGGGGCTCGCCATCTGTGGCGGGAAGGGCAGGCACTCTAGAGAAACTCCAGCAGAGATAAGGGGTGCGGGGGAGATTTTTGGACTCTCTTCCACAAAGATCGACCAACTAGTTTACGCGAGCAGGATGGGTGCGAAGGTGGACAATACTGCAATCCAAGCGGGCTATCAGCTGTACCATCATGCCTTTATAATCTCCGAGGATGGTAAATGGTGCATAGTGCAGCAGGGAATGAATCCAGAGAGCAAGTTAGCGCGAAGGTACCACTGGTTGTCCGAGAATGTCGCAAGCTTTGTCGTGGAGCCCCATAAGGCTGTGGTCGGTTATAAAAAGGAAAAGGTCCTAAATATGACCGCCAAGGAAGCCGAGGAGTGCCGTAAAACTTCAGTAGACATCGTGAATGATGATCCGTTCAGGATAAAAAGGCAGCTGATAACTATCAAGGAGTCGAAACAGAAGTCTTTGTTAGACTATATGGGCGGCAGAGTGCTCGTAATGCCCTGGAAAATAAACTGGCGGGCTCTAGAGGTCGCTTACAACCTGAAACCAAGAAATTACGAGGAGCTGCTTGGGATCGAGGGTGTCGGTCCTGCCACTGTTAGGGGGCTAGCGCTAATCTCAGACCTGATATACGGTGCGCCGCCAAGCTGGAGAGACCCCGTCCGCTACTCTTTCGCATTCGGCGGAAAAGATGGAGTGCCTTTCCCGGTCCAGAGAAGGGAGATGGACGAGGCTATAGAGTTTTTAAGAATCGCAGTGGAGCAGGCCAAGATCAACGAGAAGGAGCGGCTCAATGCCCTGAAGAGACTCAGGGCTTTTTCTTATCCAAACCAGTGATGCCTTGTAGAAAGATGTAAAGATGTTGACGTATAGATTTCTGACTGATGTTGAAGATAGAAGGTTCTAAAGATTTAAAAGCGGTATTGTGAATGACTGGTTAATGCGATTTATCCATTAAGTTTAAATAATACTATAGCGCCCACTAATATCCCACGGAGGGTAAAAATTGGAAAAGGGTGTCCGCCGTTACAAAGGTGTTCGCCTTTTCAGATAAGTATCCAAATACAAATCCAAATATAAGTAAAAATAAAAATGGGAAAAACAAAATAACTCCCTCCGCGATCTTGGAAGAGTCCTTGAAAAGGATTTGCTCAAAGAAACTGACACTACTGCAGAAGCGGATCTTACTCCACATTGTGGAGACGGAGCATCTTGGACTCACATGTTCTGGGCAAGTCAGAGAGATCTCCCGGAGAATGCGCATACCTGAATCCACTGTAAAGTGGAGCATAAGAGCACTGAGGGACTTTTACCTCATAGAAGGCGGCAGTGTTGAGAACAGAGGCATCCCTGCAAAGGTAACCTATCCTGGATTATTGATCGCGGAAGGCTTGAGGAGGGAATATACATGAGATCAGACATAATCTTGGGTATTCTCATAATGGCTCTTTGCTTCATCTCGGTCCCAATCATCGCAGCCACTGTTGGTGGTTGGTACGCTTACTGGGGCACATTGTTGCTCAGCATGGTTTGGAGTGCGGTGATTCTTTGGCTAAAGATCTCACACTGGGAGAATGAATGATTATGGCATCTATCCCTCTACCAACACCAGAATCTACCATCGCAGTAGGCATTGCCGTCGCATCTATGTTGGCTATCAGCGTCGGTATTGGAGTGTACTTCTTCCGCAGGTCGAAGAACTTTGACGAGTGGATGGTGGGACATGGCGACATAGGTCCCGTAGTAACTGGCCTGGCATTAACAGCAACATGGCTCAGCGGATGGGCGATCTATGGAAATGCTGGTCTAGGGTACACTTACGGATGGTCCGGCTCCTGGCTCATAGGCACGGCAAACCTGATGGGACTTTCGCTGTGCGTTGTTTTGGGATACCGTATGCGCCGCTACGCTGCTCTAGGAGCAAGGACTGTTCCTGAGGTCGTGAGGATAAGGTTCAACAGCAGGCTTTTGCAGGCGCTCGCTGGACTGACCATGATGATCCTATTAATAGTTTACAGCGTCGGGCAGTACAAGGCAATGGCATCAGTGTGGCGCTTGACCACTGGCACTGATTGGCTCTGGAGCCTTGCGCTCACAGCCGTTCTATGCGGAGTATATCTTGCCTTGGGGGGCTACGCAGGAACCCAGTTCTCGCTGGCACTACAGGGGGGAATATTTATGGTTGTTGGATGGATATTTGGAATAGCGTCTATCTTCTGGGCCGGCGGTCCTGCAAAAATAGCTGAAGCCATTTCAGCATCAAGCTTCGTTAGGCCCGGAGGAGCTAGTACTCCTGTATCGCTCTCAGGTTACACTGCCCCCATCTCCCCCGCTTTCCCTGGATATGACTGGATCGGTGTCACGGCCTCCCTATTCATGTTCCTCTTCATGGCTACCGGTTTCCCACATAACATTGCTAGGTTCTTAGGCCTCAGAAAAACAACAAAAAAGGAGTATACACTATTGATGATCATTGTAGCTCTAAATTGCGTGACGCCGCTGATGGTGGGTGCTATGGGCTTCGCGGCTAGGGCAGTCTGGGGGTCTGACTTAATGACGCTCGCACCAGTCTACGGTGACGCAGCCGCAACGCTTGTAAGCATGGCACTTGGCGGTCCTGTTGGAGGAGCAATATTCTCCATGGCGGTATTCGCGGCTGCCATTTCCACGCTTGCAGGGATGGTGATGATAATGGCCACTAATGTGACGCGGGATCTAATCAACAATGTGGTTCCAAAGGCAAGCCCTAGACTCCTGCTCCTGACCTCAAGGCTGCTGATAATTCCATTTCTAGCAATACCACTGTGGTGGACCTACACGTCTCCCCCGCCCGTCCTCTCGGAGTTCATGTCGGGCTCGGCAGTGGCACAGGCAGGGATATTCTTCTTCGTCGTTGCGGTCTCAATGTACTGGAAGAGAGCGACAAAATTCGGCGCGATAGCCACGATCATATACGGCATGGGGGTGGCTTTGCTACACCCATCGGTCTACGGTAAGTTCTTCCCGCCATTCAACCATTGGGGGGTCTGGGCTTTGGCACTCATCTTCGGGTGTGGCGCCATATACTTGGGAGTTAGCCTCCTTACCAAGCCTGTCCCAGAGGAGCAGTTGTCAAAAATCTTCTCAAAACAAGATCAGTAAGGCAAAACCTAAACTTACAGACTCCTTTTTTATTTTTCTTTTTGGTTTGCTTTATTTTTGACAGCTCTGCCATTAATCGTCATCCAATAATTTTCTTGTGAAATCTGAGTAAGGTGCTCGGTTATACATTAGTAAACCAAAATGCTTAAATATGAAAACCATGCCATGATTTGGTCACTGGAGGAGTACTGGGTGAGCTCTTGGAGGAATTTAGTTTATCAATAGACTCCATGAGCCAGCAGTATCGCAATCTCCAGCCAGAGTTCTAAGGGGTGAATTGGTGTGCAAACCATTCTAAGGAGGAGTTGCGTTTACACCCTCTGAAGGGTGTTTCCAACCAAGCCTTGAAAAAATAGAGCGAAACCTTCTAGAAAAAATACAGAACGAGAGACTAAAACAGACCTTTAACAGGGCCAAAAAAGTTCCCTTTATAAGGAAAAAATTGAAGGAAGCAAACATTGAAACAATCGGCGGAATCCACGATCTGCAGAAACTTCCTTTCACAACAAAGAAGGACCTTGCAGAGTGCTTCCCGTTCGGCGCATTGGCAGTGCCCCTGCACAGAGTCTTGAGGGTGCATACATCCTCTGGCACGACAAATAAACCTATAACGACCTTCTACACCAAACGAGACCTCAAGATATGGTCCGAGTTGATGGCTAGAGGGCTTGCATGCACTGGTGCAAGAAAGGGCGATGTATTCCAGAACACAACTTCACAGGGTCTATTCACGGGAGGGCTGGGCCTAATCCAGGGTGCTGAGAGACTCGGTCTAACAGTAGTGCCCCTCGGCTCGGCAAACGCCGAGAAGCAACTTGAGACCATGCGAGACTTTGGTGTTACTGTATTCCATGCCATACCTTCTTTTGCGCTTCGCTTAATGGAGTGCCTAGAATCTCAAAATGGTCTGAGATCTTCCCTCAAGATAAGGATCGGTGTTCTGGGTGCCGAGCCATGGACAAAAGAGATGCGGAAGAAGATAGAGGACGGCCTACAGATAGACGCTTTCAACAATTACGGTTTAGCAGAGGTGGGTGGTCCTGGCGTTGCGATAGAGTGTCAGTCCAAATCGGGTCTACATGTTTGGGAGGATCACTTCCTGGCAGAGATCATAGACCCAAAGACCGGTGAACAGCTCGGCTTAGAGGAGGAGGGCGAATTGGTGATAACCCCACTCTCGAGGGAGGCTATGCCGCTCCTGCGCTTCAGAACCGGTGACATCACGCGGTTCGTCGACGGTCCCTGCGATTGTGGCAGGACTCATAGAAGGATAGACTGGATGAGGGGCAGAATTGATGATATGATCAAGATAAGGGGAATCGGCATCTACCCGTCCACGATAGAAAGGATAGTCGCATCCCACAGGGAGTCTAACGGAAACTTCCTAATCGTGCTATCCGGAATAGACGACATAACTGTGAAAGTTGAAGTCAACAATGGATTTGCTAAAGACGAGACGGTGATGGAGCGCCTCCGACATGAAATCTTCGAAGAGATAAAGGGTGCGACCCTTCTGAGAACAAACGTTGAGGTCTTGCCGCCCGGGAGTATCCCCAGGAGCGAGGGCAAGGTCAAGAGAGTCTTGGACAATAGGAGGATGATCTGAGATGCGGCATTTCCCTCAAATAATCCAAAGATTCAGACGTGCGTTTGAAGGGGGCTTCGCATTACTTGCTCTGCTGTCCTTAAATCCGATGTCGATCCCTGTGCTGCTGGATTCGCTCCAAGTTTCAAGCCTTTGCACGATGATTGGAGCGCCGTCGATAGCAGCCCTTTCCACGGTCCCGTCATTGTCATCGGAGAGGATCCTTGGAATGCAGCCCCTCACATTCTTCTGCTTTGCCATTCCCATTGTAGTCCAAGCGGTAGTACTGCTAATCTGGGCACTGAGGTGGAGGTCGCCAGATTAGGGGGGATTCTTATGGTGAATATAGACATGGTTGGCTTGGGCGTTTTCGCCGCATACATAATAGCCATCGCCATTATAGGGTACTTTGGTGCCAAGAGGACAAAGACCACAGCAGACTTCGTGGCAGCTTCTGGGCAGCTGGGGTTCTGGACATACGTGCTTCTAATGGTTGGGGCGGTCACAAGTGGCATGACAATAATAGGCGTGGCAGGTCTCGGTTTTCAGAGTGGGTGGGCAAACCTTTGGGAGAGGGTCATAGGCCCACCATTCGCCATATCCTTCTGCACGGTCCTAGTTGGCTACAAGATGTGGACGCTTAGGAAGAAACACCAAATACTGACTATGCAGGACTACTTTGCGGTGCGCTACGAAGATCCAAAGATGTTGAGGGCATTGGCAGGTATAGTCTCCGCGGTCACATGTTTTGCCTACCTAATTGGGCAGTACACTGCCATAGGCGTTGTAACAGAAGTAGTACTCGGGATACCTTACTCTGTGGGCTCTTTAATCGCATTGGTGATAGTGGTTGGCTACGTGATGGGCGGCGGGATGTTCTCTACAGCTTGGACGACATTTCTGCAGTCGTTGATGATGATTGTGGGAGTCTTCATAACGGCGCCACTGATAATCAACTGGATGGGAGGTTGGGTTGCATTCAACGAACTAGTCTCACAGGTCCCTGTGTTGCAGCAAATCGTAAGGGGACAGAGCCCGGGCTACCTATTCGGGACTTTTCTTGATCAACCATTCGGACCAGCTGAGATGCCGTTGGTCGGCTGGGCATACAATCTGACTCTCTTCGGGATAACAGTGCCGCTGGGCCTACTCGTCGCGCCCCATGTGGTAAACAATGTCCTATGCTTTAAGGAATCCAAATACACAAGATGGGGACCAATAATAATGTACGTGTTAGGCGTCCCATTAATACTGGGAACTTCGCTGATAGGATTGGCTGCAAGGGTCGCCTGGGCCCAAGGGAATTTGAATATCGCATCCCTGACGCTTGAAGGAGGCGTAACTGTTGCGTGGAATGATATGGCCTACCCAACAATTGCAAAGGCAGCTTTGCCATACGGGCTCTTCATACTCCTGCTACCATGCGTGCTTGCCGCGGTTATGTCAACAACTGACCGATTACTCGTAACTGCTGCAAGTAACGTGTCGTACGACCTCGTTAAGAATGTATTGCGACCCAATACTTCTGAGAGGGCGACAGTTTGGATTAACAGACTAGTCGTACTGATAGTAGGCATATCATCATGGTACATCTCGCTTACGCCACAGCCGATGCTGGCTTGGTTCATATGGGCAGCCTTGTCACTGATGGTAAATTGCTTCTTCTGGCCCATCATAGGCGGGCTATACTGGAAGAGAATGAACAAGAATGCTGCGAGGTGGGGGATGCTCGTTGGATTCGTAGTGACGCTTATATCGTTCGCAATTTGGGGCAAAAACATCATAATTCCAGGCGTTGTAGCACTTTATGCTGTTGTGCCAGGCTTCATAGCAAGCACAGTAGTCACTCTGGTACTAGCATTCACGACAAAGCCTCACTCAGAGAACCTTCTAAAGGAGACTTTAACAGGTGCGTTCATAAAACCAAGCATTTCAGAAAAACATTAACTTCATTTTCATTTATTTGTAATTACACTTTCACTTTCCATTTTTATTTTTTATAAGTCGAAGACTCATGGTATAGTTAAAAGCGAAGGCATTAAAAGCCAGTTTTATTTATCTGATTTTGCGGTCGCCATTTGCTTCTCCACAAAGCGTTTTAGGGTGTTATTATGGTAACTTTACTCATAATCGGTCCTGCGGGCTCTGGTAAGAGTACGCTGACCAAGTCTTTTGGCAAATGGTTGGAGCATGAGGGAAAGACTGTGAATTATGTTAGTCTGGATCCTGGTGCCGAAGTTTTGCCCTTTACTCCCTCTTTTGATGTGAGAAGTATGGTCAAAGTCGAGGAATTGATGCTGAAGGAGGGCCTAGGACCGAATGGTGCGCTCATAAGGGCTGCTGAGATAATAGAGGAAAGGTTCGCCGAAGTTTTGGAGGAGGTATCGTCGCTGTCCCCAGACTTTTTGCTTGTGGACACGCCAGGGCAGATGGAGATCTTTCTCTTCAGGACTTTAGGTCCAAAGTTGGCGTCTTCTTTGAGGGATAGAACCGTTTCCGTATTTCTCATTGATCCGGTACTGATGAAAAAGCCGAATGACTTCGTGGTGTTGAAGATGCTGGGTCTTGTCGTGGAGCTAAGATTGGGTATCCCTTCCATAGAGGTTGTGAACAAATGCGACCTATTGAACGTAGATTCCGTTAGAATTATTGAAGATTTAACAAAGATGGATATGGAAGGACTCTCGGGAAGTTTGGCGGAGGAGCTTCGCAGGATCATAGACAAATTAGAGAAAAAGAAGCGAACCTTGATGGTCTCGGCAGTGAAGGGCACAGGCTTCTTGGACCTTTACAAGGCTATAGGGGAAGCCTTCTGCGCCTGTGGTGACATGACCTAAACTCTCGGTATCTCCATCTTTCTTCCCACGAAAGCCTTAAAGATGTCGGTCCCGCTTATGAGACCTATTAGTTGCCCATCTCCATTTCTCACAGCCAGCCTCCAAACGTTCCACCTTCTCATGAGGGCTGCTGCCTTCGAGACGTCCTCGCTTGCCTCAACCGTGAGCAAGGGTGCCGACATTATGGTGCTCAACGAGACGTCCTTCCCCAAACTCCCCAAGGAGATCACTTTGTAAAGTATGTCCCTCATAGTTACGATCCCTATGGGAACGTCCCCATCCGTTATAATTAGGCTCCCAACGTTCGACTCTTTCATGTATTTTGCCGCCTCGTAGGCAGAGACTCTTCTGTCGATGGTCTTCACGTCTGGAATCATCAGATCCTTTACCTTCACCTGCGATATTAGCCTGTTCAAGATCTTTCCGCTTGGAGTTCTCGGTAAACTGCTGACGAACTCGTAGATCCTTGGAACTTTGAATGCCGCCAAGTTGTTTCTGCAGTACTCGTCCAGCTCCTTATCGGAAGCAGTCATGCCATCTTTTAACACTATGAACGCCTTGACGCTCTCGCCCCTGACTGGATCTGGTATTCCCACGACGGCAACCTCCTTGACCTTGGGATGGGCGTGGAGCACCTCCTCGACCTCCCGCGGGAAGATCTTAAAACCTCCAGAGATTATCATCTCCTTCTTCCTGCCCACTATGTGCAGGTACCCCTCCTCGTCGATCTTTCCTAGGTCCCCGGTGTGGAACCATCCTTTTCTGAATGCCTCCTCAGTCTCTTGGGGTCTGTTCCAGTAACCCTTCATCACATTTGGTCCCCTGACAACGATCTCGCCCACCTCGTTGACCGGGAGCTCGTTGTCGTCATCGTCCACTATCCTGACTTCTACGCCTGGGATCGGCAATCCTACCGACCCTGGCTTTCTCTTACCTCTGAGCGGGTTCGATGCTATCACCACGGCAGTCTCTGTCATCCCATAACGCTCCAGAAGCTCGAACCCATACTTCTCCTTGAACTTTTCCATAGCATCCACTGGCATGGGGGCAGATCCCACGGTCCAAAGCCTCATGCTCGAGAGATCGTATTTGTGGTCCTCCATTTCAAGCAACTTTATGTACATTGTGGGTACACCCATAAACACGGTGCACCTGTGCCTCTCTATACCCTCTAACACCTTCCTTGCGTCGAACCGCTCCAGCAGGATCATGGTGTACCCACAGTAAACCATCCCATGCACCGCGATTCCGAGCCCATGGACGTGGAACATTGGCAAAGCCATCATTAGCCTATCGTTGTCACTCAGTTCCCAGAGTTTGGAGATGGTTGCGATATTTGAGATGAAGTTAGAGTGTGTGATCATCGCACCCTTGGCGCTGCCCGTCGTCCCTGAGGTGTAGCATATCACTGCTAGATCCTCATCATTATTGGCAACGTTTGTCGGTGTATCGCTAGACCCTTCCAAAAGTCTGTAAAAAGAGAGACACCCTTCAGGTACGTTGAAAGAAGTCACTACGATCTGTTTCAAAGACTTGAGGGTGTTTTTCACCTCAAGGACGTGGGGTAGGTTGCTCTCTGATGTTACCACGATACTTGCGCCAGAATCGTTGACCATGTGCACAAGCTCATGCCTTCGGTACATGACGTTGAGAGGGACGGTGATGCCACCCGCCTTGATAATCCCGAAGTGAGAGATGACGAACTCTGGTGAGTTTTGCATGAATATGCAGGCCCTGTCCCCCTTAGACAATCCCATTTCAAGGAGGGCATTGGCGAACTTGTTGCTCATGGAGTCTAAATCCTTGAATGAGTAATCCTTCTCGTTCCAAACTATGGCAGTTTTGTCTCCAAACTCTTCGGCACTTTTTGAGAGTATTTTATCTAATGGCATTTTAAGTCGTTCAAGATCCAACATAAATATTTATAAGCGTTGTTAATAATTATAATTATCTCATTATAAATTCAAGGTGGCAACAATATTTGTCCTCCCTGACATCACCCCAGAAGGAGATTATGGTCGCCCTTATAGAGTTGTATGAAAAAAAGAAATCCCTCGTAAAGAGCAAGGATATAGCTGTCAAGACCGGAAGGGATGAGGGGACCATAAGGAACATAATGCCGGTTCTGAGGGCGCTGGGGCTCGTCGAGGCGGTACCAGGCCCGGAGGGGGGTTACATGCCCACCAGCAAGGCGTATGAGAGCTTCAGCATACCAAAGCAGTTTCGAACCCTGACGGTTCCCATCTATCGGAGGAATGGAGAAAATACCGGAGTTACGGTGACCGACATCATCTTCAAGAGTGTGTACAGTCCAGACTTCTGCCAAGTACTACTAAAGGTTGTGGGAGACGTCTCGAAGCTTGACGTTGGTGAGGAGCTCGTGATCGGTCCGACACCATCCGGGAGGATGGTCATAGAGGGTAAGATGGTGGGCAGAGACGAGATCCACGGGGAAATATTGTTGGAGGTTATAAATATCGTCAGTATACCGAAAGAGAAAGTGAGAAACCTAATGTCTAAGAGACTCGTATCCATCCCCCCGAACATCCCGATTAAGGAAGCAGCCGGAATCCTGTACAGGGAGTTCATAAGAGCTGCGCCTGTGATCAACGGTTCCTCATTGGTTGGCATAATAACCGGGTCTGATGTAGCGAGGTGCGCCAGTGAGGATAAACTTCACCTGACCGTGGGGGAGGCCACAAGCCGAAGACCAGTCACCATTGGTATGGACGAGGACATTCTGGAGGCGATGAACAGGATGCGCAGATCCAGTATTGGGCGGCTTGTTGTTGTAGACGAACAGAACAAACCCGTGGGAATAATAACTAGAACGGACCTCTTGTCCCGAATGTTGAAGCCATTTGAGATGTTAGAGACTGTTCAGAAGTGAGTTAGGCACCGGTTGACAGTACCTTAGAGACCGCTTTTAGATCTGGCGGTATTTCCACAGGTCTGCCGCATACCTTGATTACCTCTTCCGGATCCTTTAGCAAGTGCCCTGTGCAGATGCATACAACTTCATCAGTGTTCCCCAACATGCCCTTGGACACAGCCTTCCTTACCCCGGCAACAGATGCGGCACTCGCAGGCTCGACGCCTATCCCCTCCAACGCGGCTATCACACGCTGAGCCTCCACAATCTCATCATCAGACACAGATTCGTAAAGTCCTTTTGACTGCTTTATCGCCATAACTGCCTTCGGCCAATTCACAGGGTTGCCGATCCTTATGGCGGTTGCCAATGTCTCAGGGTGTGGTAATGGGACCAAAGTTTCTAGGTTCTTTCTGAGCATGTTGACCACTGGTGCAGCCCCTTCTGCCTGAACTCCGAACATCTTAGGCAGTTTGTCGATAATGCCCGCGCTTTTGAACTCTCTAAAACCCTTCCATATGGCTGAGATGTTCCCGCAATTTCCCATAGGAACCGATACAAATTCTGGGACGTGCCCAAGCTGGTCAACTACCTCGAAAGCCAAGGTCTTCTGACCCTCGAGCCTCCAAGGATTCACGCTGTTCAAAAGGTATATTTCCATCTTGACGGAGAGGTCCATGACCAATTTCAGGGCATCATCGAAGTTCCCCTTGACGGAGATCACCCTAGCACCGTGCATCAATGCCTGTGCAAGCTTTCCCATGGCGACCTTTTCTGCCGGCAGAAGCACATAACACGTCAGACCAGCCTTTGCCGCATAGGCGGATAGTGATGCCGATGTGTTTCCCGTTGAGGCGCAGGCCACCGCTTTTGAGCCAAGACTCTTGGCTTTCGTTACGCCCAAAGTCATCCCGCGGTCCTTGAAGCTCCCTGTGGGATTTGCGCCCTCATACTTAATATAGAGTTCCCTTACGCCAGCCCACCTGGCCAGTCGCTCACACCTGTAGAGTGGAGTGCCACCCTCCCTGAGTGTTATGATCTCCGAGCCCTCTTCAACTGGTAGAAACTCCTCATAGCGCCATACTCCAATAGGCCTCTTGGCCATCTCAACGAGCGAGATCTTAGGGGGCTCGATAACAACCTCCAAGAGCGAGCCGCAACTTCCACATACGTAAATTATTTCATCACTTCCGAACTCCTTCCCACAGCTTATGCACCTTAGCTTAGACTTAGGAAACAACTTTTACACCCTCTTCCGCATTCAAATGCACAGAACAGCTGGACCTAATTCCTTCCTCCTCGAGAATTGACTTTAGGTTCGCGCCCAATTGCTTTCCCATGTTGTTAGAGCAGAGTGCGAAAACGGAGGGCCCAGCCCCACTTATGGAAAAGCCATACGCCCCAGCCTCCAAGGCACGACGTTTCAAGTCCTCGAACTTGGGTATCAATTTTGCTCTGGCACGTTCAATGATCACATCGCCAGATATACCTTCCCCCATCAATACAACGTCTCCCTTCATTAGACCCACCAGCAGTTTTCCAAATGCCTGTGTTTGCAAAACAATATCCTGTAGGGGTACGCTTGCGGGAAGAATCTGCCTTGCAATTTTTGTCTTCTCCTCTCCAATCTCTACTTCGGGGGTTATTACAACTATCTCCAGATTCTTAAGGGCATCAAAGCGGACAACTTTGATTGGCTTAAATGAGGATATGAATACGACCCCTCCAAAGAGTGCAGGTGCTACATTATCTGCGTGTGGAGATCCGCATGCTGCCCTTTCACCCTCCATGGCGCACTGGAGAAGATCTTCACCCCTCAATGGCATGCCCAGCAAAAGATTGACAGAATACGCTCCGGCGGCAGATGATGCGCCAGAGCTCCCGAGCCCGCTTTTGGGGGGGACGCCCTTTATAATTTTCATTTTCAGGTAGAGGTCGTCCCTTCCGACTTTTTCCAAAACTGCTCTTCCTGCCACGGCTGCAGAATTTTTCTTCGGATCACATGAGATGGCTTCGGACCCTACGCCTTCAATCGCAACTAAATCTCCGCCTTCCTTTTCCAGTGATACCTCCACAATGTCTCTAGGTTCGTTCAAAGCCATCCCAATAATGTCATACCCTGGTCCCAAGTTGGCTATGGTGGCAGGGGCTGAGACTCTGACAGATGATCTAGTGTATGTCTTTGCAAAGGATGAAGCCATTCAGTATCACTCTTTTAAGGTATGCATTAAAGCGAATACTAATATTTTGCTACACCTGTTCAGAGGACTTTGAGCTTATTGATTCGGCAAAAAGAAGAGGCTAAAAATGCGACTTATTTAAATCAAGGCGCATATCACATGAAAATTAAGGATTCCCACATTATGAATAGATTTAAATCTATCCCGAAAGCACCTTTAAGAAGGTGCGTAGCTTGGAGAAGCCCGACTTTAAATTCTTCAAACAGAAGTCCACGGAAATCTCGCTAACGCCTGAGATATTGAAGGAGAGAAAATCAGTATTGCGCGACCCAGTCGTGCAGATAGACCTCGAAAAAGTAAGGACTATCAAAGAACTAGTGGAGGCATGGAAAGACGGGGGCATACAATCTCGAAGTCTGGCAGAATGCGCCATCGTGTATGAGAACATGTTGCTTGACAAGGATCGCCCAACAATATTCCTGGGACTCTCTGGCGCACTTATAGCGGGGGGTCTGCGCAAGGTAATAAGCGACATGATCTCTAAAGGTATCGTGGACGTCGTAGTCTCCACGGGGGCAATATTATATCAGGACTACTATGCTGCCCACGGCTATAAGCACTACAAGGGCTCCCCCGAGACCGATGATGAAAAGCTGCATGATCTTTACATCGACAGGATATACGATGCATACGTCGACGAGATAGGTTTCGTTCATTGCGATGACAAGATCTCAGAGTTCTGCTCCACGCTCGAACCAAGAAAGTACTCGACGCGGGAGTTTCTAAACCTTCTTGGATCGACCCTTAACGACAACAGCTCTATACTCTTCAACGCCTATCGCTATGGGGTCCCCATATTCTGCCCAGCCATCGCAGACAGTTCGATAGGGATAGGTCTCGCAGGGTACTTCAGGTGGGCCAAGGAGCAAGGGCTCCAGACATTCACCCTCGATGTGATGAAGGACAATTTTGAGATCGCGCAGATCGTACTAAAATCGAAGAAAACGGGCTCGATATACATAGGAGGGGGCGTTCCGAAGAATTACATTAACGATGCAGCCGTCATGTTAGACTACACCAAAGGGCACGCCTACTCCTTCCAGATAACCACGGACTCTCCACACTGGGGAGGGTTGACGGGGAGTACGCTGGACGAGGCAAAATCCTGGGGAAAGATCTCAAAGCACGCGACAAGGGCCACGGTCTATGCAGAGGCGACCATCGCACTCCCATTAATAGTGGGATACATACTTCAAAAGGGGATCCATAACGGTCGAAAGAGATTAAAGATGACATGGTCAAGGGAAGGGGACCTCACGATCCAACAGGAGTAAACATAAGCCGCAGGGTTTTTTTGTCGAGTATATCGGGGGCAGACTTGTCAGCGTTCTCTCTCTTGTTCTTGTACTTGACGGCGATCTCATCTTACCAGCCAGAGGCTTTGATCTTCCTGGACGACGCTCCAGTCAATAATGCGGTTGTGAATTTTGGCAACCATACCTTCTCTGTAGACGGAGGACACTTTTACATCTCCGAACTGAAGGACAGCTTCCAAGTTACGATTGATGGGCAGTCCTTTAATCTCTCACTTCAGGAGGGGTGCCCAATCTACTTATGGCGCTTTTATCACTGCGATCTAATGGTGCTAGACTCAGAAGGCAACCGCTTAGGTAATTTCACAGTCTACCTAAATGACTCGAACTTAGGTCAAATTTCTAAAGTTGTTTTGCCCTACGGCGAGTCCGTACTCAAGATCTCTACGAGATATGCCGAGTATTCTTTGAGGGTAAATGTTTCTTCACCATCGCGCATCAGAGTAACTTTGCCGGTCTCTGACTTGGATATATTCCTTATGAGTAAAGACGGGTTTCCTTTGAAGAACAGAGCTTTAACCCTCAAATTTGAAAACTCCAGCGAGTTTGTCCTAACTACTGACGATCGCGGTTATGCCAAAGTATACGCGGTCCCTCACGGCTTATACACAATAAATGTGCTCGGGCAAGAGAGGAGGTTCATACATAACTCATCCATAAGACAGAGGTTCACGATAGATGTTGTCGAGAATATCTCGGTTGCGGTTGAGAATGCTTACATACTATTCCCCACGAGGATCTCGGTCAAGTTGTTCTCCTTGGATGATCGTCCCTCGATCAATTCCTTAGTGACGCTGAAGTATGAGGGCATTGAATATAGGGATTTCACCGACAGCTTGGGTGAGGCCTCATTTTACCTCCCGCCGAGCCTATCCATCTGTAGTGACGTTGTTGTTAGTGCGTCAGGGATCACTAAAGATACCAAAATCTGTAGAAGTCCAGCACCAATCATATTAGTTGGCTTCCTGATAGGCATCCTATCTTTCTACATTTCGAAAAGAATAAAATTAAAAATTGGCAATAAAAAACGCCTTGAGTTCGACCCGAATTTAAGTTTAAAATCATAGTTCGTCCATCTTTCCCATCCTGTAGCCTTCTAGGTCAAGGACCACAATCCTGTATCCCAGCGCCTTTAATTCTTGGACCACCCTATTTCTTATGTCATTCTCAAGCAACCTCGGGATCTCGTCCGATCCTACCTCAATCTTGGCGGTTTCGCCAAGGTGGCGAACCCTGATGATCCTAAAGCCTTCCCTCCTCAGCAGATTTTCTGCCCCGGCGACCATATTTAGCTCCTCAAGCCTTATCCTGTGTCCGTATGGGAATCTCGTCGCCAGGCATGGTCTGCTCGGTTTCTGGTAGTCAAGCCCTAAAATCCTAGAAATTTCCCGGACTTTCTCTTTTCCGATACCAAGCTCGGCGAGTGGACTTCTTATCCCCTCCTCCTTCAATGCCCTAATCCCAGGTCTTCCTTCTTGGAGATCGTCATAGTTGGTTCCGTCTACCACAATCGGGTAACCAGAATCTCGAGCAAAAGCTCTAAGCCTACCCATCAGGTGCTTCTTGCATATGTAGCATCTGTCACGGGGGTTTTCCATCACACTCTCAGGGAGTGAGAGATCCATGACAAAATGATTCAGCCCGATCCTCTTTGCAAGACTTACTGCCTCTTCCACCTCATCCTTTTCGTTAAGAGGATGCTTAAATGTGACTGCCAATGCATGGTCCCCCAAGACCCTATGAGCAGTGTAGGCAACCAGAGTGCTGTCAACGCCCCCAGAGTAGGCAACGACCAATTTTCCAGCCCTCTTGAGCCAATCTTCAAGGCGAGCAAGGTCTTCAGCCATAATTTCACCCTCCTCAATCGCAGAAAAAGTTTGCTAAGGCGCCACCTCCGCGTCCACAACGATCTGGTAAGTCTCTCTGCCTACACTTCTCACCACCCTGCCGCTTGTCGATATCACTTTATCCTTCAGCACCCTCTTTACAGCCTCGACTCCAGACCCCACAACATCGCGCCTCCTCCCTCTCTCGTGAAGATATATATGGATCCAGCCCTTCCCCCTCAGGCAAGAAACCGCTTGAGGCAGGTACTGCAGTGCGAGCGCGGGGAGGGGCATAAGAACCCTGTCTGCTATTCCCTCTAGGTCAGGCGCAACATCCCTCGCGTCTCCAAGAATGGGGATAACCTTCCCTGAGACCCTGTTCAAGATCACGTTCTCTATCATGAATTTGAAAGCCTCGGGATTCTTGTCTATTGAGAACGCCCTCATCGCGCCTCCCTTTGTGACCGCAATTATGGAGAAAGTCCCCACGCCCGCGAACATGTTTACTAGAACCTCGCCTTCTCTGGTCAGCCTCGCGATCCTCAGCCTCTCGAAGGAGAGTCTGGGTGAGAAGTAGACGCTGGAGATGTCAACTCTAAAGGAGCATCCATGCTCCCGATGGATTGTGATCGTGTCCTTTTTTCCGGCTAGCCATTCCAGGCCCCGGACCTTGTACTCGTCCTCGGCAGGTGTCGTCTGCCTGAAGACTCCTGCGACCCCTTTCAGGGTAGACAGAAGGACCTCCCCTATCTCAAACCTTTTATCCTCCCATTCTCTGGGGATCTTTATGACGGCAAGATCCCCAATTATGTCGACTGTGCTGATGGCCTTGCCGAGCTCCTCCTTGGGGAATATCCTGCTCAGCGCTTCCCTGACGATCCGGTCTCTCAAAACGGACACCGTCAGAACATAGGCCTTATGGTGATCCTCTTCCCCAGCTTCTCCTCGAGTTTTTGCAGTTTCTTTCTGGTCCTCTTGACTACAGTGTTCATCATCTGGGAAGGTACGCCGATTGTCACCTCGCCGTCCGAGGACTCGATTTTGATTTCCTCCAGCGGCACGTACTTCCCCAGTATCCTATTGATCATGGCGTTCACCACGTAGTCCCTTGACCTCTCCTTCCCCTTGAGCGGGACAACAAAGGTCCTCTCTCCGAATACATATATCTCGTACTCGACTTCACCAGTGTCGAAGTTTTTGACTTGCACGACAGGCCTCGTCAGGTCAGACTCGGTTAGACCGTGGGGGATCTTTACGCGGGTCTCAAGCTCGTAGACCTTCTCCACCTCCCCGTTGTTTATGAACACCACTGTGTCTATCACCGAGGGGATTACCCCGAGCTCGACCCTCCCGATAAACCTCTGTATGGCGTCTATTGGGGTTGTGGCATGTATCACGCCGACCATCCCGACCCCTGCAAGCCTGAGGTCTGTGAATATCTTAAAGTCCTCGGTGTCCCTCATCTCGTCAAAGAACGTGTAGTCTGGTCTGCTTAGTAGAAGGACGTCGTGAAGCTCCTCGGACGATGACTTTGTCTTGGAGTACTGTGTCGCCGTTGGTGGTAGGTGAAGGTCTCTAGGCGACTCTATCGTCTTTATTATCTTGTTCTCCCTCAGGTAGAACTTTGCCAGTGCCTGGGCGAAGGTGGTCTTCCCCATTCCTGGCGCCCCTGCTATCAAAATACCCTCGGCTCTCTCCTTGAACCTGTTTATGAGCCTCTGGGAGAGCTTGTAGTCCTCTATCTCTAGCTCGGCGACCTTCCTAGTTATGGTGACTTCCAGCTTGTCTGAGAATGGAGGGAATGTTATTATTATCCTGCTGTCCTTGAGCATTACTATGTTTGAGCCCTCCCTCTTTATCTCGACGAATCCCTCACCGGACTCTGCCCTCTCGAGTATATCTTGGACTATCTTGTCCAGCTCGCTCCTGTCCAAAGGCTCCTGTCCTAGATCTCGGAGCTGCCACCTCCCAGGTCTACCAACCTTCCCCCTAGGTACCAGACCCTCCTTGAGATGAACGGACATCACATCCTTGGAGAAGTATTTGCTGAAAAGTGGTGGTCGCTGTAGCTTGGTCCTGCCCACTATGACCCGCAGTCCCATGGTCTCTGCGATCTTTGCGAGGTTCTCGTTGGAAGTCGCCAATGTATAGTTACCATTAAATGCTATGCGAAGGATTGCTTCCTCAAGATCCTCGAACCGTTTATCCTCTCGCTCTACATCGATCTTCAAACCCACCTGGTCCGCGGCAGCCCTCAATTTTATTAGTTCCTCTAGCCCGAGAATGTCTCCCCTCTCAGACTCCCTCCTTATTGTGTTAAGCGTCCCTTCTGAAATTATCACCCTCCCAGTAACCTTTCCTCCACTAACCAAATCTGCGATAAAGCCCGACTTTATTGCAGAGAGATCGGCAATCACATCTTCAGCATCCATTTCCACATACCTTCATCGATTACCTTTTGTTATAAAGTATAAAAACATGATGTGTGAAAAGTGCCTCCACTTTTTGAAGTTGTTATACCGTCAATAGATCTCTATCAAAGCGCTCATTCAGAGGAGCCTCTTCACCATGTATGGGGAGGAAGGCAGCTTCCTGTACCCCCTCTTCCTGTAATAGCCTCTCACGCCAACCCCAGGAAGCACTACAATCTTTTTAAGTCCGAACCGCTCCAAAGTCGTCTCCTCCGCCTTCCTGAGGAGGGCAGCCCCTAGACCCTGGTGTTGGTATGCATCTCTGCTTCTCTCGCCGACCGGGATCTGTGGACCGTATATATGCAGCTCTCTGATAACACCTGCGCCAATAACCTCCGGTCTGTGCGCTCTCTCTGAAGGGATCCTCAGCCTGAGAAAACCCACCAGAAGGTCACGGTCTTCGAGGGATATGAAGAGTTCTGTACCTTCGCTCGCCGCGTACTCGTCGACCTTGATCTCTGGTCTCAAGTTGGAGACGTCTTCCCCCCTTATCCTTGCCAGACCAACCTCCCTGCACCTTATGCACCTGCACTTTATTCCCAACGCTCTAAGCCTAGCATCTACGATCTCCCTGAGGTTGCTCTTCGTGACGCCGTCCCTTATTATATGGGCGGGCACATCCCTCTGAATTCTGGCGACCCGGACCCATTTTGGAAAGTGTTTGTGGGCCTCGACCAAAAGTTCAGTTGCTTCGTCATTGCCAAGCGCCCTGTACCTCCCAACCAGCCAGTCAGAGTAGAGCTCGGTGCCCTCTATCACCAGTGTAGGGTAGACCTTCAGGTAGTCTGGTCTGAAGTCTTCGTCCGAGAATATCCTTTGCAGGTCTTCCAGATCCCTTTCCCTTCTGCTGCCAGGCAGCCCCGGCATCATGTGGTACCCCACTTTCAGGCCGCTATCCCTGAGTATCCTAGTAGCCTCTTTTACGTCCTTCACCGTGCATCCCCTGTTTACCCTCCTCAGTATATCATCGTCGAGGGCTTGAACGCCGATCTCCACGAGCGTAGCTCCGAGTCGCACCATTCTGTCGGTTTGATGCTCCTTGGCCCAGTCTGGCCTCGTCTCCATAGTTATGCCTATGCATCTGATGCGGCTATTCTCGTTCCTTGACTGTGCCTCCTCGAGGGACCTCCATCTGTACGGCCTGAATTCGGGGTAGTCATTCATCGCCTCCAAGCACCTAGTTACGAACCACTCCTGGTAATCGAGGTCGGTGGCGGGGAAAGTCCCTCCCATTATTATTAGCTGGATCTTTGAGGGTCTATGACCTATCATGGAGTATTGTGTGAGACGGTACATGACCTGCTTGTATGGGTCGAAGTTACTCTGAATTCCCCTCATCAGTGCAGGCTCCTTACCGAAGTAGCTCTGGGGGGTTCCGTAGTCGACTCCGCCCGGGCAATAGGAGCATGGGCGATCTTTCGGGCACTTTGAGGGCTTTGTCATGACTGCAACTGTGTATATTCCTGAGGCGGACCTAACCATCTTGCCGACAAGCAGGTTAAAGACGCCAGTTTTCTTCTCATCCTCTTTGAGGTATCTCAAAATCTCGTGATCTTTGAGGACCTTACCAAGACCTTCTTCCTCAGAGATCTTGTGCTTGATCCTGAGAAGTTCCTTTCGATCTGGTACCTCCTGCAGCAAGATCTCTATGATCCTTCTAGCGACCCTCTCCTCCTTTGATTGAATTGTGGAGGCATCTGCCGGAGCCATACTCAGACCTTCCGTGCCAATATCACGCAGTTCTCAGCAAATATTTTTGCTGAGACTTTCTCCCCATATGCCTTCTCCACCGACAATCCAGCATCTTTTACTATTGCCCTAAGACCCCTTATCGTGAAGAGGTGGTAGAACCTCTTCTTCTCACCCCAAGGGACGTACAGGTCACCAAATTCCATACCTTTGAGCCAGTTCATCAGCAGAGCGGGCAGACGCTTTAGGAATCTGAGCTGGATGAATGACCATGCGGTTATCAAAACAACACCGTTAATCTTCAAGACTCTTTTGACTTCCTCCATAGCCCTGAGTCTGGCTGACTTTCCGGGTACATGGTGGATGGTGGCGACGAATATGACCTTGTCGAAGGCAGATTCAATGAATGGAAGGTAAAGGGCGTCGCACCTCACCGCCTCGACAAATTTTTTTAGATCGGCATCAAGGTTGTGCACCAAAACTGATAGCATTTCTGACGAGATGTCAGCGGCTACGACAAGCGCTGCCCCCTTTTCCACGAGGAACTTGGTGTTCCTTCCACTTCCAGCACCCAAGTCCAATATCAGTTTGCCTTCGAAAGGTCCAGCGTCCTCAAGACTCCTCCATATTCTCCTCCTAGAGCGAGAAAACTCCTCCGCTATGGCATCGAAGACCCTTACTATCTCCTTTCTCTCGGAGTCTGCCATCATTTTGACCTCTTCATCGAAAGTATCCTCTCGACGATCTCGGCAAACCCTGTACCAAACTCCTTCTCAGAAACAAAGTCCGCTATCCCCTTGAGCCTAGGGTCTGCGTTGGCAACAGCAGCTTTAAAACCACAAACGTTGAGCATCTCCAAGTCCGTTATGCTGTCACCTATCCCCGCGACCTCTTCAGGTCCTATGTTAAGAAATTTTAGAGCCCGCAAGAGCCCCCTGCCCTTGTCAACGTTCTGGTCGGTTATGTGGTAGGCGAAGTTGCTGTCTATCACCTTTACCCCGTTGAACCTACTTACAACCTTCTGAACCTTTTCTAGTTCTATTGTCCGCCTTATCGCCATATCCACAAATCTAAACCTGTTGGACCAAGATTCCGTCACGTCCTTACCGTAGATCCTTTTCAGCTCATCAACTACTTGCCTCGCTATTCCCTTTCTTCCGAGTATCCTAATACTAGCTTTGTACTCGACGACAGCCCCGTTCTCGGAGACCGTGGGTCCTGTGCACCCGATGTACCTGGCGAGTCCCTTCAGCACACAGAGGGCGTTGCCGGAGCAGAGTATCACCGGAATCCCTGCCTTTTCCAAGTTCCTGATGGCGGAGACCGCCTCCAAATAGAGCTCGTCATTGTAGTTGGTTATGGTACCGTCTACATCAGTTGCTACTGCCCTGATCATTTTCTCCACTTAGCCACAAGATCTGTTTGCTGCAATAAAAATTTGGCTATTTAGTTTATATTGTGCGATATGGTTTTTGAAATTAATAGTCACATCACTGTTGACTTCGCGTTTCCTCAAGACTTTCCTGTATCGCTTTGTCTATTTCGTTAGCCCCCAGTAGCCCTCCAATTCGTTTGATCTCCTTTCCGCCCATGAAGAATATGAAGGTTGGTGTTACGTACACCTGGTATCTCTTTGGGCTCTCTTCATTCTCCCTCATGTTGAGCTTGGAGAAGACCACCCGTCCCTCGTACTTCTTAGCAAGCCTCGAGAAAACCGGTGCCATCTCGGCACATATACTGCACCATGGGTCCCAAAACTCCACTATGGTGAGCTTTTCCTGAGATCTTAAGAATTCCTCAAGGTCCTTATCATTGCAGACTATTATCCGTCCAGTCATAACATAAAATCCGCTCCTTAAAATATATGTTTATGTTACATTAATTAATTCAGATTCTGATTTTGGTTTTTACTTTGGTTTTTAATTTGGTTTTGGGTATATTTGTGATTATGCCCTTCTGACCCTTCCTTATCCAGATCCACTAGCATCAAATTTTTTTAATAAAAAACTTTAAAAATGTTGAAAAACAACTCTCTTTAGGTTGAGATCTCAAAGATGCCCCAGCTAAAGGTCCTTGGAGGCGGAAGAGAGGTAGGAAGAATTTGCCTCCAACTAGACATAAATCAGCACCACTTCCTTCTTGACTGCGGAATCTCTCCGGCCCTTAGAGGGAAGTCTGCACTCCCGCAATTTGCCAACAACCTTCAACATTTAGATGCGGTATTCGTATCCCACGCCCACCTGGACCACACCGGCGCCATACCTAACTTGGTTCGGCAGGGCTTCAGGGGAAGGATCTTCATGACGCTACCGACCCTTGCACTTCTAAACCTTCTATGGCAGGACGAGTTATCTCTTATGGAGCGCGAGTGGTCGCCGGAAGAGAGGCTCTGGTCGTCCAAGGAGATGCACACCGCTCTAATGAAGCTTGCAGAGCCAACCACATACCACGAGGTCTTCAAATTGAACAACATTAAGGTGAACTTTCACAATGCGGGGCACATACTCGGGTCCACCATGACCGAGTTCTTCTGTAACGGCTACAGGATAGTCTTCTCAGGAGATTTGGGGACGTCATCAAACCATCTTAGGTACTGGAGGACGGACGACCTAGCATATCCTGACGTGCTTATATGCGAAGGAACGTACGGCGGCAAGAACAGGAAGGGGAGAGAGGAGGTCTCAAGGGAGCTGATAGAGTCTATAAGAGCGGCACTGGAGCGGGGCGGAAAGGTCCTACTGCCGATATTCGCCGTGGGTAAGACGCAGGAAGTCCTAAAGATCCTTAAGGACAACTGGAACAAGCTCCCAAATGTCGACATATATTTGGAGGGCATGTCGATAGAGACCCTCCGCGTCTACGAGCAGTTCCTCATATACATGGATGACAGGGTGAGGAGGGGCTACCTCTTCAACGAGATAAACCCCTTCAGGTGGGATGCCCTAAAGACTTTCAGGTCGCTCTCGGAGCGTAAGCGCCTTCACATCCGCGACTCTCCTTGCATAATAATGGCCCCCTCGGGCATGCTGAGAGGAGGGTGGAGCGTCTGGCACATGATCAGGATGGCATCTTCCGAGAAGAACCTCATAGGGATACTTGGACATATGGAAAAGGGCACTGTCGGGTATGACCTGATAAACAATGTGAGGGAGTTCAGGCTCTTAGACATGATAAGTAAGAAGGAAGTTGATGTGAAAGTGAAGTGCGAGGTCGCGGCGTTCGAGATCTCTGCTCATGCCATGCACACCGAACTTTGCAATTACATATCAAAGGTCAAGCCTGAGAAGCTAATACTCGTTCATGGAGAGGAGACAAGTCTCTTGAGCCTGGCAGAGTCTGTGAAGCAGCACACAGGGGAGATAATAATACCGTCGAATGGGGATAAGATCGATCTGCAGGCCAAATACACTCCAAATGAAAAGGAAAAAAGCGTGGATGTGGAGATACCGATCTCGGAGGATCTCGCTCTACTGCTCCCTGCCTCCTCTAAGTTCAAAGTCAAACATAGTGGTCGGATAAGATACGCAAAGAGCGAAGATCTGAGATCCCTAATAAAGAGCAAGTCTTAACCATGGAAGTATTCGGTACCGACCTTTTTTTCTTCTAGTCCGGGCACCCCGCACGCGTCCGCCCTGCACTGGCGACAGAGCCTAAACTGTGGTATGTACCTCTCTGCGACGCTCCTCGCCATCTCAAGCTCCGTGCAGGTTGGTCCTCGGAGATCCTTGAAACGGTGCATCGGTATAAGGGGTATTATGTTCATCAAACTTGCGCCCCTTTTGGCTGCCTCCTCGGCGATCTTGGGGATCTCCTCCATGTTCAATTCGGGTATGAGGACTGTGTTTACCTTTACCACTATTCCCCTGTTCACAAGGGCTTCTATGCCCCTTAGCTGTTTTTGTATCAGCAAATCTGCGGCTTCTTTTCCTCTCAGGATTCTGCCCTTGTACTTGACCCAGTCGTAGATCTTTGCCCCCACCTCGGGGTCTATGGCATTAACTGTTATAGTAACAGTCTTCACTTTTAGGTCTTCGAGCTCTGCCGCCTTATCCTCAACCAAGAGCCCATTGGTGGAAAGGCATGCTATCAGCTCCGGCCATCGTTCCCTAATCATCGACAGGGTCTCGAAGGTCGATTGGTTCTCAAGGCTCTCTCCAGGTCCGGCTATTCCAACGACCTTGAGGTTCGGTACGCTCTTGATCTCGGACTCTAGCCTTCTGATGGCCCCTTCGGCGCTAAGTATGCATGCCGATACCCCGGGTCTGTTCTCGCACTTGTTTATACTCCTGACGCAGTAATTGCACTGGATGTTACACTTGGGCGCAACCGGCAGGTGGATCCTCGCGACTTTGAAGTGTGCCTTGACGCCGAAGCAAGGATGTGCTGCGGTGAGGTGTGCGAATTTCGAGCCTATGCCCGCCCATTTGGGATTTTGTGTCAAAAATGATCACATTATATGTTTTATAACCCTGTTATATAAGCTTTTAACTGGTCCACTTGGTATAGGCCTCTGCCAGCCGCTTCAGGGCGCCTGCGAAATCCCTGCTGAGTATGTACTTTGACTCGGAAGGTCTGTACTCTAAGATCCCGAGAGGCACGAGGTAATTCTTTATCACGGCATAGGCGGCGCTTCTTCTCCTCGGCATCAGCCTCTCGTTGATGTAGTTCGACATCTCGCTGGTGGTAACCCACCTGACCCTCCCACGGTTCTCTTGGTCGCTCTTTGACTTTATCCACTCGAGCAATACCGTCGCGATCTCTCGGTAAGACTCGGCGCTGGTGAATATGATTTCCATCATGTCCTTCAGGCTCATGTTGCTGGAAACTGAGCTCGCCTCAAAGAACATCCTCCCCATCTTCCTCTTTTTCTTTGTGACAATTCTTCTTGGCAACTTAATACTAACCCCTTAATTACCATCTGCTCAGTGCCATATTGAATGTTTCTGGTTTTTAATTGTATGCACTCCGTTGAATTGTCGATAGAGCCTTCGAATGGTTAATTGTTAAATTTTAATTTTCAGTTTTTAATGCCTCCAAGGCGCTTCGAAAAGCCTCTTTGGTAACTGGACGATCTATGTCTTTTCAACTTCCATTAGTTACTCTTTCATCTTTCAGAGCCTCCCCAGCCAGAAGAGTGTGTTTCGGAGGTTCGGATTAGACCAGAAACTTTTTGAATATGGTGACCAATCAATAAATTAAGAGGGCTAGTTTTGACAAGGACCTCTCCCCTGCGCAGAAGAGAATCATTGACCCGGCTCGGGGTAGACAAAGCCATTTACTCTGCTTCTGAGAAGATCTCCGACCTAATATACGCATCAGCCTTCCCAGCGCATTCTTCGGAGGGCTACATTGACCTCTGGGAACTTGAGAGTGTAGTAAGTGCCATACTGACCGAGACCGTTAACGAGCTCACCACTGTGGATCCAGCCACAGGGGAGGAATTCTCCTTTGAGGTGAAGAACCGCCCAAGCCTGATCGATGATATAGTGACGCTCGTTCTAGAGTGTGTCAAAGACGCCTTTGGATCCTCGATTGAGATAGAATATCCTACCCCAAGAATAATCTTCCTCAAATCGTTGTGGGGTAGATCTAAGAGTTTTATCAAGAGGGAGTTCAGACTCACCATTTACGAGATTCTGGTGGGCCTCATCAAGAAATGATTGAGGGTGCGGGTCGTGGATGAACTCTTCTTCCCTAAAGGAGTGTGCATAGTTGGTGCCTCCAGGGATCCGCAGGCTTTGGGTCATATAATCTTGAAGAACATCCTTAGCGGTGGATTTTCTGGGCACATCTACCCGATAAACCCTAGATGTGAGAGTCTCCTGGGGCTGAGGTGTTATGGTTCGGTTAAAGAGCTGCCCGCCGTTCCTGACCTCGCAATAGTGGCAGTCCCAGCTGCCCTAGTCCCGTCTGTCATAGCGGAGTGTGGCGAGAAGGGCATACCCTATGCAGTCATTATAACCGCCGGCTTCAAGGAGACCGGCGAAAGGGGTGCGGAGCTCGAGAGGGAAGTCTTGCGGATCGCAAGCGAAAAGGGTGTGAGGATAGTCGGTCCAAACTGCATGGGTATTTACAACTCGTACAACAGCCTAACGGCGACCTTCACGTTGATGGTGCCTAAGAAAGGCAACATCTCTTTCATATCGCAGAGTGGAGCGGTTGGGACGACCATGCTCGCCTGGGCTAAGAAGGCGGGCATAGGGTTCAGCAAGTTCATCAGCATAGGCAACGAGTCGGACGTCTCATTGTCCGAGCTCCTACTCTACCTCTCCGGGGACGAAACAACCAAGGTCATTACTGTATACATGGAGTCCGTAAAGGATGGCAAGGCATTCCTTGAGGCTCTCCGTAGGGTATCTTCAAATAAACCCACGATAATCCTGAAGGTCGGATCAACACCCGCGGGAGCAAAGGCAGCCGCCTCCCACACCGGAGCCATTGCAGTAGAATCTTCCGTTCTGGAGGGGATATTCCGACAGTTCTCTGTGATCCAAGCGAGGGACACGGAGGAGCTCTTCGAGCTCGCCCATGCATTCGCATCTCTGCCCTTGCCACAAGGGGGTTCCGCCGCGGTCGTATCATCGGGCGGGGGCTGGGCGATCGAGTGTGCGGACGCATTGGAGAGTTCCGGGATTAGCCTGACCCCCTTGCCGGACTCTGTGGTGAAGGAACTGGACGCTTTGCTACCAACATACTGGTCGAGAAGGAACCCGCTGGATCTGGTCGCTTCCATAAATTCTGAGGCCTACTATCAAGCCGTCAAGTTGTTGATGGAGAATGATTATGACATGATATTCCTCATGGGATACGGTGTTCTGGGATCCATTGCCGTGCCTGTGGCGGTTGACAGGGACGTTGAATACGCTAGGAAGATCTCTGCGCTCGTTCATATTCACAAAAAACCAATTTTTGTGGTAGATGTCTTAGGGGAGGACCTCAGCGAGTGTGCGAGGGTTTTCAAGCAGAAGAACCTTCCTGTGTTCAGGACCGTCAAATCGGCTGTCAGAGTTGCGTCTGAAATGGTAAGATATAGTTTCCGCCTTAGAAGTCGGTCCAAAAATTTAGATCTCAAAGGCTGAGTCTGACATCCTCCTTAACAACATTCAAGGCTATGCTCGTGACCGACCTCTTTACATGGGGCATCCTGAGTACGTCCTTTATGAATTTGTTCAGCTCAGCCCTGCTCCTAAATTTAGCAATGATCACTATGTCAAAGTCGCCAGTTATATCATATACTGCTATCACTGGAGGGGATTTTGCGAGTGTCTTCTCCACATCAACTATGTGTGCACCCTCAACCTGCATCAGGATTATTGCCGTGAGCTCAAATCCCAGCCTTTCAGGGTCCAAGATCGTTGAAAAACCTTTTATGATGCCCTCCTGTGTAAGTCTCTTCACCCTGTTGTGCACAGTCCCAACGGATAAACCGAGTTTATTTGCAATGTTCCTGTAGCTGGTCCGGGAGTCCTCTTGGAGCAACCTTAGGATCTCCAGATCCGTGTTGTCAAGGTCCATATTCATTCATCTCACCTTCAATTTACCTAAAGCCTCAATTTAAGTCAATTTAAAAAGGTTCTTATTTAAAAATTTTTCATTGCTTATAATTGTGAGATATTTTATTGTGTAAAATGTGATGGAATGCAGTGAACATCATGAGTTCTTACCTATTGCTTCATCGTCCACCTAAAGATAGATTAAAGAAAGTAGACATGTGCCAATTATAGGCTTTCCTTAACCGCGATCCAGAGCGGACCCTTCTTGACCACATACCCTTCCTCTTCTAGGTACTTCAGGTAGGAAAGGGTCTGCCTGATGGGGATTATGCTTCTTATGAAGATCTCCTCAGGAATCTCCCCGTAGATTGAATTCACAACTTCCCTCAATTTCATACCGCCCCTAACTGTTCTTAGGACTTGCTCAAGCCGGTTCACAAAGTGGGTCTCCAGCGATTCTATGTCCGTAATGGTTAATGGCGTCTTCCTGTGTCCCGTGAATACGTTCTTGAAACTCTTAAGTTTCTGGAGCGAGTTCATCTCCTGCCTGAACTCCCCGATTACGGTGCTCCCCTCTATTGCCACGTCCCCGGAAAATATGGACTCGCCGAAGGCGTAGCCCACGCTGCCAGGAGTGTGCCCTGGAAGGGCTAGCGACTTTAAGGTACATCCGCCGAGGTCCAACTCCAACTCCCTGAAAGTTCTAAATGTATCTGGACAATGCATCATCTCGATTGCTATCAGGAGTTTGCTCCTAATCTTCTCTAGTTCTTGTGGCTCATATCCACCTTCAACCGCAAAATCATAGACCTCGTCATACCATGAGATCGCTTTGGTATAGTCTTTCAGCGCAGGGCCATCGAGCTCATGAACCAAGATTTCAGCGCCAGTCTCCCTCTGCAAATATCCCGCCAGACCAAAGTGATCCAAGTGTCCATGCGTCACTAGGATATAGTCGATGTTCAGTCCGTCCAGATCCTTCAAAGTCCTCCTCAGGTATGTCCGGTTGTCTACGCTGTCAAGACCCGCGTCTATCAGAATTGTCAGTTCGCGTTTAATGAGGTAGGAGTGGGTGCTGTCGCCCCTACCCCATTCCTTGGGAAACGGGACAGTGATAGGTATTATCATGCTATTCACCATCAAGGAGTCCCATAAGAGCGTTAGCCAGCATTGACTAAATAATATGATCCCGCTATTGAAGTTTATTGGAACAGCAAAAAACCTATATATCTCGTAGTCAATTATATCGCACAGAAATATATTTGGAGGGGGTTCTATGAGCCTTATCAACGACCTCGGCGAGGTGGACTCCAAGGTCATCCAATTCCTAGCCTCAAGTTCGGACACTAGCTTCAGCTTTCAGGGTTTAAAGCGCAGCCTCAAAGTTCACCAGGAGAAGCTCGCAAGAAGCCTCAACCGACTCTATTCCATGGGGCTTATCGAGAAGAACGGCGACGGTTACCTAATCACCAAAAAGGGGATGCGCATTATAGGTGTGGACAATGGGCAATGCCAGAAAATGGTAATTGGGCAGCTGTACCTGCCGAGAGGGTTGACCCCTGATTCCGCGGCAGCCATACTCAGGGGAAGGTGGTTCGGTTGCGCCCGCTGGTTGGGGAGCTCTATGACCAAAGATGGTTATGATTTGAAGTGGGTCACAGAAGATGGGGAGATACAGCTCCTCGTGTCTATAAAGGGAGAGATACTTGAGGTCTCGGCGTCTTCGTTCCCCCCTGGTGAGGAGGAGAGGGCCCGGGAGGCTGCCCTTAGGCTTTACGAGAGGATCATAAACGCACTCCACAGGAATAGGCGTCGCTTCGCCTCCTCATAGATTCCTATTAGTGACCCGTTACAACAAAAGCTGGTCAATAATAGCTATTTATGACATTTGATATACGGTGCCACTAATGACCACGGTTGTTGGTTTGAAATGTGTTGATGGTGTTGTTCTGGCCTCTGACAGGAGGGCAAGTAAGGGGGGCATGGTAGGGTCTAAGAGCGTAAGGAAGATTTACGCCCTAGACGAGAAAAAGGCGGTCGCCATAGCCGGTCAGCTCTCTGATGCGAGCTATCTGATAAACTTGGTAAAGGCTGAGGCTAAGCTAATGGAGTTCAGAAGGGGGTTTCCGCTCACTGTGAAGGAGGCTGCAAAGCTACTCTCCAACATCATGTACTTAGGTATGCGCAACTACGCACCCTACATAACTGAGATAGTAGTGGCTGGAATAGATGAGACGGGGCCGAGACTATTTGAGGCTGATGTGAGCGGCGCCATAACTGATGAGGACTTTACGGCAACGGGTTCTGGCTCACCTATGGCTTACGGTCTTTTGGAGGGCAGTTATAGGCCCGGTATCAAGGTATCCGAAGGGGCAAGTATAGCAGCTAAGGCAGTCAAGTCTGCCATGGAGAGGGACCCCGGCTCTGGTAACGGAATTCAGGTACTTAAGATAACAAAAGAAGGTATGGAATGGACGGATATAGGAGGGAATGGATCATGATTCCAAAAGAATTTGGGTATGAAAGACCCTTCACGCTTTACACGCCCGATGGTCGCCTCATACAGGTGGAATATGCAGCTGAAGCGGTGAGGCACGGGTCCCCAGTCGTCGGAATAAGAGGCAAGGACTTTTCTTTGATGGTCACCCACACCAAAGACACGGACCCACTCATGGATCCCGTTGAAAAGATACACCTAGTCGACGAGAACATTGGCATAGCTGGCGCGGGATACACTGGAGACATAAATCTACTGATAGACGAGGCCAGGCTTGAGGCGCAGCGCCACAGGGTCGTCTTTGAGGATCCCATTGACGTGAGGACGATAGTGAACCACATCACCCAATTCATGTACCAGTTCACCCGGTACAGCGGTGTACGTCCTTTAGGTGCAGCACTAATTGTGGTAGGAGTCGACCGAATTGGAAGCCACCTTTACCAGATCGATCCAAGGGGACTAATGATGAGCGGCAAGGCAATGGCTATCGGGATGAACTGCGAGGAGGCAACGAACATCCTCAGAGAAGGTTACCGTGAAGATCTTGATATGAAGGACGCAATTATGTTAGCAGTAAAAGCGCTATCAAAGGCTGAAGAGAGCGATTCTCCTGTCGAGGTAGGGATCGCCAGAGGATCGAAATTCATAAAGACAAACTTAGAACATGCGCTGAGCTTGGTAAAATGAGAGTCGATATTTGGAATGCTGTTCTGATTTTTTAATTTAATATTTTTAATTTAATATTTTTAATTTAATATTTTTAATATTTTTAATTTATGGAAAATATGGATAAAATGTAACATTAGTCCTTAAAATTGAGTCAACGTACTAAGATCACCTTCCCTTTTTCCAGCGCTTCTTGTATCACAATGCTTTTGTTCTTGAGCCTTTCCAGCTCTTCCAAGGTGAATCCAAAAGCTTCAAGCATGACTTTGTGCTTCCAGTTCTTTTGAAGTAGCATTACCCTCTCCTCAAAGGGCATTTGCTTAAAGTCCTCTGAGACTACAATCAGATCTATATCGCTGTCTTTCAACCTCTCACCATAAACGGTGGACCCGAATATTATTGCAAAGTTCACTTTTATGGGCAAGTTCTTGAGGTATCGCCTTATTTCTCCTTCGATATAATCCCAAGAGAGCACTCGAAGATCCTCCTAGTCTTGGTCAAGCACTCAGATGCAAAGCTCTTCGTGATTATTTCGCCTGGAAGACCCATTGCGATGTCGGGATACCTCGTGATGAAGTAATAGGGGGAGATGAGGGATAGAAAGTCTTTTAGCTCATCTTCCAATTGGATTATTTTTTCCAAGGGCTTATAAAGAGCTGTGATCTTATGGGTTTTTATCGGTCTTTTCTTGAGAAGAACTATCCATAAGCCTTTGAAGAGCTTCTCTAACGCCTGTTGACAGTTGAAGACCGTGTCCTCGTAGAACCCCAAATCCGAGTATTTTTCTGCCTTTTCCAAACACCTCTTGGCGTCCTCAATCCACCATCCGGCTTCCTCTCTCATGGGTGCGATCTCCATTAATCCGTCATAAGATAAGAACGGCATTAAATGGTATGATGGTTTGGTCTATTAACTTTTCTTATTATCTAAAACGAATTGCAGATTATTTAAAAAATATGTCTGAAGGTAAAAAAAGATAAGTTAAGTTAGAGGTCGCATTTTTCTGTCTCAGACTCAATCTTTATGCCCTCAGGTGGCTTGATTCCCTTCTTTTTCATGTAATCGAGTATCGCTGCCTTAAGACCATCCGCCGCCAGATTGGAGCAGTGCATCTTTATGGGGGGCAAGCCGTCGAGGGCATCGGCAACGTCCTGCCTTGTGATTTTGAGGGCTTCTTCTATCGTTTTACCTTTCGCGAGCTCCGTGATCATGCTACTGGTGGCTATTGCTGCCCCACAACCGAACGTCTTGAACTTCACGTCCTCCAACCTGTTATCCTTGACTTTTATGTATATCCACATGAGATCGCCACACACGGGGTTTCCGACTTTCCCTATCCCGTCCGCATCTTTTATCTCTCCTACATTTCTCGGATTCCTAAAGTGATCCATTACCTTCTGACTGTACATCAACTCACCTCCTTAGGTGTTAAAGGAGACATCTCTCTCAGACCTTTTACGATTCTAGGAAGTACTTCCAGGACCCTGTCTACGTCCTCCTCCTTATTGAATCTGCCTAAACTCATCAAGAGAGAACCCTGAGCCTCAACATGTGGTATCCCCATCGCGATGAGAACATGAGACGGCTCTAATGTCTTCGACGAGCAGGCAGACCCGCTTGAGACCGCAATGCCCTCCATGTCGAGGGACAATACCAGGGACTCACCCTCCACGAAGCTGAACCTGACATTTGCATTATGGGGAAGTCTCCGAGTTGGGTGACCATTCAAAAACGAATAGGGTATGTTTTTTAAAATTCCCTCTATCAAACGGTCGCGCATCTTGGACAGCCTGCTGGCGTCAGAAGACATCTCAGCCATTGCCAACTCTGCGGCCTTGCCCATCCCAACAGCCCCAGGAACGTTCTCAGTGCCAGACCTTAGACCTCCCTCCTGCCCTCCTCCGATGATCAGGGGCTCGACTCGAGTCCCCTTCTTGATGTAAAGTGCCCCTATACCGTAGGGCCCATACATATCCCATGAGGATATGGTCATCAGATCGACGCCATCCTTTAGTACATCTACAGGAATTTTTCCGACGGCAGCAGTGGCATCTGTGTGGAGGTATGCATTTTTGGAGTGGACGATCTCAGAGATCTCTCTGATCTGCTGAATCGTACCCACCTCGTTGTTTGCGTAGCCTATGGTCACCAGAATCGTCCTGTCGGTTATTGCATTCTTTAGCGCCTCGAGGTCAACTAGACCGTAACTGTCAACTGGGACATAAGTTACCTCAAAACCGAACTTTGTAAGGTACTTCAGAGTATTGAGGACTGAGATGTGCTCTATCCTCGTGGCGAGGATCTGGTTCCCTCTGTCCTTGTTCCTGAATGCTACCCCCCTTAGGGCCATATTGTTTGATTCAGTTGCGCCAGATGTGAATACAATTTCCGTTGGTTTTTCGGCGTTTACCAAGCGTGCGACGCTCGCCCTCGCCTCTTCAAGTGCACTCTTCATTCGCAAACCTGAGGTGTGAGGTGACGACGGGTTCCCAAAGTACTCCTTCATGTAAGGTAACATGGCATCTATTACTCGAGGGTCAGTCTTCGATGCCGAGGCATAATCCATATAGACTATATCTTGAGACATTTTGACCACCCTAGAAGCAGAGCGTTGCGTCGGCGTCCAGCACCAGATCGTTCACAGTTGCGGCACCCGCTACCGTCACGTATTCAACGAGGTCGGTTTTTGGCATGTTTAGAAGCTCGCAGCTTTGGGCACATGCATAAAGCTTTACTCCAGACTTTACTGCCTGATCCATAACTTCCTTAAGGCTGGGAAAATTCCCGATCTTTATACCTTCAGCCACACCCTTTTTCAGGGGAGTTATGCCCTTTATCATGAAGAATATTGATGCGTCTATGTTCATGGCCCTTGCGGTCATGGCGAGGATGAAGGGCGCATATAACCTCTCCGGCGTGTCTACTCCGGAAGTCTGTATGTAAAGGATCCTAACCACTTTTTTCTCATTATTTTCTCTCATTATTTTTTCTTCCATAACTTCATTCAACCTCTCTTCTTTATGGAGACTGATACGACATCGCCTTCTCTCTTCACATCCACAACTTCGTGACCGGCTCTCCTTGCCCACCTCTTAAGGTCCTCCTCGGCGGCAGGATCGTCCGCGATGACAACAATTACGTCACCAAAACTCGCCTTCTCCATCTCTTCCCTCGTTCTTAGAACGGGCATTGGACAGTAAAGTCCCCTCAGGTCTAGCTCTATTTGCATAAGTCTCCCAATACCCTATATTATAACTCAGTTATATATCCCTTTCTAATTCATATGTAAAAGGATTTTTGGAGGCTAGATAGTTATTGTTAGGCGGTGGAGGACAGTGATAGACGTACATGCTCACCTGACCGACGGGTCTTATTCGGACCTTCCAGAGGTGCTGAAGAGGGCAAGGGAGGCAGGTCTCGAACATATAATAATCTCCATAACAGATCCGCCCGAGATTGTCAGGGCTAGAGAGGTCTTGGCGATGGCGCCCGGCTTTATATCACTAACCATTGGTCTCGATCCTATGGCGCTCTCAGAGGATAAGTATAGAAAGTTCGAGGCGTTGGTTGAGGCCGAGCGTGTTGTCGGAATAGGTGAGGTCGGTCTGGATCACTTCTATGCGCGTGACCACGGGATGCGGAATCTCCAAATGGAGTTCTTCAGGAGGTGCATAAGGCTTGCCATGAGAAAGGGGCTGCCATTGGTGGTACACTCAAGGAGCGCCGGTCATGTCGCTTTGGAAGTTCTGTACTCAGAGGGTGCCGATAAAGTGCTCATGCATGCGTTCGATGGTAAATCTGGCGACGCAAGGCTTGCCGCGGAGAGGGGCTTCTACTTCTCGATACCGACTTCTGTGGTCTATTCTCAACAGAAGCAAAAGCTGGTCAAGAATCTGCCATTGGATTCGTTAATGCTTGAGACGGACTCGCCAGTGCTCTCTCCCGTGAGGGGGGTTAGGAACGAGCCGACCAACCTTATTTACGCCCTGAGGAAGGTTGCTGAGATCAAACGTACGACCGAGGAGGAGGTTGCAAGGGTCACGACGGAGAATGCCAAGAAATTATTCCGCCTATGATTTTTAAATGAGCATTTAAAATTTTCTGTATTGAAAAAGGCAAATTTTTATATACCATGTCAAAAAGAGAGATATTGCTGTCTGGGTGGAATTGTATGAAGACATCATTGGTAGTTGCGGTTGTTGTTGTCGCAATAGTAGTGATCGGAGCAGCCTATGCCTACACCTCGATAATCGCACCTGCTCAGAAGTTTAAGGTCGCCGCGATCTACGTCACGCCCATTGAGGAGACTTGGAACCAGGTATTACACAACGCCCTGCTGAAGGCTAAGAACGAGCTTGGAATAGATTATGCGTACTCTGAGAAGGTATCGGAGTCAGATGTTGAGAGGGTTATTCGCGAGTACATAAACAGTGGTTACAAGCTAATAATGCCTCACAGTTGGGGGTTCTGGGAGACCTCCGATAGGCTAGCGCCACAGTTCCCGAATGTGTACTTCGCGCAGGGATCCGGTCTCTGCAAGAACTTCGGGAAGAACCTTGCGCTGTATGACTACTACATCCAGGAGGCTGCATTCGAGGCAGGCGCCATAGCGGCGAAGATCACGAAGACGAACAAGCTGGGCATAGTTACAGCCTTCCCAGGCGTGGGTGACGTGAACAACCTGTTGAACGGATTTATAGCAGGAGCGAAATACGTCAATCCCAACATAAACGTGACCATCTCCTACATCAACTCCTGGTATGACCCAGCCAAGGCTAAGACCGCCGCGAGTGCCCTCATAGCCTCGGGTGTGGACGTCATTTATGCGGAGAGGTACGGAGTCTTCGAGGCATGTAAGGATCCAAGCGGCAAGGTTCTTGCTTACGCTTTTGGTAATATAGTAGACCAGAATAGTCTGGCACCGGATGTTGTG
>JARXPE010000020.1 GCA_029887795.1 Thermoproteota archaeon
CGTCAAGGTCATTGCTGGCGTCACGAAGCCTACGGAGGGATATGTCAACGACTTTGGCATAACCATAAGCTACAAGCCCCAGTATGTCGTCCCAAACACCGACAAGACCATCAGGGAGATCCTTCAGTCCATAAACCCGAACCTCATCGAAGACCCTTGGTTCAGGGAGGAGATCTACGGTCCGCTCGACATCGAACCTCTTCTTGACAGGCGTGCCGACTCCCTGAGCGGTGGCGAGCTCCAGCGATCCGCCGTCGCCGTATGCCTCTCAAGGGACGCAAAGCTCTACCTTCTAGACGAGCCAACCGCCCACTTGGATGTTGAGCACCGCCTCGCAGTCTCCCGTTGCATAAGGAGGGTCGCGGAGAAGCGCGGGGCTGCGGCACTCGTCGTGGAGCATGACATCGTCGCAATAGACCTTATAGCCGACAGCATAATGGTCTTCTCCGGGGAGCCCAGCGTCTACGGCGTAGCCAATCCACCCACCTCCCTCAGGAAGGGTATGAACCAGTTCCTTAAGGGGCTCGGGATCACTTTCAGGAGGGACCCGGAGACGGGCAGACCACGCGTCAACAAGCAGGGATCATGGCTCGACAGGTACCAGAAGGAGATCAACGAGTACTACTACACCGAGATCCTTCCAGAGAAATGATGGTCTGAAATGAGTTTTTCCCATTTTCAGACTCGTGACCTCTCACCCTCAAAATTTATAAGCGCTTTGAGAATACTTCCTATTTGGTGGTCATCATGCTGCGTCTGGGCTTAATGATGACTGTGCTTACGGCGATCTTCGTCATCCTAGGTTACGTGATAGGACTATTCCTAGGATCCCCGGAGCTTGTCTCCCTCGGAGCGTTGGTGCTGGCGGGAGTAATGAATCTTGTCTCATACCTCTACAGCGACAAGATCGTCCTGTCAATGTCCCGCGCAAAGGTCGTGAGCGAGACCGAGTACCCTGACCTCCATCGCATGGTGGCATCGCTGGCAACCAGCGCCGGTCTCCCAAAGCCAAGGGTCGCGATCATAAAATCTAGGGCCCCGAACGCCTTTGCCACCGGAAGGGGTCCAAAGAACTCCGTTGTGGCGGTCACCACTGGTCTATTGGAGATTCTTAACGAGAACGAGCTTGAGGGCGTCCTGAGCCACGAGATCTCCCACATAAAGCACAGGGACATCCTCGTGGCTTCTGTCGCAGCCACAATAGCGGGCGCCATAAGCTACCTCGCTCTCGTGGGTAGGTATAGCGTCTTCTTCGGCGGGGGCAGCGACAGGAACCGAAACGCTGGCGCCCTCGCCCTCCTACTGAGCCTGTTGGCTCCGCTGGCTGCCTTTCTCATCCAAATGGCTATATCCCGGGGAAGGGAGTACGATGCCGACAGAGAGGGCGCCCTCCTGAGCCGCAAGCCCCTTTCGTTGGCAAGCGCCCTCGAGAAGATAGAACGGGTCGCCCGCTCCGGTGTTCCGTTAAATGTCAATCCGTCCACAAGCCCTCTCTGGATAGTCAACCCCTTCAGAGGGGACGCCCTCCTGGAGATGTTCTCCACCCACCCCTCCACCTGGAAGAGGATCGAGCGCCTAAAAGCCATGGCAGTCAGCATAGGCAGCATGCGCTGAAAGCTCCATGGCGGTATAATCTGGAGGAAGACAATTGGAAGAAAAAGAAGAAAAAACAGCACCTGCGGCGAAACGCAGACCATACATCTACCCCCACCGCCACTGCGTATACTGTGGCAGGATGATCGAGGTCAAGGGGAGGGACTACTGCCTAAAGTGCAAGCCTGAATACCAGAAGGAGCTCTCGAAGAGGTCCCGCTCCCAAAAGTTTCAGAAATTCATGAAATATTACATAGTGGCCATCGTTATCCTACTCGTCGGAATCGTTCTCTACTCGCTCGTCAGGCACTGAATGCCCCTTAATGAGACCTTTATTTTTCCTGTTTAGTGGATCAACACAAGCCCGTATAGGCTTGCGCAGGGTATTAGCGACATGTCCTTCGTAGGGCTTATTGTGTGTATCTCCCAGCCGGACTTCTTAACGGTGGCGAACACATCTATGCCTGCGGCCTCCATTGCGGGTCTCGCCTTCAGCGGGTACCTACACCTGTCTGTCTTAAGGGCATCACAATCAATATTTTGTGATAGGCATAGCGAGCACTCCCCGGCAGCAAACCCCATAGCGAAGTAGTAGCCCATGTTGTGCGCCTCGCTCTCCACTAAACTCACCACTTCCCTGAGCTTTAGTTCATGTGGCACATGCCTCTTGGTCCACTCGGGTCCCGCGAGGTCTTCCACGGGCGTTCCTAGCCTGATCAGGACAGCATACCTGTACATCCTCACGATCCTTCTTGTAACACTCGGGACGAGCTTGAGGTGTGGGGGGCACATTATGCTGCTCCCGTACCAGCGGCAAGGAGGGTACATGCACTTCAGTCGAGCCCTCTCATCCACCACAATCTCCCTTGTGTCTATCACCTTTGCCTCGCCCCCTTGCCTCTCTACCAACCTCACAAGTTCGTTAAGATCTCTCTTCAGCTTCTCCTCAGAAATGGGTGAAGCCAAGCTCTTTCATCCCACCCAACTTAGAGAATTTCCTTTTATTCTATAATTCAGTTATGTATAGTTTATATAATCCCTTTATTTTAAACTTACGTGCGTGATTGTTATGACGGTGGCTCGTAAGGTTCCGCTTACAAGGATGATCGCCATGACCATCGGGCTGGCAGGGTTAGGTGTCGCACTTTCTCCCTTCTTCATTCCAATAGGTCCTATCAAGGCTTATCCGTTCCAGCACATGATCAACATAATCGCCGGGATCTTGTTGGGTCCTTTCTGGGCGCTGGGTGCCGCAACCCTGACAGGCATACTCCGAAACATGCTGGGCCTGGGAACCCTCTTTGCCTTTCCAGGGGGCATGCCTGGCGGATTCATTGTGGGGCTTATTTACCATTGCCTCAGGGTCAAGAGGGACATTGTGGCTTTTACCGAGAACATCGGGACCACCGTCATAGGTGCCACCCTAGCTTACTACCTGCTGGTGCCAGCCATAGGTGCCAAAATCCCCCCCATTATGGGCGTCTCCGGCGTGTGGGCACTTTGGATAATGTTTGAGGTCAGCTGCGGTCCTGGCGCCCTCATCGGCTACTTGGTAATAAAGGCATTAAGAAAGGCGGGAATCACCGAGTATTTCGCCTCCGATTAACTGGTGCATAGCCTTGAGGGCAATATCGGTGGAGAACCTCACATACTACTACCCGCGGAGAAAGGAGCCCGCGCTGCTAAATGTAAACCTTGAGATCGATACCGGGGAGTTCGTCCTCATTACTGGTCCCTCGGGCGGCGGGAAGTCCACCCTGTGCAGGTGCTTCAACGCCCTCATCCCAAATTTTTACGGCGGGAGGATCTCCGGTAGAGTCACCGTCATGGGAAAGGACGTGGCAGCCTCGAGCACCAGCGAGCTGTCCCAGCACGTGGGCATGGTCTTTCAAAACCCTGAGGACCAGATAACCAGGATGTCCGTTGAGGCGGAGATGGCTTTCGGTCTGGAGAACCTTGGCGTGGAGAGGAATGAGATCTCCAGGAGAATAAAAGAAGTGGCTGAAATCCTCCGGATAAGCGACCTGCTGAAAAGACCTGTCGAGACCCTCTCCAGCGGTCAGCAACAGAAGGTGGCAATCGGGTCGGTACTCGTGATGCGCCCCCAAATCCTGGTCTTGGACGAGCCAACATCCGAACTCGACCCTAAGAGCGCCAAGGATCTCATCGATCTCATCGCGCGGCTGAACACTGAGCTTGGAATAACCGTTATCATAGTGGAGCACCGCCTCAACTTCATACTCGATAAAGTGGACAGGGTGGTGATAATCAAAGGGGGCAGGGTCTCAATGGACGGAAGCCCACAGGAGGTTCTAAGAAGTGGCGAGGTGGCGCAGCTCGGCGTCTCGCTTCCTAGGGCGGTGCAGCTCTACCACATGCTGGCAGAGATGGGTCTCAGGCTTCAGGATGTTCCCTTATCCGTTGAGGATCTGGAGGTTGAATTGAGGGGTGCTTTGAGATGGGCACGCTAATTGAGTTCGTGGATGTGAGCTACACCTATCCGAACGGGAACGAAGCCCTCAGAAATGTGAGTTTGGCGATAAACCGCGGCGAGTCCGTGGCGATAATGGGTGAGAATGGCGCGGGCAAGACCACTATGGCGAAGTTGATGCTCGGTCTTCTCCGCCCAACGACTGGCAAGGTCTTGATCGACGGCATCGATACTAGGAAGACCACGACCGCAAGGATCGCGAGGAAGATCGGATACATATTCCAAAACCCCCTCTACCAGCTGTTCTCCGACACCGTGGAGAAGGAGGTCGGGCTTGGTCCAAGGGCTTCAGGCATGGATGAAAAAGCGGTCTCTGAAAGGGTTGGATCCACCCTCCGGGAGATGGGTCTCGATCACCTCAGGGGCATGCCACCGCTATCACTGAGTGAGGGCGAGCGGAAGAGGGTTGCAATAGCCTCCGTGCTCAGCATGGATCCCTTGGCTCTGATCATAGACGAGCCAACGCTTGGTCAGGACGAGATAGAGCGTCTGAGGCTCATGCAATTACTGAGGGGGCAGCTGGAGAAGGGAAAGTCTGTGGTGATAATATCGCACGATGTGGACTTCGTCTACGAAGTCGCAGAGAGGTTCGTCATAATGAAGGGCGGGAGGGTTCTAGGGGATCTGAGAAAAAGCGAGCTACTCGATAACAGGGAGATGCTGGCAAAGGCGAATCTGGTGATGCCCCAGCTGCTCGAGATAGCAGAGATGCTGAAGAGGAATGGGATGCTGAGGAACAACCCTGTCCGCGATTTGCGAGAGCTTGCGGAGGCGATAATAACCTCGGTGAGGGGTGGTGTCATGTGAGCAACCTCCTGCATGCACTTCAGTGGCAGAGGGGTGACACCCTAATACACAAGCTGGACCCAAGGACAAAGATAGCATGGTGCCTCCTGACCATCGCCTTCTCCATTTACTTCTTGGCGATAGAGCCACAGCTGATGATATTGGTGACCATTGTGATCTATATGGCTGCGGCAAAAAGCCTGGGGATGTTTACGAGGGCTCTCTGGTCGATCCTTCTTCTGGTCATCCTCATAGCCGCCCTAAACTACCTCTACATGGGGCTATACTACACCGTAGCGACATCCTTACGTCTCATAAACGTATTAACTGCTTTCTCGGCTTTCTCCCTCACAACACACCCCGACGACCTCAGCGCGGCGCTCATCAAGCTCAGGGTCCCCTACAGCTTCGCCTACATGCTTGTAGCGTCGGCGCGCTACTCGGTGGTGATAAGCAGGGAGTTCTCCAACATAGTTGACGCCTACAAGGCAAGGGGTATTGAGTTTGAAGGGGTTAGCCTCAGGAGGGTTAGGCAGTATGCCATGATCCTCGTTCCATTAATAATGTGCACAATAAGGAGGTCCTTCAGGCTCGCCGAGGCTATGGAGGCAAGGGCTTTCGGTGTCAAGTGCAAGAAGACCTACTACAGAGAGCTATTCTTTGGTAAGGTTGATCTTGCCTTCATAATGATTACCATACTTTACCTTTCAACGATATTTCTGCTCTCTGGGTCTCTTACTATAGTGTCGATTTGATTAATGGTGTAATTAAACTCCATCCACGCTTAGAAGGCAAAATTGAGCCAAAAGCATTCATGATATAATATGAAATAAACAGAATCATAAGATGATAAAAAGATATAATAAAATATATTGGACCACTATGAATGTTTGATTGTGAACGGGCCCGTGGCCTAGCATGGATTAGGGCGTCGGCCTCCGGTGACCTCGGGGAGAGTCGATGGTCGAGGGTTCAAATCCCTCCGGGCCCGCTTATTTTGTAACTATTGACAATTTCCTAAAATTACCGCATCATTAATTCCGGAGTCAAGCATAAACCTTAGACTAAAGCAATTAAATTTATTTTTTAGTAATTCCCATGGTGGTTATAACCTTATTTAAAGGGCAAACTTTTACCAATCATGGAAAGGTGTAAGAACTTGAGTAAAGCTCTGTTCTTGATGGTCTTTGTCCTATCTTTACTGCTGTTGACTGCCGTTATAACCTTCAATGTAGGACCTGAGGCGAGACATCAACAAAAGGGCTACGTGGTGTTTCCAAAAGATACTGCCCATTGGTTTGGATGGCTAGGCTTCCTGATTTTTGCGGCATCAACCTCATACTCTGCCCTTAAGAGAGGATTTCCGGAAAGCATTAAAACTTGGCTATCGGTTCACTGCATAACGGGCACGGCTTCCATAGTCCTAGTTGCCCTCCACATACTAAACAAAATACAAAGTCCGAGGCCAGGGTACTTCCTCAGCTTCTTTGCCCTCATCCTCATGATTGTAATAGTTGTAAGCGGAATATTGGGCAGATACTTAAAGGCGAAAATAATCAAAGATTATTGGAGAACCTTACATATTCCATTAACAATACTGTTCTACTTCACACTAGCCTTCCACATCCTTGAAAAAATGAACCTATTATGGTAGTCTCAAAAGAATGATAAATGCTGTTTTTTTTCATTTTAGCTTTTTCTTTCGTTCAGAAAACAAAAATGTAAAGTCGGTTGTTTAATATTATGTAACCTTAATTTAAATAATTTATTTTAACCTTTTATATATTTGTATTAATGTATTTCTAATAAACTTTTTTTTACAAAAACCCAAATCCACGATTAAAAGCCTTAATACTTCCTACTCAAGGATGCTGTATGGTTAACCCACCCTTATTTGCTATTTACATTCTCGTTGGCGCTCTTATCCCCATCAGATACAGCGCGTTCGACAGAACTGTTTTCACGCCCTCAACGAGCCTCAGCCTCGCCTCCCTCAACCCCACTTCCTCGGTCTTGAGCACGGGGACGTTGTCGTAGAACAGGTTAAATGCCGACGATAGATCGTTGGCATATTCAGCAATCAGTTCAGGTCTCAAATTCTCTGCTGCCTCATTCACTATCTCCGGGAGCATGGAGAGCTTCACCACGAGCTCCCTCTCGTACTTGGTGCTTAAACCCGCATACTCTGCCTCGCTCTGCCCAACGCCCTGACCCGCCTTTGCTAGTATGTTGCTCGCCCTGGCATGCGCGTACTGTATGAAGGGCGCGCTGTTCTGCTCGAAGTTCAGCACCCTCTCCCACGTGAATGTTATCGGCTTGTTCGGCGCAACAGCCGCCAGCGCATACCTGACCGCTCCAACCCCCACCAATTCTGAGATCTTTCTCCTCTCCTCTTCGCTAAGGTGGGGCGACCTCTTGGAAACCTCCTCATACGCCCTCTCCACCGCCTCGTCCATAACCTCATCAAATGTGACGTACCTCCCCCTCCTCCCCGACATCTTCTTCCCGGGCAGGTGGACCAGCTCATAGCTGAAATGCACGAGGTTCTCTGCCAGTCCACCTAGGTTCAGCGCGTACAGTGCCAACTTCAGCTGCAACTGTGGCAGCTTCTGCTCCAAGGATATTACGTTTATGACTTTTTCAGCCCGGTCGAACTTCCACATGGTGTACGCTATGTCCCTAGTTGTGTAGAGCGTCGTCCCATCCGACCTTTTCAGCGTGAGTGGTGGCACCTCCCCCTTTATCCCGTACTTCTCCTTGAGACCGTACCTCTTTGCTACCTCCTCACAGTCCAGTATTGCAGTCCCCTCTTCAACCCTCCCGAAACCACTCCTCAACAGCCACTCGACGACTGTCTCTGCCCCGCCGTTCCACGATGTCAGTTCGCTCTCCCAGTCCCAGCTGTCAAACTCTATATCAGCCCTCTGGAGAGTTTCCTTGAATCCCGCCAAAGCCAGCTCCGAGACTTTTCTTATCAGCCTGACAGCACCTTCTTCCTTCCTTTCGTACCTCTTGAGGAGCTCGGCAACCTCGCCCTCAGGATCGGCAGAACTCGATACAGCCTGGTATATAGCGTCGAATACCTTCTCGTTCTTTGCCCTCAACTCCGATGCCACGCTCACCCAGTCGTCCAGTTCGCTTAGCCTCTCCCTCACCTCCTCGTCCTTCCCTTCTACTTTGAGCCTCTCTATCTCTTTCTGGAGCGACTTTATACTCATGGCGCAGCTGGTGGACGCGTAGACAAACCCCACGAAGTGGTCGCTCTTCCCGACCACTGGAACATCGCCTAACTTGGAGTAACCATAGCTCGCCTGAGCCACCTGCAGTCCGACGTCGTCTATGTAGAAGTGCCTTCTCACGTCGTAGCCCGCCGCACTCAAAATCCTTGCCAGTGTGTCTCCTATAACGGCATTCCTCGCCCCGCCCACATGGATCGGGTGTATAGGGTTCACGCTCGTATGCTCTACTATCACCTTCTCGTCCCTGTCTGATAGCCTGCCGAAATTCTCCCTCAGTATGTATATCGCCTCCAGCGTAACCTCCGCGAACTTTGCATAGTTCACAAAGAAGTTCACATATCCGGCGCCCGCCGACTCGACCCTCTCCACTAAATTTCTCCCGTAGGAGGATATCCTCGAGGCTAGACTGTCGGCTAATTCCTTTGGGTTTTTGCCGTTCTTCTTCGCAATTACAAAAGTCGAAAAACTGAGATTCCCATAATCTGGGGCAGAGGGTACTGCGAGCCTCACTTCATCTTCGGCGAACTCAACTCCTTCTTCGTTGAGCGCGCCTATGACTAAGCCCCTGCACTCTTCCCTGAATACCGCAAACGGTCTCTCAACAACGCTCTCCTTTGCCAAATTGGTGCCCCCGTAATCCGTTTATGAGTGTTAATGTCGCTTTGGTATCTCTAACACTCTCACACTCATAAATGATGCGGATGTTATAAGCCAAATCAAATACTAAAGCTATTGGGAGGAGTTTGCATAACTTTAAGGCAGTAAGCCCTTCTTCAATGCCCAAACCCGTCCAGATTAAATCTTTTTGTATTTGTAATTGCATATATGTAATACTAACAGTTATACTAACACAATTTCTGTAAAAACTTCTGAAAATTATGGAGGATTATCATTGGTCGAGTATAGGAAGATCCCGGCAACCATATCCACGCAGCACCCCGACAACGCCAACCTCCCAGCATGGTGCACCGGTAGTATCATAGAGGGCAACGCCGAGATCCACGAGATATACTACGCATTCCACGACTTGGGTTGCCATGAGGTCATGTGGGACTCTGAGGGGAAGGATGTAGACACCCGCGTGGTTAGAAAACTGCTCTCCAACTATCCCGAGTACTTTTATGAAAATCAGCTTGGTAGGGACATCTTCCTAACATACCGGATCCCCAACCCTAAGATAGAGGGCGCCGAGAGGAAGGTCGTAGTCGAGACACTACAGAACATGACAGTTGCCTGCGACGTAGCGTCCTCATTTTACAAGAGGGAGGTAGCGCCAATATTCGAGGTGATGCTTCCCTTCACAACCGACGCAAAGGACCTCCTATGGCTCCACAACTACTACAAGAAGGCCATCGCCAATGCTGAAGAGATAAGGCTGGACGAAGAGATCACGGTTAAAGATTGGATCGGGTGCTTCCAGCCCAAGGCTATCGAGCTCATACCAATCATAGAGGACTACGACAGCATATTCATGGTCGACAAAATCTTGGACCCTTTCATAATGTCCGTTAAGCCAAGGTATATGAGGGTCTTTATAGCCAGGTCTGATCCAGCTCTGAACTACGGTCTCCTATGCGCTGTCTTACTTGCCAAAGTTGCCCTTTCTAAGCTTCATTTCCTTTCCCAAAGAAGGGAGATCCCAATACATCCAATACTTGGGGTCGGTTCAATGCCCTTCAGGGGACACTTATCCCCCAACAACCTGCAAAATTTCCTCAAGGAGTACAAGGGTCTATCGACCGTGACTATTCAGTCCGCCCTTAAGTACGACTACCCCTTTGAGCAGGCAAAGAACTGCGTATCCCTCCTGAACAGCCACCTCCCTAACGGCGTCCCCCCACCAATAGATCACGATGCTGAAGAAAAGCTGGACTCAATAATCCGGAAGAGCGCCTCTATATACGGAAGGGTCGTCGAACGCTTCGCTCCACTCATAAACAGCGTTGCGTCCTACGTCCCCCCGAGGAGGGCAAGGCGGCTCCATATAGGGCTCTTCGGATATAGCAGAAGGGTCGGCACAGTCTCCCTCCCCCGAGCCATACCCTTCGCGGCAGCCCTCTACTCTTTGGGGATCCCGCCTGAGCTCTTGGGGGGCAGGATCTTCTCGGAACTCAAGGAAGAGGAGTGGGAGATTGTGAGTGAGCACTACGTGAACCTAAGACACGACTTGGAGGAGGCTGGTGGTTACCTTTCCTGGCGGAACATTGAGTTGCTCAAGCATGACAGCAAGGGCGTGGCAAAGAGATCGGGAATGGACGAGGAGCGCATGAAAGAGGTTTTAAAGGACATTCTAAGCGACCTCGAAGCTGTAGAGAGGAACTTGGGCATAAAGCTCGGTCCCGCCACACACGTACAGATGAAGCACGAAAACTTTGCGAACAACTTTCTTATATCCTTCCTTGAGGGTGATAATGTCGCCGCCTCAACATCATTACTCGAAGCCGCAAAAACAAGGCGGTGCCTAGGTTAAAGAAAAAGCCCAGATTATAGACTGACCGAAATGATTCAAATCATTTCATTCTTTCTTTTTCCACTCAAAAAATTATCTTGCTTTTGATTGCAAAATCTTTTCGATACCTTCATTCGTTAGATATGATTTTAACGGCGTTGGTGCGACCCAATAAGCACTTCGAGATGAAACCTTTATTTGCAGTGCCAGTAAGCGCTATCACTGAATCATGAACTGCACACTTCAGGGTGAGGCAGTTCACGTATTAATTCGCAGTGTAATTCTTTTTAACTTGAACCTGCAGACGTGATCGCCCTTGGCTATGCACTCCTCCTCAACAACGTTGAAACCGTAGCCGAAGAGCTCAGCCAATATGCCAGCGATTATCCCCCTAACGAACTGGCTGTAGACGGTCGCGCTGTTCTTCCCGAGCTCGCACTCGAACGAGTCTCTCACCACTATCACCCCGCCGTCTGCAGTCAGCTCCTCGACCTCCATCACGCCGAATCCCGCCCACCGAAACATTACAGCACTGACACTCTCGAAAATGTTTATAGGATCCTTCAGGTTAACAGATTGTGCGGTCTCCCTATGGAGCTTTCCAAACTCGGTACCAGTTGTAAAACCAACATGGTAAAGTAGGGTCTCTCCCCCCGTGCCGAATAGCTTACGAATCTCGGTCAAGAGTCCTCGGTAACCTAAATCCCTTAATATTACGATCCTGTTTTTACCAGCCACGAGCGGATGAGAAATCGTATCGGCTAACAGCCCCTCTACAATTGGTCTTATAACTTCTAATGAAATAAAATATCCCGTAGATTTGAGCTCATCAACTATTTCTTCAACTGTTGCATCAGACTCTGTTAGATCTAAAAAAGTGAGAATTAGCATATCCTTGCAATTAATATTAACACCTTCGCTGACACATGAAACAAATGCTTGGCGGAGTGCGACCTTGTGCCTCAAAAGTATTGATGTTGATTCTGATACTGCTCTAAATCCACCATTCACTACTCCTTTCAGCCCAACAAGGCGCCTTCCAGGCGCTACCAAAAACCTCCTCAAGTCAAGGGCGTTAGACATAATCAAGCACTCTTTCTTTAAAAGAGGAGGCAATCTATATTTGAATAGTATATAAACTTTGCTGGGTTGTCTTTCCCACGTTTATTGTTGTCTTCTCCAAACAATCCTAACAACTGTAACGAGTAACGCCACAAAGATCGCTATAAGTATCATAATAAAGTTCAGGGTTTCAAAACCCAAAATTATTGACATCAACAGAGCCCCTACCATATAACCTAAAGTATACATTAGTCCCCAGTGTCCAAGGACTTCTATAATAGCAACAGCGACCATAATCAGTAAAAATTTATACCCTATGATCAAAATCAAATCGCTTGTTGTCCAAAGGTATCCCAACTGCGGATTGTTGAAAACGATCGACCCTGCGATCTCCAGAGGAATGGATAGGGCAAAACCCAACAAAATGTCTTGGATAGCAGAAGCCAGCCCGCCCTCACCCTCACGCATAACTAAACTCCCAAACTGCGCCCTTCTAATTCTTTTGCTGTTTACTGTTATTATTCAACTTCCTACTTAATTTTACCTAAACATAACGTGTCTTGCAAGGATGAGACGCCAAAGATTTGTGATCCCAAAAACAAATAGATCCACTATTGCGAAGGAAAATGTTGGAAGACATCATAAGACTCTATGGATTTGAGGCGCATGTCATGTGCGGACAAAAGAAGGTTCCATGGCGGGCCCGCTGGGATTCGAACCCAGGACCTCAGGCTCCGCAGGCATACGCGACTTTGGATTTCTTTTTCCTTATCTCATCTTTCCATGTCCTCAGTCTCTGCGTCCTGATCCAAGCTAGACGACGGGCCCACTCCGCATAAAGGTTAATTTGCGCCTATAAATATAGTATGCTCTGGGGATAATAGTGGGGCGCGTCAAGAAAGGGCAGCTATGTTCGGTCAAAGGATGTAACGAACCCGCAGTTAGGTCTCTCTCACCTTCATACTCCAGCTTTTTGGTGAGGGCTGGCATGGATGTTGCAGAATCCAGCCGGCTCTACCTCTGCGAAAATCACTACAAGAAACTGAAAAAACTGAGGTCTGAGGAAGAGAAACTCGAGAGGTGGCGCCTCACGGGTTAAGGTCCGCCACCGGGTTGGGTCCTCATAATGGTGAGCTTGGATAGGTTTATTGTTAAAGAAAAGAAAGCCGAGAAGGAGGAGCCCCCTCGCCCCAAACCAAAGGAGGAACGCCCTCCGCCCGAAAGAGGCGAGGAGGAACCAGAAGAGGAGGAAATCATAGAGTCTGGAGAAGAGGGGGCTGAATTCGAAGCAGAGGCAGAGGGTCCAGCGGAAGAGGAGATCATCGAGAGGACGATATTCGAAGCCGAGACCCCTCAGAACACTGGCACGCTTTACCTCCTCTCTGTGACCTACAGCGGTACGAAGAATAAGGCCCTCCTCAAGCTCTACGACGTTGAGAAGGGCAAGATCGTCTTCTGGTACGATAACACTGGTCACAGACCATACCTCCTTACAGACCTTTCCCTCCATGATCTTTTATCAGATAGGCGCATCACCTCGCACCCTGGCTTCGATGGCACTCTAACAGCCGAGGTTGAAAAATACGACCTCCTCTACGACAGAAAAGTGCGGATGACAAAGGTCGTTGCAAGGGACCCCCTCTCTATCGGCGGGAGGGGCAGCAGCCTCCGCGAGATCCTGGAGAACTCTTGGGAGGACAACATCCGCTACCACGAGTGCTACACTTACGACCTTGGGCTGACCCCCGGGTACACTTACCGAATCGAGGACGGTCAACTCGTGAGGGAGGATCGCCCCTTCCAGCTAGACGATATAAAGACCATGTTCAAGGACCTCCCCCCTGAGCACATGAAGTCTCTCATGGACTGGTTCCCGCTCTTCGTCGTCCCCGTACCAGACTACAGAAGGGTAGCTCTGGATATCGAGGTCGCCACCGAGGCTGTCGACAGAATTCCCGACCCGTCCGTTGCAAAGAACCAGGTCATATGCGCCTCCTTGGTCGGGTCGGACGGTCTAAACCGAGTCCTCCTCCTGAAAAGGTCCGGGACCGAGGAGGGCTCTAGACCTCCCGACCTCCCAAACAACGTCGAACTCGTCTACTTCGAGGACGAGCTCTCACTCATTAAGGAGATCTTCAAGTACCTATTGGACTACCCCATCGTCCTCACCTTCAACGGCGACAACTTCGATCTACACTACCTGTGGAGGCGCGCCCAAGTGCTTGGCATGAAGAAAGAGGAAATCCCCATACAGATGGGGAGAGAGATCGCCCTCCTGCCCACTGGAGTCCACATCGACCTCTACAAGTTCCTCCACAACCACGCCATACAGGTCTACGCCTTCGGAAACTCATACAGGGAGGTCACACTTGACTCAGTGGCGAGCGTACTACTTGACATCAAGAAGATCCACATAGAGAAGACCGTCACCGAGCTGGACTACCTCCAGTTGGCGTCCTACTGCTACAGGGACGCCCTAATAGTCCTCAGGCTCTCATCCGAGAACTCGAGCCTGATCATGAACCTAATAACTATGATAATGAGGATCTCTAGGATGTCCATGGAGGACGTCACCCGCCAGGGCATATCCCGATGGATCAGGAGCCTCTTCTTCTACGAGCACAGGGCGAGGAACTATCTCATACCCCGGCAGAGTGACATCGAAGCTATGAAGGGCGAAGCCTCGACCACTGCCATAATAAAGGGCAAGAAATACCTTGGTGCCATTGTCATCAAGCCCGAGTCCAACGTATACTTCGACGTGGTCGTCCTTGACTTCGCCAGCCTGTACCCGAGTATAATCTCTAGATGGAATCTATCATACGAGACCGTTAGGTGCGTCCACGAACCCTGCAAATCGAACCTCGTCCCAGATACCAAGCACTGGGTCTGCACCAAGAGGGTCGGGCTAATGTCGTTGGTCATCGGGCTGCTCAAGGATGTAAGGGTCAAGTGGTTCAAGCAGAAGTCAAAAGATCCTTCACTGTCGCCCGAGATAAGGAACTGGTATAAGGTAGTCCAACAGGCGTTGAAGGTGTTCTTAAATGCGTGCTTCACTGGCGATACTGATATACTAACAACCGAGGGCGTAAAGAATATCAAGGACGTCAAAATTGGCGACAAAGTCATAAATGTGAATCCAGAAACCCTCGAGCCTGAGGTTGACGAGGTCGTCGAAACTCAAGAGTTCGACTATACTGGTTACCTCCTCCACTTCAAGAACGACAGGTGCACCGATCTCATAGTCACACCCGAACATAGGTTCCTTGTCACAGACCGAAAGAATAAGATAGTGAAGTTCATGGATGCAGTGTCGATATACAACGCAAGAGATCTAATAATACCCGAGCTTAAACCTTCATTCAAACGGTCATCAGAATACTTATCATTCTTGGAATTTGGGAAGAGGAAAAAGTGGGGGCTCGCCATAAGACTCCCTGCAGCAAAAGAAGGGCATGTGGACAGCGAAAACCCTGAGCTCTGGCTCTTACTCAAATCCCTAAATGGTTACTACAGAAAAAGCTCGAAGACATTCTTCATCCCTGATATAGACCGCGTATGTGAAGCGACCCTTGATAGAATTATCGAGTTGGGCGGTCAACCCTATCTGGCAAAGTTCAATCGAGACCAAGCAGATGAGAGGACAAATCGCCTCCCGGTGAGGATTGAATTTGAACTTTTTGCTAAACTTTGCGGCTGGTTTGTCTCAGAGGGAAGCCTCGGACGAAATGAAGAGAGGGTCTATCTCAGTTGTAATAAACGAGGACATAACCTGCATATTGACATCACCCAGTTTACTGGAAAGGGCAATCCCAACGGAAACACTTCCAGAAAGGAGATCGAGAGTATCCTTGACCTAATTGGCATTAAATACAGTATTTGTAAAAATGGCTTCAGGATCTCAAATGAACTCTTGTACGAATGGTTAAGTGAGAATTGCTACACTCACGAAAAATGCGAAAAATGTCACTGTGCCTATTGTTCTCATAGGAAAAAAATTCCTCATGCAATAATGCATGCTGACAATGTGATACTAAAATCGTTTTTAGACGGTCTTTACTCTGGAGACGGATCTAATAGAAAGACATTATATTCCACCTCCAGCGCAACACTTGCAAATCAGCTTCCAGTTATTCTAGCGAGACTCGGCTATTCGTCAAAGCGCATTTATGATCAGCGTTATAATCTATTTAGAGTCACATGGAGAAACACAAATCAACATACTGACCACTGGAGAAAGACTAAGATCCATTATAACGGGAAAGTCTATTGCGTCACAACAAAGAAGAATCACACGGTCTTTGCTGGCCGCAACGGGAGGCTTATGCCCTGTGGACAATCCTACGGAGTCTTCGGAGCCGAGATCTTTCCGCTCTACTGCCTCCCCCTCGCTGACAGCACCACCGCCATCGGTCGCCACATCATAAGAGAGACCATAAATAAGGCGAAGGAGCTTGGGGTTCCCGTCATATACGCCGACACAGATTCTTTGTTCCTATACAAGCCCACGAAAGATCAAATTTCCCAAATACAGGAGTGGGCAGAGTCCAAGTTCGGAATAGACCTGGAGGTCGACAAACGCTACACCTTCGTAACGTTCTCTGGAAGAAAGAAGAATTACTTGGGGGTCATGGATACCGGCGTGGTCGACATAAAGGGTCTAATGGGCAAGAAACGGAACACCCCTGTCTTCATTAAGTTGGCATTCAATGAGATGACGCAGGTTCTAAAAGACGTCAAGTCGCCTCAGGACTTCGACAGGGCAAAGATCAAGATCAAGGAGATAGTTCAGAACTGCTACGCCAACCTCAAGAGCCGTCGATACACACTAGATGAGCTGGCCTTCAGGGTGATGCTTTCCCGCCCTGTTGAGCGCTACCAAAAAACCACCCCCCAGCACGTTAAAGCCGCAAAGCAGCTAAAGGAGAAGGGCAAGGAAGTCAAGCCCGGCGACATAATCTCTTACGTGAAGGTCCAGGGTCCAATCGGAGTTAAGCCCGTGCAGCTTGCCAGGGTTGACGAGGTCGACGTCGACAAATACGTGGGTCACATAGAGACCACGTTTGGGCAGGTCCTAGATGCCTTGGGAATAGAGTTCGACGAGATAGTCGGGATAAAGAAGTTGGAGTTCTTCACACGGTAATTGTTTGTGGGGTAAGAGATAACCAACAAACAAATCAGCCCCGAATTTTCGGTATAAGATACGATAGCACCAAACCCAAAGCTAAAATCCCCAAGATGAAGAACGAAACGACCATTAAAAGAGCTGTTCCGGTCAGTAAGTAACCCGCCAAGATAATGGCGAAGATCAACATCAAACACAACATCTCTAGGAGGCGCCCCGTTTCGGAGTCCTTGAACTTATGTTCCAAAAGCATCAAGAATGTGACCAATATGAAAGTCGACCCAAAGACTACTCTAAGAAAGTTGCCCTCCATTGCCCCTGCAACTAGCCATAGCGCTCCCAAGGCGAAGTTTGAGATTACCAAAAGGTGCTGGCGTCGCACCTCCATGTGGGAGCACCCTGATTTTTCTCACGAACAAGATTAGAATGCAATATATCGATTTAATCCGTATGATTTATTGTTCAGGATTTGGGATTAAAAATTAATCCCTTTTACGACTCTATCATGCTTAGCTTGCCATTCCTGCTTTGTTGTACTTAAGAAGTCCAAAGAACTTCAAATGCTGGAGGGCCTCCCTGTATTCGGCCTTTATCTCATACTTCATCCTTAACATGTCTATTCTTGTATTGTTATACTTCTTACAGCCCTCCATCTTTATCCCCTCATAACACCCTATTTTGTAATAATTTTGAGTCTGCCCTTTTTAAGGTTAAGGTTTTGATTTATAAGTTTTAGGGCATTTTCAGCCATTTAGAAGTTTTCTCAGTCCATAAAAAACTTCATTACTTTATGGGCAAACAAATTCGCGTATATGATTCACACTCAACTGTAAGAAGAGATGAAGTCAGGTCATTCTTGGTTCTGCCATTTTTACAATCCATTCTTAAATGAAATTCGACGAGAAAGCCCACGGTTTCAACCGTGGTATGGATCTTCGATGGGGGTTAAGTAAATGTTTAAGGATGATGTTTTTGAGCTAGTCACTCGGGCGGAGTCCAAAAGCTGGAATAATGATGAACCCGAGATGTGGCGCTCCCTCAAGCGGGTCGTAGGCTACATACTCATATCGGGTGCTGGCTTGAGAACCCAGAACTCGGAATGATGAAGTGACTCAAAGGAAAAGCAGAGAATAAAGCTCGCTAAAGCTTATGAAAGGCTCATAAACCAAAGAAACGACTTTCTGCATAAACTTTCAAGGTTCTACGTAGACAATTACGACGCAATGTGTGTTGAAAAACTGAACATAAAAAACATGGTTAGAAACCACAACTTAGCCCAGAAGATATTAGACGCCTCTTGGAATAAATTCCTTCAACTGCTCGAATACAAGGCTGAGAGCGCCGGTGCTCGGGTGGTGAAGGTTAACCCGAGAGGAACGTCAAAGGGACTGGGCTATGAAGATCCCTTAAGGGACTGGACTTCCGCTTGTCGAATAAAGATGCGGGGTTGGGACGACCCTGAGGCGCCTGCCGAGATGGAGCCTATACTGGTAGAGATA